>NZ_JAMQOM010000011.1:0-82366 GCF_031624315.1 Haloarcula terrestris | reverse complement strand
GTGCCGTGCGTGCGCGAAGCTGGTGGCTCGAATTCCGTGAAATCATCCTCAAAGCCACCGTCTACAACCTTCGTCGGAGCGTCCGATATCCGTGAAATCCAGCGCAGTGTATCGAAACTACAGAGCCTATTTTTTGTTTTGAGGATGCGCGAGTGGTGGAGTTCGGAAACACACGGTCGTGCCACGACCGAGACGGACGTTCGAATCGTCCCTCGCGCACTCGGAGTACAGCTGTCGAACATCTGGCCCGTGAGACGCCCCTCAACGGAGATGAAAATATGGCAGTATCCAATACCACCGACCCAGAATCGACGACAATTGCCGTCGTGACGATTCGAATCCCCTGCGGCGCAGATAGGGACCTCGTCACTGACGCTGAGAAGCGTCTCTCGCGGCCCGAAACTATCGATGACGTCACGATTGACGAATTGGATAGTATCGAGCCACAGCTGTCGGCAACACTCATTACCGTCGAAATTACGGTCCGGTGGACTACGGCGATTGGCGAGGAGGAGATTAGAGACAGACTGGCTGGTGTCTCGGGACTTGAGTCAGTCAGACGGATTGCATAGGCCGTTCAGAACGGCATAGCCGAAAGTGTAGTAATCTATTTGACTGTTACCATAATATTGGTAATTATTAGATGTACGAACCGTTTGATGAGACTGCTGCTAGAGTGTTGCTCGCAGTCAATCCTGGGGATTCGATCCGAACGGTAGCCCAACATCTCCACATCCCCTACGAAACGGTTCGACAAGCAGTCAATCAACTAGAGGATGCAGGGTATCTTCGATATGATGACGGACTGTTCGTGACCGACGATCGCGTCCGTAATGCGGCACAAGACCTGCTGGCCACGAGTGGCGGCGTGAACCCACCGTCCATCGAAGAGGCGTACGTACTCCCACAGTTCGGTGACTGGCCGTTCGCGTTCACGCGGATCGACGCCGTCTACGTGTGGACTCAGGGCGGCTACCAAGTCGGTCGCGAGCCCGACGACTACCCGCTCTTTCTTGCTGTCCGTGAGAAGGACGTCGACGCCTGGCAGCGTTTTTTCGAACAATTTGGAATCCCAACAGGATTTGAGCGTCGACCGGAGGACTCGTTTGAAGGCCCTCTCCAAATCGTCCTCGACGAGCGTTCCGTGCTCAACCCCGACCACGTCGAAGGATATCCAGTCATCTCTCGGCTCGAGACGATAGCGTTCATGCAGGAGCATTATGCGACGTTTCAGTCAGCACTCGCTATGCTCGATCGCATGTACGACGATCTCGATCTCGACGTTTCCTACCGTGAGTCAGAAAGAGAATGGTCGTGAGTTTCACAGCACCAATTGCGTTCTCGACCTCCGCTACGGTGAGGTTTAATTGATTGCCGTTGGTTTGACATCGACAGCGCCCCCGGTTGCTATTTGTGAATAGTTTGCTATTCATACTCTTCAGCCCGCGACGAGCCGATACCTGATTAACCAACAAATCTATGCCGATACGCGCTTTGTTGGTTAACACGAGGCGACCGCTGATGTCCTACGAGCCACCGACGCCGCCGGCGGAACTCCCGACAGACCTCGTCAATACGCTCAACGAGTCCTCTTCTGAGCAGCTCCAGCACGTTGCCCGCTACGCTGAAGAGCTAGCTGAGCACAAAGCTCGCGAGGCACGTCTCGAAGATGACTCAGATGAAAACGAGATTGAAGAACGCCCCGACGATCTTCCGGACGACGTCCCGGCGAAGGCCACGATCACGATCAAGGAGATTAACGACAACCGCTACTACTACTGGCAGTGGCGAGAAGGCGAAAAAGTTCGTTCCCAGTATAAAGGCCCCGTCAGTCCCGACGAATAGACGGTAGTGAACTGGGGCCGGGGTGTGTCGAGCGAAATTAGTAGCGTAGCAGAGGACACCCCCCAGAATGTGAATGGGTTCAACCCACCCCACACCCCTCAGTGTGAATGGGTCCGGTCAGCCCAGACAGGTAAAACGCGAAGAGAAGATACCCACCCCACGTTTCCGTCGTAACTGGAGGTCCATAGAAGGAATGCGGCCACAGTTGAGGGGATCACACCCCCCACGTTTCCGTCGTTTCCTCACCCGGCCAAAGTCGATTAGTGGAAGTAGAAGACGACCTCGGATCACCCACCCCACGTGCCCGACGTGTCGAGAGATACACTCGTGACCAGGGGTGTGGTCAGCGACCGAAACGGGAGCTAGGCCAAGTCCTCCAACCGGCTGTCCCGAAGGACAGATTTCAACACGATACCCGTGTCCTGAACCAACCGATGTTCGAGATAACTGCCTTCACCCCGGCCACCACCGGTCCGAGTTGATTCAACGACACCGAGGAACGCCTGCTCTTTCAACAGCTCATAGACGCGGTGCTCGCTGAGAGTCTTCGCATCGGCCTTCTCTGTCGTCGCTTGATACCGTTCGTAAATCCGGTTGGTAGAGAATCCATCCTCGTTCGGATTCTCTTCGGTGAGCAGCGCGAGCGAATAGAGGATGAATTTGACCTGGGTCGTCGATCCACGGAGAAGCTCCTCGAACCGATCGATTTCAGCCCACTCCTGAGCATCACGAACGTGTTCCTCAACGACTGTGTCGACGTTTTCTCGTTCGGCTAGTTCGCCGGCGTGACGAAGAATTTCGATGGCCTTTCTGGCGTCACCGTGTTCTTGAGCGGCTAGTGCCGCCGTCAGCGGGATCACATCATCCGAGAGAACGCCATCGTGGAACGCGTCCCGTCGGTGCTTCATAATCTCGCGCAGTTGATTCGCATCGTAGGGCTGGAAGACGAACTCCTCCTCGCGAAGACTCGACTTGACGCGTTCGTTCAGCTGGTCGCGATACTCGATCTTGTTGCTGACGGCGATGACGCCCAGGTGGCAATCCGCTTTCCCCGATTCGCGAGCCCGCGAGAGCTGCATAAGAATATCATCGTCATCGAGTCGGTCCACCTCGTCGAGAATGATGATGACTGACTCGTAGGCAGTATCCAGAATCTCCCAGAGATAGTCGTAGTATTCACCGCTGCCAATCCCTGCGCGTGGAATATCGAAGTCAGTCTCGTCCGTCTCGTTGAGTGAACGAGTTACCGTCCTCGCGACGCGTGTCTGTGTGTTGTGCTGCGCACAGTCGACGTAGACCGTGCCGACGGACACACCGTTCGACTCCGCGGCTCGCCGTGCTCGCTCGGTGACGTGACGGGCAACGAGCGACTTCCCGGTTCCCGTTTTGCCGTAAATAATCACGTTGTTGGGTGGATCACCACGAACGATCGGCCTGAGTTCAGCAGCAACGGCCTTGATCTCGCCATCCCGGCCGACGATACGGCCGCTTTCAGGGACGTGGCCAACCTTCAGCAGTTCCTTTCGAGCGAAAATATTGGCTCGGTCGGGATCGTCTTCATCAAAGTCAAAGAGAGGATCGTCAGCGGGATCCTCGTAGCGGCCGTCGAAGTCAGAGAGTTGGGACGGTTCCTCAGCCATCAATATCAGACATCGCGGATGGGACCTACTTAATGATTTGGCTACCTCGACCAGAGTGTAAATCGGGCTATGGTCGTCTTCTGATGTTTTGTCGCTGGCGTATCATCCTCACAAAGAGTCGAGTCGGTCCCGAGTGAAATCGGATTCGGAGCGAGAGTTACCGACGCAGACCGGCACCCCCAATCCAGAGTGAAAACGCCAGACTGGAGCGGGTTTGACACACCCCCGGTCAAGAGTGAATAGCCCTCCACCCGGTGAGCAAAGTACTTGGTTGAGACGACACCCCCCGTCCAGAGTGTATCTCCCGGACCGTGTAATCAATCATTTCTATGAGAGGATACATCGGCACTGGGCGTCTGACGCACGGCAGACACCCCTCGTCCAGAGTGAAAGCGCCGGTGTGACGAGCTGGAGTGGAGTGTGAACCTCGAGTGAGGGTGACGAGCGTTCATCGGCACCCCCTGTCAAGAGTGAAGACGCAGGTCAGATCTCCAGCCGAAGCAAAGCAGGGTACAATCGGAACTGTCGGGATTGAGTATCTTGATTCCGATTGATGAGGGAGATCGGGAGATACCAATCCCGATTTCGGCTTTGATGCCGGTTCGCTGGTTGGCGAATAGTCAGAATGACGATTGTTCCTTCAACGTCTCATAATACGCGGACGATGGAATCGAACCCCCACACCCCTCGTCCAGAGTGAAACGCTACGAGAGTACCTCGGTTGACCCGGCGGAAACCACACGACGAGTTGGCTGGGAAGTGCCGAAATCACAAGACGTGAGACGAGTATCCCTCGAACAGCAGTCGTCACACAGTCGAAGACCCTCCAAACATACCAACTTGCATAGTATTACCTAGAAGTTTTATTACTACCTACCTCCTACCACTCTCCAAGTGCATTCAGCACAGGGAAGAGGACGAAGGCGGCATTCGTCCGGATGGTTTCGAACCGCTACTCGTGTTTGCTGTTCCATTTCTTCCGTGTTCTCTCGTCTCAGGCAGTCTTACCGTGATTCTTGTTGAGCTTCTCCCACGAGAACCCCCGTTTCCCGTGGACCTCACCCCACTCTCTTGATTGGTTTTCACTCTGGACGAGGGGTGTGTGGGCGAAGTATTCTCTCCAGGTCCGTTCCGTGTCTCCACTCAGCATTAACCAACAAACCTCCCGATACTTCGATAGTGTTGGTTAACTTCTTCCAATCTCAGTGAAGGCGGTCAAGTCCGTTTCCCGAATTTCCGCGATCTCGCGTTGAATCTCCGTCCGATCCCAGCCAAGCGGTGACAGCACACTCTCGACAGCTCTGACGAGTTGTGTCTCGTAGTACGACGCATCGTACGACTCTACCTCTTCGTGGGCCAACGCGACCCGCTCTCGCGAGCTCTTCTCGTCGTTGACGACCACGTACTCGATGTCCTGTCCCGGGTGGATAGCGAGGTCCTGGTTCCGAGCCCGCTTCAGCGCCGCCACGTTCTGCGTGTTCTGCGTGTATCCTTCCAGCGGCTTGGAGACACGATTCCGTTCGACGAGCTGCTCGACCGGCACCGTCCCAGCGTGGAGGCGCTTGATTGCGTCCTGGAGACAGTCGAGTACGGTGTCCGGAGATTGAGTCGCATCGAGACGGTCGAGACAGTCCCGCTGGACGTCCTCGATGAACGGCGGGGTTGAGCGCTGCCGGGCTTCGATGCCTCTGACCTTGAAGTCGTCGTCGCCGGCGACCTTGCCGAAGTACTTCGTCAGCGCGCCGGCGTCGCTCTCGCGCTGCGGGACGAACGCCACCCAGTCGTACTGAGCTTCGTGTTCGAGCCGAATCTCGACGCGTTCCGTGATCTCCGTCGCGAGCGTCTCGAAGTCCTCGCGGTCCTCGTCGTCGACGTCGGGGTCCGGGGTCACCCAGATGGAGTCGACGATGCCGTGGACGACCCGCCAGCCGCCAGCTTCCAGTCGCTGTTTCGCCGTCAGCAGAATTTCGCGAGCGAACGCGTTGATCGCCTCGTGGCACTCGATGCGACCGAACTTCGCGTTGCTGAACCCCTGATAGCCGAAGCAGGCGACGAGGATCCACTTCAGCGCTCCCGACCGTCCCTCGAGTTCCGCCAGCCGGTCCTCGTCGGGGTCGTCCCGTTCCTTCTCGCGACGGATGGCCGCCTTGATCTCGTCGCGAGCGTCGATGATCGGCTGTAGCACGTCGACGAGGTAGCCCCGGTCGTCGCAGATCGAGTATCCGAGGCCGGGGACGTCGTCGCGGTCGCTGTGGCAGCTACACCGGATGACGTCCGGCGAGACGTTCCGGGTACAGATGATGTTCGGATACAACGAGGAGAAGTCGAGTTCGTGGACGTTCTCGTGGAGGCCGACCTCGGGTGCGAAGATGAAGCCGCCGCGGTCGGCGTCGTGGAGCGTCCCCATTGGCTTGTAGAACTCGTGGCGCCACGAGTTCCACGGCACGAGGACACCGCGGTCGTGGGCCTCACAGATCTGGATGGCAGTGAGGACGTTCCCGATCGACGCCCACGCGAGCTCCTGGACGGGCTTGTTCGAGCGCGACACGAGGTCGAGGACGCCCTCGAGGTTCGTCTCCCCGTAGAAGAACGTGTTCGATTCGTCGATGATCGCCCGGCCGGGCACGTTGTACCGTGCCGGCGAGTGGCCGACGCGACCATAGCTCGAGTACGTCGACCGGCTCGCGAGCTGCTGGTAGTCGACGTCCGGCCACCGACTCAGCGAGAAGTCGTCGACGCCGGCGTCCGTCGCCATCTCGTACAGGGTCGGGACGATCTCGCTCGTCGAGCAGACCAGGACGTCCGGATCGTGCGCGTCGAGCGCCCTCTGGACGGCGGTCAGGAGATCCGTCGGCGAGCCGGTAACAGTATCGCCGGCGACGGTCAGCTCGCCGTAGACGTCGTTGCTCGTTTCGGTCACCGGGACGCTGAGCCGGAGCGTCGACAGCTCGCTCGCCGGCATCGGATCGGCGCCGGTCTCCAGACAGTACCGGAACTCTCGCGAGAAGTCCACGTTGAAACAGGCGAGATCCCCGACTGGATAGGCCGACAGTTGACGCGCTTGCCGGGCGAGTGGGGTGACGCGGTCGATGTGGGCGACGTCGACGGCGAGAACGGCCTCCTCGTCTCGTCGAAAGCCGGGGCGTCGCGCAACCATCTCGGTCGCGACGACATCCGGGTGCTGGTCGTACACCGACTGGAGTGTCGTGAGGTCGAGGTCGGCATCAGGGTCGCGAGCGGCGACGTAGAAGCGTGGGGTGTAGTCATCGCGCTCGGTCGCGACGGCGCCGTCAGTGGTTGCCTCCCACTCCAGAACGCGGCCATCGTCTAGGAAGTCGATACTGAACGGCATCGTCACGGGTCCGAGTCTGGTGGGGCACTCTCTTGGTCATCGCGTGCTGCTACCGCGGCTTCGAGCTCTTCGAGGCGTTCCTCGTGGTCGTCGAGGCGGGCCTCCTGTTCGAGATCGATGCTGAGCAGCGCCGGCAGCAGCGGGTTCTGGTGGTTCAATAGCCCGCTCGCGTCGGCGTGCTCGCGGGCGTACTCGAACAGCCGGTCGAAGCGCGGCTGGTCGCGACGCCGCAGTGCCCGGCGGAACTCCGCCCACCGCTCTTCGATGGCCCGGAGTGCATCTCGGTACGTCGGGTTTGTGCGCCCCATCGCTATCGCCCTCCTGTCCCGGTTGCGGTCCACGCATCGAGCAGGGGATCCGCGGTGGCCGCGACCGTCTCACCGTCAGCTGTGACGCCCGTCCCGACGCCCTCCGGAGTCGGCGTCGACGGCGCCGGCGTCGTCGGCTCCATGCCGACCTGCGTGGCGCGTGCCGCGAGCAGCTGCCGCCAGTACGCGAACGTCGTCTGGTAGTACGCGCCGTCGTCGACGGGATAGACGAGCGTCTCGAAGTCTTTGCCGACGACCCGTGGCCCCATCCGAGTCTGCTCGCACTCCAGGTGATGGTCGGCGACCGTCGCGACTGACTCGGTGAATTCGTTTCGTTCGTTTCGCGTAACGAGCACCGGGATGTCGTACCCCTCGGCGTAGGTTGCCAACTGAGCGAGAGTTCGAGCCTGAAGGGTTCCCGCGTGGGTTTCGCCGAGGGTATCGTCGGCGCGGTACTGGGCGTCGACGGCCGGCGCGACGATGAGGGCGGGGGTGTGGGGCGACGTGTCCTCGTCACGACTTGGTTCCCCTCGACCGGCCGCCCC
This sequence comes from Haloarcula terrestris, assembly GCF_031624315.1. Lineage (NCBI taxonomy): Archaea > Methanobacteriati > Methanobacteriota > Halobacteria > Halobacteriales > Haloarculaceae > Haloarcula > Haloarcula terrestris. The sequence goes on along the minus strand of NZ_JAMQOM010000011.1, from coordinate 74,676 downwards.
GGCGTCAGTGGTAGACATCTGGATCGACTTGTTCACTGCCGGCGGGAGATCACAGACGGCGCCGTAGTGCTGGTAGGCGGTGAATCCGCGGGCGACGTGAATTCGGTTGAGCAACCGTTGACTGGGCGCGATCTGGGCGAGTGTCGTCGTCGTCGCGTGACCATTTGCGTCGACCCAGAAGGCGGGCCCGTCGTGCAGGAGGAGATGGTCGAGTACGAGCGACTGCAGGATCGGGACGCCGCGGCCTCCCTCGACGTCGAGCAGCGTGATGCCGTCGCCGAGTGACGGCAACAACATCTCGTCCGTAGTCGGATCGGCCTGGTCAGCAAGGGACCGATTGCGGTCAGCGCCCCGTGTCGGCTGGTCCACCGCCAATCGGTTCGACGTTGAGTGTTCTCCCATACTCGAATAGAGGTCCACATTCCCGATAAGCCGCAGCGTGTCGCTTCCGCGTTTCAGGGAAGGCACGAGACAGATACTGACCCTGACTCAGCCGTCGAGTTTCCCGGGTCAATCGATTGTTTCCAAGAACGTTTCCAGGATATCCATAGTACCTGCTGACGAATACTCAGTTGTAGTGGGTATTGAGAGAGGCTCTTTTTTGGTACTTATTCGGGTCCATGATCGGTGATTCATTTCGAGTGATAGCAGTCGTTGGGGAGAATGGGCATGGCTCCGTAGTATTCCAGTGTTTCCCTTAGTGATTGGTACTGGGTTGAGATTAGTTCGCTCATTGCCTCCCCTGCTTTCCGGATATGCTCGTTTCGATTCCCTGCCCCAAAGTCGTACTCCGCGTGCTTCTTGTATTCGTGTAGAAGCTTTTCGACTTGGAAATCGGGGACTCTGGTGTCTGACGTTATAACCGGCGCATTCGTTACCTGAGTCCTCTCTCGCTTTTTCTCCGTGAGGGTGTAATAGTGATATTCGCCGTCGCGCTCTACGACTTTCAGGCCATTCTCTGCTATTTCGGGGTCCATCCACAATATTTCGCCTTGGAAGTCCCCACCTGTGTATTCGGCTACGAAAACCTCTCGCAGCCAGATTGTGAGCTGTTGAGGATCGACTTCAGCCCAGTTCCGAGATATGTCTGAAAGCATTTTCTCCATCTCAGGAGACCCCTTGACCTCGTCTACGTAGGCCCTTTTCTCCGAACGGATTTCTTGGATCTTCTCGCCTATGTTTTCAAGTAGCTGATTTAGATCGTGCGGTGCTTGCTCATCTAAATGATGCTCCAAAAAATGATCCTTCAACGTAGTCGAGACTTCATCTGGGTAGGGCCTGAAACCATAACCTGCGAGCTCAGCAACAAGTGATTCGGTACCTCCGTCGGCACCAAGCGGTGAGGAGGCCCTGTAAGATGGCAGGTTATTGAGCCAAGGTTCCAGAACTTGTTCACGAATGTCGTTCGTGTGCCGTATCCTAACCCTGGTCCGGATATCCTTTCTCAAAGTCCAGTAGGTTGCGCCTGCTATCGAGAGTGTAGCTAATATCCCGCCGATGGTGAGAACGGTTTCTAGAGACACCATCTTTGTGACTCCTGTTCTTTCCCTGGTGATTAGAAGCTTGTTCACAAAATTCAGCTCAACTGAACAGCCCTCATCATCAATTGGAACTATATGAGATTTGTTGCGACGACGTGATTTCTGTGCGACCACGTTGAAGATGCTTCCCTCCGAACTCCTCGATATGTGTGGCCGAAACTCGCTCTTCATCGACCAAGCAGACCTTGAGGCCCGCTTCGATGCCGAGGTCGTCGCGGACGGAGGCTATACACCCCGATACAACATCGCGCCTGGCGACGACCTCCACATCGTCACGAACGAGGCTCCAGACGAGATCGACGCCTACCACTGGGGACTGATTCCGTTCTGGGCGGATGAGCCCGAGGAGGGTATCATCAATGCTCGCTCCAAGACTGCCGACGAGAAACGCGTCTTCGAGCGGGCGTGGGAATCACGTCCCTGCCTCGTCCCCTCGTCAGGGTTCTACGAATGGAAATCGCCGAACGGCGGGTCGAAGCAGCCCTACCGGATTTACCGGGAGGACGACTCCGCGTTCGCGATGGCTGGGCTCTGGGACGTCTGGGAGGGCGACAACGAGACGATCTCGTGCGTCACGATTCTCACGACGGAGCCGAACGACTTGATGAACTCAATCCACGATCGGATGCCGGTCGTCCTCCCACAGGACGCTGAGTCCGACTGGCTCACCGCAGACCCGGACACCCGCAAGGAACTGTGCCAGCCGTATCCAAAGGACGATCTGGACGCCTACGAGATCTCGACGCGGGTCAACACCCCCGGCAACGACGATCCCCAGGTCATCGAGCCGCTGGACCACGAGCAATCGGGCCTCGGTGAGTTCAGTTCGGGATAGCTGACGGCGCCACGGTCACTGCATCGGCGATGCAGCTGCCGAATCGACGAGCGAGTACTCTCGATCCCGGCTCGTGCCCTCCGCCTCGAGGAGGTTGTACTGCTCCATCTTCGAGAGGTACGTTCGGATAGTCCGTTTCGTCCGTGGGTCATCGACGTCCTCGGAATAGCGTTCGTGGATCTCGCTCGGCCCGACCGGCCCGTGCTCGCGAACGATGTCGTAGACGACGCGCTGGTGCGGCGTGAGCGAGTCGAGGCTCTTCTGCTTGATCTGGGCCCGAGCATCCTCGGCGGCATCCAGGAGAATATCGTCGGTGATGCGCTCGTGGTTCTCGCGATCGGCCTTGCCGGCGGCTGTTCGGAGGATGCCGATTGCGAGGCGGGCGTCGCCGGCGGCCGCGTCGGCGATCCGGTAGAGCTGGTCGTCGGTGATGACGTCCTCATCGAGGCCCCACTTCGCCCGCGCACTCAGGATGTCGTACAGCTGCTCGTCGTGGTACTTGTCCATCCGGACGTGTTCGCTGGAGCGCAGGCGGCTCACGAGGCGGTCGTCGACGCGGCTGAACAGCTCCTCTTCCTTGTTCGCGATACAGATGATCGCGAACTGCGGGAGGCTGTGGAGGTCGTAGATGACGCTGGGGTCTTCGAGCTGGTCGACCTCGTCGAGGATGACGACGGTTCGCGGGCCGTCATGCTGCTGGAGGCGATCGACGAGTTCGTCGTGGGGCGTCGACTGCCGGTGGATGTCGATGGTCGCGCCGAGGTCGTCGAGGATCTGGTAGAGCGTCCGAAATCGGGTGTAGTTACGCCAGCAGTTGACGTAGATGGCCTCGACGTCGAGGACCTCTTCTCGAAGTCGTTCCGTGACGAACTTCGAGATGCACGTCTTCCCGGTTCCGCTGGGTCCGGTGACGATAGCGGTGTCGGCGGGTTCTCCGTTCGTGATGGGCTCGAGAACGCTGGAGAGGTGGTTGACCTCGGCGTCGCGATGCTCAACTTCCCGAGGAACGAACCCCGCACGGAGAACGCGAGCATCGCGGATCATCTATATCTGGTAGACTGCTTTTCTGGCTAGTACTAAAAACGTGACCGGGGTGTTTCCGGAAAGTACTATTCAATCTCAGTTCAATCCGAGTTTGACCACGCTGTGATGCGGTTCGTTTTGAGGAAACCAAGCATTTCCGGAAACACCTGAGGTCGAACGTAATGTGGCGTTTGGCAAGGCAATGCCACGTCAATCATACCCCAGTGCTTCAAAAAACCGCGATATCATAGTCGCTGTCTTGTACGTGACGAGCATCTGGTTGCCGGAATTGTACTTTTCAGCAAACCAGTCCACGACATCATACAGTAGCTGTGCTTCGGCTTTGTATGTCGAGTCCATTCAAAATCGTACTCTCCGTCCGGGGACAGGACGACGGGGGAGACGTGTCCGATACGATAGCAACGGGAATTCAGTGTTCCGGTCGGTTGAACTACGGTTCAGGGGCGGCGAAAATTGTTTCATTGTCGAGAGCGACACGGTCATGTCAGAGGTGCCACAATACCCCACCTCAAATACCAGTAATTTACCCAACACGACAAATTTTTTAATAGCGGCCAAGGGGATGGACAATGGCGCCGTGACTGGTTAAGGGATAGAACAAAGTATCCTGTATAAGAAAGAACCCAATATCCTTGCCGACTAATCAGCACTCTCTCTTCGACGCGGACCTAGTGGATGAGTACTTACAGCAACAGGAAGTCGAACGCCCAGTCGATACCGACGACATTGTTGATGCCGTGGAAGGCTGGACGGGAACGAGCACGTCACTCACTGAGCGCAACCTGCAGCAATCGTTCGTAAGTGACATTTTCAGCGATGTACTTGGATACACTCGACCGCGCGGCAGCGCCGGTGAATTCCAGCTCCTCCCTGAATCACTCTCCGAAGGCGGTGACGGGTTCCCCGACGTTCTACTCGGTCACTTCGAACAGGACGACGGGGATCTCACTGAAGACGTCAGGAAAGTCGTCGGTGAGCTGAAAGACCCGGGGACGGACCTCGATAAAGTCGATCCGTCGCGCCTCAAATCACCGGTGGAGCAGGCATTCGAGTACGCGATCACGAACGGTCTGTCCGTTCGGTGGGTTGTCGCGTCGAACATGGAAGTAGTCAGGTTGTACCACCACGGCAGTATCGACCACTACGAGGAGTGGGAGATCGACGAGTTCCTTGACGCCGACGGTGAGTTGACCGAGACGTTCTGGGAATTCTACTTCATTATGCACCGACGGTTCCTAATCGGTGAGGATGCCGATTCGGACATCGAGGACCTCATGGCGCAGAACCTGTCCGAACGGTTGGAACTCACCGAGGACTTCTACCAATTCTACCGGGAAGCTGTGGAGGACGTGTACGAGGAAATTATCAACGAAGCCCCGGAACTCGGCGAATCCAGCGACGGGCAACTTGCCGCGATTCAAGCCGCTCAAACCCTGATACACCGCGGTCTCGTAATTTGCTTCTTCTCAGACCACCCGTCCGGACTACTCCCGGACGACCTGCTTGAGGACGTCGTCAGCACCGGCGCGACACTCCCGACGCTGGACGACCGGAAAATCTACCCGCTCATTCAGGATATGTTCAGAGTCATCGACACTGGGAGCCCGGACGAGTACCCGTACGATATCTTCGGGTACGACGGCGGGTTGTTCGAGGAGGACGAAGTGCTGCAGTCAGTGACCCTCCCGGACGAGTTGTTCACTCGGGAATACGAGATCGGGGATACGACGATTAACGGCGTGTACGGGTTCTACGAGTACGACTTCCACCAAGACCTGAATGAGCACGTTCTCGGCCGTATCTTCGAGGAGAGCGTGGGTGATATCGAGCAGGTGCGAGCGAACCTCGCAGAAGGCGAATCGAACCCGTTCAGCGGTGACCGAGGGGACTATGGCCTGTACTTCACGCGGGAGGGTCTCACCGAGTACGTCGCCGAGCACGCGATACAGGACCTTCTACAGGACAAGCGCGCGAAGATTCGGGACGAGTTAGACCTTGAGAACGGGGAGATGGAGATGGAGAACCCCGACAAGGAATTCCTTGAAGCCTACCTGAAGGAAATTGTCAACATCCGAATCGCGGACATAGCGTGCGGGTCCGGTGCGTTCCTGGTGTCCTGTTTCAACCACTTGAGCCGTGAGGCGCGTCGAGTGCACGAGAAGCTCCGATCCGCGAAGGTAGCAGCAGCCGGTTCGGACGGACCGGTACAGGTGCCGCTTGAATCGTTCGAAAAGCGGGAAATCGAGATTCTGGACAAGTGCCTGCACGGGAACGACCTACTACAGGAAGCGATTGAAATCTCGAAACTCTCCGTGTGGCTACGCTCAGCGCGGAAGAACACGTCACTCGGTATGCTCACCGGGAATTTCGCGTCACAGGACGCGCTCGCCGGGGAAATCCAATTCGAAGACATCGATGAAACGGCCGGGTTCGGCGAGTTCGACCTGATAATCGGGAATCCGCCGTGGGGCGGGCAAGTAAGCCCCGAAGCGGCCGAATGGGTTGACGATGAGTTCGGTGACGAGTTCGACGTCGAGAACATGGACACGTACGAGTTGTTCATCCTCACCGCGTGCAAGTACCTAGACGACGGTGGCCGGTTAGCGTACGTTCTCCCGAAAACCCTGCTCCGGTCCGAGAAGGCTGAAATCCGGCAGCACCTGCTCGATAACTACGAATTCGAACGATTCCACATCATGGGCGCGGACTGGTTCGGAAGTGATATCCGCATGTCCACGGTGACGATGCAGCTCAAGAACACCGAGCCGAGCGACGACAACACGTTCCGGTCGATGACTCTCGTCGATGAAGACCGTCGGAAAGCGATTGAAGGTGAGTTGAGCCTATCGCAGCTGGAGTCAGCGTACGCGTTCGACATCCCGCAGAGCCGATGCATCGAGTCCGGGGAGATCGAGCCGTTTCGGTACGTTGAGGACGACGAGCTCCTCGAAACGATGGAAGACAATTCGATACCGGTCGGTGCGTTCTGTGAGTCGCACCGTGGCGTCGAGTTGAATAAGGCTGGGCACGTCATCAAGTGCCCGGCGTGCGGGAAGTGGATTGCCCCGCCGCGCGGTCGAGACCCGGACACGGAGAAGACGTGCAACTACTGTGACGTCGTGTTCGAGTATCAGGACCGAACAGCCGAGGAGTACCTGATTAGCGACGACCCGGACGACGGTGACGTGCCGTACATGGACGGTGATTCGTTCGATGCACGGTACGACGAACTAGAGTTGAAGGGTCTCGACTTAGGGTACGATGGCGTCAATTACAAAGACCAGTCCGTGTACGACGGGGATAAGCTGTTCATCCGGGAAGCCGGCGTAGGGTTGTCGGTCGCGTTCCACGACGACACGGTGTACTGTCCGCGGTCGGTGTACGTGTATAAGATCCGCTCCGACCAGGGTGACATGCTGGACTGGTACGTGGACGTCGATCTTGACAACGAGGACGAGGAGTACGAGGGGAAATGGACCGACCCGGAGAACGTCCCGAGCGGTCTCGACACGACGACGTACCACAAGTTCCTACTCGGGTTGATGAACTCCCGTGTGCTGCATTACTACATGTTCAAGCGTAGCGGGGAGATTGACGCCGCAGAGGCGTTCGCTAATATGCGGCAGACGGACATCAGGGAACTCCCGGTCCCGGTGGCGAAACTCTCCGAAGAAGACGGGCGTGAGAGGGCAGAAGAGATTGCTGATTGCGTCGATACGATGTTCGATGACGGCGAGTTAGGTGACACTACGGATTGGAAGATCGACCGGTTGCTAATGGAGTTGTACGGCCTGGATCCGGGGAAACTCGTGTACATCAACTCGCAGATGGGGCTCGGTGCGTATCACAAGAAGATGCAGGAGCTGTACCCGGATGGGAAGCCACCGGCACCGGAACGGAAGCAGGACGTGACGTTGAACGTGGACGCCGCGGAAGCGGCCGAAGCGGACGATTAGACGAGACGCGGCTACTCTTTGGGGACGAGATCCGCGTGTCGGAATTCGACGGGGAGCACGTCACCGTCTACGCTCCGCACACGGTATGTGAACCGGTCCGAGTCACGCCCGGTCTCTCGGTCTAAGTTATCGGAGAAACGGTCTACAACCTCGCAGCGGACGCCGTGGAAGCGACTGTCCGGGTCATCTGGGCCGAGGTGAACGCGGACAGAGTCGCCCGGGTCGTACGGGTCCGACGCTGGTTGCGGGATATCCTCCATTCCTTACCATCGAGTACCACGACCACCCATTTATTATCAACGAGTGAGCGTTAACCAGTATGTTCGACCGTCTACGCGACTATATCCCTCAAATCAGCCTAACAGCGTTACAAGTCACGCTCACTGAGAAACTCGTATTCTGGGAGTCGAACACCACCACGGAAGTGCAGACCGACGACCTGCAGGACAGTGTCGAACGTCAAAGCAAACCAATCGTGAAGAGCCGACGGAAAGAAATCGAGTCGAAGAGTGGCCGCGGAACCACGTTCGACATTCTCACAATCCAGTTGGAGAACCTCGGGGAAGGCGTCGCACAGAACCTGTATGTCCGCCCGACACTTGTCGTTAGCTACGACCCGGACCCCGGGGAGGGGACGCCTATCGACATCGAGGACGCGTGTTTCCTCACTTCGGACGATAACGGGTTCGAGATTCTCCCGCGGTACTTCCCGTTGAATCGGACCGAAGGGGACCAGTTCGAGAACGATTCACGGGAAGGTGGAGTGTTAAGTCCGAACGAAGGTCGGGTTGAGTTCAGCACGCAAGTCGAGTTCGAGGAGGTATTCCACGGTGAGGAGGGGCGAGCGGAGTACGTCCAGTCGCCCGTGTTTGAGACGATGCAGCGACTGTACGACGCCGGAATTCGGTACGTTTCGTTCCAGCTGCATGTGCTGTACACGGACGTGAATGAGAACGTGTACGCGGAGCAGGTAATGGGGAAGCCGGGAGAAATCACGGGTGGGGTGACGCTGGAGGACATCACCGAGTTTCGGTTCTCGTCGGAGTCATCAGATCACAAGTTGCATCGCCGGGTTGAGGAGACGTTCAAGTACCCGCCGTGAATTGTCGGCGGTGTTTGTGAGGGTTGAGTCCTCCATTCATACAGAACGACGCGTCGGCGTAGAGGTATCACAACCGTCGTTCTTAAGCTGTACTTTTCCAAAGTCTGATCTAACTGACAAAGATTTAACCGACATCACTGACTGTCTCTGAGCGTGCCATTTCCCCGCGCCAAATCGCCAGGCCAACTCTACGAAGAGGTTCAATCGTACGACCGGGTGATCACTCCGGATGGGCCGCTTGCAAGTGCTCTCAACCGCCACCTCGATCGTTCGCATCTCGGTCCGTTCGCGATCCCACCACGCCGACTTGCAGTTGGTCGACGCCAAGAGTCCGAGGACCGTCTCGCTTTCCTCGGTATGCTTGATCACGAGGACCTCTCCTGGAAGCGCTGTGCATACGCGGTTGGGAATATCCTCCAGTGTTGGGAACACCGAGGGTCACACGACGCTATCTTCGAGTACGACGGCTACGTCGACGATGCCACCGAACGAGCTGTGGAGCGAATCGCGGAACTCGAGACCGCCTCGATGAAGCTCACAAACGAGACCATCGATCCGAATCTCGACGTGGTCGTCGTCGAGCCGGCGATGCTCACCCAGCTCGAACGAGCGTATCTGCCTGCCGAGTACGACACGGTCGACCTCTTCGCTGATACCGAGTTCGAGCTTCCGCCGTTCCGTATACACGATTCGCCGACTGCGATCGTCGAAACCGTCGTCGATTCCGTCGATGACGAGAACGCTGATAACGTCGGGATTGTTCTCGACCAGGAAAGCGAGTATTCACCGCTTATCGAGTCCGCGCTCGAAGCGGCCGATATCCCGTTTTTCGGCGGGCCGGGATTCACAGATCGCAGCGAACACCGGTTGTTCCTCCACCTCCTCCGGACCGCCCACCGGGGGACTGATACCCGAATAAGCGAGATCCGGTCGCTGTTGACGGTCTTCGATTGTGACGTCGTCGACGCTGACACAAACAAGCGACTGCACGAGCTTGACGATGGAGATCTCAAGTGGCTGATCGACTTCTGCCACGATGTCCAAGAGTACACGTTCTCGGATGCTCTTTCAGTGTTTGAACGCCACGCCGGCGACACGATGGATGCCTTCCGGGAGGAACTGGAGACACTCACCATCGCGGACGAATCCATCACGGAAGCGCGCCTCGACGATTTGTCGTTCTATCTCCAGACCTACGAGGTGCCGGTCGATCGAGAGAACGAGGGTGTCTTGCTCGCCGATGCGAAATCAGCGTCGTACGTGGGTCGTGAGGTTGTCTTCTACCTAGGGCTTGACGACCGCTGGACCCACTCGGCCCCACGTCGTCCGTGGGTCGACCAGGACGCCCAGTTTACACGGAATCTTAAGAGCTTCCAGCTGCTGTTGCAGAGCGGCAGCCAGCAACACTATCTCGTCCAAGATGCGACCGGCGGATCACCCGTTACGCCGTGCCTGTACTTCGAAGAGCTCCTCGAACCGGAGTACGACCGCTTCTCCGATCTACCTTCGACAAGTCATCAGATCGAAACCGCAGCACGAGCTGGTGACGGATTCGAGAACGAACCTGTCGGTGTGACTTCCGACCCGGTCGAGACGATCAGCAAGTCGAGTCTCAACACCTACGTGAACTCACCGCGAGACTACTACTTCAGCCGGATAGTCGACGGTCCGGAGAAGGCGTATCTCACCGAGGGCAACCTGCTCCACGACTTCGCGGAGTTCTACGTCAACCATCCGGACGAGATTGACGAAGAGACACTCTCGGAGGTCGTCGAACTTATGCTCGAGGACGTCCGTCCGCTGGTTCGCTCCGTCGACGAACGGACCCGGCGCACTGAATATCGTGCGAGCCTCGAAACGATCGTCTCATATCTTGACGCGAACCAGCCGACCGAGGGCGCGTTTCTGACGCCGTCCAGTGGGGGTAATAATGCCGTCGCTGCTCACTTCGGTCGCGATGTCGACTCTCCCGTGACTGAACGTCGGTTTACTGACGAAGAACTGGGAATCAACGGAATGATCGACCTCGTTCAGTCGCAGCAAGAACTGCTCGACTACAAGAGTGGCAGCGAGAGCAGCGCCACCTCAATCGTCAAACACGCCGCGATTGACGAGCCGACAGACGAGCCTGACTTTCAGGCAGCACTCTATCTCACCTATTGGCGATCACAACGTCCGGGTGACCAACTCTCGTTCACTTTCTTCTACGTCACCGAGCTCGTCGACGACGTGATCGCCGGCGACGCTGACATCGACGACGCGTTGACGACTGTAACATACTACCCTGAATCGCTCACCGAGCACGTGCAACGTGAGGAGTTCTTCGAGTATCTCCGTGAGGAGGGGGCACAGAAGTGCCAAAAGATCCTCTCGAAGATCGAATATCAGACATACGCCGCGCTCTTCGATGCTGCGCCGCTTGTCGAGACGACTGACAGCGACGAACTCATCGACTCCGAGTTCGGAGAGACGATGATTGACCGGCTCGAAGCCGAGATTGGCGAGTACAAGTACGTGACAACAGGGAGCAAGCAGGTGATGAGAGCAATCGTCGACCGACAGAAGGGTGCATTCTTCAAGAGTGATCTCGATGCGTTCGAATCGTTTGTCGACGAGCGACTGGCGGAACTCAACCGACGCCGCACTGTCGACGAGGAATTCCCCATCGAGGGGCTTGCCGACGAGACGAACTACCGACGGGTAGACAATCGTGACCTTCTCTTAGAGGGTGAACAATGAGCGGTGCCGACCCAAACCCGGAGCAACGCGACCTCATTGAGGCGACCGATGGCCTCTATCTCGTTGACGCGGGTGCTGGCACCGGGAAGACGTTCACCGTTACCCGGCGATACGCAAACATTGTCGCCCAAGATGGCGTCGATCCCGAAGACGTGCTGTTGGTGACCTTTACGAACAACGCGGCCGAGGAGATGCGGGAACGGATAGTGCGTCACAGCGAGTACGGGATGCGGGAGCTCGCGAACGCGCCGATCCAAACGTTCCACTCGCTGTCACACGACTTGCTCGACGAATACGGACACGACGCACCGATGTCCCTCGGGATTGATGAGACGATCACTGGCTCGACACGGATTATCGAAGACGAAATCATCGAACAGGCGCTGTTTCGTGAGTTCATCGGCCAGTTCATCGATAATCACCCAGAGTATGACGAGTTCTTCACGGCACTGTCGGAGACGTCGGAGCTACTCGATCTGATCAAGGAACTGTCCGCAAAAGGTGTGTTCCCCACTGCGGATGGCTGGTACCGGGACAGCGAGTCACACCTCGATGGGGACTTTGAGGCGTTCGAGACGCTGTTCACCGACCGGAATGAACCACGGAACGGCGGGAGCAAGCAATCGAAGCTTCGAAAGAAGCTCTATCAGTATGGTGAAGACAAGACGTATCTCCCGGAGGCGCCCGCAAAGTGGGACATCCGCGGCGATGGCAAGCAAGCCCCGGCGGACCTCGTCGAACGCGTCTTCGAGGAGGACCGAACGGCTCTCAAGCGGTTCGTCCACGACGTGTATCACGCCTATCTTGAGTTCGCGCTTCGGCGGAACTACCTGAATTTCGGGTTCCTTCAGCTGTTCGCGTTCGTGCTTCTGTGTGAGGATCACGACCTCCGAGAGCAGCTGGGGTACGAGTACGTGATGGTCGACGAGTTCCAGGACTCCAGTGAGATCCAGTTCAAACTCACGCTGCTGCTTGCCGGCACGAACAACATCTGCGTGGTCGGCGACTGGAAACAGAGCATCTACAGTTTCCAGTACGCGGACGTCGACAATATCCGCGAGTTCGACGATCGGCTCGAACGATTTACCGCGGAGCTGAATCGGGACGTAGATCGAGTCACGTTCCAGACGACGCCGGTTGACGACAAGCAGCTGACGCGGAATTACCGATCGACACAGTCCATCTTGGACTTCTCTACCCACGCGCTGACTGCCCGTGCGACAAAGAACGAATCTCTGGATGCGGAGGCTATCTCCGAGCAGGTTACACCACTGACTGCCGATACAGATCGAGATGATAGCTACATCGAGGCGCTCACGAGTGAGGACGAACACGAGGCCATTCTCGCGAAGATCGACGCAATCGTCGACAACGATGATTACGCCGTCGAAGGCGACGACGGCACGTATCGCGCTCCGGAGTACGGCGACATCGCTGTGTTGACGCGAACCCGCGATTTCGGTCGGGATCTGCTCGATACGGCGAGTAAGTTCGGTCTGCCGATGGCCTACGAGGGTGGGATCGAGGTCTTCCGGACCGACGCCGCGAAGCTGGTGTTAGCGTGGTTGCGTATCCTCGAACGTGACGCTGAACGCGGGTGGGCACTCGTCCTCGAAGAGGCTGGCTACACGATTGACGAGACGAAGACGATCATCGAGCGTGAGGCATATCCCGAAGCTATGGTCGCATTCCGAGAGGATCTACGGGATTTGGAGACGTTCGGCGGCGTCGCCCGACGCGTGTTCGAACAGTACGGCCATTCCGGCCCGACCGCAGACGTCGTTCTCGACACTATTCAGTCGGTTCACGGGACGACGACGTTCACCCGTGGAGAGCTGATCCGATTCATCGAGGAGGCGATTGCTGATGGGAGTACACACGACGTCGACGCCGGGGCTGGGACGAACGCGGTGACTGTCCAAACGATCCACGCGACGAAAGGGCTCGAATACCCAATCGTCATCCTCGCAAATATGAACGCGAACAAATTCCCGTCTTCCGGTGGCAGCGGAAGCGATATCGCCTACACCGACCCGATTGGCCTCCGTCAGCGGAAGGTGTACTCAGAGGACGCACACGGCGTTCCACACGTCTACGACGACTGGAAGACTGACGTTCTTAATCGCTGCCTCCCCCAGAACTACGACGAGGAGCGTCGGCTTCTCTATGTGGCTGTCACGCGTGCTGAGAGCCACCTCGTCTTGACTGGCGGTACTGACCCAAATTCGTTCCTCGATTCACTCCCCGTTGATGTCGAAGATATCGACCCCGATCTATCTGCGTTCGACCCAGAACCCGGCGAGCATTCGACCTACACGGTCGATATTCCGGGGCCTGATGGACCGGCAAGCTACTCACCACACACCTTCATCGATGACGCAGTCTTCGAAGGGAATACCGGCGGCCGAGGAATAGAGTTCGGGTCAGACGTCCACGAGTTTGCGGAACGGTATGTTCTCGGTGAAGCAGTCGAAACCGGCGATAACCATGACAAAGAGCACGTCAAGGCGTTACTCGACTCACTCGAGGGTGAGACGAGAGCCGAGATCGATGCGTTCCTTCCGCTTACCGTCGACGGCGAGAAGGTAACGATCGGCGGCATCATCGACTTGCTCCACGTGACATCTGACCGTGTTGAGATCATCGACTACAAAACCGATCTCACAACGCACGCAGAAGATGAATACCAGAAACAGCTCAGTATCTACTACCATGTCGTCGCCGACCAATATCCAGAGCGGTCGGTTACTGCGTCTATTTTCTACACCGATGATGGCACTCGGCACAATATTACCCCTCTCGATAAGTCGGCTCTTCGAGAGCTAGTGGTAACACATAGTGTTTAAATTACTTGTCTCGTGGATACTGAGCACTAGAAACTCAATGGTCGAAATCCCCAACTCCCTTCGCTCTCTGTTCAGTGCTCCAATTAACGAGCAGGATGGGACGTACATAGTGGAGGTCCCATCGAGCGAAATCGACTTTGAAGCGTTGTCAGCTGACGAAACGTATCGCGTAGCGATTCTGGAATCTCCTGTCTCGACGGAGTCGTCAGTACAACAGGAGTCACAGAGAGCACCTTCTCGTGAGACTGCGAGCCATTCTTCCTCAGGACCTCCCGTGGAGGAAGGCGAAGTACGTGATGTGACCATCGAGACAGTCGGCGATCAGGGCGATGGTATCGCAAAAGTCGAACGGGGCTACGTCGTGATCGTTGCCGGCACTCACCCCGGCGACGAGCCAACCGTCGAAATTGAACAAGTTCAGGAGAATGTCGCGTTTGCGAGCATTGTCGATAGCGATCCACGAGCATTCTAACTGCTGTTCTTTCTGTGGATCAATCTGCTTCTCGGTAAACCATCGGTGTGAGAAGGCTCTGTTCGAGTTTGTCTGATGGAGGTGGTTCTGAAAGTCATGTTCGCCTCTCCGTTCGTTCACGATGTCACAACCTTCCAATGCCGAAATTCAATCTATGACAAAGGAACCGATTGAGGTACTCGACGACTTGGCCGACCAGGTCGCCGATGAGTTCGAGGCGTATAGACAGCCGGACGAATTCAAGGATGTCTCGCTCGTGATCGAGAACAGCGACGAGGAACATCCGACGCTGATCGTCCACGTCGATAGGGAGGATGCGGAGTCCTTAGCCGACCGTATTGATGAGTTCCTCCGCGAGCACGGTGCTCGTACTGAACGGGAACGACATTCAGCTACGGACGTCCGTGTGTTAGCGACGGTCGACTGACACCGCTCCTCCAATTTTTTGACTGACTGCAAGCACCGCTGAAGGCCCTATCTTCACTTCCGAACAAGGGGGCGCTTCAGCTCAGGTAGTCAATCTGTGCAGACAGATACTCTTGGAGAGCGGTGACCGTTTCTTCTGAGACAGCTGAGGCCCCGAAGTCACTCCGAAATCCGTGTTTGAGTTCGTCACTCTCCAAGATCTCCAGACCACGCTCAAGTTGCTCCCGGAGCTCATCGTCGTCCCCTCGCCGCAGGTGGGGTGTGACAGCGTCGAGGTCGATCTCTTCAGCCACTGCCAAGACGTCCCGAAGATCCGTTTCTCGGCCGCTGTGGAGCTTTGCAGCCACGAGGACTGCCCCATCGATGACTCTAGCCGTCGTCGTCACTGTGCCCCCGCTCACCTCCTGTTGGTGGCTGTGGTCGTACAGGTAGTCGAACGACCACTGTGCCTCGGTCTGACGACACCCGAGTCCGTTCACCAAGAGGTCGAAGCCGATCGGCTGTTGCGGCGTGAGCCGCTTTTCGTACTCGATCACCTCTGTATCGTAGAACCACTCCTTGGCGTGGCTGTCCGTTTCCTCGAAGTTCCGACGTTCGAGGAATTCGACGAAGTCAGCTTTGGAGTCCGGCGCGACGACGATATCGAGATCCGTGGAGAAGCGAGCATTGAACGCTGAGACAGCGTACCCGCCGACGAGAACGTACTCGTGGCCCTCTTGGGTGAGCTCCTCGAGCAGTTCTATGAGCGCGTCACTTCGGTTGTTGAAGCTCATGGCTGTGCCCGTTCGGTCTCTCGATACGTGACGCCGAGGTCGAGGTCCTCGTACATCCGGTCGAGCATCGCGAGCGCCGACTGGAACTGGGCGTAGTTCTCACGCATATACTCGATCGTCTCTGCTCTCGGTATCACCGGGTACCCCTCGACGTGCTCGATGTCGAGGGACGGCCCTGGCTCGAGGACGATCTGTAGCGCTCCGTCCAGCTCGTGACGGGGCTGTCGTTCGAATGCGGTCGGGAGGTCGAACGACTCGAAAAACGCCTCCCAAGCGTCGACGTCCTGCTCACGAACAGCGAGGAATAGTGGATAGTCGTTGGGCTCGCGACCGACCTGATAGCCGCCCTGGGTCCACACGTAGACGGCGTCGATCCGTGTGAATGCGAACGGCCAGTCACCGAACTGCGGGATGACGTAGGCCTCCTCGATGGAGGGTGGACTGACGCCGGCGCTGGCAGCGACGAGCTCGAGCGCTGCGTCGTGTACGCGCTCGTCGACTACAGTGAGGCCGTCGTCATAGGAAACGTAGCCTGCGTCTTCCAGCCGATTGACGGCCTGTCTCACCGTCTCGTACGGCGTGTGGAGGTGTTGGGCGACACGGCGGATGGAGTAACCACTCTCGATAGCGAGGATGACCTGCGCCGCGGTGTCGTCGAGAACCTCATACATCTGGTAGTTACCAATAATCCGGTAACAGTTAAAAGTCTTACTAGAGGACGGGGTAGAACGGCTCTGTCTGAGTTCTATCACTCAGCACCTCCTATTGAATGACTGAAGAATGTAGATCTCATAGCCAATCTGCATAATGTGGATAATGTAGATAATGCAAATTGGGCTTCTTCAATTGGTTCGTGTGGGTGGCAAAGATTGCGATGAATACGTATGTAATGCTGATAATCTAAATTATGTAGATTGCGTAGGGTCGACGGTGATTATGACAATTGGGATAGTGCCAACAATCTAGGTAATGTACAAAATGTAGGTTGTGTAGATGGCGTACGCAATCTGTCTGACACAGAATTAAGGTGGACGAGCTTCATTGACCGCGTATGACCAGTGCGAAACTTACATTATCGACAAAACTCGCGCAACCTTCAATATCTACCCAATGTACATTACCTACAAAATGTACAAAATCCGCTTCTTACGGTGGTGCTGAGCTATGAGTGCTGACGAGTTTGAAGGGCTCCCCGGAGCAGCTGTCTCGTTGCTCAAGGGAGGGGTAGGGAAATCCACGATCGCGCTCAACATCGCTGATCGACTCGCTGCTCGTGGCCATGAGACGGTACTATTGGATCTGGATAAGGACGGGCACATGACGACCCAGTTGGGGTACGACGATGCGTACGACCGAGATGCGGACCTCGGTGACGCCCTTATCGATGGTGAGGACCCCGAAGACCTGCTTATCGAGACGGACTTCGGCGTTCACCTACTCCCGTCGAGTAACGAGCTCGAGAACGTCGAGACGAGGCTGAAGGACGAACGGTTCGCAGACGTGAAGCTTCGACGGAACGTCGTCGATCCGCTCATTCAAAACGGATACGACTACGTGATAATTGATGCCGCAGGCGGCCGTGGGAAACTCTCTGATAATGCCCTCATCGCCGTCCAGCGCGTCATCATCCCGCTGATTCCGCGTGCTGGCTCGATCAACGGCCTCAATAAAATGATTGAACGCCAGATCTCCCCAATCCGGCAGAATATCGGGTTAGATATCCTCGCAGTAACTCCGAATATGATTCGTGAAACGATGGGACAACGCAACGAGCATCGGACTCTCGTTGAAAATCTCAACCGAGAGTTCGGTTCGTTCGTGCCTGAGTACGCTCGTGTGGACCCGGAGATCTTTGATGCCCTCGATGATTCGGGACGCACTATCGATAGTATTCCGAAGCCAGGGATTCGCGAACGGACCGCAATTTCCCGCGCCTTCAAGCAAGGAATGCCGGTCTCGGAGTTCGACGAAGATTGCGACCAGATCCCGAATTTCGACCACTTAGCGGACCTCGTGGAGGAACACAGCCATGCCTAATGAGGACGACCGTTTCGGGGACGTCGCTGAACAGCTCAAACAAACGGAGGAAAGAGCCGAATCGGATGACGACGAACGTACTGACACTCAGGATGAACCGCAACCGGATGAAGAGATAATTCCTGAGGACACAGAGTCGGAGACTGAGTCCATTCCTGAGCAGGATGAGGAGGATGTGGACGAATCCACCGGTGGACCGGCCTTCTCCTTTGACGAGACCGATATGCACGGCTTCTATGTCCGGGAGGAGACGTGGAATGGCGTCACCCGGATGCGATCCTCGGTAACTGCGGCGTGCTCTATGTTTGATGTTCCTGAATTTGAGGGAAGAGAGTTTCAAGATGCGTGTCTCCGGGTAATTGCGGACCACGGTGATGAGGTCGCCCTCCAGATCCTCCGGGAGCGTGGTATCGAAGCCGATGAGGAACGTGTCCAGGAAGTTGTGGAGATGCTGAGCGAGCAAGCTACGAACGACTAACATTGGATTTGGCTGATTTTCCTCACCATTCAGATTTCGTGCGCATTGTACATTATGCAGATTGTGTAGCAAGCCATCTGCTTGCAGTCTCGCGATTATTCTCGGAACCGGGTCCGAACGGCGGTCGCGGTTTTGGTATAGCGGTATATGATTTATGCCGTTGACTAAATCCGAATTTCGGGGGATAGAACCCTTCTATCATAGGAAAAATGGTTATGAGACTTCTGTCATCGGTGGTCCTGATTACGCCGGTAATCACGACCACTTTGAAGTGCCCCGCCGCCGTCGGTGAAGCACGAATGCTGCAACCCCCTCACAACGGCGCTTCCCCCGGGGTAGAGCCGACAAGACCGGGCTCCGAGTTTGCTCTGACTCTCCTCAGCCGAGGTCGAGGCGATGGCGAAGAAGCGCATTCGATATAGGACTAATGACCTCAATCTATATTAAGACACAGTCCGAAGGGTGTTGTATGACCGAAGACGAATCGAACTCCGAGGGCCTGATGGAACGCCAGACCACGGGTGAAGACCGCGTGCGGATGGTTGCTCGGCAGCTGTCGGAGCCACAGACAGCCAACTGGATCGCCTCCGAAGCGGGCTGGTCACACGAACCAACTAAGCGCGTCCTCGAGCGACTCGTCGACGACGGCGTCCTCCACCGTGACGAAAGCGGTACTCACACGACGTATTACCCTGATTATCGCCGCCAAGCGATGCAGGAGGCGATGCGCCTTCGAGACAGCGGACACACTGTCGAGGAGCTTACGGACCGGCTCGCCGATATGAAGACCCAGATCCGCGACTGGGAGGACGAATTCGGCGTCGAGTTACCGAACCAGCTTCGCGGAACGCTCGCTGACGAGTCCCTTGACGGTGACGAGGAAGACCGTCGCCGTGAGATTGCCCGCGAGTGGGAGCACCTTCAGCGTCGTATCCAGATCGTTGGCTTTGCCATCCGCGAATGGGACTTCCTCGCTCCGACGACAGAGTCTGCCGAGGCCAGCAGCTAACGGATGTCGGTCCCGCATCCAGGTGGTGACCCGAACGCGAACCTCTACGCCCAATTGAAGCGGGACGTCCTCGACCGTGTCCCCCAGATCACGGCCGTCGAGTACGTTCCTGACGATATCGAGGCCAAGCAGCTACGGGCGGTTTTTGATCCAGCCCGTCTGGATCCCCCGACAGGCCCTGATTCGCCGGAACTGACCGTCAAGTGGTATCGACAGGCCCCTCACGATTGGTTCCGTATCAACTACACCGATCCGAACACGGGCTTTCACGCCGGCTGGCACCAAGACGAGGACCATCCCGATCTCGGACGGGCGCATTTCCAGTACTCTGCCGCCAATACGGAGGACCGCTGTGGGATCACATTTGAACACGAGACTCCTTCCCTGATCCTCTGGGAAATCGTCGAAGCACTCCTCGAGGATGTTCGTCTGACTTACCAGTACGCGAACGAAGAACCATGACTCCCCGAGAACGCTCCGATCAGTCACTCGCGAGTTCCTTCGAGCGCTATCTCCAGGACAAGGGGAAAGGCCGCGGTGGCGACGGCGGGAACTATCGACGAAACGCTGCACGCGAGCTCGAGCGGTTCGTCAAGTGGGCCGCTGGCGACCGCGGCGACGACTGGATCGGGATCGTCCCCGATGACGTCGACCGCGAACCCACCTTCGAAGATCTCGACGAACGCGTGTTCCGGGAGTACGCCCGGCATCTCGGTGGAGATCGGGGACTCAAGCAGAACACGGTACAAACCTATTACCGCTATATCTCTGCCTGGTGTGGGTGGTGCGTCAACGAGGGATATCTCGAGGCGCATTACGCGCAGCGGGCCAGTGCGATGGCGCCGCTGCCGGAGGACGACGGCCGCAAGCCCGGCGACCAGCAGGCCTGGACGTCTGAACAGCGCCACGCCCTCACCCGCCACGTCGACGAACGGGCCCGCGACGCCGTCGAGGCGTACACGATACTTCCGGAGGATACTGACCCCCTCGACAAGCAGCGAAGACGCTACGCGGCGCTGAAGGCGGCTCGTGACCGGGCGCTGGTGTTCGTCCTCGCGTACACCGCCGTCCGCGTCGGCGAACTCCTCCGGGACCCGAATGACCCGCGCCGACGCGGTGTTCGCTGGGAGGACATCTCCCTTGACGACGGGAGTATGGACGTCTACCGGAAGAAACAGCAGTGGGACGCCGCCAGTCTTCCCGACCCGGTGATCTCGCCGCTCCGGAGCTACCGCCAGCTGATGGACCCACCGACGGAGCGGTGGCCGGTGTTTCCAACGTTCGACCAACGGACGCTCGCAGGGCTCGTCCGGGAAGAGCTAGCCGAACGAGGGGAACGCTCAGAAGCAATTATTGAACGCCGTGAAGAATACGCTCGCGACCTCCTGCTGGCGCTCGATTGGGACATTCGGCCGCCGTCGATCACGACCGATGGTGCACGGTCGATTCTCCAACGACTCACCAAGGAGGGGGAGGTCGACATCGTCCACCCGAAACACGACTACCTCGCTCCTCACGGCGGTCGACGAGGCATGGGAGAGGTCCTCGTCAGAGCATTCGGCTACACGGTCGCAGCTCGATATCTCGACAACTCGGAGGAGATGGTCCGCGAGCGCTATTCCCACATCGAGGCAGGCGAACTTGGAGACGTGGCGACTGAAGCTCTCAACGAGGTTGACCACATAGGGAAGTGATCGCCTTCTACAGTTGCTCTCGATTGGTGCTGCGAGCGACACGTACGTTGATAGGGAGTGGACACGTTATTCTCTAGCAGACCGACTGAACGATTCCGACCCCGGCCGTCCGTGAACGAGCCATCAATTCAGCGTACCCATGCCAGTTGACCCCGTGTGTGGGATGGAAATTCCACCCGAATCTGCCGAAGCGACAACCGAGTACGAAGGTGAGTCGTTCCACTTCTGCTCGAACGACTGCCAAGCGTTGTTCGATAGCGCTCCCGAGAAGTACGTCGAGACGCCCCATCCACATCTCGTCGAGGCGAGTGGAGCCATTCTCCCTCGCCTGCCATATGGCCGGGCAAAAGGCGAGTTCGATATCGAAATCGAAGATCCCACGTCGCTCCAGGAGGGCGACAGCGTTCGCTTCTCGAAGGAGATCACGGACGACGACGTCCGGAAGTTCGCCGAAGCGACCAGCGACACGAACGCCCTCCACCTCAACGACGCGTTCGCGGAGAAGACACGGTTCGGCCACCGGATCGTCCACGGGACACTCGTCTCCGGACTCATCAGCGCCGCCCTCGCGTGTTTTCCCGGCCTCACGATCTACATCTCGCAGAATCTCGAGTTTCGACGCCCGGTCGACATCGGCGAGTCACTGACGGCTCAATGCAAGATCGTCGACGAACTCGAAGGCGACCGGTATCGGCTCACGACGCGCATCGAAAACGACGCTGGTGAGATAGTCCTCGATGGAACAGCGACAGTGCTGATCGACCCCCTCCCGGAGTGACTCGTCCGTACAGCTAGATTAAGATCATGAATCCGTTCACAGTCCCACTGGAGATCCAACGCAGAATGCTCGCCCAGGGAACGGACGCCGCCGAGAAGATGCGCCTACTTCCGGATCGGCTCGAAGATCTCGCCTCCTTTGAGGTCGGTCAGACTCCAAGTGAGGTCAGTTACTCCGAGAACAAACTCGATCTTCTCCACTACGAGTCACTCACAGACGTCCCGCACAACACGCCCCTCCTCGTCGTCTATGCGTTGATCAACCGTCCCTACATCCTCGACCTCCAGCCCGACAAGAGCGTCGTTCGCCGATTCCTCGAAGACGGCTTCGACGTCTACCTCATCGACTGGGGCGAACCGTCTCGGCTCGACGCGTCGTTGACGTTGGGCGACTACGTGAATCGGTACATCGACAACTGCGCCGACGTCGTCCGTGAGCGCACCGGAACGGACGAAATCAACGTGCTCGGCTACTGCATGGGTGGGACACTGAGTACGATGTACGCGGCGCTACACCCGGAGAAGGTCCGTAATCTCGGCCTCATGGCGACGGGATTGTATTTCGACGATACGGGTGGTATCCTCGAGCAATGGGGAAGCGAGGAGTACTTCGATCCAGGAGCGATCACCGAGACGTACGGAAACGTCCCGGCGGAGTTTCTCGCGACGGGGTTCGCTCAGATGAATCCCATCGAGAATTACGCCGGGAAGTACACCATCCTGTTCGACAACCTCGAGGACAAGACTGCCGTCGAGAACTTCGGCCGAATGGAACGCTGGGTACGTGATGGGGTCGACGTCGCGGGGGAAGCCTATCGACAGTTCATCGAAGATATCTACCAGGAAAACGCCCTCTACCGGAACGAACTCGTGCTGGATGGCGCCCCCGTCGACATCGAGAATCTCACGATGCCGGTCTTACAGATCATCGGCTCGTTCGACCACCTCATCCCGCCGGACGCGAGTAAACCATTCATGGACACTATCCCAAGCGAAGACACCGACATCTACGAGTTTCCGACCGGTCACGTCGGGATGGCCGTCTCGGGCAAGGCCCACGCGGAGCTGTGGCCCCGCGTGGCGACGTGGTTTCGAGAGCGGTCGGTGACCTCGACCAAAGGAACGGATACACCCGGCGGGAGCGATGTTCCAGAAGGAGCTGACCAGGAACAGTCGTTGCAGAAGCTCGACGGCATCGGACCAGCGTACGAGGAGCGTCTTCATGACGCCGGGATTTCTACGGTGAGTCAACTCGCAGCCGCGGATCCGGCCGCGCTCGCTGAGCGACTGGGTATCAGTGGCTCACGAGTGTCGTCGTGGATCCAGCAAGCCCAACAGCTCTCCAGCTAGTTCGCTCCCCGCGCTGTTTCCCGGACAGTTTCCCCGGTGACATCTACGACGGATCCCTATGTGATGACGATGCCACCGTCGATTTCCATGTACGGGTGTCCATAGCCACAGTAGGTCAGGCAACTCAGCGTGTAATCGCCCCGTTGCGTCGCCCCTAACTGTCGAACGATGGGTCTGGTGGCATTTTGCGGAAGTGCAACCGGGTGCATCATCATTCCACCGCCCATGTGAACCTGTCCGGAGGGCATGATCGCGAGGCTATGATCTGGGTACTGCTCGTTCGCTTCTTCGAGTAGCTCGTGGAAGTCGCCGTCGGCCGGGTCCGGGATGCGTTCCGCGTTTCGTTCTTCGAGGGCCTCGTGGTCGGGGAGGGCGTCTCGAATCGACGCCGGGAGGGATTGGACGGCCTGACTCGCGAGCGTGTTGAACGATACGACACGGAGAACATCGTTCCGTTGCAGTCTGATGCGGTCCTGTTCCTCGCCGGAGTCGTCGACGATGATGAAGCCCCAGTGATACGCGCCGACGTAGATCGTTCGATCGACCCCGCCGCTGCTTCCCGGGAGATTGCCGACGCAGCCCGCTAAACCTGCGATGCCGGCTCCGAGCGCAGTGAGAAACTCGCGTCGCTGTACTGTCGGGGACATGATTGCAGACTACTGCGACTCCTCGCGGGTGAGTTTCGCACGCCGTTCTTCGAACTCCTCGTCGGAGAGATCCCCTCGTGCGTACGCTACTCGGAGCTCTTCGAGTGCCCTATCAGTGGTTAGCGACGACCCGACCCCACCGACGAGGCCGCGATAGAGGAGGTAGCCGATGCCGACGAGGACGACGAGCCAGACGAGCATCATCCCGACGCCCCACAGTGGCGAGAGGCCGCCGGCCGTGCCGCCGCCCCACCACCAGCCCATCATTCCCATCATTGGAGCGGCGAAAACCATCATTAACATCGGAAACAGGACGACCACTGCGAGGACGATTAGGACGATTCGGAGCAGCCCGTCGGACGTGCGCTCTGTCGACATGGGTAACCACTACTGACTTCGCCGGCTGCATTCATAAAGTTGGACGACCAGAACTGCTCTATTGGTAGTTCCTGGGCGGGGTGGCGGCCAATACGTCGCTCCGTGTCTTGCTTGGGGTGAGCGCACTCAGCAGCAGTGGGGGTCGTCAGGCGACCACTCGCACGCGTCGCCAGCCGTCAAGTTGTTTTCGTCCACGTAGGTCGAGAGACACGCGTAGTTGCAGAAGTAGGTCGCCGACCCGCAGTCGTCGGTACAGTCGCGCACACAGATCGGGTCGTGGTCGAAGATACGCGATCCGCAGTACGCACAGGCCTCGTCGACGTCGGGAAGTTCGACGGTTGTAAACATACCTGCGCTACGGGCACGAGCCAAAAACGCATTTCGTCAGCCGACCATGCATATACGTTGCTTCCGGGCTGTCCGCGGCGGAGGCGTGAGACGGAGCGACTAGAATTCGACCGCTCCGATCATCGGTTCGCCGACACACTTCGGGCAGACATCGGTGTCGTATTCCGCCATACAGTGTCGGTGGCAGGAGACCCCGCAGTGCTCGCAGACGAACACCTCGTCGTCGCTAGCGCATTCCGAGTCACAGATGTAGCACTGAACCATGGATACTCGAACGTTGGCTCGCAAACCGCATCAACGCTATGCTCGGCGCCTGATAGATGTCTGATTTTCATGACGGCTACCGCCCAAGTCTATCCCTGTTTGGAGACAAAATGAATGCCAAATCGTTGGCTATCCATTGCTCTCTTCGAAATACAACCCAATCTCCGGGTTCTTCGACGGGGTCAACTTTCGATTCCTAACAACAATTCGATTGAATGAGTAGAACGTCTTTCTACGTATGGAAACGACCACGGCACCCACGGAGACGGTCGGTGAGAGTAAGACGCTCGTTCGAGGCAACGCCCTCGAGAAAACCTACGGGTCACGACTCCCGTTGGGACGGTCGACGCCCGTTCTCACCGGTGCGGATATCGAGGTCCGTGCCGGCGAGATCGTCGGCATCGTCGGCGAGAATGGGTCGGGGAAGTCGACGCTGATGAAGATCCTCGTCGGCGTCCTTGATCACGATGTGGGCACGGTTGAACGGACTGGGACCATCGGCTGGTGTCCGCAGGAGCCCCTGCTCTACGATCGGTTGACCGTCTCAGAAACGTTCCGACTGTTCGGCGCGGGGTACGGGATGAGTCGCGAGGAGATCGACGCGGCGAAACGGCGACTGGCGGACGAACTCGACTTCGAACGGTACCTCGATTACCGAGTTGACCAGCTCAGCGGCGGGAACCGACAGAAGGTCAACCTCAGCATCGCGTTGATGCACGACCCGGACGTTCTCATGCTCGACGAACCCTACACCGGGTTCGACTGGGAGACCTACCTGCGGTTTTGGGACATGGCTCAGGACCTCGCAGACGACGGCACTGCTGTCGTCATGATCTCTCACCTCATCGAGGAACGAAGCCGTCTCGACCGCGTCTTCGAGGTGCGGGATGGTCTGGTCCACGACGTGACCGACGAAGAGACCGTGAGCGAACTCAGGAGCGACCGGGAGGGAGACGATGAATAGGTTCGCCGTGGGCGTTCGATCAAACGTTAGGACGTTCCTCAGGACGCCCCTGAACGTGGTCCTCGCGCTGGTGCTGCCGCTCGTGGTCATCGAGGGGTGGGGACAGGCGATGGCGGGGCTACCGTCGATGCCGACCGTCGAGGCGATTCCGCTCGATCTCGGGCGCGTACTCGGCGCGATCTTCGGCGTCGCCATCATCGCCGGGCTGATGGGGCTAGTCCAGATGATCAGTGCCCGGGAGGCCGACCGACGGCTCGTCCAGACCGGGTACTCGCCGAGGACGTTACTTGCGACGCGGCTGGCGACTCTCGCGGGTGTCACGATTGTCGTCGCAGGGGTGAACTTCGGGGTCCTCTGGCTGACCGTCGAACCCGAGGCACCGCTGCTCGTGTTCGCGTTCCTCGCGCTCGCGGGCGTCGTCTACGCCTTCCTCGGTGCGCTCGTCGGCGCAGTGCTTCCGCGGCTGTTCGAGGGGTCGCTCGTCGTCGTGTTCCTCGCGATGATGGACGCGTTCCTCAGTGGCGACAGCCCGCTCGCCGCGGATGTCCCCGACTTCGTCCAGTACTTCCCGCTGTATCATCCGAAAGAACTTCTCCAGTCGGCCGTCTTCGATGGCACGTTCGCGGCGGGCGACCTCGCCTTTGTTGGCGGATACGTTCTCGTGTTGCTCGTCCTCGTGACTGCCGTATTCGGTGCGACGATGCGCACGTCTGGGGGGTGGTCAGCGTGAATCGAACGGCCACGGCGTTCGGTATCGGGCTCCGGGAACACGCCCGCAACTACGTCCTCGTGGCGCTCTTGGTGATCCTCCCAGTGTCGTTCATCACGCTCGCCTTCGCGGTCACCCAGGACGTCCAAATGCCAGTCCGGACGCTCGTCGACGGCGAGACGACGACCGTGATGCGAGGGATGCCCGAGGTCCACGGCGTGATCATGACACCGATCACGAGCTCGTTTATCGCTGGCCTGGCCGGCCTGTTCCTGATGCGCGAGGCGAGAGATACGGACGGCCGCCTCGCGGTCGTCGGCTATCGCGCCCGCCAGGTTATCACCGCACGGTTCGGCGTCCTCGCCGTGATCACGCTTGTCGTTGTCGGCGTCTCCGTCGGCGTGATGCTCGTTGACTTCCAGCCCGAACAGCTGTGGGGGTTCGTCGCCGCAATGGTTGTCCTTTCAGTTACCTACGGACTTATTGGGATGCTCGTCGGCGCCGTCTTCAACCGTCTGGCCGGCCTGTGGATCATGTTGATTCTCCCGATGATCGATATCGGGCTCTTCCAGGACCCGCTGTTCGTCCAGTCGGAGCCCGAGTGGTGGATGAAACTCTTCCCCGGGTATCATCCTGTCCGGGTGATGGTCGATACCGGACTCACGACGGACCTTGATACTGCTATGTCGCTCGGTTGGGGATTCGGCTACCTCCTATTCGTCGGACTCCTCGCTATTTGGGTGTACTACCAAGGAACTCGAACGACGTGACGACACAATCGAAAGAGGGCGACCTCCGTAGACGGACGAATTTACAGACGTCTCCCCGAAGGGGTTTGTTGACTCACCTCACAGATATCGGTCGTCTTGCCTGTCGTCCAACCGTTCACGACGCTGCTGGAACTCTTCTTCGTCGATCTCGCCTCGTGCGTAACGGCGTTGGAGGGTTTCCATCGCGGACGTATCACTCCGGGAAGGAGCGTCACCTCGACCCAGTGCCCAGTAGAGGAGTCCACCGATCAGTCCCAGCATTCCGAGTGCCCCGCCGATGAAGGGGACGCCGCCCCACCCGCCCCTCGATCCGCCCATCATGCCGCCGCCGGGACCCATCATGCCGCCATCGGTACTTCCGCTGCCCTCGACGTCCGAGCCGACGGCGACGGCGCCGTTCTGGACTATCGTCTCGCTGTCGGGGACCTCGCCGTCCGGGATCGGGCTGTCTTCAGCTGGACCGCCAGGGCTACCGACGACGATACGACCGACCATGCCGACCGTCTTGTGCGGGATACAGTAATAGTCGTACGTGCCGGGCGCCTCGAACGTGTGCTCGAAGCTCCCCTGCGAGATGGTCCCGCTGTCGAAGGCGGTGCCGTCGGCGGGAACGCGGTCCGGATAGGCCGTCGCCGAGTGGGCTCCGGCTGCGATCTCGAAGCGGACGGTCGTGCCGGGTTCGACGTGGAGTCCGATCGGGTCGAAGTAGTTGTTGCCCATCTTCACGACGGGCGTTTCCTGTGCGGCGACTGGTTGGGTGAATCCCGCACTCGTGACTGTGCTGGCACCGAGCGCTCCTAGGAACTGGCGTCTACTGTAGTCTGTCATTGTAGCTGGTTGGCTGCTGTTATCCACGGATGATGCTGGCGAGCCGGTTCGCGAGTCCGGGCGATTGCTGGCCGGCGCTCTCGATGGCAGCGTCCAGTTCGTCCCGGTCGACGATGCCGATGAACTCGTCAGTCCGCTCCCCGTTCGCATACACGAGCGTCGTTGGCGTCTTTCGGACACCGTACTCCTCGGCCGTCTCCAGATCGGTCTGGATGTCGACCTCTCGGAACTCGACATCCGGATACGCATCTTCGATGCCCTCGTTTTTCTCTCGCTGCGTTGCGCACGCTCCACAGGTCACCTGCGTGAACAGGATAACTTCCGTCATAGTAGCTAGTATGGTCTTGTGCTTTTAGCACATTTCTATCCACATCCGAAAGCTGTGAGGATCACAGATTTCGGATTCCAAGGAGGCGGACGTGAGTAACGCCGGAGGTTGGTGGTCGGACCGTCACTCCGAGCGTTCGAGCTTGTTCCGACGCGCCTCGAACTCTTCCTCGGTGAGATCTCCGCGGGCGTATGCCATACGCAGCTCCTCCATTGCGGGATTCCGCGACGACTGCGATGCCGTCACGCGACGGAAGACGAGATATCCGCCACCAAGCAGGAGGAGGAGGAAGACCAGCTGGACGAGCATCCCGACGAGTGGCCACCAGCCGCTGGTGGTCCCGCCGTAGCCCATCATTCCACCGTATCCCATCATCCCGCCGAATCCCATCCCCATCGTGAGCAAGGGGAGGACAATGATCGCCCCGAGGATGAGGAGGACGATGGTTGTGGTGTCGAGTTGGTTTGATGATGTCATGGTTCAGATTTCCGTCGATGATTCGAGTTCGTCCGCGACACTGACGAGAACGCGTTCGAACCGGTCGTGGACCTCGTTCGCGATCGAGTCGAGTGCCTCGTTGTCGGCGATGCCGACGAGCTGTTGTGGGTCGACGGCACTCACCATGACCTCGCCGTCGTCGGTTTCGTAGACGATGACGTTACACGGGAGGAGTGCGCCGAGTTCGATCTCTTCGTTCAGGCCCTCGTGTGCCAGCCCCGGGTTGCACGCACCGAGGATGCGGTACTGTCGAAACTCCTCGCCGAGTTTCTCCTCGAGCGTCGCTTGGACGTCGATGTCACAGAGGACGCCGAATCCTTCGTCTTTGAGCGCCGCAATCGTCGTGTCGACGACGTCGTCGAACTCACCGGTGACTGAAGTCTGTATTGTGTATTCCATGAAGTATCATACCCCGTCTACGGGGTTAACGGTTGGGTGCCGCAACGGCGAGCGTTGGAAGTGTGGTGCACCGGTTGGAACAGCAGCGGTTCCGGTCATCCGGTACGTTCGAGCTGTTTTCGCTGTCGATCGAATTCGTCGTCCGAGAGCTCCCCGCGGGCGTAGCGCTCACGGAGTACCGACAGCGACTGCTCTTCGGTCCCACCGGATCCTCGGTTGAGGAGCGCATAGACGAGGTAGAGCGGGACGGCGATGAGGAGCCCCATCCAGAGGAGACCCCAGAGCCCCATCGCTCCGCCGAAGAGGCCCCAGTCACCCCCCATCATGCCGCCGCCGTAGCTCCCGCCGCCGTGGGCAGCAGCTGTTCCAGTCGCTGCGACCAGCAGTGGGACGGCGAGTAGCGCGAATCGACGAGCAGTGCGTCCGATGTGTGTAGTGAGTTGCGTCATTATCTTGCGTTGGTGAATCGTGGTATTCGGTCGAAGCGATCGAAACGGTCAGGGCCGTCAGCAGTGGCCCTGTCCGTACATCCCGCCGTTGTAGTCGTCGTCAGCCATGTCCTGGGCCATCTCGTCGACGGTCACACCCATGTGCGACTCCATCCACTCGACGCTACCCGGGCCCATGTGCTCAGTCATCTGCGCCTCCATCCAGGCCGCCCAGTCATCGGCGGTAGCATTGTCAGTGGGTGCACCGTCTGTGGTCGTGTCGGTGCCGTGTGCGCTGACCACGGGAGCGGCGAACGCGAGTCCGACGATCGCGAGCGCCACGAGCAGCCAGCCGCCGAGTTTGAAGTTGGTCATTGTCTTTCTCCTCGGTTAGTCGTAGAACCGCTCGGGAGTTATCTACGTGGGTGTGAATTCGCGTAGGAGAACGTTCGAGAACGTGTATAGGGCGTTCTAATCGTTTTTCAGGATGTGGAACGTTCATCCCCATCGAATTCACCGGACCTGGGCGGCCGCCTCGAATGTCTCCAGTTCGCGGCGGGGCCGACTCTGACGGTGGGGCTTGCTTTGGAATGTTAACCACAACTCCCGAAAGTATTCCTCCCCTATCAGTGCCTGTACCGGGCCATCGATTGGCTGACGGGAGTATCCTGCTCCGTACCGCGCACCACTTCCAGTGACCATGCCACTCAACGGACTCCTCACACAAATCGAACACGCGCTCGCACCGGTTCGTCACGTCATGAAACCGATTTTGTCGGACCCGCTCGTGATGGGTGTCTGGGCACTGTTCGTCGTCGCGTCCGTGGGCACCCTCTGGTGGGACATCCGCGAGCGGAATCAGGCGCTGCCATCGCTGATGAAAGGTGTCTGGACGCTGGTCGTCCTCTACTCCGGCCCGTTCGGCCTGGCCATCTACTGGTACTCTGGACGCAGCCAGATTAGTCACGACTCGCTCTGGCGGCGCGGGTTCCGCTCGACCGCTCACTGTTATTCGGGCTGTGGGGCTGGCGAAGTACTCGGGTTCGCGCTCCTCGCGGGCCTGCTCGCACTCCAGAGTACGCTCCTCGTCGCTGCAGGAACGTTCGCGCTCGCGTACCTGTTCGGGTACGCGCTCACCGTCGGGCCGTTGATGCAGGAGGGCGTCGGCTTCGGCGAGGCGATGCTCGACGCTCTCTACAGCGAGACGCCGAGCATCACCATCATGGAGATCGCGGCTATCGGAACAGACCTGCTGATCGCCAGTCAGGCCCACATCTCTGATCTCCTGTTCTGGGGAGCGCTGGCGTTTTCGCTATCAGTCGGGTTCGTCTTTGCGTACCCGGTCAACGCCATCCTCGTCTACTTCGGCGTGAAGGAGGGGATGAAGAACCCCGCCGAGATGGGGCAAAGTCAGTCGACGGGGCAGGTACAGGCTGCCGATTAAACACGCGATCCAGTCGCAGACTGCGAGACGGCAGCGTTGGCTGGCGAACCCACTGCTGTCTGAGTGCGATACCGGCTAGGATTCGTGGGTCTGACGCAGATCTTCGCTCGGGTAGATTCGATACGTCCGCCCCTGACGTTCGCGGTATAGCAAGCCACGCTTCTCGAGTGCGCTGACCGTCTGGCTCACCTTGCTCTTCGAGAAATCCGACCGATCCCGGAGTTCGATTTGCGTGATGCCCGGCGAGGAGAGAACTGGTTCGAGGATGCGGCGTTCGTCGTCCGGCAACAGGTCCAGTATGCGGGCCCGAGGCTGAGTTTCTGGATTGATGCCGTTACCTGGTTGAGCGGTCTGGGTCGACGGTTCGGATTCGAAATCAGAGCGTTCCTGGTCGATTTGATCCGAGACATCGCTCCCTTGTCGATCGACCGCCTCCGTGCTGGTGACGTCGTCGCGAACCATCAGATATCCTCCGCCGATGACGACCGAGACGAGGATGGTTCCGAGGACGTACCAGAGCGGATTCGTGCCGTGAACTGCTCCCATCGAGGTTCCCATCATCGACCCCATCTGCTCGAACGCTTGCTGTTGCTGGTACGCTTGCCAGCTGAGCACACCGCCGATGATGAGGACAGCAGCGACCAGGCCACCGACTACCGTATCGGCTCGCCGTCGATTCATCCATCCCGCCTCGGTGTGTCGTGGCATCCGTTCATGAGTGACAGTTGGCGAGACATTGCTGTAGCAGTTGTGATTGGTGTTGGCGGACTTATTGAGAGACACTCTTCAACTGGCACAGATAATTATTTTACAAGTCGGTTTCGTAGTGACACTGGTTGTCGCGGCCGGTATGCTTCCCGTACTGTACACGCTTCGGTGGGCCGTAGTTCGTCCCTGTTCCTTATGTGTACAGGGATGACAGAGCTATCAACTGGCGGATAGCGACCGGACGTGAGGCATCCACGGTGACCTGCCATTACTAAGATATTTCCCGGTATGAATCGTACCGGCTAGTATGGGAACTAGGCCCACGGACCTCCGGATGGATATCGGGCGAATCGCAGATGAGTCGGTTGCCCGTGTCGCCCCCGATGCCACGGTCGCCGAGATCGCGCACACGATGATCTCTCAATCGCGGTGTGCGAGGTATGTAGTGGTGGAAGAGGCCGATCAGCTCGCCGGGATCATCACTGATCGGGACCTGATCGCTGACCTACTCACCGAGGAGAGTGAGTTCAGTGTGCTCGCTGCCGAGACGAGCGGAGACAACATACGAGCCAATGACATTATGACGCGTGACCCTCTCACCGTATCAGCAGATGCTGAGATCCCAAAAGTGCTCAGAGAGATGGACGATGCTGGTGCTCGACACGTCCCGGTCATTGAAGACGAGAGCGTCGTCGGTATGATCACCTTGGATGATCTAATTACGCACGTCGCAGGCGAGAGCGCACATGTTTCAGCACAGATGGATAACGTAGCGGGTATCATCCGCACGGAGTCCACGCACGATTGAAACACACATTTGGTGTCTCAGAGCGCCTAGTGATGCTAATGGCTCTGGGAATCTCCAGATTCTGAGACTTGCGGGTGCTGATGTGCAAATTCGGATGGGTGCTTCTCGAATGATCGCTTGCAGGCGTTCGAGCAGAAGTAGTAGGTCTCACCGTCGTAAGAAACGCTCGGGCCGTCCTCGTCCGTCCGCATCCCGCAGACCGGGTCGCGATATTGCCCCGGCGCACCGAGGCCGCGACGGTAGACGTACAGCAGGAATCCCGAGAGGGCGAACGCGATCAAGTTGAGGTAGAACGTGTAATCAAGCTTGAAATAGGTTTGATCGGAGGCGGTCTGCGCGCCGGCTAGGTTCGGCACGATGTCGAGCGCGTCGAAGA
This sequence comes from Haloarcula terrestris, assembly GCF_031624315.1. Classification (NCBI taxonomy): domain Archaea; kingdom Methanobacteriati; phylum Methanobacteriota; class Halobacteria; order Halobacteriales; family Haloarculaceae; genus Haloarcula; species Haloarcula terrestris. The sequence goes on along the minus strand of NZ_JAMQOM010000011.1, from coordinate 41,700 downwards.
GCAGTTCCATCAGGAACCCTGAGAACGCCATCGTGACGAAAAAGACGCCGAGGATGTAGGCCATCACCTTCCAGCCGTAGTACTTGCGGTAGACGTTGAGGACGGGGATAGTGATGAGGTCGGCGTAGACGAACGCGATGACCCCGGCGAAGCTCACCCCGCCGCCCCAGAGCGCCACCGCGAACGGGACGTTGCCGATGCTCCCGACGAAGCTGATGACGGCGATGGCCACACCCATCAGGGCGTTCTCCGCGCTGAAGAGCAGCCCATCTCCCTGGAGGAAGAGCGTGTTCCAGACCCACTGGGGGACGAAGACGATGACGAAGCCCGAGATGAGAAAGCCCGCGATGACGTCCTTCCAGATCATCGACCACTCTTTGCGGTACTGGTTGCCGATTTTGTACCAGCCACCCCACGAGAGCAACTCGTCGCGCCAGCCGCCGCTGCTCGCCATTTCCTGTTCATAGGTCTCCAGACAGCCCGCCGAGCAGAACTTCAGCGTCTCGCCGCCGTCGGTCACGAGCGAGAACTCATCCTTACCTTCCATGCCACAGGTCGGGTCCTCGGTGACGCCAGCCGCGCTATCTCGTTCGTTCAACTCCTCCCGGACGCGATCGAAGAGGTTCTCGGGAAGCGTCAAATGGACGATGACCGCCATCACAGCGATGAGGATCAGCCCGCCGAGCAGCTCGGCGACGAGGAACTCCCAGCCAAGCAGGATGAGGATCATCAGCCCGAGCTCGACGATGAGGTTCGTCGAGGCGAACATGAATGCGAGGAAATTCACCGTGTGCGCTCCCTTCTTGAACAGCCCCTTCCCGATGGCGACCGCACCGAAGCTACACCCACTGCTCGCAGCGCCGAACACTGTTGCCTTCGTGAGACCACTCAGGTTTCCCTCTCCGAGCACCTGTGCCATTCGCTCTTTGGAGACGTAGACCTGGACGAGACTCGTGATGACGAGCCCCATGATGATGGCCCAAGCTGCTGTCCAGAGGAAGCCGACGCCGATTCGTAGCGACTCGAGAATTCCGTCGACGAGGGCGGCTTGCATATATAGACTATCACAGCCATCTACTTTGTTAATTGCGCTTAGGAAACGGTGGTGTTTCGACGGAGTAATTCTTGGATTCAAAAGTACCTATGGCTATTAGCTGTGGTCAACCCCGCGAGAACTGCGTTCGCGCTCAATAGTGGCTGCGCGTCACTGATTCGGTTCGCTGGCTGTTGTTCGTTCTTTTGACATAGAAGTCTGACCAAGATGAGCGTTGTACTGCTGTTTCTCCCACTATATTCCCGTGCCATGTCTCCAGAGTGACTCTCCCTTTCGAATTGTAAGAGAAACCCGATTGAATGAGGGGAGCGTATCTCTAGTTATGAGCACGACGACCACTCATCAGGACACGTACGATCCGGAATCCACGACCAGTGTGATGCGCCTCAATGCGCTGGCCCTGGCGGGCGCAGCAGCAGTCGTCTCTGCCATCGTGATGCTCCTCCTCGGTGTCTTCGGAGCGATCGGCGTCTACGAGGGAGCTGTCGAGGCGATGGAGCAGTGGCACCTGTTCTTCGAGCCGACCGTCGTCGGAACGGTAGCTGGCATGGTCGAAGCAGCGGTGATCAGCTTCGCCCTTGCGTATGCTCTCGCCTGGCTGTACAATACCCTCGCACGGTAACTCGGAGAATCAAACCATGTACACAGATATTCTCATCCCAACCGATGGCAGCGATAACGTCGAGCCGGCAATCCAGTACGGACTTGATCTCGCTCGTCGATACGATGCAACCGTCCACGCGCTCCACGTCGTCGATAGTTCGCCGATCGAGCGAAAGCTGGATCTGACCGCGCTGGAAACCGATCTGGAGACACTCCCGGACACATGGTATGAGGCTGGCGATGCCGCCACCCAGCAGATCGCAACTCGAGCTGCAGAACATGGCCTCGATGCGATAACTGAGGTTCGCCGTGGCATTCCAGCGCGTGAAATTCGTTCCTACATCACTGATACCGGGATCGACCTCGTCTGTATGGGAACCCGAGGACACACCGGTCTCGACCGAGTCCTGCTCGGCAGTGTAACGACCCGACTCGTCCGTACTGTCGATATCCCCGTGCTCACTGTCAAAGCAAAGCAGGCGCTATCAGAACCCGGAATGCGGGGAGGCTTTGAGACTATTCTCGTCCCGACTGACGGGAGTAAGCCCGCACGAGAGGCAGTCACGCACGCTCTTGATTTGGCTCGGACGTACGATGCGACACTTCATGTCCTCTACGTTGTGGATAGAGGTGCCTACGCGTCTCGTCCGGGATGGACGTGGGACGAACTGCAGCAAGTACTGGAGCAAAACGGAGAGACTGTCGTCGAAGATGTCCAGTCCCGGGCAACTGCCGACGGTGTTTCAGTCGCTGCTGAGATCACCCACGGTGTTCCTCATCAGGCAATCGGAGATTACTGCGATCAACACGGAATCGACCTCGTCGTGATGGGAACACACGGACGGTCCAGCCTTTCACGACGGATCATCGGAAGTGTGACCGAACGGGTTCTTCGGAACTCGGACGAGCCAGTATTGACCATTCGAGGAGTATAGCCGTGGCTCGAGCTACCGGCGAAGCGAGATGAGAAGCACCACGAATCCGAGACCGATGGCGACCGATTCGATGATGTGGACAAGGGCGAGATCAAGCCCCCCGAACTCGAACAGTACTCCTTCGATGAACACACCGAGGGTAATAATTCCAAAGCCAACTGCAGCGTTTCTCATATAGTACGTCCCTGTTCGTCGATACGCCTCGAAACTGTAGTACGTGATCAGAATACCGAGGGCAAGGACAGCCAAGCGGACGGCCACGAGAACGGCTGTTGTCGTATCCACCATTAGTCAGTCCTCCAGTTTCTGCGGGTCACGTCCGTATAGAGCGTAGAGGATCGTGAGCATACCAATCGCGACGATGGTTGTTGCCACCGTTCCCGCATTATGTAAGGTCAGGCCAACCACGTCGAACAAGATTCCTTCGACGATCGCGCCGAAGCTGATAATGGCGAACCCGACCGCGAGGTACAGCATCGATTGACTGTTGCTACGTCGGTACCCTCGATAGGCCTGATAGGCGATCACGAATCCCAGAACCATTGTGACGAGCTTTGCGACGATGAGTCCGGGGTGCATGGTTATTCGGTCCTCATTGTGTTCCACAACCGGGCAAATCTGTCGGGCGCGTCTTCTCGAAGTTCGATACGGACGTCGAATCCTGATTCGAGGAGCTGGACCTCGACGCGGTCGAGTTGGGCTTCGTATTCGCTGTAATGATGACCGTCGGGATCAACGTGCGTTCGCTCGATAAGCAGATCGTACTCCAGTAACGTGTTGACCCGTCTGGAAACTGTCGAGACTGACATGTCACACTCTTCGCTGAGTTCCTTGGCGGACAGCTGTTTTCGGCGAGTCGCCTCGAGGATCGCGCGTGCATAGTCGTCGTCAAGGATTTCGAGAATCCCCGAGATGTCTCGCTCCTCACTCACAGTCCGTGTTGTTGTGGGTGGGTATATAAAGGAACGCCGATTTGCTGACCCAGCAAATCTGCTTTCCGGACTATATGCCCAGACCGTGTAGGTTCACCTGTAAGGTGACCGATGCCATGACCGATTCACTCACGCGTCGACGGATGCTCCAGCTGACTAGCGGTGCGGCAGTCGTTGGGCTTGCCGGGTGCACTGGAACGCAGAACAACGACGGCGGAGCGACGAACGGAACGCCGACCGAGAGTGGCCACGACGACGGCGGCACGGAGTCCGGTCACAGCGACGACGAGGATGGCCACGACGAAGCAGTCGGGGCACCGTCCGATACGGCCGAGGTGCGGATGATCACCGAGGACGGGGGCTACCACTTCGAGCCCCACGTCGTGCGGGTGAACGTCGGGGGAACGGTCACCTGGAACAACGAGAGTGGGAGTCACTCGACGACCGCCTACCACCCCGACAACGACCAGCCCCAGCTCGTCCCCGACGGCGCAGCCGCGTGGGACAGCGGCATCGTCTCCGAGCAGGGTGCGACGTTCGAACACACCTTCGAGACCGAGGGTGTCTACCACTACTACTGTACGCCCCACGAGAGCCTCGGGATGATCGGTAGCGTCATCGTCGGCGAGCCGGACCCCCACGAGCAGGTCGCACTCGAAGAGACGCCGGCCGACAAGCCCGAGCGCGTCCGCGAGAAGCTCGAAGAACTCAATGGGATGATTCGGACGGCACTCGGCGACGACCACGAAGAGGACAGCCAGTAGACCCACATAGCTTTCCCACCGTAGCAAGCACTTCTCATCAGGACGGAGGAGCGTCGACGGATGGGTATTTCAACACAGCACCAAGATCGACCACTCGCGCTCTGGGCACTCATCGCGACGATTGGTGTGCTCGGTGTGTCGGGACTCGCCGGCGGCGGCCAGTTCATCCTCGCTCCCTCGGGGCGTCTTATTGGAATCTCGCCGACGCTTCTGGCTGGTTTCCCGTTCGATAGCTATCTGGTTCCCGGTCTCATCCTCTTCAGTATCCTCGGTGTGTTCCCGCTGGTCGTCGTGTGGGGTCTCTACCGTCGAAAACGATGGGCGTGGCCGGCGGCTATCGCCGTCGGCGTCGCGCTCGTCGTCTGGGTCCTCGTCGAAGGGGTCGTCATCGGATTCGGGAAACGGTTGCAGTATCCCCACCTCATCCAGGGTGTGGTGATCGTCGGTCTTGCAGTACTTCCCTCTGTTCGAGCGGCTCTCAGATGAGCACGTTGTACCCGACGTGGGCGAACGCGAGGGCGAGATACCCGAGCACGAGCGCCGCCAGGGTTCGTCGAGAGAGTGATGGGAACCCGATGTCGTCGGAGCCGTGAATCCGCTCCCCGAGTGCGTACGCGAACCGCCCGGCGAGTAACGCGAACGGCAGGTGGACGAACACCAGCGGGAGCACGAGCGAGTCGAACTGGACTGTCGCCTCCAGCCGCGACAGGTACTCGAGTTTGAGCACGAGTTCGAGGAGCGCAACGGTCAGCCCGGAAGCCACGGTCGCGAGCAACCCCTCGGTCTTCGAGAGGAGCTGGCCTCGCCAGTAACTCCAGCCGTAGAAGACGAGTATCAATGGGACGAACCGGACAAATGCCTCCTCGACGAGTCCGACCAGAAGTGTCCAGGTCGCGACGGTCGTCACTCCGAGCAAGAGAAGTTCGAACTGGTAGGCGATCCACACGCCAACCCCGGTCACGACGCTGCTCACGCCCACGAGCCCGACCAGTGACCGATACTGGAGCGTCATGAGTGGTGACGAGACAGTGTCTATACGTCAGCGCGCACCGAAATAGGCGTACCCGTTCGAAACGCGTACACGAAGAGCATTTATTACTGCACCCCTGTTACATGGTACCACGGGAACCCAGCGTAGCCACGCACCATACTGCTATGCCCACCGATGACTCCGCGTCCGTCTCTCGCCCGTCCGATACGGAAAGAGACGTTGTAGGGCGAGTGGAAGAGACGATTCTGTCACGGCGGGGGTTCCTCGCAGGACTCGGCCTGGGGAGCGTCGGCGGCGCTGGGGTGGTTCTCGGTCTAACGCGAGCGGGGGAGGGTTTTCAGTCGCTGGCGACGCTTGCGGGTGGGGCCACGCTTCCCGCCCCAACGCGCTACTACCTTCCAGCGGTCGACAGCTTCGGTGACGGTCTCATCGTCCCGTTCGAGGTGGAGTTCACCGACGGGGAGGGTGAGCTGTTCGTGAACCTGAACGGGATCGAAATCCGTCACGACCTCCAGCTCGCGCTCCGAGAGGCGAGGGAGACGGCCACACGTCTCACAGGGGGGTCGCTCACCAACACGGCGACGCACGTCACGTTCGAGCCCCCCGCCTCTGGTGTACTCGCACTCCGCGGGAAGAGCTGGGAGGCCGGTCTCACCGTCGCACTCGTCGCCAGCTTCCGTCAGGAGTCACTCTCACAGGAGACGCTCATCACGGGGATCGTCGACGACGAGGGCACGTTGCTCCCCGTCGGCGGGATCGAGACGAAAGCCCGCGCGGCGCGAGCAGTCGGCGCACGGGAGCTGATCGTCCCGGCGGGCGAACCGACGGACGTGGCTGTTCAAGGGTTCCGAATCGTCGAATCTCCCTCGATTACAGATGCACTCGACCGGATTCTGTGACCGGAGTGCCCCACGGCCGACGAAATCCATGGGAGCGATGATCCAGTCGTCAGATCGCCCACGGGAAACGATTCAAGAGCCGGGGCGCCGTAGCTCAGGGTATGGCCGAAACCGATCCTTTCGACGCGATACGCGAGTTCGAGTTCGACGGAGATGCCTATCGGATGGCGGACCTCACCGCCCTCGAAGAGGCGGGACTCTGTGAACTGGACCGTCTCCCGGTCAGCATCCGTGTCCTCCTCGAATCCGTCCTCCGGAACGTCGACGGCGACACGATCTCCGCCGAGGACGTTCGAAACGTCGCGTCGTGGCAACCTGACGTGCCGGACGTCGAACTCCCGTTCACTCCCTCACGAGTCGTTCTTCAGGACCTCACCGGTGTCCCTGCCGTCGTCGACCTCGCCGCGCTCCGATCAGCGGTTGACCGGAAAGGCAAGGATCCCGCGATCGTCGAGCCAGAGATTCCAATTGACCTCGTGATCGACCACAGCGTCCAGGTCGACTATTTCGGCTCCGAGGATGCCTACGAGAAGAACGTCGAACTGGAGTACGAGCGCAACGGCGAACGCTATCGCGCCCTCAAGTGGGCACAGCAGGCGTTCGACGACTTCCGCGTCGTCCCGCCGGGCACCGGTATCGTCCACCAGGTGAACCTCGAATACCTCGGGCAGGTCGTTCACGCCCGCGAGCGGAACGGCGAGAACTGGCTCCTCCCCGACACGCTCGTCGGCACGGACAGCCACACGCCGATGATCGGTGGCATCGGCGTCGTCGGCTGGGGCGTCGGTGGCATCGAGGCCGAAGCCGCGATGCTCGGCCAGCCCATCACAATGAAGCTTCCCGAAGTCGTCGGGGTCCGCCTTACCGGAGAACTCCCCGAGGGTGCAACTGCGACTGACCTCGTGCTTCACGTCACCGAACAGCTTCGCGAGGTTGGCGTCGTCGATCGCTTCGTCGAGTTCTTCGGTCCCGGCGTGGCGAACCTCACGGTCCCCGACCGGGCCACTATCGCGAACATGGCCCCCGAGCAGGGATCGACAATCTCGATGTTCGGCGTCGACGAAGCGACGCTCGACTACCTCGAACTCACGGGTCGTGACGAGGAGCACATCGAACTCGTTCGCGAATATCTCGACGCACAGGGACTGTTCGGCGAGCAGAACCCCGAGTACACGGAGACGGTCGAGCTCAATCTCTCGACGATCACGCCGAGTCTCGCGGGACCAAAGCGACCCCAGGATCGTGTCCCGATGGACGATATGAAGACCCACTTCCGGGGGCTGGTCCACGGCGAGTTCGAAGACGAACTCGACGAACTCGACGAGGACGCGCTCACCCGCTGGCTGGGAGAGAGCAGCGTCGCCGCCGACCGCCCCGACGCCGACCTCCCGGAACCGGACGTGGGCGAACTAAACGACACGGTCGAGGTGGATCTTGACGGCGAAACAACCGAAATCAGGCATGGGAGCGTCGTCGTCAGCGCCATCACCAGCTGTACGAACACGTCGAACCCCTCGGTGATGCTCGCCGCAGGCCTGCTCGCCCGCAACGCCGTCGAGTGCGGCCTGGATGTCCCCGAGTACGTCAAGACTAGTCTCGCGCCCGGGAGCCGCGTCGTCACCGAATACCTCGAAGCCTCGGGATTACTGCCGTATCTCGAAGACCTCGGCTACAACGTCGTCGGCTACGGCTGTACGACCTGCATCGGGAACGCCGGGCCACTCCCCGAACCCATCGAGCGCGCCATCGACGCCGAGGACCTCTGGACGGCGAGCGTCCTCTCGGGCAATCGGAACTTCGAGGCGCGCATCCACCCGAAGGTCAGAGCGAACTACCTCGCCAGTCCGCCGCTGGTGGTCGCTTACGGGCTGGCCGGTCGGATGGACATCGACCTCGAAACGGACCCACTCGGGACGGACGATAACGGGGACCCGGTCTACCTCGCCGACATCTGGCCGGACGCCGACGAAATCCACACGGCGATCCATGAGAGCGTGGACGCTTCGATGTTCGAGGAGAAGTACGCCGAAGTGTTCGAGGGTGACGAACGGTGGGAGGCACTCGACGCGCCGACCGGTGACGTCTACGAGTGGGACGATTCTTCGACGTACATCCGCGAGCCGCCCTTTTTCAAGGACTTCCCGCTGGAGGAGCCCGGTGTCAGCGACATCGCCGACGCTCGCACCCTGATGCTGCTCGGGGACACCGTCACCACCGACCACATCAGCCCGGCCGGACCGTTCTCTCGGGAGCAGCCCGCCGGCGAGTGGCTCGTCGACCAGGGTGTCGAACCTCACGAGTTCAACACCTACGGTGCCCGCCGGGGCAACCACGAGGTGATGATGCGCGGCACCTTCGCCAACGTTCGCATCGAGAACGAGATGCTCGACGACGTCGAGGGCGGCTACACGATTCACCAGCCGACGGGCGAGCAGACGACCGTCTTCGAGGCGAGCCGCCGCTATCGGGAAGATGATACGCCGCTGGTGGTGTTCGCCGGCGAAGAACTCGGCACCGGGTCGAGCCGCGATTGGGCCGCAAAAGGGACTGACCTCTTGGGCGTTCGCGCAACCATCGCGGAGAGCTACGAGCGCATCTTCCGTGACAACCTCGTCGGCATGGGTGTCCTCCCGCTGCAGTTCGCTGACGGTGACTCGTGGGAATCCCTCGGTCTCGACGGGTCGGCGCGGATTGAGATTCGTGGATTGGACGACGGCCTAGACGTGAACGACGAGTTGACCGTCGTCGCAGAGCGGGACGACGGCTCAAGAGTCGAGTTCCCGGTCACGGCACAAGTTGGGACGCCCGCAGCCGTTCGATACGTTGAGAACGGCGGAATCCTGCATCTAGTACTCCGCCGACTGCTCACCGAGGACTAATAAGGGGCAACTATCCTGAGTGACAAATGGTATTAGAGACAACTACTTCACGATCTGAAAGTTTCCGCTCTCGCTCACAGCAGTCGTCTGAACCGTTACCGCGAATCCAACGCGTGGCAGTACTCGGTGGGGCAGTCGGCGGTCTCGCCGCTGCTGAAGGCTTTTCCAAGCGAGGTTTCGAAGTAGACCTTTTCGAACGTCAGTCGTACGACGACAAACGAGTCAACTGTGGGGAAGCGATGACGGCCGTCTCGAAGATTCCACTCCGTTCGATGTCGGCGAATGGGTTCGTCAATGCTCTTCCGGAGTTACGTGTGGATATCTACGACGGAACGACATCCAGCAGACAGCACACCGGGAGTGGGAGATTCCCGGCCTCCGATACGTACATCACCGACCGAAACATCGTTGAACGACGATGGTCCGAACGCCTCGCTGAAAAGGGCGTTTCGATTCACGAAAACCACCAGATCACGAAGGCGGAGTTCCGGACGTTGGCCGATAAATACGACCTCTTGGTCGACGCGACTGGCCAACCGTCGATTACCAGCAAAGTTCGAGGGAGAACGGACGAGTACGCGGGTCGGATGATCGCCCTCAATGCTGACGTGGAGGGCGACTTTTCAGATCTCTACCCGAATAGCCAGATCGTTCTTGAGGGCTATACCGGGTACGCGTGGGCGTTCTCGAAATCGCCCGAGCGGGCAAACGTCGGCATCGGGTGGACTGAGAGCGAACGCCCAGCCGATTACATAGCCGCATTTGAGGCGGCGTGTGAACGAAACGGCTGGCCGATACCATCTCGGAGTCAGACGAATATCGCTATCATCCCCGAAGGACCGAGTCTCGATCCTGCGCTGACCTATCTACCTGAGTGGCCCGTCGTTCGTGTCGGGGATGCGGCTGGACTCGCGAATCGGCTGACCGGGAAGGGGATCTCGCAAGCAATTCAGTCGTCGTATCTCGCAGCCAAGTTGACGGCGGAGGGAAGCCTTCAGGAGTATCCAGACCGACTCTATCGGACGATGAAAGGGGAGTACCTGCTCGCCCGGATTATGCGGCACCTCGTCGAGACGCGTCAGATGACCGTTCTCGGTGATGCCGTCCAAGTGGTGTCTGGAATCGACATCGAAGACATCGATCGATCCCCACGGGCGGTTCTTCGTCGCTTCTTGGGGCATCCACGGGTGGCTGCTCGGATCTTCTCCAACCCGGCTGTAATCAAGCAGACGTATGCCGCCGTCACAGACGCCTGGGAATACGATACTATTCAGCCAGTATGACGGTATCGGAGAGATCACCCCGAAAAGGGCTCTCTATTCCGGTATGGCGAGATCCCAACGCGATTTTATAACACCTTCCCGGGAATTAGCACGATATGGCATCTCAAGAAGTTCAATTAGAAAGTACGATCGGGGGGTTCACCGCAAGCGGTCGACTACACACGTTGAGTGTCTGGTTTATCTTTGCGCTTCGGTTGATGATGGGACTGGCGTTCTTCCAGAGTGGTCTCGACAAGGTCCTCTCGGGAAGTTTTAGTGCCGGTGGATATCTCACCGGGGCCGTTCCGAATAGCGGGAGTCCACTCGCTGATCTGTTCGTCGCGATGGGGAACACGCCGTGGTTTGTTGACTTCGTGAACGTTGCAGTACCGTGGGGAGAGCTGCTTATCGGCCTCGGGTTGTTGTTCGGTGCCCTCACTCGGCTCGCTGCGTTCTGGGGGGCATTTATGATGCTCATGTTCTATTTCGGCAACTGGGATGTCACACATGGCTACATCAACGGTGATTTCGCGTACATGCTCGTGTTCCTCTCAGTCGCCGCGTTCGGTGCGGGACGGATACTCGGCCTTACGCGTACATTGAACAGTACGAGGTTGGTGGAGTGCCGCTTGTCGAACGGCATCCCTGGACTCAGTATCTACTCGGGTAAGTAAGCGTGTCATCAATAGATACCACTATTACGAATCCCGGTGCTTGGGGCCTCGCGATTATCTTCATTGTCGTCGTTTCTTGGTTCTTCTATCGGTACTTCGCTCCTGACAGCTGGCGGGAGTGGGTCGGCGCAGGAGTGGTACAGGCGTTCATCATCGCATTATATGCGGAGATGTACGGGTTTCCACTGACGATCTATCTGCTGGTCCGGTTTTTCGGTCTGGACCGCGAGTACGTCAGTACCAATCTCTGGTCTACACTGATCGGGTTTGGCGAAACGGGTATGTTCGTATCAATGCTCCTCGGCTACGCTGTGGCGTTTGTCGGCATCGGCCTGTTTGCTCAGGGATGGCGACAAGTCTATCGTGCCCGACAGGACGACCGACTGGTCACAGACGGGCTTTACAGGTACGTCCGCCATCCACAATACACCGGTCTGTTCATCGCTCTGTTTGGCGAGGGCATCATTCACTGGCCGACAATCTTCTCTGTCGCTCTATTTCCGTTCGTCGTTGTGATTTTTACGTGGCTTGCACGGAGAGAAGAGCGTGATATGATCGATACATTCGGTGAGGACTACCGCACTTATCAGCGCAAAGTGCCGATGTTTATCCCCCGCTGGGAGCAGTGGCGCGATCTCGTGGCTGAGTCTCGTAGCAGCAGTGACGATCTCAAAGACCCATGACTTCGACGAGACCGCTCTGGAATGAATGGTATTCGTATCGAAACTGTGGTTGGGCAGTGGAAGGGAGTCAGGGATTAATTGCCCGACACCGTAGATGTTCCTTGTCTGTGTCGTCGAATTATTGATAGACGAAATTCAGATTGTGAACTACGTGAGCAGGTAGATACCCGTCAGTCCGTCATTGCCGCATGTCTCTCGTCACCGCGTTCCCCACCAGCCACCGAATCCTGTTTGTGGAGCCAGTAGAGGAACGCGAAGAACGCCGTCGCGAGGACGTTCAACACGAGCTTGTAGTTGAGCTCGATGGACACTTCGGCGATCTGCGCGGAGGCTCGTGAGGGGATGAGGCCCAGGCCCAGGAACAGGAAGTGGACCACGAACCCGGCGATAACGGCGGTGACGAAGATCATCAGACTGAGTACCGCCGCGAAGGTCGTCCCGTAGTACTCGTCGTAGGCTTTCATGATCGGCGGGACGATGAGGTCCGCGAAGATGTACGAGAGCACCGACCCGAAGGGGAGCCCGCGCGTCCAGAGGACGGTCCCGAACGGGACGTTCCCGACCGAACAGACGAAGGTGACGACGCCGATGATCGCACCCAGCGCGGCCGTCCAGAGGACGTACACCGGCAAACCGAATACGGCGCCAGAGAAGACGCTCGTCCAGACGGCTTCGGGGATGAACCCGGCAATGAGGCCGGCGAAAATGAACCCGATAGCGATCTCGTCCCACAGCATCGCCCACTCCTTCCACTGTTTGTCCGCGAGCGATTTCCACCCGGACCACGAGGTCGCCTTTTCCGGAATCGACGTGTTCGCTTCCTCCGGGTCGAAGGAGTCCTTGCAGGACTGCGAGCAGAAGTAATACGTCTGGCCCTCGTGCTCGATGGAGTAGTCGGTTTCCTCAGGGTCGACCTCCATTCCACAGACCGGGTCTTGGACAGTAATGCCCTCGTCGTCGGTGACGTTCTCGCGTGCTTCGTCGAGGATCTTGTCGGGGACGACGTAGACGAAGCCAACCGACATCAGGCCGATGAGGAGCAGGCCACCGACCACGTCGGCCAGCAGGAACTCCCAGCCCAGCAGCAGCCAGATGACGATGCCGATTTCGATGACGAGATTCGTCGAGGCAAACTGGAACGCCGCCAGCGCCGCCGCAGCCGACGCCCCCTTCTTGTAGAGGTTCTTCGCCGTGGCGATGGCCGAGTACGAACACGACGAGGAGACGAACCCGAAGAACGTCGCGAGGCCGATGGAGCGAGGCCCGTGTCCCTCGAGCAGCTCCGAAATCTGCTGGGTCGAGACCCACGCCTCGACGCCGCCGGCGATGGCGAACCCGATGACGAGCGCCCACCAGGTGATCCACGCCATCGCGGCGGTCGTCGTCGCGGCCTGCCTCGTGCTCTCCACGAAAAACGTCCCGAGCGGTTTTGTCGTCGTGACGATGCCGATGGCGACGGTGATTACGGCGATAACCGAGAGGATCGCGTAATCTGATCTGTCCATTGTCTTGGTGGCCTACATCTAGGGGCTCCTCTCCTAATGCGGTTGTGGCTACATCTGTGGGATATTTCGTTTGTGAGCCTTTGGATACCAGCATCACAACCCTAGCAGAATTTAGAATCAAGGGGTATGCCACTTCGGGTGCGGAGTAATTGACTTGTGGCTGGCTGGGGAGGATAGTCGTATGCTTACGTCCTACAGCGAACTTCTCGTGACGGGTATCATTCTCGCGAGCACCGTGTACACGGTGAGTAAAACGCCCGCTGTCTGGCACCAGTACGAGGGAATATATGGACACCTACTCGTTGGCGTACCGCTCGTTGGGCTACTGTTCGGGATCGCCCATCTCGGGATGCTCACACCGCTTCCGCATGGCCTGCTCGCTGCAGTTGAAACCGGAGCTCTCCTTAGTCTCGTGGCCGTACTCGGCGCACTCGGATACATTCACCCGCGACTTGGGTATTCTGGAGGAGAATCCCGATGACTACGCTCCTCTTCTCGTTACTCTCGGCAGTCGTCGCTAGTGGGCTTGCGTCCCTTTGTTACATCCTGCTCTACGGGGACACTGTGTTGGTGATTCAGCGGCCGTTCTTTTTCAGAATCGGCGTTGGAGCGCTCTGTGCTGCCGTCCTCGGGGCGAGTGCGGTAGTGGTCGGCTGGGTTCCGACACATCTTCTTCACGCTATCTTCGCAGTATCAATCGCTGCGGCGGTCCGGACAGTCCATAACGGTCTCCATCCGGACACTGAAGCGTGGTTCTACTCGCTCTTCGGAACCTGAGCATCGAAGCAGACGATTTCTACTCCCCGGGCTGAGGTGGTTTGGATTCGTAACGACAAGAAGCCTAAAGATGGCATCCCAACGGAGAGACGATGAGCGAGAAGCTGGGCCGTCTCGGTGCAGTCTCGATTGCGCTCGGGGGTATGATCGGGGGTGGGATCTTCGCCGTACTTGGCGTCGTTGCGGAAATGTCGGGGCCTGCGGCGTGGCTCGCCTTTACCGGCGGCGGTGTCGTCGCGTTCTGCGCTGGCTACTCGTACGTTCGTCTCCAGCGGCTTGGCGACGTGTCCGGCGGCTCGGTCAGTTTCTTACAGGAGTTCGGTGAGTCGACGACGGTCGCTGGGATGGTCGGTTGGACGCTTCTGTTCGGCTATATCGGGTCGATGGGAATGTACGCGTTCGCGTTCGGTAGTTTTGCGACGAAACTCCTCGGCGTCGAAACAGCCCTCGGGGTTCCACTCCGCCCCGTCGTGTCGGTTCTCAGCGTCCTGGGGTTTGTACTACTGAACGTCCTCGGTGCCCGGGCGAGTGGCGTGACCGAGGTGCTCCTCGTCGCGGCAAAGGTTGGGATTCTCCTCATTTTCGGTGTGTGGGGGTTCTATTTTGGAGCGCGGACAGGACAGCTGACGACCGGGTTCTCCTCCGTCGCGACGGGCGGGTTGCTCATGTCCGCTGCCCTCTCGTTCGTCGCCTTTCAGGGCTGGCAGCTACTCTTTTACGACGAGGGAAGTCTTCGGAACGCTCGGACGACCATTCCGCAGGCGATCTATCTCTCAATTCCCGTGTCTCTCGGGCTGTACGTCCTCGTGGCAGTCGTCACGACGGGTCTGCTTCGGCCCGAAACGATCGCCGCGAACCCCGAGGTGTCACTCGCCATCGCGGCCGAACCGTTCATGGGGCAGATGGGGTTCATCCTCATTTCCGTGGCGGCGCTGTTCTCGACTGGGAGCGCGATCAACGCCACGCTGTTCTCGGCGGCCCACTTTGCGACGGGAATGCTTGAAGACGACCTACTTCCCGACCGGATCGGAGATGCCGATGCCGACGGTGCTCCGACGCGAACACTTCTCATCTTGGGCCTGATAACGGCCGCGTTCACTGCCTACGGTAGTCTTCAGGGAATCACGTCGTTCGCGTCGCTTGCCTTCATCACCGTCTTTGGGTCGATGAGTTTCCTCGCGTTCAGGCATCGAGCGGGGCTTCGCACAGGTATCCTCCCCGCCGTCGGCGTGGTGGGTGCAGTACTGTTCTTCCCGTCGTTAGTGTACCACCTCGCCGTGATGGAACCCGCCGTCTTCAGTGTGGTCCTCGTTGTGACGGTCGTCCTCCTGGGACTGGAGATTCTCTACTTCGAGCGCGAGACTATTCGCTCCGAAATCGATGGCGTGTGATGCTGACGGGGCAGCAGTGCGTGAACGGTTTACGTAACCTGGACAATATTGTCGAGTGTGCTCTTTTGGGTCCACGCTGCAGTCGCGTATCTCGTTTACCGAGGCATTTCTGGTGGTTCTACTGACCGATGTGACGATGTCCCGATCATCGCCCTGTTCGGAGGTGCGTTGCTCCCGGATCTCGTCGATAAACCACTCGCGTTTGTACTTCCATCGCTCCCGAGTCGGTCGGTCGCGCACTCGGTGTTCGCCGCGGCACTCGTCGTCCTGATTGTATTCTACGGCACGAAACACAGAGACCGGTGGGAGGTCGGCGCGGCGTACGCGCTCGGATATGGATCACACCTCGCTGCGGACCTCGTGGATTACCTGTTCGTCCCCGAGGAGACGCTACTGTTTCTGTTCTGGCCGGTCGTAACTGACTATCACCACGTCGAGACGATCGGAGATCTGCTCGCGCTGTTGTCTCCGACCCCGTATGTACTCGGGCAAACCGTCGTCACGGTACTGGGGCTCTGGCTATGGATAGCTGATGGAATGCCGGGATACCCATCGACCCACCGTCAGTGATCGGGTGAGGTCGACTCTCGTGGTCATTCGACGATGACACGTCCGACCATCCCGCTTTCCTCGTGTGGCAGGCAGAAATACTGGTACGTCCCCGTGACGTCGAACGTGTAACTGTAGGTTTCGCCCCGTTCGAGAAACCCTCTCGCTGACGTACTCTGCCGGACAGCCTGCTCGGACTCGTAGCCGCCGCTTGCGAAGTACGACGCCTCGTCGGGAATCCCTTCTCCGTATGCCGATGCGGTATGGGGGACTCCACTCTCGTTCACCCAGGTGACCTGCTGACCGGGGTCGATTGCGACGTCAGCCGGATCGAATCGGAGGTCGCCCGTCATCGTGACCGTCGGGCCCGACGGGCCGCTACCTCCGAGACAGCCAGCAATCGCGGTTGCCCCGACTGCTAGCACACTCCGGCTCCGGCGAAGTACCGACCGTCGTGAATAGCCGTTCATCGGCGCACCCCTCGTGCGGAGGACCTCTCAGTTGTTTCGAGCTTCTTCACCCGTGTCGCCAGTGCGAGAAACGTCGCGGCGAGCGTCAGCGTCACGGCTGCGGCCGCTGCGAGGTCGTGCGCTCGCACCGAGTGATCGAGTGCGCCGTTGACGAGTTCGGCCCGCAGAAACGTGTGGTGGAACTCTCCGACGAGCGGCGCGAAGTAGTCCACGAGGTCGTTGAGGCCGTACCAGACGGTGGCGACAGCGACCGCACCGACCGAGAACTCGGCGTAGCGATAGATCAGGAACGACTGGAGGCTCATCGCGAGATGGCTCACGATGAGGAACCAGTAGAGCCAGGGTTCGATACCGCCCGGCCCGTTGAGAACCAGCTGGACGAACGGCGTCCAGAGCCCGAGTTTGATATTGCCGAAGAAGGCGAGCATGTGGAGCCACTCGACGTCGTAGTCCAGTTTCCACGCGGCGAGACTGAGCGCGACGAACAGCGTCGCGGCGGGGCTATCGGGGACGAACGGCCACATCACTATCGGGGTTTGGGTTAGCTGGAAGCGGTAGTACCAGAAGCCGAACGCCGTTCCGGCGAGATTGATCACAACGATAATCCAGGCGTACCGAAGTGCAAGGTCCTCAACGCGCTGGGGGAGTGGGGCAAGGTAGCTGGGCAGCCGATTCGTGGTCGCTGTAGGTGCGGATGTCATTCGTTTCGCCGAATTACATCCCTGTGCTGTCGTTTCGTCGGTTCGCCATAATCACGCCGCTGATCAACATCAGGACTGCGAGCGCGACCATTCCGAGGTCCCAGCCCATCCCGGCAGTCATCGACGACCCCATGCCGCCGCTCATCCCGCCGTTCATACCGGACCCCATCCCGCTACCCATTCCCCAGTTCACACTCCCGGTGACGCCGACCAGCGCCTGGTTGAGCAACATCACGAGCGAGTAGCCGATCATCAGGGGACCACTCGCGTTCCCGAGCCGATCCGCATAGGGCGTCAGCAGAACGACGCCGTGGACGACCACGACGACGCCGAGGAGCGCCATGAGGAGCCCGCTGTTCGAGCCCATCATCCCGGTGCCACCTGTCGCGGAGAGCAGCGAGTAGACTCCCGAGACGAGTGCGATTGCCGCGCCGTACTGTCGTGTCGTACCGTTTGTGTTCATCGTCTCCATTGTCAGACTCCGAGCATCATCCGAAGCGATCCACGGACGCCCATCGGGAGCCCAATCGCTCCGATGAAGAACGTCATGAGCCACCACCAGGTGTGGTTCATTTCGTCTTTCGCGTCCGCGAGGTACCACACGATACCGCCGGTCACGAGGAGTTTGAGGACGAACGTCGACCCCGAGAAGCCGGTCGCCTGGTACACGAGATTCGTCACGACCAGCTTGGGTGAATAGCCGAGGAACGTGACGCCGATGAGATTCTGCGCCGCATCCCACATCTGGCCGAAGACGGCCAGCAGGAACAACGGGTGTCGAAGGTGTGCGACATCGACGAGACTCGCTCCCCAGTAGTAGAGCGCGGTCACACCGAGGGCGATCCCCGTCGTCGCGACCGGCACCCACACGCGGAGTGGAGCCGACGTCGAGAGCCCGTGCCAGAGCGCCCACCCGACGGCACCGATCGCCCAGACCGTTCCAACGAGACCGACTATCGACGGGATGGACCCGATATTCCGGTTACGCGCGAGTGCGCCGACGCCGAGTGAGAGGACGGTGACGGCGGTGACGACGAAGTAGATCGACGGCGTGATGAACAGCACGGCGTAGTCACCGAGCAGGCCGATATCCTCGAGGGCGCGCATCGCTCCGCCAGCAACGATGATTGGCGCGAACCCGTACGCGAGTCGAGCGTCGTACGTGACATCGAGGGAGTCGAGATACGCTCGGAGCCCGGGGAGACTGTACACGACGGCCGCGAGGTACGTCACCGTGTTCACGGCGTTGTATCCGCGGACGGCCCGTATTCCCTCGTGCGTGACTGGCTGGCCGGCAGCGTCAGCGACGACCGGGCCCCAGAGATACTGCCAGACGAATCGGTCGTAGACGAGCGTCGGGAATGCGAGGAGTGCTGCACCGACGAGGACGACCGGGGCGAGCAGATACAGGACCCACCACTCCCGAGTTCCAGTGGCGGGGAGGGCGGATCCGACGCGGCGAGTGACGGTGCTCACGACTCGCTCACCTCCAGTCGCCACGTCGTGCTTTTCGAGCGTCCCCACTGTTCGAGCGACACGTCGGTGAGGTCGTCCTGGAGCTGGCTCAGATACTGTGCGACGGCTTTCGGCGATCCGTCGAGGTCGCTGGCGATATCCCGAGCCCGAAGGTACGTGGGCTCAGTATCGGCCGTCTCGACGAGGTACGCGTGCACCGTGCGGCGGGAAATAGAGGACATGGAGCAAGTGGCTTTGGCGTTCAGCGGAGTTTCCCGAGCAGTTTGTAGTCGTGATCGGGGGTGTACCGTCGGAACAGCAGGCTGTTCGACAGCACCGACACGCTGGAGAACGCCATCGCACCGGCAGCGAGCACCGGTTGGAGTAGGCCCAGCGACGCCAGCGGGATCATCGCGGTGTTGTACCCGAGCGCCCAGACGAGGTTCTGCTTGATCTTCGCGAGCGTCGCGTCCGAGATGCGGATGGCCTTCACGACGTCGAGGGGGTCGTCGCGCATCAGCGTCACGTCCGCCGCCTCAATGGCCACGTCCGTCCCCGAGCCGATGGCCGTCCCCACGTACGCGACGGCGAGGGCGGGCGCATCGTTGACGCCGTCGCCCACCATCATCGCCTTCCGGCCTTCGTCCTGAATGCTCTCGACGGCATCGGATTTGTCCTCGGGGAGAACCCCCGCGCGGACGTTCTCGGGAGCGATGCCGACCTGCTCGGCGACCGCGCGGGCGGTCCGCTCGTTGTCGCCGGTGATCATCATCACGTCGACACCACGTTCTTGGAGCTGACTTATAGCGTCCTTCGCGCTCTCTTTGATTGTGTCGGCATCGGCGACCACACCCACGAGTTCGCCCTCGTAGGCGACGAGCATTGCCGTCTTCCCCTCGTTCTCGAGGCGCTCCATCGTGTCCTGCGCGGGCGAGGGGTCGATATCGTTGTCACGGAGGAGCTTCCGATTCCCGACCAGGACCTCACTGTTGCCGACAGTCGCTCTGATGCCGTGGCCGGGGACGTTCTCGAAGTGGTCCGGGTCGCTCACGTCGATCCCCCGTTCTTCGGCGCCGTCGACAATGGCACGGGCGAGCGGGTGTTCGCTCGCATGTTCGGCCGTGGCCGCGAGCCGCAGGACATCCTCCTCACCGAGACGGTCACGAGCGGTCAGTTGGCCACCATCTGCAGCAGTATCGCCGCCATCCGTGAGAGGCTGTCCGTCACCGTCGAACACGACGATGTCGGTGAGCTCCATTTCGCCTTTCGTCAACGTCCCTGTCTTGTCGAAGACGACCGTGTCGACGTCCTTCGCTCGTTCGAGGATGTCACCGCCCTTGAACAGGACGCCGTTCTGTGCACCGATAGTCGTCCCGACCATCGTCGCGGCAGGCGTCGCAAGGCCCAGCGCACAGGGACAGGCGATCAGTACGGCCGACGCGAACACGATGATCGAGAACTCGAAGACGGTGACGGTCCCTCCAGCGATTGCAGGTCCACCTGCCACGGCACCCCACAGCGGGAGCCACTCGACGAAGCTCGCGAGCGCTCCGGGGAACAAGTACCAGACGACACCCCAGAGAACGGCGTTGGCGATGACTGCCGGCACGAAATACGCCGAGATGCGGTCGGCGAGGTTCTGGATGTCGGGCTGGCGCGACTGGGCGTCCTTGACCGTCTGAACGATCTGCTGAAGCGCCGTGTCCTTCCCGACCTTCGTCGCCTCCACGACGAGCACGCCGTTCTCGTTGATAGTCGAGCCGACGACCTCGTCACCCTCGCTCTTCTCGACGGGGACAGACTCGCCGGTGACCATCGACTCGTCGACCGCTGACTGGCCATCGACGACGACCCCGTCGGTCGGAATCTGCTCGCCAGGCCGAACCTTCATCCGATCGCCGACCTCGACGTCCTCAAGTGGGATCTCCTCCTCGTTGCCGGCCTCATCGACGACGGTGGCCGTCTCGGCCTCCATCTCCAGCAGCTTGCGGAGCGCCTCGCCGGCTTGGCCCTTCGAGCGGGCTTCAAGGTAGTTCCCGAGGGTGATGAACACGAGGATGAGCGCGGCGGTGTCGAAGTACAGGCCGCCCGCGATGAGCCCTGAGAGGACTGCGACAGAGTAGACGTACGCAGTGGTCGAGCCCAGCGCGATCAGGACGTCCATGTTGGCGCGCTTGTTGTTCACCAGCGCATTGTACGAGTTCTTGTAGAACGGCCAACCGAGCACCAGCTGGACGGGCGTCGCCAGCAGGAACTCTGCCCAGCCGAACTCGATTCCGAGAATGGTCTCCGGGAGGACGCCACCGCCGAGGAGGAACTTCTCGGCGAGGAAAAAGAGGAGAGGTGCCGACAGCACCGCACCAAACAGGGTCAGTCGAAGCTGCTTACGGATTTCAGCCTGTCGCGCGGCGTCGCGCGCGTCCTCGCCAGAGTCGCTGTCGTCGCCGTCCTCTCGGACGGGCGAGTAGCCCGCGCTCTCGATGGCATCGTAGAGTGCATCCAGCGACGTGTCCGCGGGGTTGTACCGGACCTGGGCTTCGTCGGTGGCGAAGTTCGCCTCGGCCGCGATGACACCGGGTGTGTTCTCTAGGGCAGTCTCATTGGTCTGTACACAGTTGGCACAGGTCATATCGGAGATGCCGATGGTCACTGTGTCAGACACTGCACCATACCCGGCATCTTCGATCGCCTCGTATATCTCTTCGAGCGATACCTCGTCAGGATCGTACTCGACGGAGCCTTCATCCGTGGCGAAGTTCGCGTTCGCCTCAACGACGCCGTCGAAGGACTCTAGCGCGTCGCCAACTGTCGCCGAACAGTTAGCACAGGTCATCCCTGTGATGTCGAGATGTGCAGTTCGCGTTCCCATTCTTGCCCTATACTACGTAGTCCTTCCTTAGTGCAGTTACTGTTTCGAAACCAGTGTTTTAGACCAGTATAGAATTTAGATTCAAAGGCCTAGTTCCGTTCCACTACCGAAGGATGCCAATATCGACTTCGCCGATCTGGAGCGGAAATCGCGGCTACAACTAGACTCCGTCTTCGAGACGTTGATACTGGTCTTCGAAGCGGCCACGGCACGACGGACAACAGAAGTGATAGATGTCTCCGTCGATTCGAGCGGATTCGCCCTCGCTATCGACCGTATTCCCACACTCGGCGCACGTGATTGCGAACTCGGTGCCGTCGAGTGAGGGTGTCCATTCGAGGTCGTCGACGAGCGTCACCGAGTACTCCGTTGATGGCGCGTCTTCGAGGAGACCCTCGACCCACCGGCGAACGTTCTGTCCTTCCGCACGACCGTAGAACCATATTTTCCCCTCGGCAGTGACGAAGAGGTGTTCGATACCATCCGCGTCGTGGAGCCGGCTTCGAAGTGACTCGATGGCAGCGGTATCGTTTTCGAGCTGGACGAACACCGGAACGCCAGCTCGCAGTTGTGCGCGATTCACGTCGACGGTGAAGCCGTTGATGATGTCGGCCTCCTCTAACCGTTTCACGCGGTCTGATACGGCTGGCCCCGAGAGATCCACCTCCTCACCGATGCTGCTGAACGGGCGTCGCGCGTCCTCTGCTAGTAGCGAGAGGATCTCCATGTCTGTCTCGTCTAAATCACGCATATCTCCCCATTGAACCCCCGAACCACAATATTGTTTCCCAGCGCCAAGATTTGAATGCCATCCCACTTCCAAGATAGACTTTGGATTCGAAGCAGAAACTGACAAAGATTCCCCTCCCGTATGTACCAGTGTATGACGCAGACCATCACTGTCGAAGGAATGACGTGCGGTCACTGTGAACAGACAGTCGAAGACGCGCTTCGAGAAGTGAGCGGCGTGACCGACGCGACTGCCGATCGCGAGGCCAAACAGGCGAGCGTCGATGGCGATGCTGACGTCACGTCACTCGTTCAAGCCGTCGAGGACGCTGGATACACCGCCCACGCCTGAGAACCGCCGGAACGTACGTCCACAAGTGCCCCGCCGTTCTCGTTCGACACCGGCCCTCTTGACGGTACCGCGCCGTATCAGGGTCTGGACAGCATAATAAGGGACGGCACCAATACCCACGCCATGAGCAACAATCCAGACCACGAGACATCCGAAAATCCCTCTAAAGAGGGGCACCCCTCGCATCAATCCGAAGGACCCGTCTACTGTTGTCGAATTTGCCGATTGAAAGCAGAGTCGGAACCACGAGCATCAGCCCACGCGTCATCCGAGCCGGAGTCCAAACTCCCGAAGGACGACACTCACACTGCGGCAGACGCCACCACGGAGTCCGAATCCACGGACGAACACGCACATAACGACCACGAAGCCGAACACGCGCACCGCCACGCTGCGGCCGAGCACGCTCACTCTACAGAAGCAGAGCACGTACACGACGAGCACGACCATGGTGGTAACGCCCACGAGAAGGGACACGGGGGTGGAAACGGGGATCACAGCGATCACACGGATCACTCAGGCCACGAGGCGATGTTTCGGCGGCGGTTCTGGGTGTCGCTCGTCCTCTCGATTCCGGTCATCGTCTTCAGCGAATTCATTCAGGACGTCTTCGGCTATACGGCCCCTACGTTCCCCGGGAGTACGTGGATAACGCCGGTACTTGCGGTCGTGATCTTCGCGTACGGTGGCGTGCCCTTCCTCTCGATGGCCCGGACGGAACTGAAAAACCGCGAGCCGGGGATGATGATGCTCATCTCGCTGGCGATATCGGTGGCGTTCGTCTACTCGATCGCGAGTCTGTTTCTCGAAGGGACGACACCGTTTTTCTGGGAACTCGTCACGCTGATCGACATCATGCTGCTGGGCCACTGGGTGGAGATGCGGTCGGTCCGGGCGGCCTCGGGGGCGCTGGACGAACTCGCGAAGCTCATGCCCGATACCGCCGAGCGTATCACCGAGAGTGGAGATACCGAGGAAGTGCCCGTCTCCGAACTCGGCGAGGACGATGTCGTGCTCGTTCGCCCGGGCGCGAGCGTGCCTGCCGACGGCGAAGTCGTCGAGGGCGAGTCGTCCGTTGACGAGTCGATGATTACCGGCGAATCCAGACCAGTTGGGAAGGAGCCCGGATCAGAGGTGGTCGCCGGGACGGTCAACCAGGACGGGAGTCTCCGCGTCAAAATCACGAAGACCGGCGACGAGACGACGCTGGCGGGCATCATGCGACTGGTCGACGAGGCCCAGCAGTCCAAATCTCGAACCCAGTTGCTCGCCGACAAGGCAGCTGGCTGGCTGTTCTATATTGCACTCGGCGTCGCGGCGATTACTGCCGTCGCGTGGGTCGTCGCGGTCGGGTACAACATCACCGTCCTCGAGCGCGTCGTGACGGTCCTGGTCATCGCGTGTCCCCACGCACTTGGACTTGCCGTCCCGCTCGTGGTCGCGATCAACACTTCCACGGCTGCCCAAAACGGGATGCTCATCCGCGACCGCATCGCCATGGAGGAATCTCGAAATCTGGACACGGTGATGTTTGACAAGACCGGGACCCTCACGAAGGGCGAACAGGGCGTCGTCGGTGTTGAGACGGCAGGCGACTGGACTGAAGAGCGAGCATTCGAAGTCGCCGCTGGTGTCGAGGGTGACTCCGAGCATATGATCGCTCGCGCCATCCGAGACGCCGCCGAGGAACGGGATATCCAGCGAGCGAAGGTTTCGAACTTTGAGAATTTCCGCGGTCTCGGCGTCAGAGCCACTGTGGACGGCGAGACGGTTCATATCGGTGGACCGAACCTGATTGAGAAATTCGGTATCGAGCGGTCCAACGAAATCGCTGCCTTCGCGGAGGAAGCTGGCTCGAACGCAGAGACGGTTATCTACCTGGTTCACGACGAATCCGAAGTTGTCGCAGCATTCGCGCTGGCGGACGTTATTCGGGAAGAAAGCCGGCAGGCCATCGAGGCGCTACACGCGATGGATATCGAGGTGGCGATGCTGACCGGTGACTCGGAGGACGTCGCACGGGCTGTCTCGGAGGAACTCGGCATCGACCAGTACTTCGCGGAGGTACTCCCCGACGAAAAGGACACGAAAGTCGAAGCGCTCCAGTCCGAGGGGAAACTGGTCGCGATGGTCGGCGACGGCGTCAACGACGCGCCGGCGCTCACGCGAGCAGATGTCGGTATTGCCATCGGTTCAGGGACCGACGTCGCCATCGAGTCGGGCGATATCATCCTCGTCGACAACAATCCCCTGGATGTCGTCCGTCTCATCAAGCTCTCGAAGGCGAGCTACCGGAAGATGCAGGAGAATCTGGTCTGGGCGACCGGCTACAACGTCTTCGCGCTCCCACTCGCTGCCGGAGTCCTCGCGCCTATCGGTATCCTGCTGTCGCCGGCGATCGGCGCGGTGTTCATGTCTCTCTCGACAATCATCGTCGCTATCAACGCCCGTCGTCTCCGCAGCGCCGATATTTCCGTGCCCGACATTGGTGCGTGATCCCTATGGCACTCCAGGCGACACAGACATTGTTCAGCGTCAGTCTCCTATCCGGGGGACTCCTACTGGGTGGCCTCCTTGCCACCATCGTCAGTCCGACATTCCGGTTCTGGCCGCACGGGACGCGGAACTGGACGTTCTGGGTCAGCTGGACAGCCTGGACGCTATACGTCGTGGGTCTGGTCGGCATTGCATACCTCGACTGGTGGCACTGGTACGAACCACCGGTGGTGGTGCAACTCGTCAGTGTGCTTGTTTTCGTAGCAGGCACAGCGCTGTCTATCTGGGCGATGTGGACACTCGGATTCTGGGAGAGCAGTGGTCTCGAAGGCCACCTTCAAACTGAGGGACCGTATCGCTTCTCTCGCAATCCACAGTACGTGGGGTTCATCACCATGCTCGCCAGCGGAGGCCTCCTCGCAGGTTCGATTCAAACGGTCATTCTCGCTATCGGTGGAATCGTGTGGTTCCTGCTCGCACCACTCGCCGAAGAGCCGTGGCTCCGCGAGCAGTACGGGGGCGAATACGAGTCATACTGCGAGGCGGTTCCACGATTCCTTGGTAAACCCAGTAGACGTGCAGCGCAGACACATTCAGAGCAGTCCGAGAGTGATTCTCAATGACTGGATCCGCGACACAACCGATTGAGGTCGGCGGCCGAACCATCTCACCCGGAGAGAAGCGCCAGTTCCGCTATTCGGTGGGAACAAGTTTCCACGGCGACCCGATCGACATTCCGGTCACGGTCGTCAACGGAGAGAATGATGGCCCGGCGATGTTCCTCAGTGCTGCCGTGCACGGCGACGAACTGAACGGCATCAAGATCGTCCAAGAGGTCGCAGAAACCTACGGTCCCCCGGACATCCACGGGGCACTCGTCTGCCTCCACGTACTGAACGTCCCGGGATTCATGGCCCAACAGCGCTACATCCCGATCTATGACGAGGACCTCAACCGGTCGTTCCCCGGGAATCCACAGGGAACGATGGCGAAACGTCTCGCCCATACTATCTTCGAGGAATTCGTCTCGAAGTGCGACCTAGGGCTGGATTTCCACACCTCGACGCGCAACAGGACGACAATGTATCACGTTCGGGCAGATATGCGCGACTCTGACGTCGAACGCATCGCCCGTGCATTCGGAACGAGCGTGATTCTCGACGGTGAAGGCTCAAACGGGACGCTCCGAAAGGCAGCATCGAAGACGGGGGTTCCGACCGTAACTGTGGAGATGGGGCGCGCCCACCGGTTCCAATCGACGCATCTCGAACGCGCCCTTCACTGCGTGGCGAGTGTCCTCGCTGAACATGAGGTTCTGCCAGACCGGCCGGTCTCTTGGCCTGGGTGGACGCGTGTGGTCGCACGCGACGGTGAGAAGACGTGGCTTCGTGCTGCCACCGGCGGACTCGTCGATATGAAGTGGGGCCCACAGCCGCTCGTCGAGGACGGGGAGCAGCTGTTCACTATCTCCGATCACTTCAAAGATGAGGTCGAAGTCGTTCGTGCACCGTCAACTGGCCTCGTCGTCGGTGTACTCGAGAACGCAGTCGCGTACCCGGGGCATCCGCTGTGTCACTTCGTGAGCGTCGACGAAACGACCGCAGACATCATCCGGGACGACATCGAGCGGGGTGAGTTCGATGTCTACCGTGAGGGTGGTTTCCAGCGGCCGGAATATGGTGAGAGCGGTGAGTATGAAGGACGAGATCCGCTCTCTTGACGGGCCAGCGTCTGCTGACAGGCTCTTCATCGGTTCGAAGAGCCCCCCATAATTGCCTACTGGATCGTTCTTCGGCCAATAACCGTTCCAAGTTCTAATTCGTACGGTATGATGGTCGGCTTTTATCGAACATCGTCGAGATCACCTCAGCAAGATCGTGCCCTCTCAACTACAGACTCGCCGGGTACCAGTGTGTAAAATGTACAGATCTGCTAGGTGATGCCCGGTATAGTAACGCTCACCCCAACTTTTTCGCGACCTATTGCGCGTTTTCAACCGCTTTCCTTACGTCAACCCAGACTTCATCAGGAGACTGTTTTCCGTCGACACGTTCCAGTTGACCTCGTTCTTCGTAGTATTCAATAACTGGTTCAGTGGTCTCACGAAATACACGTAGACGTTCACGGACTGTCTCCTCGGTATCGTCATCCCGCTGCTCAAGTCGTCTTTCAACTTCAGGATCTTCAGGCGGACTATATTTTATATGATAAGTGTCCCCTGTTTTTGGGTCTATACGGCGACCCGTGAGTCGTTGAACAAGTTCCTCCTCGTCTACGTCAAGATATAGAATAACGTCAACGTCGGTCATATTATTGAGTTCCTCAGCCTGTTCTACGTTGCGGGGATACCCATCCAGAACAAAGCCATTGACTTGCGATAGAGCCTCTTTAACGAGCAGAGTGACAACCTCGTCCGGAACAAGCTCACCTTGATCCATATATGTGCGCGGGACATCATACTCTGATTCAAATTCTGAAATATCCCTGTCCTTATTTGCCCGAAGGAGCTCCCCGGTAGTGATATGCTTTACATTAAACTCCTCAGAAGCCTTTCTACTCTGCGTCCCCTTTCCTGCGCCTGGTCCACCGAGGATTAGAATCCGTGGTTCGGCCATGTCTCTCTTTTGATGTCAGTCACGAAAAAGACACGTATCGAGAGTCTCAGATGCGGAGGTTACTTTCTCTGGGACTCTGACCGGATGATCCCGGAGAGATTGTCCATCTGTGCGGAGACATGGGCAGCTTCTCCCGCGAGGTGAGTGATGAGATCGTCAAGGGTGACGATCCCCACAACTGAGCCATCTTCGACAACGGGAACATGGCGGGCAGCCGCCTCGTTCATTTGTCGCAGTACCCTCGGTACCTCCGCCTCAGGCGTTACGGTGAGGGGGTCGGAGGTCATCACATCTCCGGCGGTTATGTTGGATTCGCTCTGATCCGTTGCGAGAACGTTGAACTCACTATCTGGCGTGAGGAGCGCGCCAATCAAATCTCGATCTGTAATGATGCCCACGAGCTGGTCGTTTTCTTCCACAACGACGTAGCGGGCACATTTGGTTTGCGCGACCATCGTTTGGGCGACCTCTGCTACCGACGTATCCGGAATAACGCGACCAACTGACTCGTCGGCGATACTCCCAACACGTAGTGTGAGATCGGATCGATTCTGTTCCATACTGGGGGATTGGTTAGAGAGACTAAATAATATGGCGGCAGTTCCTCACTTCATAGAAGCATCTCAGGGAGTTACGGTGCTTGCCTTCGGTAGATAGTAGCACGTTTTGCGCTGCTACTATCCGACTGGTCTCCCGCGTAATGTTGGAACCAAGTGTGGTGAATGTGCGACCGTAGTTACTAGTGGGCAGTCCAGCCTCCGTCGACAGGAATGTTTGTGCCTGTGATGTACGTCGCCTCATCAGAGGCGAGAAACATCGCAATGCCGCCGATCTCCTCGGGTTCGGCCACTCGCTGCATGGGTGTCTCGTCTCGGACGAACTCGTAGAACTGTTCCTGGTCGAGGTAGTCGTCTGTCATCGGCGTTTCAACGAATCCAGGGCAGATACTATTGACACGTATCCCTTCTGTGGCGTAGTCGATGGCGAGCTCTCGTGTGAAATTCACGACACCACCTTTTGCTGCCGAATAGGCAGGTGATCCAGGACCACCAACGAGGCCATAAATCGACGCGACATTAATGATGCACCCCTCACTGTCTTTGAGATACGGGATCGCCGCTCGCGAGCCGTACATAACCCCTGTGAGATTAATTTGAATGACCGTATCCCACTCTTCGAGCGACATTTCTTCGATGGACCCTACTTGGCCAATTCCAGCGTTGTTTACGATTGCGTCAAGCTGTCCGTATTCGTCAACCGTACTGTTGACGAGGGTCTCTACCTGCTCATACTCCGTGACGTCACATTGGTGGAATTCACAGCCGAGTTCTTCGGCAGTCTCTCGGCCGGTTTCTTCCGTGCGACCTGCGATAACGACTTCGGCTCCGTAATCAATGTACTTCGAAGCAATTGCTTTGCCGATCCCGGTTGCACCACCAGTGATGATCGCAACTTTATCTTTGAGCATATCAGGTACTTCGCATAGACGCCACAAAATAGTTTGAGGCGTCGTGGGGGTACTCCGTATTCGAGATACCAGTTATCGACGCTGTTGCCTTGATGAATGAATGAATAAAATGGTGAAGCCGAGTGCGACGACGATCCCAACAGTAGCAGAGATCTGACTTACGGATAATGCGAGACCACTCGCTACAAATGTTCCTCCTGCGAGGATGGCGTACCCGATCGAACGAGTCTGCCGTCGTTGGCTCTGTGCGATCTCCTGAGGTATCACTGTGCGTTCCTGTTCTCGTGCGTCCAGTTCACGATCCAATTTCGTGGGTAGCCGGAGGAGGGCCCAGAGGGAGGTTTCGATGTCGGACTGAGCTTCGGCGAGTTTCATCCGGGCTGCTCGCTGGAGGAAGCCGTGTTCACGGAGGAACGCCTGCGCAGCTGCGAGGATATTGAACTCGGGATCGAGCTGTCTAAGAACACCTTCACCGATCGATCCCACCCGAATGACTAACATCACGTCTGGCGGGATACGAAACGGAAACTCTCGGAGCATTCCGACGACCACGTCGATTATCTGCTGCCAGTTCACATCACCACTCCCTTCGAGGTCATCGATAACTAACTCGAGAACGTGGCCGACGGCGGCCCTGTCGGCGTCGGGATCGAGTGCACCAAGGGCGACAAGTTCGTCGATGATGGATTCGACATCCCGGTTGACAGCGGCCAGATAGAGGTTGATCACGCTCGCTTGCATCGCCGGCGTGAACCGACCGCTCATCCCGAAGTCGTAGAATACGATGCGGCCATCATCGTCGACAGCGAGATTTCCAGGATGGGGATCGCCGTGGTACACACCGTGATCGAGTCCCATCGTGAAGTAGGCATTCGCCACTCGTCGGGCGACGTTCTCCGGATCGTAGCCCTTCGCTTCGAGTTCCTCGAGGTCAGTAACCTTCGTTCCCTCGGCGTACTCCATGGTGAGGACACGTTCGGAGCAGACGTCACGAAATACGCGTGGGATCGTAACGGTCTCATTCTCGTCGGCAGCGAAATTTTCCCGAATCTCCTCCATCATCTGGGCCTCTCGCTCGAAGTCCAGTTCCTCCAGAATGATGCGCTCAAAGTCGTCCGCCATGTTCCGGAGTGAGAAACTGAACCGATCAGGTGCGAGAAACAGTGCAAGGGGAACGAGGCGACGAATAATGCGCAGATCGGTCTCGATGAGGTCCTTGATTCCGGGGCGTCTTACTTTCACGACCACCTGTTTTCCCTGATAGGTCGCCCGATAGACCTGTGCTAGCGATCCGCCGGCGATGGGTTCGGGATCGAAGTCGTCGTACGAGTGATACCCGACGTCTTCGGCGAGAGCCGGAATCATCTCTCGATACGGACCCGCCGGGATCGCATCTTGGAGCACTGCGAACTCCTCCGCGTACACTTGCGGAACGAGATCTGGGCGCGTCGAGAGAACTTGGCCGATCTTTACGAACGTCGGCCCAAGGTTGAGCATCGCCTCCCGTAGACGGCGGGCACGCTGCTCGTGCTGGTCCCGTGGCACAGTGCGTGACCCACCGACGATCAGAAACCGATGCCGATCACGGAGAAAGCGTAGGATGAACGGGGTGAACGTCCCAAGAATACGAATTAGACGGAGAAGAAATCGAACCATGGGCGTTGTCATAGAGTTCTTCCGACGGCCCTTAATACGTGCCCGTCGACCTACTTCGAAATACCCAATCGGCTTGGAGACGGATCTGTGAACAGAATGCCGAGGGATCCCGTCTGCGGTATGCAACTCAGAGTTGACGAAGCGGTAGCTTCAGTCCGGCACGACCAGGTGACGTACTATCTCTGTAGCGAAGAATGTCGACAGCGCTTCGAGAAACAGCCCGCAGTATACACCGAGTAGGGAGCCTACGCACAGTAGCAAATGGCCGACTGACGTTTATGGAAGGGCGAGGCGTACTGCCAGTATGCCAGTTGAGCCGGTCTGCGGTATGGAAGCCAGCGACTCAAGCGAAATCACCGCCGATTTCGAGGGGACGACGTTCTACTTCTGTTCGTCCGACTGTCGTGATTTCTTCGAAGAGCACCCGAAGCGATTCGTCGACGAGCCACGACCCCACCTCTGTGATGCGAGTGGCGTAATGGTACCGCGCTTGCACTACGGCCGCGCCGTCGGTGAGTTCAACCTGACGGTCGCCGACCCGGAATTGCTGAGCGTCGGTCTCGAGGACGACACCGACCTTCAGTTCGATCTCGAACGGGCGAATAAAGCTGCAGAACGATCCTGATTCCTTAGCGAACTTCGGATACTTCGCTACCGTTTTCGTCGACCGATTCTCGAACCGTCATTTCCAAATCCCGGTCCTCTCGAACCGTCTTGATGAGTGCTTCAAGCAGACTGTTATACGCATTCGGGCGCTCTATCATAGCGACGTGACCGGTACGCTGTAGCCTGCAGAAAACGCTCTCGGGAATCCGCCTCGCGGTTCCGCGTGCCACCTCGATGGGAACAATACCGTCGGCTGGTCCGTGGATGACGAGCGTTGGGGCATCGACTCGCTCAATATCGGGGCGACCGTCGTACCCCCAGAAGGCCTCGGTGACAGTCGTCCACGCTGAGCGACGGTGGGGAAGCGGGTTCGATTGCAGGAAGTCCTCAACCACGACCGATGGCGTCTCCTCGTGGAAGCCGACGCTGTAGGCTAACTGCCGGATGAGCGCGTCGTTCGCGGGTATCTTATAGAGTCGGAGTGCCAGAAATAGTCGCAAAAGCGGTTTCTCCCCCGCGGGGGTGAGATCATGATCGCCCCCTGCGTGTAACACGAGCCCGGCTGTGGGATGGCGCTTCGCGTACTCGATAGCGAGGGCGGTACCGTAACTGTGGCCGTGGATGATCGGATTCGTGATACCGAGTTCATCAAGGAGATTCAGGAGGTCAGCTACATGCCCGGAGAGGGACTGCTCCTGCCGCATGGTCGAGTTTCCGTTGCCGGCGAGCGCATACGTGACCAACTCGTGGGGCCCCTCGAACGCGTCTAGTTGTGGATACGGGTTCCAAAGCGACCCGAGACCACCGTGGACGAACACGATCGCCGGGTCCGGCCCGGGGAGGTGAAGCGTCTCCAGTTCAACTGATTCCGACACCGGAACGGGTGTCGGTTCAGGAAGCGTTTCGGAAACGTCGTCGAACCGGACGTATCCCGGTGGAAAAGATGGTGACGCCATACTGAGTTAGAGATACCCCCTGCGGTGGTGTCGAATAGACGGTCCATCTGAGAGCCTGCTCCGAGGATCGTCTCGGTGGACACTAACCATCCTTGACAGTTATCGGTTGAGGGCGATTGTCTGGATGACCGGGTTACCCGTCATCGTGGATCTCATGCCGATTCCAGAGCAGGGCGAACAACCCGCCCATGAGATATCCTGCAACTAACGCGATCATGAGGCCGGCACCAGCCAGAGAGAGGTCGAAATCGACCGTGTCCTCGTACTCAACGAAGTTGGTCCGGGCGACAGTGGCGACCGCTGTTTCAGAGACGCCCGAGACGACGAATCCGATCCATGCAGCGTGCGACGCTGCGAAGATGGCACCGAATATGAGTCCTGCCCGGTTGGCGGAGATTTCCTCGCTCATGGTTCCGCCTCTCCTATCGAGTCATGAGCTGGTCGCTCTTCAGGGGCGGTTTCATCAGCGAACAAACCCAGCATGTCTGTCATACTTGTAGCACCGGCTACGGTCGCCTATTTCACTACGATTGTGGTTTCGATACTGGCATGACAGAACACCTCTCGTTAGAATGTGAAACCGATCCGTGGCTGTAGTGACGATGACCCCAACCTGTCGAATCAAATTTCGGAGTTCTCTGGTAATCGAGCGTCCAGAGCGAACGCTCGGTCGTCCTTTAGAATTGTAAGCGTAATCGACTGAAACGAGGGGAACGACAACCAACATGAAAACGTAGGTGACCATATGGAACTGGCACTCTTCGGTGCGACAGGCGGGACCGGACGTGAACTGACGGCACAAGCGACCGAAGTGAATCACTCGATTCGCGCGCTCACTCGAAGCCCTGCAAAACTCCCACCGAACCAGGCAGTCACCGCCGTAGAGGGGGATGTACTCGATCCGGACGCGGTCGAAGCCACCGTAAACGGATCAGATGCGGTCATCTGTCTTCTCGGTCGAACGTCGGACAATCCCTCCGACGTGGTCTCTCGCGGGACCGCGAACATTATCGATGCAATGCAGGAACGGGGGATCGAACGCCTGGTCGTCCTGACATCGATGGGGTTAGGATCGAGCGTCCAGCAGGTTCCGTGGTACGTCCGCCTTGCGAACGTGACGGTGCTCTATGACCTGATGGCCGACAAAGCCAGACAGGAGGAACTCGTCGCTGGGAGCGGTCTCGACTGGACGATCGTCCGCCCCGGCGGTCTTACAGATGGACCCAAAACCGGGGAGTACGAACACGGCGTCGACATTGACGCCACGGCTGGTCCGATTTCACGCGCTGACGTTGCGGACTTCCTCCTTGAGATCCTTCAGACGGACTCCTATCTCCGTGACGTGCCAGTCGTAACGACGAACCAGAGCGTTGACGCCGAATTCCTCTGGGACCAAGTCACGGCTGTCGCGCAACGTCTACGAGGATGAGTGAATAACCGTCTCACTAATTCACGATTCCAAGATACTTTGCTGAATCGGGAATTCAGGGGTTCGGCGCATAGAGCGCGTACAAGATAGAAAGCATTCCCGCCGCCGCGACTAGTGCAGCCACGAGACCTGCCTGGAAGATTGACACCTGGAGCAGTTCGAATAGAACTCCTTCGAGGAGTCCACCGAGGCCAATTAGTGCGAACCCAAAGGCGACGTAGAGCATCAGCTGTGTTCCGTGGCGTTGGTAGCCGCGATAGGCTTGGTACGCGATAACCAGAGCCAACGCGGTCATGAACAACTTGGCGATGACGAATAATGTGTGTTCCATGAATCAGTCTCCCCGCATGTTTTCAAAGATGGAGGTGATCCGGTCCGCGGGATCCGGCCGGACATCGATCTGGATGTCAAACCCCTCGTCTTGGAGGAGGACTTCGATACGTTCGAGACGTGCCTCATACTCCCGATAGTGCCGACCAGCGGGATCGACGTGCGTGTACTCTTCGAGAAGTCCTTGCTCGACGAGTGTGTTGACGCGACGAGAGACGGTTGGGCGTGACATATCGCATTCCTCGCTGAGTTCTTTTGCAGAGAGTCGGTCCGTGTTCGTCGCCACGAGAATATCGCGAGCGTACTCGTCGTCGAGTGTGGCAAAGACGGCTGGTGGGCTCAACTCCTCAGTCACACTCGCATACTCGTCCTAGTGGGGTAAAATAGCCGCCCGGTTTTCTGACTCAGAACACTGGCTCACCGGTATATCGTCTCTCCCTGCCTACACTCACTCGGTGAAGTAACAATGTCTACGATTCCCTCTGGAGTCAACCAGCTAGAGAGCAAGGTCGGCGGACTGACCATCGGTGGTCGTGTCCACAGCCTGAGCGCATGGTTCGTGCTCGCGCTACGGCTCATGATGGGCTACGCGTTTGCGTACTCGGGATTCACGAAGATCGTTGCCGCCGAGCCGTTCTCGGCGGGTGGCTATCTGGCGAACGTCGCGGCGACCAACGGCAACCCCCTCGCGGGTATGTTCGCGTGGATGGGGTCGACCCCGTGGTTCGTCGAGTTCGCGAACGTCGCTGTCCCGTGGGGCGAGCTGTTCATCGGTCTCGGACTGCTCGTCGGTGCCGTCGTCCGCCTCGCGGCGTTCTTCGGCGCGCTCATGATGCTCATGTTCTACTTCGGGAACTGGGACATCGCCCACGGCGTCATCAACGGTGACTTCGCGTACATGCTCGTGTTCCTCGCGGTTGCGGCGTTCGGTGCGGGCCGCATCCTCGGGCTCGACCAGTACATCGAACAGTACGAGGTCGGCGGCGAGGCGCTCGTCGAGCGCTACCCCGTCCTCGAGTACATCCTCGGCTAACCACGCCGAACCATTTCAGGAGAAATACACATGACAAACTCAATTCAACCACGCGGTACTCGATCCCTCGGACTGATCGTCGTCGGTGCGCTGACGGTCGCGGTTATCGGGGGTATGGCCCTGACGCACGCAGCCGTCCCGGATGCGGTGATGTGGGACTGGCACTACGGAATGTGGGACGACGGCCACATGACCGGCTGGGGACTATGGGGATGGGGGATGATGCTGTTCGGCCTCCTCTGGATGGCCCTCATCATCGGTCTTCCCATCTATCTCGTCTACTGGCTGGTGGCTCGATCTCAGACTGACGGACCCGCCGAGGATAGAGCCCTCGTGGCTCTCCGTGAGCAGTACGCCCGCGGTGAGATCGACGACGAAGAATTCGAACGCCGCCGTGGCCGCCTCACGGCGAATCGCTGACGTACGTCGCTCCCGAAGAGGAGAGCTACTACCGACATCATCCGAGATGGAAATCACGCCCATCGCGGATTTTCAGATGATTCATAGACAATGGAGTAGCTGATCTGTACGAGAGAACCTACACAGGCGCAGACTCACCAATCTCGATGTACTGACGTTCCCACTCACGGCGGGCTTCGATTTCACGGCGGCCGCGCCGCGTGAGCGTCTAGACGTTCGTCTGTCGGTCTTTCTCGCCTTTCTTGACGAGCGTATCGAGATTCGGGTAAAGTCGCCCGTGATGGATCCCCTTCTGGTAGTAGTCTTCGGATTCCTGCTTGATGGCGAGGCCGTGAGAATCTTAGAGGCCGGCGATCACATACAAGATGTCCCCGCTGGAACCCAGTTAGGTCGTGCATCGTTTGTTCCCTATTTTTGAGGGGTGGCATATGTTCTCTCTGGTCCTCAAAGGCGGAGATTTGGACCAAGAGTATCTACTAGTGTACTCGTCACCGAATAGCGTTTAATATCGAGGCATCCGTATCTCCGGTAATGGCCCTTCGGACGAGGTCGCCCTTGAGGTTCCGTGGCTGTACTCGGCGCGCTGTCAGCAGGTGGTAATCAATTGTGTCTTCATCTCAATCACTATCTCCCCCGTGCGCGCTTTGTGGTAGGGCTGTCACTGACGATCAAGTCGTGGGTGAGGATGACATCGACTTTTGCTGTGTTGGATGCCGAAACGTCCATCGAGTGCTCGGTGGTGATGGGGTTCACAGTCAGATGGCCTCGACAGATGGCACTATACATGAATCCGGAACTAAAGCGGGCGAACGCGAGGCAGATCCGCGTCCAACGGGGACTGAGGAACGAGCCTTCTTCCAGGTCGACGGGATGCACTGTGCGACGTGTGAAGCGTTTCTGGAATCGATTGCTGAAGGCTGCGAGGGCGTCACTGACGCC
Organism: Haloarcula terrestris; assembly: GCF_031624315.1. Classification (NCBI taxonomy): domain Archaea; kingdom Methanobacteriati; phylum Methanobacteriota; class Halobacteria; order Halobacteriales; family Haloarculaceae; genus Haloarcula; species Haloarcula terrestris. The sequence continues at coordinate 5,278 of NZ_JAMQOM010000011.1, read as the reverse complement.
GCGGCGAGTTACGTCACCGAGACGATCCGAATCACATACGACCCTGACCGCGTCTCGAAGGGTACTCTCTGTGATACCCTGAGTACACTCGGCTATTCGGCAACCCCCCGTGCTGGAGGGAGTGATGACGCACCGACTATAATCGGACAGTCGCGCCGGTCGGACGAGCTGAATGAACGAGGAATTGACGAGGTGCTGGGATTCCGTTACGCTGTTGGCGTCATTTTCGGGACGTTCATGCTCCTCCCGTATGCGGTCCTCCTCTATCCGGCGCAGCTCTCGTCGTTCTTTGGTGAGGGGACGCTGGATATGTTCGCGAGTGCGTCCGGGATCGGCGGTGGAGATGGCCTGTTGATCCTGCCGCTCTTTCTCGTTCTGACAGGGGTGGTTCTGTTGTTCACCGGCCTGCCGTTGTTACAGGGTGCGTATGTCAGTCTGAAGATGCGACAGCCGAACACAGACCTGCTTGTCGCACTCCCCATCGTGAGTGCCTACGTGTACAGTACGATCGCCTTTCTCCTCGGTCGGATCGATGTGTTCTACGACCTCACGATTGTGGTTGCCGCGAGTGTGGTGGCTGCCATCTTCTACGAATCACTGAGCAAGCAGCGAGCGATGGATCGCCTGACTAATCTCACTATCTCCCACGTCACCGAAGCCAGGCGGTATGGCGCCGATGGGACGACGACGATGGTCGACGTACACGGTCTGGAACCCGGGGAACGGGTTCTCGTCCGTGAGGGCGAACGCATCCCAGTCGATGGTGTTCTCGCTGAGGGTGAGTGCACGGTCGATGAAGCGATCGTGACGGGCGAGTCGCTCCCGGTATCGAAACAAGCTGGGGACGAGGTCGTCGGCGGGGCGGTCGTCACAAATGGGGCTGCTGTCCTCACGGTGAGCGATGAGACAACCAGTAGTATCGATCGCCTCATCACCTCTGTCTGGAATCTCCAGAGTGGGGATCACGGCGTCCAGCGGCAGGCCGATAGGCTCGCGTCAGTCATCATCCCGGCCGTCGTCGGTGGGGCGGTACTCGCTGGATTGGGGTCGCTTCTGGTTGGGACTGGCATTCCCGTCGCCGTCCTGACGGCGCTGGTGGTTCTCTTGGTTGGATGTCCGTGGGCACTTGGCCTGGCAACCCCGCTCTCGGTGGCAACCAGTATCGAACAAGCGGTAGAGCGGGGCATCGTCATCTTCGACGAGACCGTCTTCGAGCGCCTTCGGAACGTCGATGTCGTCGTCTTCGACAAAACGGGGACTCTCACGACCGGCCAGATGGATGTCCTCGAGGCGGATGCACCGTCGGATCTGCTTGCAATCGTCGCGGCCCTCGAACAGCGAGCATCCCACCCAGCGGCCGACGCAATCGTGAATACGTTTGCACAAAGGAATCAGGAGGGCGATCGCTCGAGAGCCGATGGGGGGGTTGCCGATGGCAGTGACCACGAGCACGCAGAGGACATCACTGAATTCACGAGCCATGCGACCGGCGTGGAAGGAGTCGTCGAAGATACGCGCGTTCTCGTCGGGAACCTCGATCTCTTCGCAGAACTGGGGTGGTCGGTGAGCGAACAGATCGAGACGCGTGCCGCAGAGGCACGAACGGCCGGTCACCTTCCGGTCGTCGTTGGTCGTGACGGTCGTGCAGAGGGCGTCATCGTCGTGGGCGACGAACCACGCCCGAGTTGGGATGACACACTCACGCAACTGAGTGACCGTGATATCGAGATCATCGTTCTGACTGGTGATGACGAGGCTGCTACTGACTTTCTCGACAGCCATCCTGCCGTCGATCACGTGTTCGCGGGGGTCCCGCCGGCAGGCAAGACCGCGACGATCCGGCGGTTACAGTCTCGTGGGCAGGTTACGATGGTCGGTGATGGGACGAACGATGCCCCGGCCCTAGCGACAGCAGACTTGGGAATCTCCCTCGGTGGTGGGACGGCACTCGCGTCCGATGCCGCGGATATTTCTATCGTCGATGATGACCTCGCAGCGGTGGGGACGACGTTCGACCTCGCAGATGCAGCTCGTCGGCGTGTCAAACAGAACAACGGGCTAGCGCTGCTCTATAATGGGGTCACGATGCCACTCGCAGCGACGGGGTTGCTGAATCCGGTGTTCGCGATGGGTGCGGTCGTGGCGACCGGCGGTCTCCTCGCAGCGAATTCGTTTCGAGACCTACTTCACGAGTAGCGGCTCCCACTCCGCGAAGCGGCAGATACCTGCTGTAACCGGGTGAAGACGGGTCCTATCGCTTCAGTCGAGCAATTCGAAGGCACTGAGGCCCGCGTACCCGACCGCAAAGCCCGCAACGATGATGCCTCCGGAGAGGACTTGGTAGAACGGCGTTGACGGGAGGAAGCCGGTCGCGAGGGTGCCGACAACGATTAATACTGCTGCCAGTCCCAAAAACACGTACTGTCGACGTTTCCTCTTCATATCTTGAGATATTCGTCCACCCTAAGGACCGTGTTCTCACGGCAGATCCGTCATCTCAGTCGGCGGGGATGATGGCGGCCGATTGATCGGGCTGTCGGGCTGCTTGGACCGAGTAGATCAGGCTCCCAGTGAAGAGGACGAAGCTTCCTACGATGAATACTGCACTGAGCGGCGAGGCCGAATCGACGAACACCCAGTAGAGGGGGGCGGCAATCGATGGCCCGGCAGCAAGTACCGCGATCTTCGCGACGAGTGGCCCGCAGCACCCACAGGTACACGTCCCGACGATTGCAGCACTTCCGGCGGTCCCTTCGGTCATGCCGGCTCGTTCCTCGACGCGCCAGTGACGGGCGATGAGAGCGGCGTTTAACCCGATGAGTGCGCTCAGCATCCCGACGACGATGACCTGACCGGGCGACACGGCCAGGAAGAACGGGATATGTATGAACGGAAGATGCGGAATCGCGATTTCGAGCGTCGGCCACGATACCAGCTGATAGATTGCGGGCAGAACGACGACCGTCACTTCCTCAGGGAAGCCTTCCTCGGGGAACAACGAGAGGTACCCCGTTATCGAGACGAAAAAGAGGGCTAATACGACACCGACGCCGATGCCGAAGCGACGCGCAACCGGATCACGCATGACTGCGCGAATGACACTCCCTGCGTCCTTCCAGACGACATAACCGACCAGGATTGGCGTGCCGAGGACGATTGCGTACCCGAGTGGATGCGTATCGCTTGCCAGTCCTGGAAGGAGGTAGGGGTACGAGATCCACAATCCCATGAGGATGCCGAGGAACGTGTACCGTGGTCGGGATGGCCAGCGGAGCCACCCGACGACGAAGCTCGCGACCATGATGCCCAAACCACTCAGCAGGGCCAGTGGCTGATACCACGCTCGGGGGAACGGCATCGAACTCGCAGTATATGTCGGATCTGGGGAGAGCCCTTCGAAGAGTACGGCTCCGAGTGCAGTGATAGCGATACCGGCGAACACGCCGTACAGAGCGGTTGTCGCCGTGATCCGATCTGTCCGTTTGAGAAGGATGAATCCACCGAGAATAACGGCACCAACGAAAGCAATAATTACACCGTGTCCTTGCGAGAGTCCACCGCTTCCGGTTGTACCGTGGGCAGACGCGACGGGAACCTGAGTGAGCGTACCAATCGCGGCGAGAAGTACAGAGAGAGGCCGAATAGATCCGATTCGAGAGGTCTGTCCACGGGAGGGGTCCCCACGTGGTTGACGCTCTTCTGGTGACATTATTCTGTCTTGGACAGGGAGCCACTTCTACCTGACTGATTCACCTCTCATATTCTGGATTTGACTGTCGTTGGCTCATGCTGTGTGTGGAAATATCCTCCTCCGAAAGTATGACCGGCACGGTGAATTCACTCGCCGTCCAGAAACACGAGGAACTGTATGTGCTTGAGGAACCAGACCGGAAGAACGGCCCCAACTCCTGCAGCGAGTAGGAGACTATTCGATGCCGTCCACACGATCTGTCCAAGTACGGTTCCAATAATCAAGACGCCGTTGTATGCAATCGCATTCACCGCTAAATCGCCTTTCGACTCAGGCCGGGGCCACTTGATGAGACTGAACTCGACCGCTGACGTCCGGCCGGAAGCTACTGCGACAAGAAGTCCGAGTAAGCCGGATACAAACCATTCGAGTACAGCCGGTGGCCAGCTATATACGACCGTGGCGGCGGCAAGAACAAACAGACACGGGCTAGTGATTGTACCGATCTCTACGGAGAGATAGCGGGTCAAAATGTGTTCCTCGGTCTCTTGTTGTGCGATGGCCATCTGTGACAGTTATGAGTAGAGCAGTGGAATGGATCAGGGATGCTCCGTCGAGGATTTGAACCCCGGTCCTCGACGAGAGATGCCGAGATGATTGGCCGAGCTACACCAACGGAGCATTTCTAACTTGGGGCCTCAGTACTTCAAATACGACCGGTGTCCTACTCAGTGGGAATCCGCCGTTTCCCCTTATGTTGGGGTCTTTGATACTGTGGTATGGAGCGTCGACAGATTCTCAAGACGGCTGGAATTCTGGCTACAGGTGGCGTGACTGGTCTCGCCGGATGTAGTAGTTCGGGGAACGGAGATGGTGGCGGTGAGCCGACCACGACTGAACCGCAGGAGACAGCTGGTGGGTCTGGAGACTCGAATACCGTCATGATGGTAACCGAAGGGAGCGAGTACTATTTCGATCCCATCGGTCTGTTCATCGAATCTGGGGAAACTGTGACATTCGAAATCCAGAGCGGGAGCCACTCGGCAACCGCCTACAAAGAGGGAACGAGCTCAGCATCAGTTACCCGGATTCCCGAAAGCGCAGAAACGTTCAATAGCGAAACGCTGAGTGAACAGGGCGCAACGTACGAGCACACGTTCGAGACCACAGGGACGTACGATTACTTCTGTATCCCGCACAAGACCCTGGGGATGGTCGGCCGGATCGTCGTCGGCGAACCCGGCGGTCCCGCGGAGGGGAGTATGCCGCCGGACGGAGACGTTCCCGAAAGCCAGACCATCGTCGATCAAGGCAGCGTCTCGTACAGCTCGTTCTCCGGGTAGGCGGCCGCGTATACTGCGAGCTGTGCGCTCTGGAATCGCTTGTACACCATATGGCCGACATTGACTAGGCTTCGGACCTACAGGAATCTATGTGGCACCCGATTACTGCCGGTTTCCGAGGGTGTCATAGAACTCTTCTCACACCGTGATGATCGTGCTTCCCGGATTGTCTCCGCGTTCGTAGTTGGTGATTGCGACGACGAGGCGAAGGCACAGAGCGAGGAACACCTGCGCTCGTGCGTGG
>NZ_JAMQOM010000010.1:0-91670 GCF_031624315.1 Haloarcula terrestris | reverse complement strand
CGCCGATGAACTCCCCGCACTTGATGTTCACGTCAGCGGCTTCCAGGCGCTTGCGCAGGGCACCCTGGAGTTCCGGGTCGCTGTTTGGCAGCACCTGATCCAGGCCTTCCACCAGATGGATGTCGATCGGTGCGTTGTGTTCGTCACGGAACTCGGCGACCTCCCCGGCGGTCTGGATGCCAGAGAGACCAGCGCCGCCGATGACGACCTGCGCAGGGTCGTTCGTCGAGGCCTCACGAGCGGCCTGCTGAATGTTGTCGTGAATCTCCAGGGCGTCGTCGAGGCTCTTCAGCGTCAGAGCGTGCTCTTTGAGCCCGTCGATCCCGAAGAAGGCCGTCTGCGAGCCTAAGCCAACGAGTAGGTAATCGTACTCGACGGTGTCGGAGTCAGCGAGGTCGACCTCTTGAGCGTCGGTGTCGATGTTGACGACCTCGTCCTGAAGGAAGGAAGTCGATGGCTGTTTGATCTCGTGAACGGGAATCGCGATGTTCTCCTGGACGCTCGGATCCCGAATACATCGGTGGGACTCGTGCAGTACCAAGTGGTAGTCCACGTCAGAAATCCAGGTGATGTCGGCTTCCCCCTCCAGTTCGTCTTCCAGACTCTTGATCGTCCCAGCACCCGCATACCCTGCACCGAGCACGACCACGTTCTCTGTCATATGGGTGACTCCGAAACCGACTGATACAAACCCTTTGGAATCGGCCTCGTCGTCCTCGCACGCTGAAACACAGTCATGATGCAGTCCCCTAGGTTTGCAGTCACCTTCGTCCGCACTCTGGGTCGAAAAGAGGGCCTACCTTCGCGACAGACAACTCCTACTTTTCTGTCCGTCAGGACCCGCTACGTATCGAGCGGGACAGCGGGTTGACCGGGGCCGATACGCAGCACAGTGATCGCCGTTGTCCCGACCGCTAAAGCTGTGCAACACGGGCGCGCTCGGTCCGGCAAGTTGGTGCAGCCCATTCGACGGCGTTGTGGAGTAGTTGCTGGACGACCGGGTGGTGATACACCGGGAACGTCTCGTGGCCGGGCTGGAAGTAGAATACCCTGCCGGCGCCTGGGTGGTAACAGCACCCGCTGGGGAACACCGTACCGTCGTCACACCAGCTCACCGTCACCAGCGTGTCCGGTTGCGGCAGGTCGAACCCCTGTCCATATATCTCGGCGCGTTCGAGCTCGAATTCCTCGGGGAGTCCGTCGGTGATAGGATGGTCCGCTTCGACGACCCAGACGCGCTCTCGTTCGCCCTCTTCGCGCCACCGCAGGACGCCGGTCGTTCCCATGAGAGATTCAAACGGCTTCGATTCGTGACTAGAATGGAGCGGAATAAAGCCCATCCCGCCACGAACCGCCTGTTCGACTCGGGTCGCTACCGTGTCGGTGACAGCATCGTGTGCGACATCACCCCACCATAGTAATACGTCCGTTTCGGCGAGGACACCGGCAGTCAATCCGTGCTCCGGGTCATCGAGTGTCGCTGTTTGGACAGTGTGGCCGTGGGAGACGAGCATCTCAGCCAGCGCCGTGTGGATACCGTCGGGGTACATGGCATTTGCCGGTCCCGTAGCCTGTTCGTGCCGGTTTTCGTTCCACACTGTGACTGCGGCCATAAAGAATACACTGGATAATCAGATAAAAATATAGCTACTCACGGCTGGCCGAAAGACGAACGTTCTGAAGAATCGCTTCAAGTATGTGTGCCTGTGATGACTGCCGAAAGTAGTAGTCGCGACAGCCGACCGATTTCCTGCTACGTCCTTTCGGTTCGTCTGTTTTGCATGGCTACTTGAGGCCCGCTTCCAACGGCCGAAACTGCCTTATTCAGCGGTAACAGCGCCTCAAAACACAATAACACCTGTACGGCTATTATGGAAATACAGCGGTTCTATGGCGCTCTGACTGTCACTATTGCCAGACGAGGCCGGTCATTTTAAGATATTTCTGCCGTTTCTGGGCCAGGTTTGAGACTCTATAATTCCACACAGCCGAAACGCGAGCGAATTTGTGGAGTCCTTCGAAGCAGTGCCACCAAGCGGCCGTCGTCTGGGCAGGGGTAGTTATTAGCCGTCCCCGGCCGAAATTTCGACAAGACATGAGCGATTCACCGGAGAAGCTCTCCGTCTGGTGTGCCGGCGAGGAGTGGTGCCCGATAACGACGACCGCCTCCCTCATCGGCAAGAAGTGGCATCCCGTCATCATTCACCGCCTGCTCGAAAACGGCCCTTCGGGCTTTAACGAGCTCAAGGAGGATGTCGATGGAATCTCCTCGAAAGTCCTCTCGGACAGCCTCGAAGACCTGCAGGAGAAGGGACTCGTCGACCGGGAAGTCATCAACGAACAACCGTTCCGCGTCAATTACTCGCTGACCGACCTCGGAGCGTCACTGGAGTCCGTGATCACCGAAATGGCGGCGTGGGGCCAGAACTACCTGGAGGAACCAACGGAATCCGACGAGGCCACGCGGTAACCCCCGCGGGCAATACCTTTTGTCGCTGCCCGGCGAACATCCGGATATGCCTGTCAGTTCTGACGACGAGCTCCGAGAGATACTTGCACTGGACCGCGTCGCCGTCGTCGGCTGTTCGACCAGTCCCGGCAAGGACGCTCACGAGATTCCGAAGTACCTCCACGAGCAGGGGTACGAGGTGATTCCGGTCAACCCATTCGCCGACGAGATATTCGGACAGCAGGCCTACGACTCGCTGTCGGAGGTTCCGGGTGAGATAGACATTATCGATGTATTCAGGCCAAGCGAGGAGGTCAGCGACATCGTCGACGCGGCCCTAGAGCGGGACGAGGATGCCGTCATCTGGCTCCAGCTCGGTATCCACGACGACGCGGCCGTCGAACGCGCTGAGGCGGCCGGTCGCCGTGTCGTCCAGGACCGGTGTATGAAGCCGACCCACCAGCAGCTCCTGGGCTGAGCGGATAGGCGACGGCTGGCTATGGCTGACACCTGCACCACCCGGTACGGTTTAGTCCGTGGCTGGGCCACATCCGGAGTATGCTGCCGTGGGAGGCAGAGGCGTACTGGCTCGTCAGAGTCCTGTTCCACCGGGGGCTTGCAGCCATCTATCTGCTGGCCTTCCTCGTCGCGGCCACGCAGTTCCGCCCGCTCGCAGGCGAAGACGGACTGTTGCCGATTCAGCAGTACGTCGAGCGCCACGAGTTCCGTGACCGGCCCAGCCTGTTCTATTTCTATCCGGACGACCGCGTCATCACCATCACGGCCTGGGTCGGCGTCGGCCTTTCGGCGCTCGCATTCGCCGGTCTTCCGTCGTGGCTCCCGACTCCGTACGCGGTCCCCGTGTCGATACTGCTGTGGCTGTTGCTGTGGGCGCTGTACCTCTCCTTTGTCAACGCCGGCCAGACCTTCTACGGGTACGGCTGGGAGTCGATGCTGCTGGAGACCGGCTTCCTCGCGGCGTTTCTCGGCGCGGGGTCGGCGGGACCACCGGTCGTCGTGATGTGGCTGCTCAAGTGGCTGTTGTTCCGCAACATGTTCGGAGCGGGGCTCATCAAACTGCGCGGGGACGACTGCTGGCGGGACCTCACCGCGCTGGATTATCACTACGAGACGCAGCCGATTCCGAATCCCGTATCCTGGTACGCCCACCACCTGCCCGACCGGTTCCACCGGCTGGAAGTGCTTGGCAACCATATCATCGAAGTCGCCGTCCCGTTCCTCTACTTCGCGCCCCAGCCCTGGGCGTCGGTGGCGGGGGCCGCGACCATCGGGTTTCAGGGCTGGCTCATGCTGACGGGGAACTTCTCGTGGCTCAACGCCCTCACTATCGTCCAGGCCGTCGCGACGTTCAGTGACGGTGTCCTCGCGTCGCTCCTTCCAGTCACGACGCCGAGCGTGAGCGCGCCGCCGCTGTACCTGCAAGCTATTTCCGTCGCGCTCGCCGCGGTCGTCCTCTGGCGCAGCGTCGAGCCGGTCCGGAACATCCTCTCGGAGCGGCAGGTGATGAACACCGCTTTCGACCCGCTCCGGCTGGTCAACACCTACGGCGCGTTTGGCTCGATTACCCGGGATCGATATGAGATCGTCGTCCAGGGGACCACCGACGAAGTGGTCACGGCCGACACGGAGTGGCGAACCTACGAGTTCAAGGGCAAGCCCACGGACCCCGCCCAGCGGCCGCGACAGATCGCGCCGTACCACTACCGGCTGGACTGGCAGCTGTGGTTCGCGGCGATGGCTCCCTCACCCCGGCGGAGCCCGTGGTTCCTCGCGTTGCTCGACCGACTGCTGGCCGGTGACGAGGCCACCGAAAAACTGCTGGATTCGGTCCCGTTCCCGGAGACGACGCCCACACACGTCCGCGCGGTCCGCTACCGCTATCGGTTCACGACGCCCGAGGAGCGCCGCGAGACCGGCCGGTGGTGGGAGCGAGAGCGCGTCGGTACCTACGTCAACCCGGTCAGCGAGGGCGACCTGCAACTCGCCAGGGTCTGAGGCGGGTCGTCAGTCCGAGTCGTCCCTGCGCGCCGGCGGCGTCTTCGACATGACTTTCCCCCACGTCGAACGGTTGTCGGCGACCTTTCGGTATGCCCGCTCGCGGAGCCGTTCATAGTCCTCGAACTGGCCGAAGAACGAGACCAGCGGCCGCGCCGGCTTGCCCATGTCGGTGTAGGTGAGCGCCGTCTCGATGGATTCCCCGCAGGAGTACACCGCCTCGTCGGTCACCAGGTGTGAACAGGACTCGTAGTCGTCGGGCAGGCGCTCCAGTAGGCCCTCATCGAGTTCCGAGAAGCCGACGATTTCGAGGTCGGACCGTTCGTCGATGAAGTCCGCCCACCAGGTACAGAAGCCGCAGTCGTCGTCGTAGACGAGCGTAGCGTCGCTCATACCGGATATAGGTTCCCGAGGCACAAACACCTGTGGTTCGCGCCGCCAGGGATTTACAGTCGGTCGACGCAGGCACGGATATGGAGCGGTTCGTCACACTGGTCGTGGCCGGCGGGCTGGCCCTGGTGGCCGGGCTCTGGGCGGTCCGGCTCGCGGCCACGCTCTCGGCGGGCTGGCTCGGCGGGGTCGCACTGACATTCCTGGGGCTGGCCGCCCTCGGCGTCGGTATCGGACGGGAACTGTCTACCGACTGGTGACTCCATGACCGGGACGCCAACTGTTTTGCCCGCCGCTCCATTCAGAGTGAGTATGGACGAGGATGCGGTCGCCGAACTCATCGAGACGGAGCTTCCGGAGGCACAGGCGACAGTCACCACACCGCGGGACCCGGACGACGACAAACACTACGCCGTGCGCGTGGTCTCACCGGCGTTCGAGGGGAAATCGCTGGTCGACCAGCACCAGCTCGTCCACGACGCGCTGGGTGACCACCTCACGCGAGACATCCACGCCATCGAGCTGACGACGCTGACGCCCGAAGAAGCCGAGTAGCCGGGGGTCCAGTCGGCACACCGTCATCCGCCCAAGAGGCACTGACCCGCTCACCCTGTCGGTACGTCTTTATTGCCGACGCCGTTAGAGAGAGTATGGCATTCGAGCCCGAAGAACTCTCGCCGGAAGAGGTAACAGAGCAGGTCGACAGCGTTATCGCGGACAACGAGGTCGTCCTGTTCATGAAAGGTAACGAGCTGATGCCACAGTGTGGCTACTCGAAGAAGGCGCTCGGACTCCTGAAACAGTACCGCGAGGACATCGAGACGGTGGACGTGCTCAAGGCAACCGACGCCTACCGCGACGCCCTGGAAACCCACAGCGGCCGCGAAACGATCCCCCAGACGTTCGTCGACGGGGAGTTCATCGGCGGAAGCGACATCCTCGAACAGCTGGACGAGCGCGGCGAACTCGCCGACAAAGTCGGGCAGGAATCGCCGTTCTAGGGGATTCGAGGCCCTTACTCCTCGTCGTCTTCGTCTTTCATGTCGCCGAGCTTGTCGACGAGGTCGCTCGTCGTCGCCTCCGTCTCGAAGGAGACCGACCCGTCGTGGTCGTTCTCGTGGACGGCCACGCCCTCGCTGTCGTCTGTGTCTACGTCGTTGTCCTTCTGTTCAGATTCGTCGTAGCTACCAAAGCCCATATAGATACAACTCGCGGTCCCGCACTAAAATTCGCCGGTTCTTGCCGGCGTCTGATACTGTGTTGACACAACAAAACAAGCAAAGGTTCTTTACCATGCTCGCTCTCCCGCTAGATAACGGCAGTCGAGAGCCGTGGTTTTCCGACGGCTATCGGGCCTCCATCTCCAAAGTTATGAGTTCCGCAGACGAGACACTTGAGCGAATCAAAGCACAGGTCGAAGAAGAGACACCGGACGACATCGAGATCGAATCCGTCGCGTTCGAGGGACCGGAACTGGTTATTTACACGCCGGACGCACAGACGGTCGCCGACCGCGACGGGATTGTTCGGAACCTCGCACAGACGCTCCGGAAACGCATCAACGTCCGACCGACCCAGGAAGCCCTCGTCCCGCCGAACGAGGCCGAGGCCCGAATCAGGAAGACGATCCCCGAGGACGCTGGCGTTCAGAACCTCGATTTCGACCGCGAGACCGGGGAAGTGTTCATCGAGGCCGAAAAGCCGGGGCGGGTCATCGGCCGCCACGGTGCGACCCTCGACGAGATATCCGCTTCCGTCGGCTGGACCCCCGAGGTCGTCCGCACGCCGCCCATGGAGTCCTCGACCGTCTCGAACGTCCGGAACTATCTTAAACAGGAGCGAGAGGAACGGCGGGACATTCTCCAGCGCGTCGGTCGACAGATCAACCGCCCCACGTCGGCCGACGAGGACTGGGTTCGGCTCACCACGCTCGGCTGCTGTCGGGAGGTCGGTCGCGCGTCGTTCATCCTCTCGACGCCCGAGTCCCGCATCCTCATCGACTGTGGCGACAAACCCGGCGCTGAGGGCGAAGTCCCGTATCTCCAGGCCCCCGAAGCGCTCGCGGCAGGCCCGAACTCCCTCGATGCGGTCGTCCTGACACACGCTCACCTGGACCACTCCGCACTCATTCCGATCCTCTTCAAGTACGGCTACGACGGCCCGATTTACACGACTGCGCCGACGCGGGACCTGATGGGCCTGCTCCAGCTTGATTACCTCGATGTGGCCTCCAAGGAGGGACGCACCCCGCCCTACGAGAGCCAGCAGGTCCGTGACGCGCTGAAACACACGATTCCCCTGGAATTCGGTAACGTCACCGACATCGCACCCGACATCAAGCTCACGATGCACAACGCCGGCCACATCCTCGGTTCGGCGGTGTGTCACTTCCACATCGGCGAGGGACGGTACAACGTCGCCTTCTCGGGCGACATTCACTACAAGGACACCCGCCTGCTCGACGGTGCTGTCAACGACTTCCCGCGGGTGGAAACACTCGTGCTGGAGTCGACCTACGGCGGGAAAAACGACTACCAGACCGACCAGTCCGACTCCGAGCGCGTCCTCAGGGATGTCATCAACGACGCCTACGAGAAGGAGGGGAAAATCCTGATTCCTGCTTTCGCCGTGGGGCGGTCCCAGGAGCTCATGCTCGTCCTCGAAGAGGCGATGCGGAAGGGCGACATCCCGACGATGCCGGTGTATCTCGACGGGATGATCCGCGAAGCGACGGCTATCCACACCGCGTATCCGGAGTACCTCCGGGACGACCTCCGCCAGCGCATTCTGTACGAAGACGAGAACCCGTTCCTCGCCGAGCAGTTCGCACAGGTCGACGGCGGCGACGAGATGCGACGCGACATCACCGACGACGAGCCGGCGATCATCCTGACCACCTCCGGGATGGTCACCGGCGGCCCCGTGATGTCCTGGCTCCGCCTGCTTGGCAGCGACCCGGACAACACGATGGTGTTCGTCGGCTACCAGGCCGAAGGGACGCTGGGCCGCCAGATCCAGCGCGGCCAGGATGAAATCACGCTCGGGGACACGAGCGGGCCGCGCGCCGAGCGGGTCAGCCTCAAGATGGGCGTCGAGACGGTCGACGGGTTCTCCGGCCACGCTGACCGACAGGGCCTGGAGTCGTTCGTCGAGACGATGCATCCGCGGCCGGAGAAGATCCTCTGTGTCCACGGCGACGAATCCTCGACGAACCAACTGTCCTCGGCGCTGTATCAGAACTTCAACATGCGGACCCACAACCCGAAGAACCTGGAAACGTTCCGGCTGTCCTGACGCGGCTCAGTTCTCCTCTGAAAGATTCAGTCCGGCAAACAGCCGCGCCGAAATGACCTGCTCGACGATGTCGACCAGCACGGTGTCGTCGTTCGTGTAGTCGGCGAAGATGCCGAGCGGCACCTCACCGCCGGCCATCTCCCGGTGGCCGCCCGCGCTCCCGACATCGCTCAGCGATTCGGAGAGCACGTCACCGATGTGGACCCGGGAGTCCGTCGACCGGGCGCTGAGCTGGATCGTGTCCTCGATAATGCCGAAGACGATAGCCGTCTCGACGCCCTCAAGCGTTGCCAGGTAGTCGGCGGCCTGCGGCAGGGCGTCCCGCTCCGGCGTCCGGCCGACGTGGGAAATCAGCACGGATCCGCGGACCGTCCGGTTCCCGATGGCGTCCGCGATTGCGTCGACGGTCGCGCCGCTGACTGACGGCGAGGAGAGCTTTCGCAGCAGGTCCGAATCGGCCGCGTCCGTCAGAAAGCCAGCGGCCCCGTACTCGTCCGGCGTCACGCCGCGGAGGAACCCAAGCGTCTCCCGTCGGATCGCAAACAGCAGCGCCGTCGCCAGCTTGTCGTCGAGTTCGATTTCGAGGTCCCGCAGGTACTCGGTCAGTATCGTCGCCGTCGCCCCGATCTCCTCACGGTGGTCAACGAAGCGGGCCGCGATGTCCTCGGCGGGATGGTGGTCGATGACGATATCGACCGACACGTCCGCTGGAACGCGGTTGTTCGACCCGGGTACCGAGTGGTCGACGAAGGCGAGCAGTTCCGCGGCCGCCCGGTCGGTTACGTCGGCCACGTCGAACTCCTGAATGTCCATCTCCAGCAGATTGACGAACGAGCGGTTCTGCTGGTGGGAAATCTCGCCGCTGTAGAGGATTCGCCGCTCGTCGATGCCCACGGCGGCCGCGATGCGACCGAGCGCCAGCGCGCTCGCCAGACAGTCGGGATCGGGGTTGTTGTGACAGACGATGGTGAGCGACTCCGCCTCTCCGAGCAGGTTCTCCAGTTCCGTTGCGGGGCGCATCTCTTGTGTACTGGTTCGGGCTCCTGACACAAGCGTGTGGGGGACACTCGTACGGTGGGGTTTAGTTTAGCGATGACGACTGCAGAGAGCCAGAAAGCCCTGGCTGGCTGAACTCGGGGGCCTCGCTGCGGTCCTCACTGCGTTGCGGTCCTTGCGTCGTCCGCCATCGTTCAGCCAGCCACCCCTTTCAGTCCCACCCGTAGCTGGTTGGACAAGCCATGTTGGGTGGGACTGAAAGGGGCCGTGTTCTCAGCGAACCCCGGCGAAGTAAGCACCTACCGGAGCGCAGCGAGCCGCGGGAGCTGAGAACGCGGGGGCTTTCTGGCTGTTCTTGACTTCCATCCACTAATTAAACACTGACAATCGAACCATCACGACCGAGCGCGCAACTGCTGGACGAGCACGCCCAGGACGAACGCGAGGCCGAGGTTGACGAGGACGCCAAGGACGCCGATGGCGGCGACGATGAGCAGGTCGTCAGTTCTGGACACGCCGGTCCAGCCCAGCTGGAGCGCGATCAGCACCAGAATGACGCCGAGTAGGGCTGTCGGATAGGCCGCGATGACGCCGACGGCGAGGAACGCGGTCAGGACGTAGCCCGCGCCGAGTAGCAGGTTCGCGCCGGACGTTCGCGCGCCGAAGGCATACTTGCCGGCGACGCCGCCGCTGCCGTGACACATCGGGAACGCACCGAAGGGGACGGCGGCCAGGTTCATCAGCCCCATGCTGTTCGAGAGCTGGTCCGCGGACACGTCCCGGTCGAAGTAGTCCGCCAGCAGGACTGACGTGGCGAGAGCGGCGTTGCCGACCGTGACCGCGATCTGGGCGAGAACGGCCTCCGCCGTCTGCACCGACAGCGTCATCGTCGGGAGCATGAACATGGCGTCGACGGCGGGGACGGCCGGCGTCGGAACCCCGGTCTCTGCGAGGGCGAGGACGACGCCGAGGACGAAGACGGCGAAGGCGCTCTGTCCGCTGTAGCCCACGATTGCGAGGGCCGCCACGACGCCGACGGCGACGGCCACGAGCCGCGGGTCAGCGAGTCCGAGACCCACGCCCGTCTCCAGCAGGACTAGCGCGACGCCGAGCTGGACGCCCCGGACGACGGTGTCGTCGACGTACCGATTGACCGTTCCGAGAGAGCGCGTGGTCCCGAGCGTGAGCAGGATCCCGGCCAGCAAGAGCCCCGCGACGACGAGTTCGCCGGTCGAAATCGTCCCCGCGATGACCAGCGCGGCGAAGGCTTTCATCGGTTCGACGGAGATCGGGACGCCGTAGTACAGCCCCCAGACGACCTGGAACACACCGAACCAGACGAGCATGACCGGGAGCGAAAGCTCCGTCAGCACGGCGACGGCCACGACGACCGGCAGCACCGTCGCCGAGTCCCCGACCGCGCCGGTCAGTTCGTTCCACGAGAGCGATATTGTGGCCGTGTCGCGGAACAGGACACTCATCGTAGCCGGTTTTGACGAGGGAACAGCAAGAGCGTTTGCCCGCGGCGGTCGCTACTCGGAGTACTCGTAGGGCGCACGGTCCCCGTCGGTGTCGATGTAGTCGTCGTTGATCTCCCACTCGCCGTCCTCGGTTTCGACCATGTACTCGCCGTAGTAGGGGACGCGAGTGTCGACCGTCTCGCGGAACGCGGCGCGCATCGACTCCTTCGTGGTGCCGATATCGCGCAGGTCGTCGTTGCGGTTCAGACAGCCCTTGAGATAGCCGTCGTGGGTGAGCCGCACGCGGTGGCAGTTCGCACAGAAGTTCGCGTTGCCGACGGGGTCGACGATCTCGACCATCCCGCTGTTCTGGTTGTTGACCGGCTCGGTCCGCACGCCGCCGTCGGACGCGGCCAGCGAGGTGGTCGTGCCGCTACTCTCGACCGCCGACTCGCTGCTGTGTATCCAGTAGCGCTTGCGGTCGTGCATCTCCCGGTGTTCGACCTTGTCGGCGCGGTCTTCGAGCCAGTCGTGCACCCGGTCGATGTCGATGGCCCATTCCGGATGGCCGGCCAGCTCCGGCATGTACTCGATGAGCTGGAGCTGGAGACCGGGGTTCTCGGCGACGTGGTCGACCATCTTGGGGACGTAGCCCGCGGTCGGTTCGAACACGACCATGTTGAGCTTCACCGGCGCGAGGCCGGCGTCAAGCGCCGCCTCGACGCCTTCGAGGACGCGGTCGTAGGCTCCGCTCTGGGTCAGTTCGGCGAAGGCCTCGCTGTCCAGCGCGTCCTGTGAAACGTTGACCCGTTCGAGGCCCGCGTCGACGAGATCCGGCGCGCGGCCGGGGAGGAAGGTCCCGTTGGTCGTCATCGACACCTCCATGTCATCGGGGGCGCGCCGGACGATTTCCTCCAAGTCCTCTCGGAGCATCGGCTCCCCGCCGGTGAACTTCACGGAGTCCACGCCGAACTCGGCCGCGACTTCGAGGAACGCGACGATGGTGTCGGCGGTGAGTTCGTCGTCCTGTGCCTCCATCGGGCCCCGTGTGTCGCCCAGTCCCTCGTTGTGGCAGTAGACGCAGTCGAAGTTACACCGGTCGGTGAGGGAGATGCGGACACCGGACACCTCGCGACCGAAGTCGTCTTCGAGCATTTCCTTGCCAAGTATTCACAGTACATCCTCTTAAATGGCGTGACTGTGCCGGTTCCCGAAGCCGCCCGCGACGGGACAACGGTTAATTTCACCACCACCGTTCAGTCGGTATGGACATCGTCGACGCGCTGGACGCGCGGCGGGGAACGACCTGTTTCGTCGGCGCTGGGGGCAAGAAAACGTCGATGGCGACGCTCGCACGTCGCCTCGACCGCGCCGTTGTCACTGCGACGGTCCGGATCCCGATTTTCGACGGCTGGGTCGAGGAGGTCGTGGTGACGGAGAGTCCGCGGACAGCCATCGACGGGGCGTCTGCATGGCCACTGGGCGTCGTCCCGGCACAGGAGCGGCCCGACCGCTACCGCGGGTACGACCCGGAAACCGTCGCCGACCTCGCCGACGTTGACCACCCGATTCTGGTGAAAGCCGACGGTGCGCGGATGCGTGAGTTCAAAGCGCCGAGCGACCGCGAGCCACAGCTACCCTCGACGGCATCGACAGTGGTCCCCATCGCCAGCGTCCACGTCGTCGGCGAGCCCCTGACCGACGCCATCGTCCACCGGGTCGACGAGGTGGCTGCGATCACTGGACTCGACCCCGGGGACGAGATCCGACCGCAAGATGTCGCCGCGGTGCTCGCCAGCGACCGCGGCGGACTAAAAGACGCGCCCGCCGACGCGGCCACGATTCCGCTGCTCAACATGGTCGACGACGCTGCCCTCGAAGCGAGCGCGCGGGCCGTCGCCGAGGCCATTCACGACCGGGCTGACGTGCCGCGCGTGGTGCTCGCTGAAATGCGAGCCGACGACCCGCTAGTGGCGGTCGTCTGAGAACGGGGTAACAACGGCCGCAGGTATTCAAAACCGCTCGGCCGCGGCCTCGAACTCCTCGCGGGTGTTGAGGTTCTCGAAGGTCTCTAGCGAGGTGTGTTCGAGCACGTCCTCGCGCTCGACGACGACGTAATCCAGGTCGAAAATGGGCTCGACAACCTTGTGTTCGCCGCGTTCCAGCGCTCGACGGCAGGCTGCCCGCATCGCGTCGGCGTGGTACACCGCCTGTGTCGTCTGGAACCACTCGTCCGGGCGCGGCACTGCGGCCTCGTGGGACGCCGCCCGCTCGAACAGGTAGCTGATAAACGCCGGGTCGACGAAGGGCATGTCGCAGGCGACCACGGCGGCGTACTCCCCCTCGACGGCTCCAAGCCCGGTCGCGATGCCGGCCATCGGTCCCTGGTCGGGATCCTCGTCTAGCGCGAACGCCGGGTCGAACGCGTGGCCCGACAGCGCGGCGTCGATGGCATCCACCTGGTCGTCGCGGCAGTTCACCACCAGTTCGTCGACAACCTGGCCCAGTCGGTCGGCGACGCGGCGAATCATCGGCGTCCCCGAAAGCTCCGCCACGGCCTTGTCGCTGTCGCCGAACCGCGTCGACCGACCGCCCGCGACGATGACTCCTGCGCGCATACCCCGACTTCTCGTGGCCGGCGGAAAGGTGCTTCGTGGTGAATGATGGGGATAATCCTTTAGTCGACCGACGGCGGAGTGGGTGGTGATGACACTGGCCAACCGGGATCGGATGCTCCACGTCGACCTGTCGTCGGCGTCGGTCGAGAGCCGTCCGGTCCCGGAGCGGTGGCGTCGGCAGTTCGTGGGCGGCAAGGGCCTGGGCGCTCGGTATCTGTACGACGAACTCGACGCCGGCACCGACCCGCTGGGCCCCGAGAACGTCCTGCTGTTCATGCTCGGACCGGTCTCTGGGCTCCTACCCGGCGAGACGCGCTACGCCGCGGTCACGAAGTCGCCGCTGACCGGCGGCTTCCTCGACTCCTACGCGGGCGGGACGTTCCCGGACACGCTGGCCGGCGCGTTGCAGGACCACATCGGGATTCTGGTCACCGGGCGTGCCTCTGAGCCGGTCAGACTCGTCGTGGAGGACGACGACGCGACGGTCGAGCCCACCGAGACGTGGGGCCAGGACACGGCCGAGACTGCAGCGGCGTTCCCCGACGCCGCGGTGGCCTGCGTCGGTCCGGCCGGTGAGCGGGGCGTCGCGTTCGCGACTATTGCCTCCGACGGCGGCGAACACCACGCCGGCCGTGGCGGTGCCGGGTCGGTAATGGGCGCAAAGCGGCTGAAGGCCGTCGTCGTGCGCGGCGACCCGCCGACGGACCTCGCGGAGCTACGGGAACAGTACGCAGAGCGGTACCGCGAGGGCGACACCGGGCAGTGGCTCCACGCCAGCGGGACCGTCGAGACGGTCGATTTCGCCAACGAGGTCGGCGCGCTCTCGACGCGGGGCTGGGAAGACGGCCAGTTCGAGGGGGCCGATAGCGTCGGTATCGAGGCCGTCCAGAAACTCGCCGCCGGCCGGGAGTACGACGACGAGGGCAGCCCCGGCGGCTTCCGCGTCGAGACGGAGGACGGCGAAACCGTCCCGCGCGGGGCGACGGCGATGAGCCTCGGGGCCGGACTGGGCATCGACGACTTCGACGCGGTGGCGGCGCTGGGCGAGACGTGCAACCGACTGGGGCTCGACCTCATCAGCGCCGGGAGCGCTGTCGCGTGGGCCATCAAGGCCAGCGACGCCGGCCTGCTGGAACAGTCGTTCGACTACGGGAGCGCCGAGGACGCACGGGCACTCCTCGACGAAATCGTCGTGCGGGAGACGACACTCGGGGACGCGCTGGCCGACGGCGTCGACGCGGCCTCGGCCCGCCTGGGCGGGGACGACCTCCTGCCGACGGTCAAGGCCATGGAACTGCCCGCGTACGACCCCCGCGGGGCCAGGAGTATGGCGCTGGCGTACGCGACCAGCGACCGCGGGGCCTGTCACCGGCGCGCGCTCACTATCGAGCGGGAAGCCTTCGACGGCGACTGGAGCCCCGAGCGGGCGGCCGCGGCCGTCATCCGCGAGCAGGACCAGCGCTCGGTGCTGTGGGGTCTCATCGTCGATGACTTCGTCGGCGACGCCTTCGACGACCTCGGTGCGGAGTGGCTGGACGCCGTCGGCCTGGAGGTGGACGGCGACCTCGCCACCGTCGGAGAGCGGGTGTGGAACCTGACGCGCCTGTTCAACGTCCGCGAGGGCGTTTCCCGAGCCGACGACGAACTCCCGGCGAAACTGCAGGAACCGCTCGATTCGGGGCCGAACGCGGGCGCGGCGATCGACGCGGAGTCCTTCGACGCGATGCTCGACGCCTACTACAGCCAGCGCGGCTGGGACGCCGACGGCCGCCCCACCCGCGAGACTATCGACCGACTCGACCTCGCGGACGCCGTCGACGCGGCGACACGACCAGCGGACACGACACTGGGAGAATGACAGACGAAATCGATCTCGACGAACTCGACGTACAGGACGACGAGGAGACGCCGAACCACGGCGACTGGTTCTGGAGCGGGGAGGGCGATCCCGAGGACGAGCCTGCTCCCGGAGCAACTGGTACCACATCGGTGCGCCCCGACAGCGAGGCCGAGACCGAGCGTTCCGGTGCGTCCCAAGGAACGAACAGTGATGCGGATGCTGGGAGTGATGGTGGCGATGTGGACAGTGCGGATTCGGACCCCGCGGGCCAGACGGTCCCGCACGTCCCCAGAGAGAACAAGGACAAGCCGGTCGGCATCCCGACAGACAGCGGCGGCGCGGGCGGCGCAGCCGCGACTGACACTGACCCAGCCTCGAACGTCGCCGAGGACCCCGCCGCCGGCGAGGAGTCAGTCGAAGCGAGCGGTCCCCACGGCGGCGGCATCGACGACATGACGATGGCGGTGACCTACGACGCGGCCCGGCAGCTCGCCGACCCACAGCGGGTCTTTCAGGAGGCACGGGCGTGGGCTGACTGGGTCGGTATCGTCGGCGATGTCGACGCCTTCGTCATCAACAAGTTCCAGCGCGACCACGGCATCGACGCCGATTTCTTCAGCGGCGCGGGCCAGGAGCCGGCCGAACGGCTGGCCGACATCGACGAGCATTCGATGTTTTTCGCCGAGCGGATGGTCCTTGTCGGCCGCCTGGGCGACGAGCCAATCGCCGAACGGACGGGCTGGGAGTTCATTCCGCTCGCCGACGCCGCGGAAAAGGCCGACTGGGAACTCGCCGAGGAATAACGCCGCATATTTATAACGCTTGATAGTCATTGTTGTACACGAACGACAATGACACTCCGAACCGCAGTCCACCAGTCGAAGATACTCACGTTCGTGGTACTGGGGGCCTTCGTCTGGCTGTTACTGACACTGTTCGAAGTACTGTCGACGATCGAGTTCGGTACCGGAACAGCGTCGTTCGTCGGCCAGAACGCGCTGGGCGGTCTCGCCGGCATCGCCGTGTTGGCCATCGTCCTCGGGACGCTCGTGGTCCTGTACGCCGAGATTACGGAAGCGGATCCGGCACCCCAGTCCTGGCCCCCATCCGACGAATGACATACTACAGTTGCGAGGAATGCGGCCAGATGATCGACCTCTCGGCGTTCGAGGGGCAGCCGCGCCGACAGAACTGTCCGGTGTGTGAGGAAACGACGCTGTGGACGCCCGAGTTCGAAGGCGAGGGGGTGTCGTTTTGACGCTCGCCTTCGAGGTCAGCGACCGCCTGTACGAGGCGGCCCAGGAGTGGGCCGACCGGCGGTTAGAGGACATCGACGCGGCGATGGAGACCAAAGTCGAGCAGGCGCTGCTGGAGATCGAACACCTCGTCTCCCAGTCCCACGACGTTAAGTTCGAGGTCGACGGCCGCGAAATCCGGTACGACCCGACCGAGGAACTGGCCGCGTTGCTCCGTCGGCAGGCCGAGGAGAGTGGCATCGACGAGAGCGCGGTCCTGAAGATGCACGTCGATCTCTACGCCAACGCGTTCCTCGACGAGGTCACGGACGAACAGAAACCGCCGGGGACGCCGTCGGAGTGACGGCACCAAAGCTTAAGCCGAAACCACACGATAGTTGATTCACAATGGCACATGAAGACAGTCACTGGAACCCAAAGGGCGCGACAGAGATGTTCAACGGCTTCGAAGTCTGGGACCACGGCGTCTGGCCGGGTGACGTGAACCAGAACGACACGACAGCGGACGACGACGAAGAGTAAGCGCACAGTCTGTTTCTGCGGACCGAACTCCCGATTTGGCGAGCGTCCGCTACGTGCTCGGGAACGCCCGTCTGTCACGCGGCGGGACGTAAAAGTTCGCCCGCGAAACGACCTCGATAAACTCCAGTAGGCCGTTGTTCTGCCGGTCGCGCAACTCCTCGTGTTCCTCGCGGAGCCACCAGCCGTTCATCGCGTCGCGGGTCGCCTCGAAGTCCCCGAGGTTTGCCTGCAGCGAGAGGAAGTGGATCCCGGCCTGGCCGCCGTCAATCGTGTTGAAATCCCGGCGGAGGATGATCGGCTCCCCGTCCTTGCGGGCGCGGGCGACCTTCTCCCAGTGGCCGACCTGCCCGTCTTCGCTGGCGTGTTCTCGGACCATGTCAGCGAAGGGGAGGTCACCCCTATCAATGTCTTCCGGGGAGAACTCTGCCGAGAACATCCGCTGGACGCGCTCGGACTGGGCGAGCTCCCACCAGTTGTCGAAGGCCTCGTTGATTCGCGAGAGGTGCATCGTCGTCCCGCCGGCGTAGGGACCGTCAGAGATCGTGATGCGGTCCTCGCTGGCTTGGCTCCCCGACCGGCCCGAAAAGAACCCAGAGAACATCGGGGCCGATTCGGGGATGGTCGAGGGGACGCCCTCGGCGTCGGCGTGGGCCGCCGGCAGTCCCTCGCCGATGAACCCCCCGCGGCGGTCGGCGACCGAGAACACGTCCCCGAGTCGGCCTTGCACGTCCGCGCCCGCAAGCGTCGGCCGCGTGTCGAACATCGCGGATTCGGCGGCCGCGAGCTGGGAGGGCACGTCGCTGGCGAGGACAAGCATCGCGTCGAAGGCCTGCAGGTCGGGGTCGTCCGTCCGGGAGAGGACCCGCGGGCTGCGTATCGGTGACGCGTCGAGCGAGCCGTGGGCGTCGAAGTAGCTCGTCCCCCAGCCAAGTATGTGCAGGAGCCCGTCGCTGTTGAACTCGTAGGCGTCTTCGAGCGTTCGCATCGCCAGTTCGACCGTCTCCGCGGCCGAATCCGAGGGCGAAACGTCGAGGTCGAGCATGAACAGCCGGAAGTGACGCGGCAGCAGTTCGTTGCCGTCGCCGTCACGTCGGAGGCGGTCGTTCCAGGCGTGCTGGCGGATCGGGAGGTCGTCGGCCCGTGGGTTCGGGTCGAGGTTCCCGGTCGGCGACTCCGCTTGCTTGGCCAGCAGGGATGAACAGCCGCTGAGGCCGGCTGCTCCAGTGAACGCGGAGAGTCGAAGCAGCAGCCCGCGTCGCGATTTCATGGTATGTTGTGACAAGGGTAGGGCCACGCGGGGAAAAACTTTGTCTCAGGAGAACAGGTCACAACGGTTTTTTACTTGTCAGTCCGTACCACGTCCCATGCTAAATATCGTCATGCATACGGAATCGGGGCTCGACCTCCCGTTTCCGCCCGACACGGGCGCAGCGGTCCTCGGTGTCGGGATCGTGGTCCTCGTCGTCATCACGTACGACATCTACCAGCAACACTGGGCCGGGGAGGGGAGCTGATGGCGACCGAACAGACGACCTCCCGACTCGATGCCGCGACGGTGCTCGGGTACGTCCGGGCGCTAGTCTACACACTCGTCACGCTCCTGGCGCTGTGCCTGCTCGTCGTCGGCACAATCGGTCTCATCGCTGAACTCAAGGGGAGCTGGCACTGGGAGATCCATCTCCAATCGACTATCAGCTACATCGGCCTGTTCGTGAGCCGCCTGCTGCTCGTCCTCGTCCCACTGTTCGTTGTCCTCGTCGTCGGTCGGCGGGTGGTCACAGATGCGTGAGCGACTGCGCGCGAATCCCTTCGGCGTCGTCGCCGCGGCGTCGGTGACGCTCCTCTGCGTGCTGGTCGCGGGCGCGGGAGCCGTCGCAGTCATCGCACGGTCGGTCAACTCCTGGCAGTCGCTCTTTCTCATGGAGCAGACGATGGCGGTCCTGCTGCCGGCGGTGAAAGTGCTGATGGTCGTCGGCCTCCTCGCCTGCATGGGACTCGTGCTCCGCATCCGGTAACCGTCCGGCTACCCGATCTGAGCGACGATTTCGTCCTCGAACCGGACCAACCCCTCACAGACGAGCGCCGCCGCCAGGAACAGCCCGTCGTCGGCCTCCTCGCGCATCTCGTCGGTGAAGTCGACGACCCACTCGCTGAGGTGTTGCTCGATGAACACGCGCTCGTAGCCGACGGTCTCCTCGTCACCGGCGCGCTGGCGTTCGATGAGATAGCGCAGGAACGCCAGTTCGACGGCGATGAAATCCTCCTCTTCGGGGTATTCTTCCGGCGGTGCCCACCCCGCCGCCGCGTAGCTGGCCTCGACTTCGGCGAGCCCCTCGCCGATGAACTCCGTGTCCTCGCGGTAGTTCGTCTCGTGGGGCAACACCGGCGGTCGCGGGCCGACGAGCAGGTTCGTGTACTCCCGTTCGAGGTCGACCTGCACGTCCGAGACCGGCCGGTCGGCGTTGTCGTCGATCCACGCCGCAAGCATCTCGAAGCCCTCGTCAAGCTGGTCGTTGATCGAGTCCTCCGGCAGTTGGATATCACCACTCAATAGCCGCTCGACGAACGCCTCCTCGGGCACGTCCCAGAACACGTCGATGACGAAATCCACGAGTTCCAGGCGGGCCTCGTAGACGGCCGCGTCGTTCATCGCTTCTCCCCCTGATCGAACAGCAGACGACTCCGGCAGTCGCTACAGTACTCGAAGACGCTGTGGTCGGCGTCGGGGGCCAGCCCCTCGACCTGGTCGCCGACCTCCTCCTCGATCTTGTCGGCGGAGGCGACGCTGGTGAACGGCTTGCCACAGCGGACGCATTCGAGCATGTCGCCCTCGTGGACGGTCACCCAGGCCTCGCCGTCGCGGTTCTCGGGGAGCAAGGAGAGATCCAGCCCGTCATGCATCGTGATCGCCGTCTCCGGACAGCCTTCCTCACAGAGGCCGCAGTTCACGCAGTCCGCGTGGTTGAACGCCAGTTCGCCCTGGCCGGTCCGCTGGATGGCGTCGGTCGGGCAGAGGTTCGTACAGGTCGGCGTCAGCGTACACGAATCGTTCACGTCCATGACGCCGAAGTCCTTCAGTCCACGAATCACCTCGCGTTCCGGCTCGACGTGTTCCAGAATGGTCCGCACGCTCTCTAAGGTCCAGCCGTGGGAGTCGAAGTCGGGGTTGGGGCGGGGCTCCTCGCGGTCAGTGTCGCTGCGGCCCGTCGCCTCGTAGTCGCCGGCCGGAATCGGCGTTTCTTCCAGCCCGAACTCGACGAAGCCCGAGAGCGATTCGACGAACGCCTCGGGGTTGCCGGCCTCCGGCGCGAAAAAGCCCACCCGGTCGCCCAGGCCCAGGTCGGTCGTCGCCTGATTGAGGCGGTCGACGAGGTCCTGCTTGGGGTCCGGGCCGGAGTGGAGACAGGAGCCGCCACAGCCGACGATGGCGACGCCGTCCGCGCCGGCCGCCAGCGCGTGCATGACGTGGGCCTCGCCGACCGTGTCCGTGCAGTTGACCTGAACCGGGAGAATCGGCGGGTAGTCGAGGTCGCCCGACCGGACGGCTTTGCGCCCGTGAGCGCGGAGCCGTTCCGCCGCGTACTCCGAACAGACGAACGCAATGACCTGCGTGTCGATACCTGCGCTGTCGCCACGTGAGAGCAAACCCTCATCCGCGTCGTCTTCCAGCATCGCCTCGACTTCGCGCGCGAGCCGTCGGTTCGAGGATTCACGGAGCTGTGTCGCGCCCGTTGGACAGGCACTCGTACAGGCCCCGCAGTTCTCGCAGGCCGCCTCGTCGAACTCGACGGAGTCGATGGTCGGCCGGTCGACCGCGCCGTGGGGACAGGCGTCCACGCAGGCCGTACACCCCTCCTGGCTCGACGCACCGGCGGCACAGACATCCATGTCGAGGTCGAGGAACTGCGGCTTCTCGATGCCGCCCAGTTGCGATTCGACGGCGGCGATGGTCCCGGCGTCGACTGGTCCGGTGTAAAATCCGAGCCGGCCGCCGCGGGCGTCGTCGCGGCCGCCGGGATAGATGACCTGGTCGACCTCGACGGTACGGGTGACTCCCTTCAGGTCGATGGCGTCGGTTGGACACGTGTCGGTCCACTCGCCGTCGGGCGCGTCGGGGTGAATGTCGACGGGGAACTCCGTCACCATCCCGTCTGGCCCTTCTCGAACACAGTCCATGCAGTCGATGCAGTCGTCGGTGACCCGGGCCTCCAGGGTGAGTTCGTACTCGCCGTAGGACCCGTCGATGTCGACGACTCGTCCCCGTTCCATCCGCACGTCGCCCAGCCCCTCTACGTCGGCGAAGTCCCGGCCGTCGGCGATGAACGTCACGTCGGCGTCGTCGGTCAGCGACCGGGCCGCGCCGGGGTCGCCCACGACGGCAACACGGTTGCCCGCGTCTTTCGACACCGTCCGCGACGGCGCTTCCTCGCGCAGGCCGGCCTCCTTGGCGTTGATGAGGCGGGCCGTCTTGTCGGTGGCCGCCGCCTCGTCGTGGACCCAGGCGTTGGTTTCCCGGTGGTCGACAAACACCGACGCCTCGGGATGCAGGTCGTGTTCGTCGGCGAGCCCGCGGATGCGGTCCTGACAGGACGGCTCGGGCGTCGTGGCGATGACCTGATCGAGGTCGTACTCCTCGATGACCTTCGACATCCCGGCCAGGCCGTCCTGACAGAGGAGTTCGGAACTGGCCACGACATCGACCTCGTCGACCCCGTCCCGAACTGCTTCGAGGTCGATGTCACACGATCCACCACAGGAACACACGAAGGCGCCCGTGTTCATTAATCATGCAAAACCCTGTCCCGGTTATAGACCTTGCGGAGGGTTCACACATCTATTCCTGAATATAACCCCCAAAATTTTGGCACGACAAAAAATTCCTGGATCTCTTATGGTAAAATATACCATCTTTTATCATGTATGACCCTGAATGTGAGGTAGGCCTAGACAGACAATGACAGACCAAACTGCGTGGCCACTGTGGACAGCATCGGTAATGGATGGGCACCATTCACCATGAGTACACAACAGGACCCAGTCTCACTGGACCTTGATCGGCGCTCGTTTATGAAAGCGAGCGCCCTCGCGGGGGGCGTCGCCCTTGGCGTCAGCGGGGCCGGTCAGGCACTCCAGGAGAGCGGCGACGAAACGGACGGCACAGACACGGACACTGAACTGACCAAGACGATCTGTAACTACTGTTCAGTCGGCTGTGGCTTCCGTGGCGAGAAGGAGGGCAACTCCTTCGTCGGCATGGAGCCGTGGCATGAACACCCAATAAATGCAGGGTCGCTGTGTTCAAAGGGGGCCGGTATCTACGAGACGGAACACTCCGAGAAGCGCCTCAAACACCCGATGATACAGGAGGACGGGGAGTGGCGCAAGATGGGGTGGAACGAGGCTTACGACCGCCTGTCGACCGATATCCAGGCGCTGTGGCCCGACTCCGACGTATCGCCGAACGAGGCCGTCGACGTTGACGCGGAGCACAGCCGCGAGAGCGTGATGTTGCTCGGCAGCGCCCACCACTCCAACGAGGAGGCCTACGCCATCCGAAAGCTGGCGGGGTTCATGGGCACGAACAACATCGACCACCAGGCCCGGATTTGCCACTCCACGACGGTGACGGGGCTGGCAAACACCTGGGGATACGGCGCGATGACGAACACCGTTCAGGACTACCGGAACTTCGACCTGAACATCATCATCGGGCAGAACCCGGCCGAGGCACACCCGATTGCGATGCAGCACATCCTCGAAGGCCAGAAACGCGGCGGGACCATCCTCAATCTGGACCCGCGGTTCACGAAAACATCGGCCCACGCCGACGAGTTCATGCGGTTCCGTCCGGGGACCGACGTGGCCCTGATGATGGGTATCATCAAAGAGCTCCGCGACAAGCACGGGCTCGCGATGGACCCCGACGCGGACGACAGCGGGCAGAACATGCTCACCGACCGCGTCCAGGGCTGGGAGGATGTCGACGCCGAACTGGACGAATACGACAAGGAAACCGTCGAGGAGATAACCTGGGTGTCCGCCGAGGACATCGAGCGCATCGCCGATATGATCGACGAGGCCCGGCCCCACATCCAGATCGAGTGGGCGATGGGCGGGACCCAGCACAACAACGGGACCCAGAACATCCGTTCGTACGCGATGGCGAGTCTCGCCTCCGGGAGCGCGGCCCGGAGCGGCGGCGGCTTACAGGTCATGCGCGGCCACGCGAACGTTCAGGGAGCGACCGACCTCGCCGTCGCAAGCCACATCCTGCCGGGCTACTACGGCCTCACGGCCGGCGGGTGGTCGTGGTGGGCCGAAATCTGGGACAAGACACCGGAGACCAGCGGCTCCACGTCGTTCGCCGACATGTACGACAAGTTCGAGCTGATGCCGCCGGACAAGTACGTCCGCCAGAGCCCGAACTACGAGGGGAGCGAGGACATCGACTCGCTGCCGCCAAACAGCGACCACGGCCCGGAGAACCCGGCGGAGAACTCGATGATGTTCCAGAACGGGCTGACGGTGGCCCGCTGGTTCGAGTCGGCCCTCGATCAGGAAGACCGGTATCAGGAGACGCCGATCTACCAGCCCGACCAGACGAAGATCGCCGTCTTCTGGGGCCACTCGGCGAACTCCATCAGCGAGATGGAGCAGATGAAAGAGGGGATGGAGAACCTCGACCTGCTGGTGGTCATCGACGTGTTCCCCTCGGTCGCCAGTGTGCTGCCAAACTACGAGGAGGGGCCGCCAGTGTTGCTGTTGCCAGCATCCAGTCAGTACGAACACCACCGCTCGCTGACCAACACGAACCGGTCGGTGCAGTGGTCCGAACCGGTCCGCTCGCCGGCCCACAACTCCAAGCCGGACCTCCAGATCATGCAGGAACTGGCCGGCTATCTGGGCTTTGGCGAACACTTCGACTGGGGCGCTGGCTCGGAGCTGTACAACGGCAAGTCGAGCTACGAGGGCGTCGTCCGGGAGTTCAACCTCGGGACCAACACAATCGGCTACCGACAGACCCCCGAACGGCTCCAGCAACACCTGGAGTACGACTGGGCGTTCTCCAACGAGGATCTCAAGGGGGCCGAAGGGACGCCTGTCGCGGGCGAGTACTGGATGCTCCCCTGGCCCTGCTGGGGCGAGGACCATCCGGGTACGCCCATCATCTGGAACGACGACTTGGATCCCAACAACGGGGGGCAGGACTTCCGGACCCGTTGGGGCGTCTCGGCACCCACCCCGGAAGACTGGGACGAGATGCCGACCGACGACGACTACCCCATGCAGGAGACCCTGGACGCTGTCGGCGACCGCTACGAGAGCCAGGAGGAGGCCCTGGACCTGACGCGTGCGCCGTACAACCCCGACTGGGCCGACGACGACGACACGGCCGAGGACGGCATGATCCACGGCATCCCGGAGTATCCGGGCTGGAAGGTGACACCGCCACAGAGCCTCATCGACCCCGAACAGGAGGTCCAGCCGGACGAACTCACCATCCCGCAGCAGTACGCGCTCGATAATCAGGAATCGGTGTACACCGCCGCACAGGCATTGAACAATCCTGATACCGGGAGCGCGGTGTTCGACGAGTACCTGACGACGATGATCGGCGAGGGGGTCGACCCCGAGTTCTACGAGGAGTACGACTACAGCCAGCCCGACGCACCGACCGGGCGCGGCCGGGCGCGAGCCGTCGTCTGGAGCTTCCTCGACAAGGTGCCGGTCCACCGCGAACCCATCGAGGGGCCGGATACGGAACTGCTGAACGAGTGGCCGGCCAACGGCCAGCAGCGGAACTTCTACCGGCTCGACCAGAACAACCTCGAAGAGCAACGGCAGGCGACGGACATCATCCACAACCAGGACGAGGGGCCGGACCTGGATACGATAATGACCAGCGGGCGGCAGGTCGAGCATCAGGGCGGCGGAGCGGAGACGCGGAACAACATCCACACCGCCGACCTGCAACCGCACATGTACGCGGAGATCTCACCGACCCGGGCGGAGGAACTCGGCGTTGACGGCGGCGACCTCATCGTCATCTCCTCGACGGACCGCGGCTCCGTGCTTGTCAAGGCACGGGTCACGGACCGGCCCAACGACCGCGAAGTGTTCCTCCCGTACCACTGGGGCGGCGTGTTCAAAGGCGAGAGCCTGGAGGACAGCTATCCCGACGGCCACGTGCCGTACGCCATCGGGGACTCGGCCAACGCCATCACGTCCCGCGGGTACGACGTAGAGACCCAGATGCAGGAGACGAAGGTGTCGATGGTCGCGGTCAACCCGGCGACGCCGGAGGTACTAGAGCAGTACAACATCGACGTGGATCTCGATATCACGTTCCCGCAGGACGAACAGGACATTGGGACACAGAAGGACTTCGATGTCCGCGACAACTCGACGGTACAATGAGGTGAACTAGCATGTCAACAGGCAACGAAGTGATGCACGACGGCGTGATGAGTACCGGCGAGGACGCGCGGATCTTCCCGGATGTCGAAGCGTGCATCGACTGTGGTGGTTGTGTCGTCTCCTGTAAACGAACGTGGGACGTTCCACGCGACGAACAGCGAATCAGCATCGCGACGATGCTCGAAGGCCAGGAAGCCGCGTCCGGGCTCAACGCCAGCAGCGGCAAAGCGATAGAGCAGGGTGAGTCACCCGGTGAGACCGCGGTGCCGATGCAGTGTTATCACTGCTCGAACGCGCCGTGTGTGTCGGTGTGTCCGACCGACTCGCTCATCTCGAAGGAGAACGGCTTCGTGCGGGTCCGTGACGACCTCTGTATCGGCTGTCAGTACTGCCTCTCGGCGTGTCCCTTCGGCGCGCCGCAGTTCCCGAGCGAGGACGAAGGGGTCGCCAACCTGGTCGGTAGCGGTGGCAACATGGACAAGTGTACCATGTGCGAGGAACGCCAGGATGTCGGCAAGGGACCGGCCTGTGCCGAGGAGTGTGCCACCGATGCTATCCTGGTCGGGACGCCCGCCCAAATCTCGGACGAACTGGACAACAGGGACAGCGGCACGTTCTTCAACGACGTGGCCATGGACATCATCTTTGGCGAGGACGCCAGTGAGTTCCAATGACAGACAGGGACGACTTACCGGACGTAAACGGGTACAGTCGCGTCTCGGTGCTCATCAGCGCGGTCGTTGGCCTCGTGGTCGCAGGGCTGTCGCTGTTCTGGGCACAGGGCTTTCGAATCGGTTACGAGTCGCTGTACCGTGTCAACCCGAGCGTCGAAGGCGGCGGCATCGGCGCGGACTGGGTGTTCGGCAACACGATCCCCGCACTGGATTTCCTCATCGCGCTCATCCACGCGGCCGACGTGATCATGGGCGCGTTCATTCTCGTGATGGTGTTCATCCACTGGGCGGCGTTCCAGCGCCTCGCCGGCCAGATGCGTGATCCGGGCGAGGATGTCAGCGAAGCCGTCGCGGCCGACGGCGGGTCGCCGGCCGGCGGCGACGGACAGGGGGGTGATAGCGCATGAGCAACTTAGACCACGGGAAGTTCACCCGCGTGACGACCCTGTTCCACTCGCTGCTGGGACTGGACGTGTTCCTGCTGTTTTTCACCGGCTACGCCATCATGTTCAACGACGAACTGTGGTGGATGCTGACGCTGATGGGCGGGGCCTCGGGTGTGACGGCGATCCACCGCATCACCGGCATCGGGCTGGTCGCGCTGGTCGTCTTCTGGGTCACTCTGCAGGTGATCTCCTCGACCGGTCGGAGCAACTTCTCGGAGATCCTCCCCGCGAAAGCCGACATCGACGCGTTCATCCAGGATATCCAGTTCGTGCTGGGCCGGGCCGATGAGCGCCACCCGAGCGCGCGGCAGTTCGCCGGCTACAAGGCCGACGAAGTGCCGCTGCTGTCCTACATCGGCAAGGGCGTCGTGGCGATCTTCTCCATCGAGCTGACCCTGCTTGCGATCTCGGGGCTGCTCATCTGGAGCAAGACCGGGCTCGCCGCGATGTTCCAGACCAAGGCCGCTGCGATGGCCTTCGTCACGTTCCACGGCCTGCTGGGCGTCATCATGCTGATGGGGGTCATGTTCCACATCTTCGAGCACGGGATGCACCCCGCCTTCTACCCCGTCGAGACGAAGGCGTTCATCCCCCGCAGCATGGTGCCGGAACACCACGGCGACGACGACGAGGAGCCAGATACGACGGGTATCGAACGGCTCTCGCTGTCGCCGTCGTGGCGGACCGTCTCGACCATCTTCGGCGCGATGACCGTCATCGGCATCGTCTCAGTGCTCATCGGGAGCATCTTCGACGAGGGGTATCCGGTGCCGCGTGAGCTCGCAATCGGTGGCGGGCCATCGAGCATCCTGCTGACCGTCGGCATCAACCTGGGGATGGTCGTGCTGGGCGTCGGTCTCGTGCTGTCGATGTACGGGAACGTCCTGCGCATCCGCTGGGAACAGCAGTTAGAGGAAGACCGGGAACCGACGGCGGCGGCCGACGGGGGCGAACCCCAGACTGACGGCGGCCAGCCCGAATCGGACGACGCCGAGAACTGAACCGACTGAACGCCGTTTTTTGCCGTGTGACTACGCGATCAGTGCCTGTCCTTCCGGTGATAGCTCGACATCGACATCCTGCCGGGTCTGCTCCTGAATCTGGTTCAGGTTCCGCGTCAACACCTTGAGGATGTCTTTGGGCTCCGGGTAGACGAGCATGTTACCGTCGCCGTCCTCCATGACAAGCTGCGTATCCGAAAGGGCGACCTGATCGCCCTGAATGCTGGCGACGATAACGTCCAGTGCCTCCGCACCGCCGGGATCGCCCTCCTCGACTCTGGTGATATAGAGCGCGTCGAGTCCAATGAGGTCCTTGTACTCGCGGACCTGTTCGGCACAGGCGACCATATCCTGTGTCACGGCAGTCTTCTCGGCGTTGCCGTGATCCCCCTCATAGCAGTGTTTACAGATTCGCAGTTCGAGGCGCATGCCCCTGACTATGAGACAGGGTCACATTACCGTTGTGGCGCGAATCCTCCGACCACTAACGTTTACTGTCGGGCTGTGTAATGATATACCATGGCATCAGCACTGAACGCGGTGTACCTAGGGCTGGTCGTACTGGTGGGTATCGTCGGCACGCTGTTCGTCGCGAGTATCAGGTCCGCCGACGTGCGGTCCCGGTGGCTCGAACTGTCATCGGTCGGCGTCGTGGTCCTGTTCCTGCTGGCTCTCGGCGTCCAGTTCCTCGCGTAACCGGTGCCCACATCGCTGCTATCTGTTGCGAACAACTGTATCGACCCGTAGCTATCGTCGACTCCTGAATCCTTCGGCGGTACGGACGCATCTCGCAATCAATTATCCTGAAATAGACTCTAAATACTAGTTTATCGTCTTAGATACGGTAGAAGTAGATCTATATTTCCATCAATGCTCTTCTCTCTAGGCTTTGCATATCCACTCACTGGGTTATGCTGTCTTTTCTGCGTTCCTGCCGGTGCGACACATTATTTTCGGCATCGATAGATCCAACTATCGATATTATACTGGTTCCCAGTGAATCAAACAACCGTACAATCGTTATTCTGAATGAACTCCCGTTGAAATCGTTGGACAATCAGGGGAACGACGCCTCAAGAACAGCAAAACGGCGCTAGATCACGTTCATCAATAATGAACGTCTGATCTGGGGCCGAGTTAGCGTTGACCCCTTCAATTACGCACAGTTTACACGGCAGGTAGCGTCGAATCACATCGATACGGTCATGCGAATACAGTTACCGTGAAATTACGCGCTAACACCGAACACCCCCAGTAGCAGTACACACCCAATTCACGGCCGCTACTGTCGCAAAGCCGAGAACTCGACTGTATGCCACAAGACCGCAACAATGTTCAGCAATTCTGAACGCGCTGTTACGAATAGGTGACGTTCAGCTCGATGACGTTTGCGACTTCCAGAACTTTCTGCGGGAGTTCCTCGCGGAAGCGGTCGCCGCGGAACCGGTTCGTCGGCCCCGAAACGCTGATCGCGCCGATAACCTCGTTGTCGTGGTTAAGCACCGGTGCAGCGACACAGCGGAGGCCTTCAAGGCGCTCCTCGTCGTCGAAGGCGACACCTCGCTCACGAACGTCGGCCAGTTCCGCTTCCAGTTCCTCGCGGGTACTGATCGACTTGCTGGCCTCGCCGCCGAGTCCGTGCCGGTCGATGATGGCGTCGACCTGTTCGGTCGACATGTGCGCGAGGACCGTCTTTCCCAGCGCTGTCGTGTGGAGGGGGACGCGGGTGCCAACGTGGGCCTTGACCTGCACCGCCTTGTCACCGCGGGCCCGATACAGGTACGACCCGCGCCCGTGCTCCTCAACGAGGATGTTTGCGAGTTCGCCGGTCTCTGACGCCAGCCTGTCGACCTCCGGCTTCGCGATTTTGAACAGTTTCTCCCGGTGACGAGCATATGCCCCCAGTTCCAGAAACTGGAGTCCCACCTCGTACACCCCGTCCCTGTTGACAATGTACTCTTCCTGTTCCAGCGTACTCAGATAGTTGTGAACCGTACTTTTCGGAATATCGAGGTGCTGGGCCAACTCGGTGACACCGGCACCGTCGAGGTCTTTCAGCGCGTCCAGCACCTTGAACGTCGTTTCGACCGACTTGACTGGGTTCTGGGCGGTCTTTGCCATACCCCGACATGGCACGCCCTCCTATTAAACAGTTGTTCAATCATCTGGGACAGACCAGTGGCTTCCTCGCCGAAAATATATTGCTAGATTCTGTTCTATATACTTCTTCGCGCGATGCAGCAGTGACCAGCCTGGATTCTTGGGGCTTCGACACTCACTGCTGTGGGCGCATGATCCCAAACAGTGCCATGTCAGCGTATGACCTGTGTTCAGATATAGTGAACAAGATTGCCCCCATTCGGAACAAAATCGGGTGGCTGGTGTCGTGGATGAGACTCAACTGACCGGAAATCCAGTCCTCCGGGCCGAACGCTACGACTGCAAAGCACTGTTTGGACAGTCAGGCCCCAAACAACTATTCCACAATGTGGAACGTGTAGTCCGTGGTTTATCCTCCCCGCACTGCCAGGGATACCGGTTTCACTCCCAGACTTGCGACACGTCGAACACCGGCTTGCAGGTCTCACCGCCGATGAACGACTCGAACGCTTCGTCGGCGTCTTCGAGGGAGAATCGGTCGTCAATGAACGTCTCACAGTCCACGTCGCCGCTGTCGATGAGCCTGAGTGCGCGCTCGAAGTCCTCGTACATCGACGCGTAGGAACACTGCAGGTCGATCTCGGAACGGACCAGCGGTGAGTACTCCATCGTCGTCTCGCCGGTCTGGCCGACGAGGACGATCTGCCCGCCCTTCCGGACCGCGTCGACGGCCGAGGGCAGCCCCGACGGATGGCCGGTCGTGTCGAAGACCACGTCGTAGCCGATGCCGTCCGTCTGTTCGTCACGGCGGGCCTCGAAGTCGTCTTCGGCGACGTTGATCGTCTCGAAGCCCAGGTCCTCGGCCAGCGGCAGCCGATAGTTGGCGTCCGGGCCGACGCCCGACACCGTCACTGTGCCGCCCTGTGCGGCGGCGATCTGTGCGGTCAGCTGTCCGATTGGACCGGGACCCTCGACCAGCACGCGGTCGCCGGGAGAGACCCGGGAGTTCTCGATGACCGCCCGCGCGCCGATGCTCGTCGGCTCCACGACGGCGGCGTGTTGCTGTGGGACAGAATCCGGGACCGGATGCAGCGCCCGCTCAGGCACCGTGATGAACTGTTTGTACGCGCCGTCATGGTCGACGCCGGTGATCACCGCATCCTGGCAGACGTTCGCCGACCCGATCTCGCACTGGTAGCAGTCGCCACAGCCCCGGATCGGGCGCTCGACGACACGGTCGCCGACAGCGAACTTTGTGACGTTGTCACCGGTCTCGATGACACGGCCGGCGTACTCGTGGCCGATGACCGTCGGGAGCTCCATGCGCTCGAAGGCGGACTCGAACTCGTAGATCCCCGCATCACTGCCACACAGCCCGGCGTAGTCGATCTCGACGAGTGCCTCGTCGGCGGCCGGCTCCGGCCGGCTTCGGTCGATGAACTCCATTGCGCCGCTGGTACGACTAACTTTAGCTAATCCCCGCATATGCGGAGAGTCGTCACCGGTCCGTATAATTCTATGGGATTTCGCCGCACGATCCCAAAAGCGTAATGTGGGCGAGCGTCGAGGTTCGGGTATGGTTGCCTACGAACACACGCCGGTAACAGTTAGTGACAAACGGGCCATCGTCGTCGGTGGGACGAGCGGGATCGGGCAGGCTATCGCGCTGGGCTTTGCCGCCGAGGGCGCGGACGTGATCGCCACGAGCCGGAGCGAGGACGCAGTCAACGAGACCGCCGACGCTATCGAGGAACGCGGCGGGAACACCGCCCGCGTCACCTGTGACGTGACGGACGCCGACTCGCTTGAACGGCTCCGCGAAACGGCCGTCGACGCGTTCGGCGGCATAGACATCGTGGTCGCCTCGCAGGGCGCTATCTCCCGTGAGCGGATCCTCGACATCAGCGACGATGACTGGGACTTCGTCACCGACGTGGCCCTCGACGGCGTCCGCCGCGTCACGCAGGAACTGGCCCCCGCGATGGACGAGGACGGCTCGATCATCAACATCTCATCGATGGCTGCTCGCCTGTCGATGGCCGACCTGCCGGCCTACGCTGCGGCCAAGGGCGGCGTCGAGTCGTTCACTCGCGCCTCTGCGAAGGAGTTAGCACCGGGTATCCGCGCCAACGCCATCGCGCCCGGCTTCGTCATCACACCACAGAACAAGGAGACCTACGCCGAAGGAACCGAAAAACGGGCGAAGATCGACGAGCGAGCGCTGGCCGGCCGCGTCGCCGAACGCGAGGAGATCGTCGGGGCCGCGGTGTTCCTGGGCAGCGACGCCTCATCGTACGTAACCGGCGAAGTGCTGACCGTCGACGGCGGCTTCGCTGACAGCGCGCTGTAAGCCCGCAGTACTGTTTTCACCGGTAGAATCGAGTACCCGACCTCAGAGCCGAAGCGTTTCTTCGGTGAGATCGAGCTGTCGGTTGTGCAGCGACATGCCGGTGCTCCCGTCGAAGAAGTGGACTGCATCCGCCGGAATTCTGATCGTCGCGGTACTGTCCTCGGTTACGTTCCGGAGGCCCTCGGTCACGGCGACGAGGTTGTCGGACATGTCGTCAGTCCCCGGACGCGAGAGGTGGACGACGTTCTGGTCGCCCATCGGCTCGACGACGGTCACGTGCATCTCGTACTCGTGTGTCGGGTCGTCGCCGATATCCGCGTCGTCGAGGAGCTCGATTTCCTCCGGTCGGATACCGAGGACCAGTTCTGCGGTCCCGGAAACGGCGTCGTCGATCTCACGACCCAACTGGTACTCGAACAGTTCGCTGACGAACGTCCCGTCGCTGTACTCCCCGTGGAGGAAGTTCATCGACGGCTCGCCGATGAAGCCCGCCACGAACATGTTGTTCGGGTCGTGGTACAGCTCCAGGGGCTCGCCGACCTGCTGAAGCTCGCCCTGGTCCATGACGGCGATGCGGTCGCTCATCGTCATCGCCTCCGTCTGGTCGTGGGTGACGTATATCGTCGTCACGCCGAGCTGGCGCTGGAGCTGCTGGAGTTCGGTCCGCATCTCCGCCCGGAGCTTCGCATCCAGGTTCGACAGCGGCTCGTCCATCAGGAACAGCTCGGGGTCCCGGACGATAGCCCGTCCGAGCGCGATCCGCTGTTGTTGGCCGCCCGAGAGTTCGCCCGGTTTGCGGTCCAGCAGGTCGTCGATGCCCATCATCGACGCCACCTCCTCGACGCGCTCCGCGATTTCGGCATCCGGCAGGTCGGTGGACTCTTCGAGCCCGAAAGACATGTTCCCGCGGGCCGTCAGGTGCGGGTACAGCGCGTAGGACTGGAACACCATCGCGATGTCGCGGTCCTGTGTGTCCAAGTCGTTGATGACGGTCCCACCGAGACTGATTTCGCCTTCGGTGATGGTTTCGAGGCCGGCGATCATCCGCAGCGTCGTCGACTTGCCACAGCCCGATGGGCCGACAAGCACCAGGAACTCCTCGTCCTTGATGTCGACGGAGATGTCGTCGACGGCGACGATCTCCTCGTCATCGTCCTGGTACACCTTCGTCACGTGGTCGAGGGACAGCTCAGACATTGTGTACCTCCACTTCAGATTCGAGACGGCGGTTGTGTAACGCTTCGCCGGTGGCCGCATCGAAGACGTGGGCGGTGTCAGGGTCGACCGAGACGATCACGTCGGTCCCCGAATCGACGACAGTCGTGCCGGCGGTGAGAGCTTGTATCGCTTCGGACTCCGAGGCGTCCTCTGGGTGCCGCAGGTGGACGACGTTTCGGTCGCCGTGGGGTTCGACCACGGAGACGGTCATCCGGAACTCGTGATCCGCGAGGCCACTCGACCCACCTTCGGGGAGCCGCTTCAGATCGACATCCTCCGGCCTGACACCGAGCACCACGTCGCTGGTGTCGCCGAGGTCGTCGCGGATCCCGCTGTCGAAGGGGTACTCGAAGAACTCGCTGGTGAACGTCCCGTTCTGGTGTCGGCCCTCGACGAAGTTCATGGACGGCTCGCCGATGAAGCCGGCGACAAAGCGGTTCTCCGGGGCATGATACAGCTCCAGGGGCTCGCCGACCTGCTGGAGTTTCCCCTTGTTCAGCACGGCGATGCGGTCGCTCATGGTCATCGCCTCCGTCTGATTGTGCGTGACGTACACCGTCGTCACGTCGAAGCGGTTCTGTAGCTGCTGGAGTTCGGTCCGCATCTGGGCGCGCAGTTCCGCGTCCAGGTTCGACAGGGGTTCGTCCATCAGGAACACCTCGGGGTCTCGAACGATAGCCCGCCCCAGCGCCACGCGCTGTTGCTGGCCCCCGGAGAGTTCGCCCGGGTTCCGGTCGAGCATCGACGAGATGCCGAGCAGGTCCGCGATCTCCTCGACGCGGGCGTCGCGTTCCTCGGCCGTGTATCCCGATTCTTCCTCCAGGCCGAACCGGATGTTCTCCCGGACAGTCATGTGGGGGTACAGCGCGTAGTCCTGGAACACCATCGCGATGTCCCGGTTCTGTGGCACCCGGTAGTTCATGTGCTCGCCCCCGATGTAGATACTTCCCTCAGTCGGGGATTCCAGGCCGG
Organism: Haloarcula terrestris; assembly: GCF_031624315.1. Lineage (NCBI taxonomy): Archaea > Methanobacteriati > Methanobacteriota > Halobacteria > Halobacteriales > Haloarculaceae > Haloarcula > Haloarcula terrestris. The sequence goes on along the minus strand of NZ_JAMQOM010000010.1, from coordinate 57,650 downwards.
CGATACACCGTAGCGTCGTCGACTTGCCACAGCCCGACGGCCCGACCAGCACCAGGAACTCGCTGTCGGGGATGTCGAGGGAGAGATCCTCGACTGCCGTCGTGTCGCCGAACCGTTTCGTCATGTGTGAGATTTCAATTCGTCCCATTGTTATGCATCAGTCTTCAGTCCTTCAGCGAACTGTTCTGCGAACGCGACGTAGATGATAAGCGTCGGCAGCGCCGCGAGGAACGCCGCCGACATCCGGATGCCGAAGTCGACACCGGAGGTCGATGCCCCGACGGCCGGGAGAATCAGCGTCACGACGGCTTCGGGCGTGTCCGACCCGGTGATAAGCGTAAACGCGAAGAGGAATTCGTTGTAGATCTGGGTGAACTGGTAGATGAACACCACACCGAACATCGGCTTCGAGATCGGCAGGATGATCCGGCGGTAGATCTTCGTGATCGACGCGCCGTCGATCTTCGCCGCTTCCACGTACGACGACGGGAGGCCCTGGTAGTACGACCGAAAGAGGATCGTACAGATCGGGATCCCGTACGCGATATGGGTGATCATAAGCGGCACGAGGTTCGCGTGATAGCCCTGCAAAAACGGGAGCGCAATGAACAGCGGCTCCACCATCGACGCGAGCGGGAAAATGTTGTTCCAGAACCGTGCCAGCGGGACCAGCACTGCCTGGTACGGCAGGAAGATCCCGATGAGGAACAACACGAGTACGCCCAACTGTCCGCGCCAGTCGACCATCGTGAGGCCGTAGGCGGCCATGCTGCCGAAGAGGACGCTCCCAATCGTCGCCGGGATCGCCATGAACAGGGAGTTGAAGAACGCGCCCGAAAGCGCGTTCAGCGCAAACGTCATGTTATCGAGCGTGAATCCCTCGCCCAGTGGCGGCATGAGCGGGATCGTCTCGGCGACGGCGCGGTTCGTCTTGAACGCCGTCATGATGCCCGTCTCAAGCGGTGCGAGGAAGAACCCGATAAACAGGATGACCAGAACGTACTGGCTGATGCGGTAGAGGCTGTAGTCCTCAACGAGCGATGCCACGTCGAACGTCTGGTCCGAGGATGAACTGGCCATTGTTAGAGGCTCCCCTGTCTGTACTGGTAGTAGAGATACGGTGCGATGACCCCCAGCGCCAGGAGCAGGAGATAGGTGGCGATGGCGGCCGAGTACGCCCACTTCCCGAGCTTGAACGCCTGGCGCACCATCAGCGTCGCCAGGATGTCAGTGCCGTTGGGCGGCCGGTAGCGGCCGGTCAGGGCATACAGGAAGGTGAACGCCTTCAGGGCGAACACCATCAACACGACGGCCGCGCTGACCGACGCCTCCTTCATCTGTGGGATGATGATCCGAATGTACGTCTTGAGCGTGCTCGCGCCGTCGACGTGTGCCGCCTCGAACTGGTCGTCGGGCAGGGATCGGAGTCCGGCCAGATAGACGACCATCGTGTAGCCGCTGAACTGCCAGATGAGGGCGAATATCACGGACCCAAGGGCGATAGACGGATTCCCGATCCAGTCTACCGGACCGATGCCGATAGCTCTCGTGATGATGTTCATCACCCCGAAGTCGTAGTTGTACATCCAGAGCCACACCTGGGCTGTGATGACGAACGACAGCGCCATCGGCAGCAGGTAGATCGTCTGGACCGTGTTGTTGTACCTGATCCCCTGGTCCAGCAGGATAGCGAGAAACAGTCCCAGCAGGAGACAGATCGTCGTGAAAACGACCAACAACACGAGGTTGTTCTGGGCCGCACTGATGAAGGCGCTGCTCCCCAGCACCTGCGTGTACATCTCGAAATCCAGATTGCCAAGGCTGTAATCCGGCGGCGTCAGCCCGCGGGCGTCTGTCAACGAAATAGCAGTGTTGAAACCGATGCCGCCGTACACGGCAATCCCCATCAGGAGGAACGGGATGCCCCAGAACGGCGACGACCGGACAAGGTCGTTGTTCAAAAAGTACCGGACCTTCGTCTCCCACCCGACTTCTTCGGCCTGCGGTTTCGCCGATTCTGCTTTGTCAGTAGTTGCCATAAATTGGGTTGCTCATGTTGCCAAAATAAGTCGTTCGGTTCGCTACCTCACTCCGAGACGGTGCTCATCAGTGCGTCAGCGGCGGCTTCGACATCGTATGGGCCCATCATGTTCTCACTGATCGCCGTCTTGCACTCGCCCAGTTGCTCTGGCGTCACGGCCAGGCCGTGGGCCAGGGTCGGCGGGTACGCCTCGGAGCTGGTGAGGTCCTCGTAGGTCATCCCGATGAAATCACCCAGCTCGCTGGGGTCGATGTCGGTCCGGAGCGGCACCGAACCCTTGAGGTTGTTGAACGCGATCTGGGCGTCCTTCGTGCCGACGAACTTCTGCCACGCGATGGTTTCTTCCTCGCTGGGGTTGTTCGCCGGTGCGACGATCGCGTCGAGGTGGTATGTGTAGGTGCCTTCGGTGCCGGGGAAGGCAACCCAGTCCCAGTGTTCCTCGAAGTTGAACGAATCGTCGACGCGGAACTGGCCGGCGAGCCAGTTGCCCTGGTGCATACAGGCGACATCGCCGGCAATCATCTTCCCGCCCATGTCGGTGAAACTCGACGTGGAGGCGTCGCTCGTGATGTAGTTCTCTTGGATTTCCTGCACGTATTCCAGTGCGTTCACGACAGCATCCCGGTCGCCGTTGCCCTCGATCCAGTCCGTGTAGGCTTCGACGCCGGCCTCGCTCTGGAGCACCTGGACCCACAGTTGGAGCACGGTCCAGGGAGCGACCATCGCCTGCCCCATCGGTGTGATGTCCGTCTCGGACTGTATCGTGTCCAGCGCGTCCATCAGTGCGTCCATGCCGTCGAGGCTTTCCGGATCAACACCGGCGTCTTCGAACGCCGAGATGTTGTAGAACAGGTTGTTCATCCGGTGTGAGCCAAGCGGGACCGCGGGCATCTGGTCGTTGAACGTACACAGATCGACCGCGCGGCTCTGCATGACATCCTTGTACCCTTCGGCGTCCCAGACATCCGCTTCGAGGTCTTTGAGATTGCCGCGGTACCGTTCGAGGTTGTTGCCCGGCCAGTTGGCGAAGGAACTCATCGGGTTCCCGTTGACCATCCGCCGGAGAATCGTCGCGTTGAGGTTGACGTTCGCGCTGGCTCCGACTGCCTGGAAGTTCGTCTCCATGTCGGGGTATTCCTCCTGGAACACCTCGATGAGCGCGTTGATCGCCGCTTCACCGTCCCCACCGGCCCAGCCGTGGAGGACTTCGAGCGTGTTCGACCACTGGCTGCCACTGCTTCCGTCACTGCTCGTGGAGCCGCCGTCGCCGCCATCACCGCTTGTACTGCCACCGTCGCCGCCACTCCCGTCGCCACCGTCACCAGAACAGCCCGCAACGCCTGCGGCAACGCCAGCACCGAGGGCTGCCATGTACTTCCGCCTGTCCGTGTTCACGTCGGGTCTGTCATTATCAGTCATACACTATCGAACACTGCGGGTGATACAAATAAATCTACCGGATTGTTATACGACAATCATAGTTAATCCTGTAAAATGGTAGACGAGACACGCTCGCCGGTACTAAACGGGTTCTGTATTATTGGGCAATATCCAAGCTAACGGTTAGCATGGTTCGATACGCCACCCACATCAGCCGGAAGGCTGCAATCAAAACGAAAACTCAGCCAACTGGCACGGCGGTTCTGTTCGACCGCTCTGTGCACGATCTCGTTGCGCTGTGAGTCTCTTACTCGTCGAACAGTTCCTGGCCGTCGGCGAGGTGCTCCTCAACGGCGTCGAAGTCCAGCGTTAGGCCCAGGCCGGGCTCCTCGGGGATCGGCATGTACCCGTCTTGGATGAGGTCGTCCTGCTCGACAAGGTCTTCCCACCAGCCCAGCTCGTAGGAGTGGTACTCGACGGCGAGCGCGTTCGGGATGGCTGCGCCGACCTGTGCGGAGGCCATCGTCCCGATAGGCGAGGAGACGTTGTGCATCGCGACCGGGACGTAGAACATGTCCGCGAGGGTGGCGATCTTCGCCGTCTCGCGCATGCCGCCCACCTTCGGGCAGTCGGGTGCGATGATGTCGACGGCCTGGTCGGTGATGAGTTGGCGCTGGCCGTGGGTCCGGTAGACGTTCTCGCCGACGGCGATAGGCGTCCCGGTCGACTGTGTGACTTCGCGCTGCACGTCGTGGTTCTCCGGCGGGACAGGGTCTTCCAGCCACCACACGTCGTACTGTTCGAGTTCGCGCGCCAGGCGCTTCGCGCTCCCGCTCGCGAAGGCCCAGTGACAGTCGAACGCGGCGTCGGCCTTGTCGCCGACGCGCTCGGTGACTCGCTTGACGATCTCGGCCTTGTGTTCGATTTCGGGCTGGCGGAGGTGCCGGTTCGCGCGGTCTTTCTCGTGGCCCGACGGCACGTCAAGGTCGAACTTCAGGGCGTCGTAGCCCAGTTCGTCGACGACGCGCTCGGCTTCGTCGGCACAGGCTTCGGGGTCGGCCTCCTCCTCGGTGTGACAGTCACAGTAGGTCCGGACCTCGTCGCGGTATTTCCCGCCGAGGAGCTGATACGCCGGCACGTCGAGGATCTTCCCGGCCACGTCGTGCAGGGCCAGTTCGATGCCGGAGATGGCGGCGATGTCCTTCCCGGCGACGGAGCCCTCGCCGGACATCTTCTGGACCATGTGCTCGTAGAGCCGGTCGATGTCGAGTGGGTTCTCGCCGACGACGAACGGCTTCAGGCGTTCGATGATCTCCGGGATCGCGCCGCCCCAGTAGGCCTCGCCGTTGCCGGCGACGCCGGCGTCCGTGTATACGCGGACGAGCGTCCACGGGTAGTTCCCGTCAACGATGACTGTCTGAACATCGGTAATCTCCACGTCGCGCCTCTCGCCGCGGGAGTCGGTGAGTCCCATCGTCTCCGCCGAGAGATCGCGCATGGTGTACTCTGCATTCGGGTCTCGTAGATCTGCGTAGCTCATGCAACAGGCTGAAATCCAAGTCCACGATAAAAACAGTTCCGGGTCGAGGCGTGATAACATGTGCCGCAAATACCGAGTCCAGCGGCTCCCAGCGATACTGCGGCCACACCCCCTGGTCGATATCGGCTCAGACGACGGTGACGGAGTTGTTCAGCGTCCCGATGGATTCAATGTCGATTGAGATCTCGTCGCCTTCCTGCAGCGTGAAGTCGTCGTCGGGAACGAGGCAGGTCCCGGTAAGCAGCACCGACAGTTCGGGGACTGCGTTGTGCGCGTTGTAGTACGAGACCAGTTCCTCGCAGGTCCGTTTCATTTCGCCGGTGTTGGTCTCCCCGCGGTAGACACACTCGCCGTCGCGGTGAATCGACATCGAGAGCGACAGCGAATGCGGGTCTTCGATGTCGGTGACGACAGTGGGTCCGACCGAGCAACAGCGGTCGTACACCTTGGCCTGGGGGAGGTACAGCGGGTTCTCCCCCTCGATAGAGCGACTGCTCATGTCGTTGCCGATAGTGTAGCCGACGATTTCCCCCTCGTAGAGGACGATGCCGAGTTCGGGCTCGGGTACGTCCCAGTCCGAGTCGGCGCGGATACCGACATCCTCGTCGGGACCGACGGTACGGTTCGGTGTGGACTTGAAGAAAATCTCCGGTCGCTCCGCGTCGTGGACGTACAGATACATCTCCGGCGTGTCGCTTTCCTCCTTCCGGGCCTCCTCGCTGATCTGGTACGTGACGCCAGCGGCCCAGACTTCGTCCGCCGTGACTGGGTTGATGGCGTCCGCGTCGAGTTGCTGCTCTGGAATCGTTTCGGCGGCGTCAAGGTGGCGTGTGCTGATTGTATCCGGTGAGGTATCCGAAATCGAAGCCGCCTTGAGGAGGTCGCGGAACGTCCGGAGCTGGGGTTTGGCGCTGGTCAAATCGTACGCCCCGTCGTCGGTCTCGACTGCTAACCGCTGTGAGTTCCCGTCGCGTAGCTGGTAATACCTCATACGGAGTAGCAAACTGCAATACTATATGAATCTTGTGCTGCCGGCGCCATATCTCCCACCGACAGGCCCGGATAGCGGAGAAAACCGCTCAGCCCTCAGAAACCTTTCGGGCCTTCAGTACACGAGGACACAGACGAAAGCACGCGATGGACACCGCTGACCATTGGGCCGGTGCATCGTTCCCCCAGCCGAATCACCGTTCATAATTGCTGAACAGCTTGAATGACAGACGTACAGACGTTATTCTGGGATTCTCCCGATCAGGTGGGAAGAAATGTCGATATTGTCCCCAGAAACCGCTTCTACAGCATGGTGGGCCCGCAGTACTGGTATACTATCCTGTGACCATTGTCAGAATCTGTTCCACATTGCTGAATTAACTTTCCGTACTGTTGACTACCCTCCTCACACATGGGAATGGCTGTATCGCTAGAAAGAACTATATAAAAACTCGTAAATAGTGCATATTTACCGAATCTGATCGAGTTCTCCGCTTGGAATTTCGTACTACTATTTTAAAGTATCGGCTCAGAACTCCTGTGATCGCCTGTCCGCCTGTCCGGAATTCGTACTGCCTGTTCCACGTTGGAAAACTCGCACGCGGTGGCCCTGACAGACGATCCAGGCCTGCTTGGATCGCGGTAACTGAATGCGCTATTCGACATATCCGCTGTGGTATCTGTCTCTAAAATCTTGGTAGCAGCATTTCACATCATATTGGCCCTCACTGTATTCATATATGTATATATTTGCAGAAACGCTCTCGTTAGATCCCTAAGGTAGTATTTCTAGATACATATACTAGAATACAGAGATAAACAGCGGAATACCCTTCCTCAATCCCTTTTGATCTATTCCGGTGGCTGGAATACCCGGACAGTGTCCCGGTTGCCGTCCATTGAGTCGGTTTCGATGAGATCACATGCTGTGAACACTGCGTTCCAGTCCCTGTAGTACAGCGGGACGTTATCGTCGACGTAGTTTACCTCACCCGCAGTGCCACCTTCGTTCTCGACAGTGATCAGCAGGTCATCGACGATCCGTGCCAGTTCCTCAAACGCCCAGTCGACATCCGGATGCAGATGCTGCAGCGTTTCGACGGAAAAGACGACATCGTACGCGTCGTCCACGACATCCGTGACGAACTCCTCGATGGCCATCGCGTGAAACGAGCCACTTGCCGCGAGCTCGGGGTACGTCTCGGCGAGGACATCTAACGCATCGGCGTTGATGTCGACGCCGGTCAGATCAGAGAAGCCAGCGTCGGACAGCGCAGCGAGATGCCGCCCGGAGCTACACCCCACCTCTAGAATAGCCGCGTCTTTCTCGACGTGCTCTTCGAGAATCGACCGCACCAGCTCACTCGTCTCGTCCGCGCCGTAGTACGCATAATACGTCGGAGAATACTCTCCGGACCGCTCGGCCCATTCCGCACGGATGTCGTTTGAGTCCACGGTAACCCCCCGGGGCGGGCACGGAAAGGTCTGCCGGCTCCGCCGTGGTGTCAGCGTCCCGACCGAAAAACGCAACACCTTCGCTGACGAGGGGTCGGCATGGTCTGGACAGTGATGCCGGACTTCGAGGGGGACGACGAGGCACGGTCCCAGTTCACCTGGGACCTGCCGGAGTCGTATAATCCGGCCGTCGATTTTCTGCGGAAACACGAGAACCCTGACAGGGTGGCGCTCGAACAGGCCTACCCCGATGGGCGGCGCGAACAGTACACGTTCCGCGAACTGGACGAGCTATCTGACCGGCTGGCGGCGGGGTTGGCCGACCTCGGCATCGAGGCCGGCGACCGCGTCGGCGTCGTCGTGCCACAGAAGCCCCAGAACCCGATCACGCACCTGGCGAACTGGAAGCTCGGGGCCGTCTCGATCCCGCTGACGGTCCTGTTCGGGACGGACGCGCTGCAGTATCGGTTAGACGACGCCGACGCGAAAATCGCCGTTATCGACCCGGCCGTGCGAGATGACATCGACGCGGTCAGAGACGACTGTTCGGTGCTGGAACACGTCGTCGAGATCGAAACTGACACACCAGGCGGCGATGTTCACGCCTTCGAGGACGTGCTTGCCGCCCCAGCCGACACCGATATCGAGCCATACGCCTCCACGCCGGACACGGACACCGCGATCATGTACACGAGCGGGTCGACAGGACCGCCCAAGGGTGTCCGCCATTCCCACGCGCTCTGGCTCGGGCGGGCCGCAGCGGCGTACAACTTCTTCGATCAGGGACTGGGACCGGCGGCAACAGTCTGGACACCTGCGGACTGGGCCTGGGGTGCAGCGCTCGGCGGCACCCTGTTCGCGACGTGGCACCACGGCGGTACTATCGTCGGCTACCCCGCCTCGGGGTTCGAGGCCGAGGAAGCGTTCGACCTCCTTGCCGAGTTCGACGTGACCCGGTCGTTCATGCCGGCGACGGCCCTGCGGCTCCTGATGGACGTGGATGACCCGACTGCGACGTACGACCTCGAAATCGAGACGTTCGCCGTCGGCGGCGAGTCGCTGACGCCGGAAATCGTCGATTGGGTTGCGGAAGCCTTCGATTCGGTCACGATCAACGAGTTCTACGGCCAAACAGAGTTGAATCTCGTTGTCGCCAACAACTCGAACTGGTTCGACACCCGGCCAGGGAGCATGGGCAAGCCGCTGCCGGGATATGACCTGGCGATTCTGGACCCCGACGCCGCCGACCGCGGGGTTGCTGAACGCCTTCCAACCGGCGACATCGGCGAGATAGCGCTGCGTCCCCACGACCGCTCGGTGTTCTTCGACGAGTACTGGCACCTGCCGGAGAAGACGGCGGCCAAGGAAGTCGAGAGCTGGTTCGTCACCGGCGACCTGGCCCGGCAGGACGACGACGGCTACGTCTGGTTCAAATCACGCAAGGACGACGTGATTATTACGAGCGGCTACCGCGTCGGCCCGATGGAGGTCGAGAGCGCGATCCTCGAACACCCCGATGTGGTCCAGACCGGTGTCATCGGTGCCCCTGACGACACGCGCGGAGAGATAATCAAAGCCTACGTCGAGGCCGCTGAGGACGCGCCAGACCAGAACACGCTCCGGGCAGAGATCCAATCCGTCGTCCGGAACCAGCTCGCCGAGTACGAGTACCCCCGCGAGATCGAGTTCGCCGAAGCCTTGCCACAGACGACCAGCGGGAAGATCCGGCGGAAAGCGCTACAGGAGTGGAACGCCAACGGTGATTCCACCAGTGAATCTTCGTAGTATCGGTGAAATTGCCGCTGTTAGACTGTAGATAGCTCTATATTCAAGATTTTACATTCAAGGAATCGGAAAGAGATATGAGAAAACCAAAGTTTCTGAGAAGCGCTATCTGAGAGAGGATTTGGTGTATGAAACTGAGAGATATAATACTAAATCTGCGTTAATGGATGTAATCGCACACACCTTTGATTAATTTATCGTCATACGATACACCTGATTGTAGGCAATGAGCAGCCCGTGAATCGTGGCTTTTGTTCTGTATTCCGCTCAGGCGACTCCTGACGGTTGCTCGGATACTCTCGACTGATCAGTTCCGGGAGCGAACTACGGCCACACTGTGCTCTGGAATCGAGAATACAGGTATGAATGGAACGGACAGCCAGGATGGCCCGGCGTTCGGACGCGGGTAATCCCGTTTGCCTCCTCCACCCCGCGACCCCACGAGCGACGGGTGTTCGATGGTCCGCTGCTCACTTCCGTGCCTGGCGGAGTGCCATCGTTTAACCACGTGAGCGCACCCCTGCAGGTGCGACCACGCGGACCGCCGTCCCCGTGGGACGAGGCTTCCACGTTAGCTTACGGGGTCCACGTCCGTCAGACCGGACGCCCCCGGTGTTCGGTCCCCGCTCAAGACCACAGTGCGGGCGAGGAGGGGGGCCTAGCCCCCCGACCTAGTCCATCTGAAACTCCGCCGCCACCCCATAAGGGCCTTTCGGATGCGCCACAGACCGCTGGACGACGCCCCGGTCGGGAGACGGCCCTACAGCAGGTCAAGCGCCCGCGCGAACCACGTGCCACCGAGCGGGATGAGACAGCCGGCGACGACAACAGCCCAGCGGTGGTGTTCCATCAGCGTCGATTCAGTCAGGCCCAGCACGAGGCTTTCGGGGACGGTAACCGCCCAGAGGGCACTGAGAGCGACGATGAACACGCCCATCCCGATGCTCGCGCCCGCCGCGATACTGGGGTCCGAACGGCCCTCCCGGCCGGCCGCTAACACGATGATGCAGACGAGCGCGAACACCCCCGGCAACAGCGGCGAAAGTGCCCCCGAGCCGTAGTACGCCCCCACGGCGCTGGTCGTCTCAACGAGACCGTACGGGACCGCGAGCGCGAGGAGATACAGAACGCAACCGACGATACCGACGGTCGGAGCGAGCCGCAAATCGTCCATACCGTCGCTGCGTCCGGCGTCGTCTTAACAGCGACGTTCGAGCGAAACGAGGAAATGGCCGCTCTCCGTACTCAGGGCTATGGGACTTGGTTCCACCGCGAAAAAAATCCAGAAGGTCGCCGATATCGCCGAGGACCTCTACAAGAAGGTCAACGAGCTGAAGACACAACTGGAGGACTTACGAAGCACCGTCGACGAGACGAACGCCCGTGTCGACGGGATGGAGCAGGACCTGGCCGAACAGCGCGCGCTCATCGAGGCACTCGCCGAGGAACGCGGCGTCGATACGGACGCTGTCGTGGCTGATGTCACCGCTGACGCCGATACAGACGCGGCAGAAGCAGTCTCTGAGTGAGCAGGGGATCGCGGTCGCCTCGCGCGGCGGAACCGGTTGGTTTAAACCATAACGTCGTCATACCACTTTACGTAGGGCGCTTAGCTCAGCTTGGACAGAGTGCTTGGCTTCGGACCAAACCGTCGGGGGTTCAAATCCCTCAGCGCCCGTGACTTCTGCGCGAACGACAGTGAGCGCTGAGAAACGTCGGCTGAGGGATTTGCATCAGGGAGGAGCTTGCTCCGACCGTGGTTCAAATCCCTCAGCGCCCGTGTTCTGCCGCGAGCAAATTCGCGAGCGGCTGCCACCGTAACCTGTGGGATTTGAACCACGCGAGACTCGCTTCGCTCGTCTCGCAGTCGGGTGAAAATCCCTCAGCGCCCGTCCTGGATTTTGACGGTTCAAATCGCCCGATGGCAGTAACTCTATTCGTCGGACGGGCGAAGGCGGAGATTGCTATCGTTCACATATCGAACGGTTCTCTATCGGCACATGTACTCCCTCGTCTCCTGTTGAGAACGACGAGATACCGCCGGGTAAATAGTAAAATCTAGATTAGTAAAATGTAGATTTTGCTAATCAGAAGGATTATCATCGTCCCGCGGATAAGGATAGTATGAGCCCGCGTTTCGTCGACCGTGGGGCTGAACTCGAACTGTTAGAGTCGCGCTTCGAGAGCGAGGCGGCGGAGCTACTCGTCGTGTACGGGCGACAGCGACTCGGCAAGAGTGCGCTCGTTCGTGAAGCAGTTCGAAACCGCGAAAACACCGTGTACTGGCAGGCGACCGAGGAGACCGAAGACGCACAGCTGTCGAACTTTGTCGAGACTGCCAGCGAAACGTTCCCCCTCCTTGACGATATCCAGCGCGACTGGGAACCACTTCTCAGAGCACTTGGCCGGGAGGACGCCGTCGTGATTCTTGATGAGTTCCCGTACCTGATCAAGTCGAACGAGGCGCTCCCGTCCAAGATCCAGCGTGTCTGGGATATGCATCTTCAGGAGACAGCCACGACGCTGGTGCTCGTGGGCTCTTCGATAAGTATCATGGAAGACAAAGTCCTCAGCGGCGGGAGTCCGCTCTACGGCCGACGGACAGGCACCATCGACCTCCCTCCGCTGGACTTGACCGATGCCAGAGCGTTCTATCCCGAAGACGAACCGGATTCAGTCATCCAGTCGTGGGGCGTCTTTGGCGGGACACCGTTCTACCTGCAGGCGCTCACACCGTCGGCGTCGCTCGCGGAGAATATCCAGTCACACATCCTCTCGGAACACGGGGTGTTGCACAACGAGCCGGAGTTCTTGCTTCGAACGGAGTTCGGAATCCGCGAGCCCCAGACGTACTACACAATCCTCCGAGCGATTGCGACCGGAAAGCGAGCGGCCAACGAGATCGCCGATTTCGTCGGGGTCGACTCAAACACGCTCGGTTCGTACCTCTCGAAGCTCCGTCGAATCCGACTCATCGAGCGTGACATTCCCGTCACGGCGAATCCGAACTCGACGCGGAAGAGCCGGTATCGACTCCGAGAGCCGCTGTTCAGATTCTGGTTTCGCTACGTCTACGGTCAGGAGGAAAAACTAACGCAACTGGACGACGACGCTTACGAGCAACTGGTCGAACCGACGTTCACCGACTACATGGGAACGATGTTCGAGCAGGTGTGCCAGAACGCACTCCCATCGCTGATTCCGAAGGTGTATCAGGGGATTGGGTACTGGTGGCATCACCAGCACGAACTCGATGTCGCTGGGCTGGCCGACGACGGCACGCTTGTTGCGGGTGAGTGTAAATACACCACGAGACGGATGACTGAGGGAGACCTAGCCGACCTAGAGCGCAGTACTGGGCAGGTGCAATGGTCTCCGGCAGACGGTACAGAACGGACAGAACACTACTGCTGTTTCTGTCGCTCAGGGTTCTCCGACGACTTGCGACAGACCGCTTCGGAGCGGGCCGACGTATCACTCTTTACGCCTGAAGAGATCGTGACGAATAGATAAATAGAATCAGTTGCTCCGAGAGATCCCACTGAGACCGCCCAAGGTTGATCCAGCAGGGCGCAAATATTCACCGTTCACCACACGAGCGAGCGCCCTCAGCGCCCGTATCGGTTAATACGGCCGAATTGTCTGGGCATTCGACTTCTACTCGCCATATCGAACTCTAGACTTCAGTTCCTTTCGTTCGACAATTGAACGGTCCCGAATTGGAGCAGTGCCGTCCGGCGACCCACGTACATGTACACAAGTCTTCTCAGAGAAAATCAATCGCCGATTGAGGGAGCACCATCGTTAGTGACAGAAACCCACTGGCTTCGAGAACCTACTGGGGCGCTGTCAAGTGGTCCGTGCTGAATACAGAGCGTGTATTCACCAATCGACCAGGACTCGAATCGCCAAAATACTGGGAAGATATTTGAGTGAGGGCGTACGACCGTCTCTGTTATTATGCTTCTATTTCGCTCATCTTCTGCATGACATGATCAAGGGCGTGGCTATGCTCGTCTTGTGGGCTGAACAGGACGAACTCGACACTCTCGTTCTCTGTGAAAATCGTGTGTCCGGGAGGCCAGTAGACGGCCTCACCCGCCTTGTGTACTTCTTCGGTTCCGTCGGCGTACCGGACATGGATTGCGCCGTCCACAATGTATCCCCAGTGGGGACATTGGCACAGGTCGTTTTCCAGCCCTTCAAGCAGTCCCGTGACATCAACGCCAGCAGACATCGTCCCACGGACGACGTCGAACTCCCGTCCCTCGAACGCCCCGAAATCGGTCAGTTGCTGAATGTTCGCGTCTGGTGATTCGACCTTCGCCGGTATCTCTTCTGTCTGTTGGTGCATATTGAGTTTCTACCCGCTTGCAAGATAGGACGCCTAGCCATGTGAACTGGTAGCATTTTCATGTCGGGAGAGTGTGAGGAGCAACTGAGTGACTCACGACCATCCACAATGAGTTCTCGCGTTTTTGAATCAGCGATGAGTGCAGAGATGACGACGTTGGCGTCAATAACCAGCTTCATTCGTCGTCTCTACGCCGATTCCTCGTCAACGCGCGTCCGTCCGCTCTCGTTTATTTTGTCGGCAATCTCCTGCACATCGCTCTCGGTGAGATTGCTCTCACCGGTGAGTTCATTCATCGCTTCGAGCGCCTCGATTTTTTCCTCTATGGCCTGTCGCGTGACCTCGCTCCAGTTGATTTCCGGATGGCTCTCCATTCGCTCTTTGAGGTCGTCGTCCACGTTGACGGTGATACTGGGTATACAGAATCCTATGGACACACAGATTACTGTGTTTTCGGTCTCTGTTAGAAATCTCGAATTCGTGAGCCGCTGCTGCGGTAATCTGTGGTCTTGACTCATACTAGCCACGGTCCGCAGTCCCCCACGTGAGAATACAACCGACGAGTGCTCAGTCGTCAGCCGGTTCCACGACGCTATCCAGCCCGGTCATTTCCAGGCCGCCGCCGATAGTGCGGTTCGGGTACGGGATGTTGATGTCCGCTGCGTCGAACCGCTCTTTGACCGTCTTGACGTATTCGGCGCGGGTCTTGACGAAGTCGGCACGGTTCGGGTCCTCAATCCAGATCCGGGACTGGAGACCGACTGAGGAATCGCCGAGCTCGACCAGTCGAACGGACGGTTCGGGGTCGTCCATGATCTCGGGATGGTTCCGCGCTTCCTCCAGAATGATCTCGGTCGCCTTGTCGATGTCGTCGTCGTAGCCGATGCCGAACATGAACTTCAGTCGGAGCTGGTCCTTGGCGACGGGGTTCTTGATGACGCCGTCGGTCAGGTTCGAGTTCGGCACTGTCAATAGCTCGTTGTCGAACGTTCGGACCCGCGAGACTCGCAGGCTGATGTCCTCGACGACGCCGGAGTTGCCGTCCCACTCGATCCAGTCGCCGATCCGGAACGGCTTGTCGGTGTAGATGAACACGCCAGCGACGAAGTTCTTGATGACATCTTGCATCGCGAAACCGATAGCAAGCGTCGCTGCGGCGGCGATGGTCGCCAGCGACTGCAGGAAGTTCCCATACTCGGCCAGCCCGAAGGCGACGGAGATGGCGACGAACACGATACCGATGCTGACGATCTTCTTGAGCGGTCGCCGGGCATGTGTATCGAGGTCGCGGGACTTGAGCGAGCGGTCGACGATGGGTAGCACAATCGCCTTCCCGAGGACGTAGACGAGAACGAAGACGACGATGAAAACCGCTGCCGAGGCGATGGACCCGGCGGCCGGCACACCGAAGCTTTCGAGCAGGTCGGCGAGCGGTTGGACCTGCATCATTTCTCGAACACCGCGGTGTGACCCCGCACCTGAATGACCTCAGCGTTGACCAGCTCGGCCAGGTCGTCGGCGAGTTCCTCGGCCGTCGTGCCGCCCCGGGACGACCGGAGGAACTTGACCTTCACCAGGTCCGTGTTCTCTAACTGGTCTTCGAGTTCGTCCGCAACGGACTCGATGCCGTGCTTGCCGACGCGGAGCGTCGCGTCGAGGTCGTGTATCCGCGACTGTCGAGAAGAATCACTCATGTACACCGTTTAGCAAGGACAGCCCCTTAAAACCAATAGTCGTAAAGAAACCTCAGTCGTACGGATAGCGCGACTGTGCGCCACAGTCACACGTGATGACGACGTGGCCGGACTGGGTCCGGGACCTGGCGTTGTGCCCATGTAACAGGTACGTATCGCAGGCGTCACACGTCGACCGCTCGAACGACCGCGGCAGGCGCAGGCGGTGGCGTTCGGCGACCCGGCGAGCGCGGCGGACGTACGATCGGGCGCGCTCCTCGTTGCCGGCCTGGACCGCCTCGCGAGCGAGTGACTGGAGGCGCTCGATCCGCTCGCGGGCGATTGTCGCCTCGTCCGTCATTGCCGGTACTGTGTCGGCGGCGGGAAAATGCCTTCCGAACGAGCTAGCAGATGTGAGGCCATAGTTTGGAAACTTCTCGAACAGCCAGAAAGTCCCACCCTGTAGTTGTTTGACCAGCCGAAAAGGGTCGGAGTCTCTCAGCGTATCAGGGCCGTTTCTTTTGGGCGAAGTCGGTAGGATTTTCGGCCCCGGCGGAGTTGCCCGAGACGTGCGCGTCCTGAACTATCTCGAACTGGCCGACCGCCTCGACCGGTCGGGCATCGGCACCGCCGTGGACCACCAGCGGGCGGCGCTGTCCGAGACCGACATCGAGGTGGAGACGACGCCCTGGCAGGAGGGGCATCCGGCGTGGGCACTCGGGGGCAACGTCGCCTTCGACGACCCGGTGTTCCGCGAGTTCGATATCGCTCATTGCAACATGATCGGGCCGGGCTCGGTCGCCGTGGCTCGGTACGCGGACCATGCGGACATCCCGCTCGTCCTCCACGCTCACGTCACCCGCGAGGACTTCCGGGACAGTTTCCGCGGATCGAACCTGATCGCGCCGGCGCTGGGCCGCTATCTGAAGCGGTTCTACTCGCAGGCCGACCTCGTGCTCTGTCCCTCCGAGTACACGAAGGGCATCCTCGAATCCTATCCCGTCGACACGCCGATACGGCCGATGACGAACGGTGTCGATATCGACGCACTGGCGGGCTTCGAGGACCTGCGCGAGGACTACCGACGGCGCTACGATCTGGACGGGATGGTCGTTTTCGCCGTCGGCAACGTCTTCGAGCGCAAGGGGCTGACGACGTTCTGCGAACTCGCCCAGGAGACGGACTATGACTTCGCGTGGTTCGGGCCCTACGACGCCGGACCACAGGCCTCCAAGACCGTCTCGCGGTGGGTGAACGACCCGCCCGAAAACGTGACCTTTACCGGCTGGGTCGAGGACATCCGCGGCGCGTTCGGAGCCGGCGACGTGTACCTGTTCCCGACGAAGGCCGAGAACCAGGGCATCGCCGTGCTGGAGGCGATGGCCTGCGGGAAAGCGGTCGTCCTCTCGGATATCCCGGTGTTCCGGGAGTACTACGAGGACGGCCACGACTGTCTCATCTGTGCGGACGAAGCGGAGTTCCGCGAGGCACTGGAGCGCCTCGCTGAGAACCCCGACCTGCGGGAGCAACTGGGCGAGAACGCCAAAGAGACGGCCAGCGAACACAGCCTGGACCGGGTCGGCCGGCGGCTGGTCGAGACGTACGAAGAACTGGCCTGAGCGGGTCGCGGCGGATGG
Organism: Haloarcula terrestris; assembly: GCF_031624315.1. Classification (NCBI taxonomy): domain Archaea; kingdom Methanobacteriati; phylum Methanobacteriota; class Halobacteria; order Halobacteriales; family Haloarculaceae; genus Haloarcula; species Haloarcula terrestris. The sequence goes on along the minus strand of NZ_JAMQOM010000010.1, from coordinate 40,795 downwards.
CTTGAGCGGTCGAAGCGATTGTTACGCTGAAACCGGTTCGCTGTCGACAGACACCGCCGGCGAGCGCCGCCAGACGACTGCGACCAGCGCCGCGCCGACAAGGACCAGCGCGCCAGCGACAGAAAACGCCAGCAGGAAGTCGTAGCCGCCGAGCCAGCCACCGAGTATCGACCCGATACCGCTCGCCAGCCCGGAGATAGCAGTGTACAGCCCGAGCGCTTCACCGCGGATGGCCGACGGCGCGAGCTGGGTGACGACGCTGGCCGCAGTGACGGCGATGACGGCCCAGGCGACGCCGATGAGGACGAACACGATACCGTTGAGAATCGTGCCCACGAGCGTCGCCGAAAGCAGGAGTCCCACGACGGCAACGGCCGGATGGAGCGCTGCGCGGGCGAGCAGGCTCCCGACCTGGAGTCCGCTCGGGTCGTATCGCTCGGTGAGTTTGCCGGCGCGGTCGTACCACAGCGCCGAGCCGACGCTGGAAACGAGATACAGTGCGAAGACGAGTCCCGATTCGTAGCCGAGCGTCCGCGAGAGATACAGCGGCAGCGGCCCCCAGAACACGCCGAAGCCAACGAAAAACGCCACGACGGCCCCGAAGTAGATCGTCAGCGCCGGTGAGAACCGGGCGGCGACCTCCCTGGGATGCATCGACCGCGTGAGCCAGTACAACCGGCCCGGGCCAACCGGGAACGTCGCGCTCCTGACCGGGAGCCGACGCGACCGGGCGATGGCCCGCGCGATCCGGCTGGCCCGCGGGCGGTCGAGTTCGTCGGGGTCGGCCGGTAGCCGTTTCGCCGCGAGAAACGCCGACAGACCGACCGCGGCCGCACACACCCACAGCAGCGACTGCTGGGCGGAAATCGCTCCGAGCGGGGCCGACAACAGCGTCGTCCACACCAGCCCGAGGACTAACCCGCCCGCCCATCCCCAGCCCTGGTAGCGGTTCAGGACGGCGAACCGCGTCGGCCAGTCCCGTTCGACGGTGCCGACGGTGACGAGCAGCGTCAGCACCGGCGCGACAGCACCCGCCGCGAACCACAGTAAGCCGTTGCCGACGATGACCAGCCACGGCTGCTCGGTGAGCGAGACGAGCACCAGCGCGGAGGTCGCCAGTCCCAGCGCGATGAGGACGAGCGACCGGCGCTTCCCTGTTTTGTCGGCGATGCGTCCGAAGATGAGTGCGCCCGGTGCGCCCGCGGCGGCGGCCACCCCCGCGAGGACGCCCAGCATGAACGTCTCGCCGCCGATAGCAACGAAATACAGCGGAACGAGCAACGAGCCCGCGCCCAGTGCCACCGATGCGATTGCCCAGGCGTACAGCCAGCCATCCCGATCCATTATCCCCAATCTACCACGGTCCCCCAAAAGGACTCTGGCACCCACCAACGGGTGACAACTGTCTGACGGGTGGCTTACCAATGGCAACGGTTTAAGCCCTGGTCCTGCTACGCCGCGGCGATGGCACTGCCGCACGTCGCGACGTTCACCGACACGTACCTCCCGACCGTCAATGGGGTGACCTACACGGTCGAGACGTGGCGGGACCGCTGGCGCGACCGCGGCGGTCGCATGGACGTGGTGTATCCGAACAGCGATCACGAGCCCTCCGGCAACGAGTACCCAGTCCGGAGCCTGCCGTTTCCCTTCTACGAGGGGTTTCGCCTAGGGATGCCACAGATACCGAAAGGCGTCCGGGATGCCGAACTGGTCCACGCCCACACCCCCTTCAGCCTCGGGATGGCCGGCCAGCGACTCGCGGGCAAACTCGACGTGCCGTTCGTCGCGTCGTATCACACGCCGACGAGCGAGTACGCCGAGTACGTCTCATTCAACGGCGCTGTCGAGTCGGCGGTCCGCTCCAGCGCCGAGAGCTACGAACGGTGGTTCCTGGGCCGTGCCGACACCGTCATCGCGCCGGGCGAGCGTGCGGCCACGCACCTCCGGGAGTCTATCGACCTCGATACGACGGTGACGGTGGTCCCGAACGGCGTCGACACGACCGTGTTCGAACCGGTCGACACGGCCGCGTTCCGGGACCGCTACGACCTCCCCGACGGCCCCATCGTCGGCTACACCGGCCGCCACGGCTACGAGAAGTGCCTGGAGGACATCATCACCGCCTGCGAGGGCCTGGATGTGACTGTCGTGTTCGGCGGCGACGGGCCGGCCCGGGAATCCCTCGAAGCGACGGCCGAACACAGCGACGTTGACGTGCGCTTCCTCGGCTTTCTCGACCGGGCGGAACTCCCGGAACTCTACTCTACTCTAGACGTGTTCGCGTTCCCCAGCCCCGTCGAGACACAGGGGCTGGTCGCGCTGGAGGCCAACTGCTGTGGCACGCCGGTCGCGGGTGTCGACGCCGGCGCGCTCAGCGACACCATCGAGGACGGCGAGACCGGCTACTCCTACGATGAGGGCGACATCGACGGCTTCCGCCGGGCTATCGAGCGCGTCCTCGACGACCGGGAGCGCCTGCGGGAGCGCTGCGTGGCCCGGCGAAACGTCGTGAGCGTCGAGCACGCAATCGACAAGCTGGCCGACGTGTACGACAGCGTGCTGTAGCTGTCGCCACCGCGGCACTCGATCCGGCAACTCAGTTCCGCGAGTGCGACCAGCCGACACCGAACGCCAGTCCGTTCAGCGTCCCCAGCGCCATGCCGAGGTAGAAATCTCCCAGTGCGACGGCCAGTATCATCCCGACCCCAATCCCGAGCGCCAGTCCCTTCAGGACCGTCGGCCAGTGGAGCCAGCTCAATCGCCCGTCGGCGTCGTCGCTCATACCCTCTCTCGGGCCGCCGGCGAGTAAACTGTGTCCTTTCGAGATTACGGTCGATTACGCTCGTCGAGCACGGACTGTCGCTCCTGCAGGGCGGCGATACGGTCGTCAACGTTTGGATGTGATCCGGGCAGCAGCCGTTCGGTGACGCTGTGCCACCGACGGGCGAGCCGTTCGGCCCGTCCCTCCGGCGCGGTCTGTTCGCCGGGCTCAATTGCGTGTGGGACCACACAGAGCTCTCGGACGCCGGTCTCGGCGGTCCGGATGTCCCTGTCCGGGCGCTGGTCGTCTGTCAGCGACTCCAGCGCGCTGGCAAGTGCCGCCGGGGAGCCACAGATGGCGACACCGCCCGCATCGGCGGCGTACTCTCGGATCCGTGAGAGGAGTCGGTAGCAGGCCGTGCTGGCGAGATACAGTGTCGCCGCGACTGGTATCGCGATGACAGCAAAGAGCAGCATCACGAGGTGAATGTTCCCGCCAGCGACCCACGTCCCGTCCCGGTCGTCGCCGCCGAGGAACCAGTGACAGAACACCGAATACTGCAGTGTCTTCCCGAGCGTGCGAGCGAACAGCGCGCTGACAGTCGGGAGGAACGCGGCTGCAGTCATGACGAACGCGTCGCCGTTCTTGAGATGCGCCAGTTCGTGGGCGATGACGGCGTCGAGTTCTGCATCGTCGAGTTGGTCGACGAGCGCCGTGGTCACGAATAGCGTCTGCTCGCCGGGCCGACTGGCGACGTAGCTGTTGGGCGTCTCCGAGTCGATGACTGTCACGTCCGGTGTCGCCATGTTCGCCGTCTGTGCCAGCCGAGCCACCCGTTCTCGGAGGCGGTCGGCGGTTTCGCTGCGCCGTATCTTCGCCCGCATCTCATCGACGGACTCGGGGTCGGACGCCGGGGATTCGGTTTCGGTCGTCCCGGCGTCCCGGAGCGTCATCCGGTAGCCGTAGATGGATTGGACCGCGAGGACGAGCGGCGTCCCACCGAGGACGACGGGCCACAGCGGCACGATATCGAATCCCATCGTCCAGAACAGCGTCCCGGTGTCGTACCCGACCAGCGGCAGGAGACCGACCGCGACATGCCCCAGCACGTACGCGACGGCGACAGCCACGGCGTCGAAAGCGACGAGCACCACTACGAGCGCGATGAGGCGTGCGCGGAGGGACCACGTAGTGGACCGGAGGGGAGCCATAATTGTTCGTTCGTTGTGACGAACAAAAAGCGTACGGGGAGTCCGGGTCCGGTCTCAGGTCAGCGCGCTGCCGGCCCGGATGATTTCTCGTTCGCCAAAGGCCGGCCCGACCAACTGGAGCCCGACCGGGAGCCCGTCGTCGGTTTCGCCGGCGGGGACGGAGATAGCCGGAAGGTTCGCGAGGTTCACCGGGGTCGTGTTGGCGTCGGCTAGATACATCGTGAGCGGGTCGTCAAGGCTCTCACCGCGTTTCATCGGCGGCACGGGCATCGTCGGCGACGCCAGCACGTCGGCGTCCTCAAGCGCTTCGTCGAAGTCCTGTTTGACCCACGCGCGGGCGTCCTGGGCCTTCTTGTAGTACTTGTCGTGGTAGCCCGCTGAGAGGGCGTACGTGCCGAGCAGGATCCGGCGTTTGACCTCCTCACCGAAGCCCGCCTCGCGTGCGTTGGCGAAGGACTCGTTCCAGTTGCCGTCGTAGCCGCCCGACTGTCCGTACCGCACCCCGTCGAACCGCGCGAGGTTTGAGGATGCTTCGGACATCGCGATGACGTAGTACGCCTCGACGGCGTGTTCGACCGAGGGGAGGTCGACCTCGTGGTAGCTCGCGCCCTGGGCTTCGAGGTCGTCCAGTGCCGTCCAGAACGTCTCGACGACTTCCTCGTCGGCCCCGTCAAGGAGTTCCGTCGGCACGCCGATGGAGAGCCCGTCGACATCGCCGTCGGCGGCCGCCGCGTAGGAGCCGTCGGTTTCGGGCGCTTCCTGTGTCGTCGCGTCGTGTTCGTCCGGCCCGGCGATGACATCCAGCAGTTCGGCGGCGTCCTCGACGGTCGGCGCGATGGGGCCGATCTGTTCGAGGCTGTTGGCGTAGGCGACGAGGCCGTACCGGGAGACCAGTCCGTAGGTGGGCTTGATGCCGACGACGCCACAGAAGGCGGCCGGACAGCGGATGGAGCCGCCGGTATCGCTCCCCAGCGCGAGGTCGGCGTCGCCGGCAGCGACGACGGCGGCCGAGCCACCGGAGGACCCGCCCGGAACGCGGCCCTCGGCGACGGGGTTCTCGACAGGGCCGTACGCCGACGTTTCGGTGGTCGTCCCCATCCCGAACTCGTCCATGTTCGTCTTGCCGGGGATGGTCGCGCCGGCGTCTTTCAGGCGCTGGACGACTGTCGCGTCGTACGGTGGGACGTAGCCTTCGAGCATCGCCGAGCCACAGGTCGTCTGGACGCCCTCGGTGGAGATGTTGTCCTTGACCGCAACGGTCTTGTCCGCCAGCGGGCCGTCGTCGGCCCCTTCGATGGTTTCGTCGGAGATGTAGCCGTTGTACGCCGTCATCTACGACACCTTCGGCCCTTTGAACTGTCCGTCCTCGGTATCGCTGGCGTTTTGAAGCGCTTCCTCCTGTGAGAGGCTCTCGCGCGTCTCGTCGGGTCGCATCACGTTCGAGAGTTCGGCCTCCCGTTCTGTCTCGGGCACGTCATCGAGCGCTTCGAACGCGTCGAGAATGTCGCCCAACTGCTCGGTGAACCGCTCGATCTCGTCGTCTGCGAGGTCGACACGGGCGAGGTCGGCGACGTGCCGGACCTCCTCGGGATCGACGGCGGGGTCGCTCATGTCGGGCCGGAGTGCTGGATGCGCGGTAAGCGTTTCGAAACACCGGGGAGAAATGTAGCGAAAGTAACTGGTTGTGAACAGTATCCATACGAATCGCCAATTCTTGTTTTCTCTTCGGAAAATTGGACTTCCGAAACGGACAAAAGTTTTAAGTCGCCGTAGATACAACAATAGGCTACAACACGTTTTTCGGGTACGATACCCGGTTGTCCACCCCCAACAAATGACCGATACCAGCATCCGCCGATACTCGAACGAGCGCGAGACGGAGACAGAGCAGACCGAAGAAGAGGAGTCGGAGACGCTCGTCTGTCCGGAGTGTAGCGGGTCGCTACTCTCCGACAGCGAGCGCGGTGAGACGGTGTGTGAGGACTGTGGCCTGGTCGTCGAGGAGGACGAGATCGATCCCGGTCCCGAGTGGCGCGCGTTCGATTCGAAGGAGAAAGACGAGAAGTCCCGCGTCGGTGCCCCGACGACGAACATGATGCACGACAAGGGGCTCTCGACCAACATCGGCTGGCAGGACAAGGACGCCTACGGCAACTCCCTGTCCTCGCGCCAGCGCGAGAAGATGCAGCGACTGCGGACCTGGAACGAGCGGTTCCGGACACGGGACTCCAAGGAGCGCAACCTCAAGCAGGCCCTCGGTGAGATCGACCGGATGGCCTCCGCGCTCGGCCTCCCGGAGAACGTCCGCGAGACGGCCAGCGTCATCTACCGCCGCGCCCTCGACGAGGACCTGCTGCCCGGCCGCTCCATCGAGGGCGTCTCGACGGCGTCGCTGTACGCCGCCGCACGCCAGGCCGGTACGCCGCGGTCCCTCGATGAGATCGCCGGCGTCTCCCGCGTCGAGAAAGACGAGATCGCCCGCACCTACCGCTACGTCGTCCGGGAACTCAGCCTCGAAATCCAGCCGGCCGACCCGGAGAGCTACGTCCCGCGGTTCGCGTCGGATCTCGATCTCTCCGAGGAGGTCGAGCGCCGCGCCCGCCAGCTCCTCCAGAACGCCAAGGAGGAGGGCGTCCACTCCGGCAAGTCGCCGGTCGGCCTCGCCGCCGCCGCAGTGTACGCCGCCTCGCTGCTCACCAACGAGAAGGTGACCCAGAGCGAGGTCAGCGAGGTCGCCAACATCTCCGAGGTCACCATCCGCAACCGCTACCACGAACTGCTGGAAGCGGAAGACAACATCCACCCCTGACCGGTATCGTAACCGAAACAACCGTCTGTGCCGTCCCGTTGGTATGGAGACCACTCGACATTTTGTTGCGACCGTCTACGTCGTCAGCGACGGTGCCGTCGCGCTCCACGAACACAGTAAGCTCGACATGTGGCTGCCAGCCGGCGGCCACATCGACCGCGACGAACTCCCGCACGAGGCCGCGCTACGCGAGACGCGCGAGGAACTCGGCCTCGACGTAGAGCTGATTGCCCCACAGCAGGACATCGAGAGCGAGACGGTTCGCTCCATCCCACAGCCACAGCACTTCCTGCTTGAGGACATCAACGTCGACGCCAACGGGGATGTCGGCCACCAGCACATCGACTTCATCTTCTACGGCCGCGCGGACAGCCGCGACATCGAGCCGGGGCCGGGCGAACAGCCAGCCGAGGACTGGGAGTGGTTCGCTGCCGACGAACTGCAAGCACAGGCAGACCAGTTCCCGGCCGACGTAGTCGAAGTCGGACAGCGCGCGATTGAAGCGGTACGCGAGGCGTAACACCAGGGCCCATAGCGGCGTATCGAGCATTGGTCGCCCCAGCATCCGTGCTGAGAATGGCCACTGACCAGAAGCGGTATCGCTACCGTTCCAGTTGTTAGGTAGTTGGTAACTAACCGCATGGACCGTGTAGTAGTCACCATGTATCAGGTGGTACTCCCGGTCGACGCCAGCGAGGAACGGGCGAGAGCACAGGCCAGTGCGACGACGGGGCTCCCCCACGCCGAGGACTCGGTGACAGCGACGGTCCTGCGCGTGTTCGACGACGAGGGGACGGCCGACAAAACGTCGGTCAAGCAGACGCCCGCGGGGAAGGCACTCGTCGAAGCGCTCCAGGAGACGGGGGTCGATATCGAGACGGAGACGCGCCACGGAAACCCGGAAGTCCAGATCCTCAACGTCGCTGAAGAGCGCGATGCGGACATGATTATCCTCGGCGGCCGGAAACGCTCGCCACTGGGCGCGCTGGTCTTCGGGAGCGTCAGCCAGAGCGTGATTCTCGACTCCGAGCGGCCGGTCGCCGTAACCGGCAGCGCCGAGTGACCCTCACGCCACGAGCGATTCGACGTACTGCGTGACGTGGTCGTCCATCCGGCGCTTGTAGCCGGCCTGCCGGGCCAGGCGGTCGAGTTCCCGAGCGGCAAGCGAGCCGTACTGAGCGGCCTTCTTGTCCCGATCCGCGATCTCCTGGGGGAGGGACTCGCGGGCCGCCGCCCGGAGCGCGACCTTCCGCGTCTCGCCGTCGACGAGCAGGTCACCGTCCAGTCGGAGCGCGGCCGCGACGACGCGGTCGTGTAACAGCGGCGTCACCGGCTCGACGCCGGCGGCCCGCAACGCGAGCACGTCCCGCTCTAACTGGTCCGGGAGCGAAGCGATGACCTCGCGCTGGGCTCCGCGGACGGTGTCGGCCTCGACGCGTGGGTCCTCGGGAGCCTTGGCGACTTTCGCGTAGCCGCCGAACAGCTCGTCGGCCCCTTGGCCGAGTGCGAGCCGCTCGAAGCCATCGGCGGCGACGCGTTCGGCGACGAGATACAACGGGAGCGCGATCTGGACCGCCATCGCGTTCGTGCGCCCGGTCGCACGGGCGATTTCGGGTACCGCCCGCTCGATGGCGTCGTGTGTGAGTTCGACGACGCGGACTTCCGTTCCCAGCAGATCAGCGGCTGACCGCGCCGCTTCAACATCGTGGCTATCCGGGAAGCCGGCGACGTACAGCGGCGCGTCGAGTCGAGCCGCGAGCAGCGCCGAGTCCACGCCGCCGGAGAACGCGATTGCGAGGGAATCAGTGTCGATAGCATCGATACTCGTCTCGACAGCGTCGCGGACCTGCTCGATGGCCGTCTCGCGGTCGCCGACCGGCTCGGGCGACGGGAGCGACCATCGCCGTTGGGATCCGTTATCGTCCCGAACGTGGCCGGCCGAGAACGACGCCGGGTCGTCGAGGTCCGTCGGGTCGTGGCTCCACTGTTCGGGGTCGAGACGCGTCTCCGCAGACACAGCACGCTCCACGAACAGCGGATATCGGCCGAGCACGTCACGGACGAGCGTGCCGTCGAGGTCGCCCGCGAACCCGCCGGTTCCGGGGAGCGGGTCGCTACTGTCGATGGCCTCGGCGACGGTGTCCGGGTCGGCTCCCTGCATCACTGGAGTAGCTCCGCGATGCCGTTCTTGACGCGTCGTTTCGCCCCACCGGCGGCCTGCCGGAAGCTGATGCGCCACGGCGTCCGCTTGCCCTCGACGGTCGTTTTGCCCTCACGGATGGCGTCGAGAATCGCGTCGGCCGAGCGCTCGTCCGTGTCGACGTTCGTGACTGCCTGCCCGACCATCTCCGCGATGTGGGCGTCGCTGCCGGCGGTCATCGGCAGTCCTTCTCGACGGGCGAAGCGTTCGGCCTGCCGGTTCGACCGCCCGGTCAGCAGCCGCGAGTTGTACACTTCGATGGCGTCGGCGGTGGCGAGTTCGTCTTTCGAGATGTGTTCTAACACGCCGTGGCGGGACTCCTGAAACGGGTGCGGGACGACTGCGAGCCCGCCCTGGTCGCGGATGCGGTCGAGCGTCTCGTCGAAGGGAAGCTGGGGCGGAATCGCCTCCTGAATCCCCAGAGCGAGGACGTGTCCGGCGGCGCACGTGACCTCCATCCCGGGAATGCCGACGAGGCCGTACTCCGGGGCGAGTTCGGCCGCTCGGAGGCTCGCGGCGATCTCGTCGTGGTCCGTCACCGCCAGCGCGTCCAGTCCGACCGCACTGGCTTGCTCTAAGAGGAGCTCGACCGGGTCCCGGCCGTCGTACGACAGCGACGAATGCGTATGTAGCTCAACCGACTGCACAGGTCCCGATAGCGGGGGGCAGGGCAAAAACGCCCCGGTCCGCCCTAAGCAGGGTCACAGAAACGGAGAACGTGTCGGCCGCCCGTTCCAGTGGCGGCCGAATGCCCGAAGGAACGCCCATCTGTCCCACGAGACTGAGCGCGTGCTTTCCCGACGACACGACCGTCAAGCGACGGTCGCGTTCCAAAGTACCAGCGCAGATCGGTTGAGTCACTGTCCCCAGAAATGGGGGCATTGAAACCGGTATTGTTGGGTAGTATATCCCCTTAAAAAATAAGGTCCGATGTCACATTGGAACCGTATATGCCGACAAAAACTGGGGGCTCACACGCTCTCGCCACGTTCGTGACCCTGATCCTCGGTGCATTGTTGTCGAAGTACATCTGGGAACTCGTGCCCCCGCTCGGTGACCTTTCGCTCCGGGTTATGACGTTTATTACTGCCGTGACCGGGGCATCAATCCCCACAAGCGAACAGTTCGCCGGGACTGTCGTCGTGATGGTCGGGATCTCGTTCGTCTGGGGTGTCGTGTATCATCTGGGCCGCCACTCCTGAACGGTGACGGACGTATTCGAGGGGACACAGCGCGACAACCGTATCCGTTCAATCTGCGGTGTGGCGCGTTGATTCCCCGGTGTCAAACGCCGGTTGTCCGCGGATCTCCTCGTCTTCGAGGTAACACTGCGGGTCCGGCGCGAACAGGTCGTCTTCGACGGTCAGCGCCCGGAGCCGGGAGGCCCCGCGACACACCCCAGCGTAGCGGCAGTCGGCACATTTCCCCGTGAGGTGGTCCTCCCGGTTGCGAAGCGCCGAAAGCAGCGGGTTCGACTCGTCCTCCCAGATGTCGCCAAAGGAGCGGTCGCGGACGTTCCCCAGCGAGTAGCCCTGCCAGAACTGCGTCAGGTGGACGTTGCCCTGGTAGTCCACGTCGGCAACGCGTTCGCCGGTCGGGTCGCCGCCGTTGACCCGCAGGTACTCGTACACCCGCCGGGCCTGCGCGTCGCTCATGTGCTCGCGGGCGTACTCGACGAGGTAGGCCGCGTCAGCGTAGTTCCCGACCAGTAGCGTCTCGATCTCCTCGCCGCGGTCGTGGTACTCGCGGGTCATGTCACAGACCCGCTTCACAGCCTGCCGACGGTCCTCGGGGGTGAGGTCGGCATCGACGATTTCGGTCCCTCGGCCGCCGTAGTCCAGGTGGTAGAAACAGAAGCGGTCCACACCCACGTCGGTCAGCAAGTCGACGACGCCCTCTAAATCCGCGGCGTTGCGCTCGGTGATGGTGTACCGGAGTCCGGTCTTCAGTCCCGCGTCGAGACAGTTCTCGATCCCCTGGACAGCGCCCTCGAACGCGCCGTCGACTCCCCGGAAGTCGTCGTTTCGGTCCGGCAGGCCGTCGACAGAGACGCCGGCGTATTTCAGCCCGGCGTCCTTGAGCGACTGGGCGCGCTCCTCGGTGATGAGTGTCCCGTTGGTCGAGAGCACCGGCCGGACGCCGACCTCGTTAGCGTAGGCGACCAGTTCTTCGAGATCTTGGCGGACGAGCGGCTCGCCTCCGGAGAACAGCACGACCGGCGCACCGTAGTCGGCCAGGTCCGCAAGCAGCGCTTTCCCCTCCGCGGTCGAGAGTTCCCCGTCGGCGATTTCGGTGTCGGCGGCGGCGTAACAGTGGTCACAGTAAAGGTTGCACTGCTTGGTGACGTTCCAGACGACGACGGGCCGGCGCTGCTTTTCGTCCCGTATCTGGCGTTTGGTCGACTCGTCAGCGGCGTCGTATCGGAGGCCGTCACCTTCGGCGTCTAAGTCACAGAGCAGTTTCGAGACCGAAATCATCGGTTGTCTCCCCGAAGCGTCGCTGATTCCATTTCGTCGACGGTCATCGTGGCGTCATCCCCGGGTGCCCCCGAACCGAGCGTCGCAGCATCCGTCTGATAGCGCTGTGTCTCGTCGGCGGGACACAGCCACAGCGTGACAGCAGTCCGTCCGAACAGCGATGCCGCCTGTTCTCTGGCGATGTCAGCGGATGGGGCGCTGACGCTGCCGACGTGCGTGAGCGGGTCCGCCGTGTCCTCGCGGACGAACACCTCCCACTCACGGCTCGTCGCGCCGCGTGGGGCGTCCACTTCGGTGTCGAGTTCTCCCATGGCTTCGGATTCGTTCACACGTCAAAAACGGCCCTTGCGTGTTCCCAGTCCGTGAGAACCCTCGGCGAGTTTGATATCGCGCTATGAGATATATTGTAGCGAACCGGGATTGGGTCGTACAGTTGAACCGCTTGCCGAGAAACCGCCGAAAACAGCCGCATGGGACAGACCAACAGACCGCTCCGAATCCGCTCTCAGCCTTCGTAGCCGGCGTACTCCATCAGCTGTTTGAAGATGTCGGTGTCCATCGCTTCCTTGTAGACGACGCCGGTGACCATCCCGCCGGGGTAGGAGTTGCCGTTCATCGCGTGGCTGACCTTGTGACAGTGCGCGAGGTAGATGCCGGGATCGGCGTCGGCCTCAAACTCGATGGTGTGTCGCCCGGCGGGCGGGATGCTGGTGATGTCCTGGTCGTGACGGGCGGCTTCCGGAATCTTCCCGCCGTCCTTGTGGGTCACCTGGAACCGGTGGTTGTGGATGTGCATCGGGTGGTCCATGTACCCGTTGTTACACATGTGGATGCGGACCGTATCGCCCTGCTCGACGATAATCGGCGAGCCGTCTTCGGGATGGAGCGTCCGCGGTGCGGCCTTACCGTTGATGGTGAACGTGTCGGGTCGGCGGTTGCGAGCGTCGTAGCTGGCGTCCATCCCGGCCATCTGGCGGTTGAGCCGGGAGTCCCACTCCTTGAGCGTCATGAAATACTCCTTGTCAGCCGGCTCGTAGCCCTTCGGGTCGACGCGGAAGATGCCGTACATCCCCATGTCGATGTGCCGGTGGGTCTGGTAGTGGCAGTGATAGAGGTGCGTCCCGGGCACGTTCGCGGGGATGGTGTAGGTGTGTTTCTCGCCGGGGTCGATACGGATCCCCGTCGTGGTCGGGACGCCGTCGTCTTCCCATTTCTTCCGGACGGCGTGGAAATGCACCGTGTGCGGGCGCATACCGTCCGTGTTGTCGAAGGTGACCTCCATGTCCTCGCCCTCGGTCGTCCGGAGAATCGGTCCCGGGACGCTTGGCTCGCCGTCGTCGGCTTTGAACGCCCACACCTGTGGGAGTTCGACGGGGCCACCCATCGATTCGCCGGGGTGGGCCTCGTGTTTGGCCGGCACAGAGGAGAGCGTCACCTCTCCGCCCTGCTCGTCGACGTTGACGATCTCCGGCGGCGACGTGGTCGGGAGATCGCTGTCGGACTGGGCCGGGGTTGCGCTGCTGTCAACTGACTCTTCGGTTGGAACCTCACCCGGAGCGGTACAGCCCGCGAGCGCGAGCGTGCCGCCGAGGCCGGACGCTTTCACGAAGTCGCGACGGGAGATGCCCGAGCCGGGTGCGCCAATCTGGTCTTCCATAAGCAATTGAGGATAAGACACCACAGTATAAACCCCCGAAGGGGCGTTCCCAGCCCTGCAGAAGCGTTCTCAGGTACTGGGAACAGAGTGAGAGTATACACATAAGCACCCCATATATCACGGAACGTGAAGCCTGCAACCGGTCGATGTCGGGCGGTAAGCGCTCCGAAGTCGGTTATATTAAACGTCTCGGGCGGGCAGTGTCGGGCAAGGATGGTCCGGGACCCCTTCGCTGACGAGGAGACGCCGGAGTTGCAGACGGTCCTCGACGCGCTCGACGACGAGGATTGTCGCGCTATCGTCAGCGTACTGGAGGAACCACTGACGGCGAGTGAAATATCGGAGCGCAGCGGTGTGCCGCTGTCGACGACCTACCGAAAGCTCGAACTGCTGACGGAGTCCTCGTTGCTGTACGAGGGCGTCGAAGTCCGCTCGGACGGCCAACACGCCAGCCGGTACGCGATTGACTTCGAGGAGGTCGTCATCAGTCTCGACGAGGAACTGTCGCTCACCGTCGACATCTCACACCGGGCTCGGACACCGGACCAACGGCTGGAGAACCTCTGGTCCGAGGTACGAAAGGAGACATAACCATGGTACACATTCCAAGTTCAGAAGTCGGCATCGTCGTTTCGAAGACGCTCATCCTCATTCTCGGTGGACTGATAACCTACTATTCGTATCAAGCGTATACGCGGACGAAAAGCCCACAGCACAAGTGGCTCACGTACGGGTTCGGCGTGGTGACAGTTGGCGCGTTCGCCGGGGGAGTGCTTGACATCGTCGTCGGCAGATACCTCGGCCAGCAGCTCCTCTCTGTCAGCGTCTTTACGTCGAGTTCGCTGACGGCTATCGGCCTGGGCATCATTCTGTACTCGTTGTACGTTCAGTAGCAACCGTTCGGCACACCGCAGCGACCGTCTGTCCGGTGTTTTCGGGATCGCTCGGGAGGATTCACTGTCTAGCGGCGTTCCCACTGGGTGATAACACTGTGAGCTGTATATTTATCCGCGTGTATCACTGGTCGTTATGTTGGGAGCGAACGCAGTCCTGTTAGTCGGGATGAAGACAGTCACGCTGTGCTGTGGGGCGATACTGACCCCACTGACGTACCGGGCGTACCGCCGCACCAAGGCCCCGGCGATGCGGGCACTTTGTCTCGGTATCGGGTTCGTCACGTTGGGCGCAATACTCGGCGGGAGCCTCCATCAGCTCATCGGCATGCCGGTGGCACAGAGCGTCACTGTCGAGGAGCTGTTCACCGCTGTAGGGTTCTTTATTCTGACCTACTCGCTATACACGGAGCAACCGACGACGACCTGAATTCACGACTCCTCGGCCGCTGTCTGTTCACGCCCGATCAACAGTGTCGGCAGCGACTGCGGGCTGTGTTCGACGAGGACGGTAACGAGGTTGCTGGCGAACAGGAGCGTGCCGAGAAGCGCAAGCGCCCCAGCGATCAGCGCCACTGTGTCTGGCATCTCAAGCCACTGCTCGCTCACCAGAAGGCCGTACGCGAGAGTCAGCGCCACGCCGTCGAGGGCAGCGATCCGGTGGTCGTACAGGTCATCGACTATCGGCACGTCCTCGAATCCCAGCCGGTCGCTGTACCGGTGGACCCAGACGATGAACGGGACGACGTGATACAGCGTCCCGAGAACGACGAAACCGACGCCGCCAACGAGCAGTACCGTTGACGGGTGACCGAGCAGCCCGCTGTAGGAAAGCGGGTCTTGCCACCACGCGGCCACCGTCAGTCCCGCCCAGAGGACCAGTGACACCGCCGCGATGCTGTAGCGGGTCAACATCGGCGACCACTCGACGCGCGCACTGACGAGCTGACGCGCAAGCAGCGCCGCCACCACGCCGATACCGACCGCGACCAGGACCGCACCGAGTTGCGCCAGCAAGGTGGACCCAATCAGTCGACCGCCGGCAAGTGCTAGCACGCCAATCGGATAGAGGGCGGTCTCTGCTCGCTGGGCCGCCACGTCGACCTTGCCGGTGTCGGCCTGCGTGAACATCGGCGCAAGCTGTGCCAGCGCGCCTGCGACAGTCGTCAAGACCGCCCCGAACACGGCAAGGGTTCCGTGGGCCAACAGGAGCCCCTGCCGGCCAACGCCCAGAAGCGGAAGGATGCCGACAGCGTGATCGAGCGCCAGCCCGACCCCGGCGGCCGTCACGAGGGCGAAAAACACCAGTGCCCAGCCGAAGTGGATGGCCGTTACATCGGATTCAGCTGCCAGCAGCGTCCGCCCGATGTTGTAACAGAGGATCCAGACACCGACCAGTGCGAACGAGCCGGCGACCGGCAACAGGGTCCGGCTGGCCGTCAGGAAGCAAGCCGCCAGGCCCGCAAATCCGACCGCCGCGAGTGCCAACTGTGCGGCCGCCAGGCGACGCGAGTGCAGTTCGACCCCGCACCAGACCGGGACGAACTGCGTCAGCGCGCCCATGATGGTGAGACAGACCCAGCCCGCGAGCAAGAGGTGGACCTGTGCGAGATGCCCGGCTCGTCCGCCAACGACACCGACGGCGACACCGGCGACGAGAAATGCCAGTGCGACCACGAAATGACGCAGCGGAATCGTCATCGGCGGTGCGGCGTTCGCGTCCACGTCGGCAGGGATGCCGCTCATTACTGCCTGCTACGGCCCTGTCCCTGCTGGCAATGTGGCCGAATATGTTCGGGAAAACAGTCGGCCCGTTCACAGCCGAACCCGAATATATGGCGGCGAACAACCAGCCCACGGAACGAGTCACAGCCCTGATTTCGGAAACGGACGCGCCCGACGACGCACCGACAGCGCAGCTTGACGTGCGATCACTCGGGCCACCAAAGCCGCTCAAGCAGACACTGGAACGGCTCGCCGATCTGAACGACAACACCGTTCTGCTCCAGTTCAACGACCGCGCCCCGCAACACCTCTATCCGAAACTCGACGACAGAGGGTACGACTTCGAAACTGTTGAGACCGACGACACGACAGTGACAGTCATCTGGCGCAGATGAGTCGGAACACTGAGTCGCCCGTCGACGTTGACGAAGCGCTCACTCGTATCGATAGCCGGGGCGCAAAGATTCGAAAGGAGCAACTCGAACGGACACTGTCACAGCTACAGGCTGACAGCGAGTTGACAGCCGACCAGCGGCTGGCGGTCGAGGAACTGAGCGAACGCCTGGTCGACCAATTGCTTGCTGTCCCGCGGGCGAGTCTACAGGACGCGGCGCGGAACGCGGACGAGGAGACGATCGAGACGGCGATGTCCCTGTTCGAGTAGCCCTACTCTGAGGACGCTGCGAGGACGAGCAGCGCCTCACTGTCCGCCGTTGCTGCTGGTGAAATGTCCTGATCGCCATCGAATCGGACGGTTTCTCCCGGCGACAGCGACAGCGTCTCGTCGCCGAGCGTCAGGTCCACGGCACCCGAACGGAGATAGAACACGATATCCCGACCGGGATGGGTGTGGGCCGGAATCGACTCGCCCGCATCGAGGGACAACTGGATGGTCTTGGGCTCTCCGTTGAACAGTCTCGTCCGGCCGGCCCCGTCACCGTCGAGATCGGCTCGCTCTGTTCCGGTAGACTCGGCGTCACTCATTGTTTCGGGAGGTCCGCGACGTACTTCTGTGGCCCGTCCTGTTCACACTGGTAGTTCGCCGCGTCGAAAGCGTCGACTTCGGCCTGCATCTCGTAGAACAGTGGCTTGGGCTCGTGATCGTTGATAATCCGGAGCGTTTCACCGGCCGCCAACGCCTCGAAGGCGTTGTGTATCTTGGGATGGCGCTCCGGCGGCGGCGTCTCGCGCAGATCGAGTGTGGTTGCTGGCATCATGCGGATGTTCGATGCAGGCCGGTGAGGGGGTTCTCCCGAATATGTTCGGGGATAGGCCCTGATACGTAGCCGCGATACGTTTGGGTATGAGCCTTCTCTCCGGCCTCCGCGGCGGTTCAGATGTCGGGTTCGATAGCTACGGGACGTTCGTTCCCGAACACACCCCGGATCCAGGACCGTTCCTGTCGGACGCATCGGTACTGACTGGGGCCGACCACGCGGCCTTCCACCGGCTTACGATGGATCTGTTCGACGAGCGCGGCGTGTACGATATGACCTTCGGCTACAACCTCGCGCGGCTGAACCTCGATCACCGGCACCCGGACGCCGGGTTCCGCTACGCTCGTGAGCCCGACGACAGCAGCGTGTTGCGGGCCGAATTCACGCCGACAACGGAGTTCTGCCCGCAGAGCGATACCTTGACCGTCGGCGCGTTCCGCGCCTGGAACGGGCTGACGGACCGCCACGAGTACGATGTCGTCCGCGTCCGCGTCGATCCGATGCACCACCAGAGCACGCGGATCAACGACAAGCTTCAGCGCCTCGAAACGCAGTTCCGACAAACTGGTGAACTCCAGACGGACGACGAGGACGGGGCGTCCGATGATAGTGTCCCGTTCTGACAGGACTGTGATTGTATCGGCCCGAATCCACCGCTAAAATCTGTAGAGGCCGTCAACGCGGTTGGTAAGGAGCTATTACTATCTGAGATCTAAATGATCTTCCGTGGTGTTGTTGCTATCGTTACCGCGCTATAACGGCGGTTTTAACGGCTGAGAAAGTGGAAACACTTATACAATCACCTTGTCAAATAATGGTAGACCAAGCTTACCGGATGTGGGGATTCGGGCTTGGTGGGCTGGTGGAGCCTCACACCTCCACAGTGAGATACATGTCAGACAAAAGTATTGAGTTGACGCGACGCAGAGTATTGGGTGGAATCGCTACGGTTGGTGCGGCAAGTGCAGCGGCAGGTGCCGGGACGTTCGCGTACTTCAGTGATGAAGAAACAAGCACGGGTAACACGATCCAAGCCGGGACGGTTGACCTTGGTTCTCCAGAGACCAGCGGTAGCCAGTCACTTGGGACCGATCTCGCGCCGGGTGACAACTTTACCATCCAGATCGAAACAACATACAATGGATCTATTGATGACGTCGATCTAAACCTCAACGCTCAGCTAACAGATCCTACTGTGAATACAGAAACCGGTGATAACACTACCGACCTCTCCGCGGCACAGTTCGCGTCTGCATTCAAAATTGATGGGAACGATGGTGAGGCATATGTGCAAATCAATCCAGAAGATGACGGTCCAAAAGATGATTTACTCGGTTCAGACTCACTAGCCGAAACCGATATCAATACAGATCTCGATGTTAGCTCGGGAGATGTTGACGACGACGGTAATTACGATGTGTCCGGTGTGGATCTAAACGATATAGTTTCCGATGGTCTGAGTGGAGAGACCGATTATGCGACACTTCAGAATGGGGACACGGTGCGAGTCCAAATCAGTGGAACCCTCGATACGGACCTCGGAAATGCTGGACAGGCAGATAGCGTTGACGTTCAAGTAGCGTTCGGTGTCCAACAGAATGGGGAGTCGAGTCAGGCTCCAAGCTTCCAATAAATACCAATAGAGATACTAATGACAACCTCCCTTGAGGATAAGTAGTTGATCTGATTTGCCTGATATAGGGCAATAAATGGGGACTTGGAGTCAGTGAAGCGCAAATATCATCCGTGAATCAGCGTACTGGAATCACACGTAGACAACTGCTCGGCGGCCTCATTACCGTTGGTGCCGGCAGCGCCGCCACAGGAGCGGGAACCATGGCGTATTTCAGCGACAGCGAAAGCAGTACTGGTAACCAGATTTCGGCCGGGACGCTGAACCTCGGATTCACCGAGAGTGCGTCGTTCAGTTTCAGTACAGCGCTTCCTCCGGGAGAAACCACGACAGACACCGTGACGCTCGTCAACTCCGGCACAATCTCCGGGTCACTGGATGTGGATTTCGACTACGCGGAGAGGGACAGCTCACAGAACGACACGGACGAGAGCGCATCTGCGGTGGCCGAGAACCTCGCTGTCAAAACGCTGACGTACGACGATACGGACCACACCGGCCAGATCACGACAGACAATCCGTCCCCGACGCTCGTAGACTTGGCTGACAACGCCCATGGCTCCGATGAGACAACACAGAACGACCTCGTAAACCTCGATGACCCGGGAAATAGTGGCAAGAAATTCACCATCGGGCTGGAACTCGCCGAGAGCGTCGGAAACAGCTTCCAGGGCGACGGGGTCGAAATCACCGTCACGTTCCATTTAAATCAGAATGACTCCCAGTAACACCGAAGGCGGTACCGACTGGCGGCGGGTCGCCAACTGGGTCGGTTTGGGAATCTTGCTTATCGTCGTCGGGGTGTTCGTTGCCGCGGCAGTGCCACAAGCAGTCGGCGCGGACGAAAGCTACGTCGTCCTCTCGTCGAGTATGTCGCCTGCTATCGAGGCCGGGTCGGTCGTGTTTGTGAACAGCGTCCCGTCGGCCGAGATCTCCGAGGGTGACGTTATCACCTACGACCGCTCGCCCGGCGGCACGACTTCGCGGGTCACTCACCGGGTCGTCGATGTTATCGAGGCGGACGGTCAGCGGCAGTTCAGGACGAAAGGCGACGCAAACGAGGACCCGGATCCAGAGCCTGTTCGCGCAACGGCAGTCGTCGGCGTCGTCGCGTTCAGCGTGCCCTACATCGGGCACGTCATCACGTTCTCACAGACCCGTTTGGGACTGCTAGCGCTCGTTGTTGTTCCAGCACTACTGCTGGTGATTCTCGAAATCCGGGACCTGCTCTCGGGAACGGGAGACGGAGAGCAATGAACAGTGGAAAGCCGGCTCCGAGGAACGCTGGGGTGACCTGAGATGGGATACAGCATCTTTCGGGACGAAGACGGAAACTACAACAAGCGATTCATCGGACTGCTCCTTCTCATCCTATTCGTCATAATCGGGGCTGGCGTGGGGACGATCGGCCTTACCAGCGACGACGACCCGGCACCTGGACGGCCCGATATCGAGCTGACACCGGTGCCGGCGGAGCCGACGCCGACACCGACGCCTGCGGAGACTGAACCGTCCCAACCCGAGACATCGACCGAGAGCGGCGGCAGTGGGTCACCGCCGCCAAGCGACCTTGTCAATGAAACGCCGACCCCGACTTCGACACCGGCCCTGACTGACAGCTTACCCGACGACAGCGCAACCGGCGAGACAACAGACGAGCCCTCTGGCGGCGTCGGCGGCGGCTCTTCCGATAGCAACGGGGGGTCCGCTGGTGGCGGTGGAGGGGCTGCTGGTGGCGGTGGGGACGACAGCGGAACGGCCGGCAATCTGTCGCTGGAGACACAGGGTTCCGCAGTGCTATTGGAGGTCGGGGAACTCGCGCCCGGCGAAACGGAATCTGGCTCGGTTGTCGTCCGGAACAGCGGCTCGGACGCGGGGACGCTCGGCGTTGCCGACGTAAACGTGACCGACGACGAGAACGGGCTTCGGGAGCCCGAACGGGCGCTGGGTGACACAGCGGCGACCGGCGAACTGTCCGACCATCTTGCGGTCAAACTGTGGATTACCTATGCGAACGGGACCACGGAGTATCTGGCCGGTTCGGCCACATCGAGTGTCACGCTATCTTCGCTCGATGGGGCTTCCGAACAGGGGACGCGAGCAGTCGGCGGCGGGGATCAAGCCACGGTGGAAATCGAAGTAACACTGCCCATGTCGACCGGCAACGAGGTCCAGAGCGACCGCGTCGAACTCACTGTCCCCTTCGTCCTGCAAGCGCTGCGTTCCTGAGACGGTTTAGGAGAACAGCAGATTGAGATTGAACCCGGTTACGCCGAGGCCCATCACTGTCAGGAGCGCCGGCGGCCCGTAGTACAGCAGCGGATCCTCGTCGAGTACGCCACCCCAGATGCTCACGCCGAGACAGCAGTAGATAACGAGCAGTTTGAGTCCAAGAAAGCCGCCGCCGCCGAAGGACTGGATCGCCCACCTGATCGCCGGGTTTGCCTCGGTGAACGCCGGGACGAAGTAGACGATTGCGATTGTGGTCACGACATCGCCCACGCCGTACGTCGCCAGCGCCACTGCCCACACGCTGGAGAAAGACCGGCCGGAGAAGGAACTCCCCTCCAGCGTCAGCCAGTCGGTGTCGGCAGTAGCCATTGACACACGATATGTACGGCGGCCACATATATCCCGATGTCTTATTATATGGTTTGATACTCATGGTAAACTCTGATACCAGACTAGGTTCGGATCTGTCTCTCAAAACCGCTCATTCCAACTTTAGCGGGCATGAAAAGCATATTTCTGATCATTCGCTGTGCTTATCCATCTCCCGTAGTCA
This sequence comes from Haloarcula terrestris, assembly GCF_031624315.1. NCBI lineage: Archaea > Methanobacteriati > Methanobacteriota > Halobacteria > Halobacteriales > Haloarculaceae > Haloarcula > Haloarcula terrestris. The sequence goes on along the minus strand of NZ_JAMQOM010000010.1, from coordinate 19,424 downwards.
AATTCAAGTTTGAAATCGAGACAGCCGGAATGACAGGCTAGGTACTACCGGTGGTCGTCTACGCACTCGAATATCTCGCTGTCAAGTTCGTTACCAGCGCGGGTGCATGGAAAGGGACTTATCCGGCGGGCGGCCACGAGGAGGTAATGAGCCTGTCCGACGCGGACCACGAACTCGTGGTCGAGGAGATCGGTCGGGAGCCGACACGGGCGGAGGCCGCTCTCTTCGAGAACCTCTGGAGCGAACACTGCGCGTATCGCTCCTCTCGCCCCCTGCTGTCGGCGTTCGACTCCGAGGGCGACCAGGTCGTCATCGGTCCCGGCGACGACGCGGCCGTCGTCTCCCTGCCGACCCACGGTGACGGCGAAGAGATGTACATCACGATGGGCGTCGAGTCCCACAACCACCCGTCCTACGTCGACCCGTTCGACGGGGCGGCGACAGGCGTGGGCGGTATCGTCCGCGACACGCTGTCGATGGGGGCCTATCCCATCGCACTGGCCGACTGTCTGTACTTCGGTGACTTCGACCGGGAACACTCCCGCTATCTCTTCGAGGGCGTCGTCGAAGGCATCTCCCACTACGGGAACTGCATCGGCGTCCCGACCGTCGCCGGCAGCGTCGCTTTCCACGACGACTACGAGGGCAATCCGCTCGTGAACGTCTCCTGTATCGGCCTGCTGGAGCCCGAGCGGACCATCACCGCCGAGGCCCAGCAGCCCGGCAACAAGCTCGTCCTCGTCGGCAACGCCACGGGGCGGGACGGCCTCGGTGGCGCGTCCTTCGCCAGCGAGGACCTCGCGGAGGACGCCGAAACGGAGGACCGGCCGGCCGTTCAGGTCGGCGACCCGTACTCCGAGAAGCTCCTCATCGAGTGCAACGAGGCGCTACTGGACGAGGACCTCGTCGAGTCGGCTCGTGACCTCGGCGCGGCGGGTCTGGGCGGTGCATCCTCCGAACTGGTCGCGAAGGGCGGCCTCGGCGCGCGCATCGAACTCGACCGCGTCCACGAGCGCGAGCCCAACATGAACGCCATGGAGTACCTGCTGGCCGAGAGCCAGGAGCGGATGGTGTACGAAGTCACGCCCGAAAACGTCGACCGCGTGGCCGAACTCGCCGAGCGGTTCGACCTGGGCTGTTCGGTCATCGGGGAACTCACCGACCCGGGTACGAACTACGTCTGCACGTTCGAGGACGAGACGGTCGTTGACGTGGACGCGGCGTTCCTCGGCGACGGCGCGCCGATGAACGACCTCCCGAGCGACGCACCGCCGGAACAGGAACGGGACCTGCCGACGGTGTCGCTGGACGAGGCGTTCGAGCGAATCGTCGGCAGCCCGAACTGCGCTTCGAAGCGGTGGGTGTACCGCCAGTACGACCACGAGGTGCAGGTCCGCACGAGCGTCCTGCCTGGCGACGACGCTGCACTGCTTGCGGTCCGTGAGGCCGGGACCGGGCTGGCGTTCTCCGCCGGTGCGGACCCCAACTGGACCGACGCCGCGCCGTACGAGGGCGCGCGCGCAGTCGCGCTGGAAAACGCCACCAACGTCGCCGCCAAGGGCGCAACGCCCCACGCGGCTGTGGACTGTCTGAACGGCGGCAACCCCGAGAAGCCCGACGTGTATGGCGGCTTCAAGGGCATCGTCGACGGGCTGGCGGACATGTGCAGCGACCTCGACGTGCCCGTCGTCGGCGGCAACGTCTCGCTGTACAACGACTCACAGACCGGCCCGATTCCGCCGACGCCGACGCTCGCACTGGTCGGGGTCAAGGAGGGCTACGACGCCCCGCCGCTGTCGCTGTCCGGCGAGGGGACGCTCGTCGTCGTCGGCGACACCGCGCTGGAGGGCGAGGCCGACCCACGACTCGGCGGCTCCGAGTACACCGCGCAGTTCGGTGGCACCGACCGGTTCCCCGAACTCCCGGCAGACTCGACGGGGCTCATCGAGACCGTTGCCGAAGTCGCCGATGCCGACCACGTGCTGGCGAGCCACGACGTGAGCCACGGCGGCCTCGCGGTGACGCTGGCCGAGATGGTGCATGAAGACGCCGGCGCGTCGGTCGACATCGAGACGGTCGAACGGGGCACCCGGAAGCGACTGCTGTTCAACGAGCGGCCCGGCCGCGTCGTGTTCGAGACGACCGACCCGGCGGCTGTCCGGGAGGCCTTCGACGGCGTCGCCCCGGTGACGGAACTGGGCGAGGCAAACGGCTCGAACCGGCTCGATATCACCGTCAACGACGAGACGTTGCAGTACGACGCCGCGGACATCGGCGACCTGCGCTCTGTTATTGCGGACGAGCTAGCCTGACGACGAGCGGTTTTAGGACTGTCCGACTCCGCGGCGAAAAAAGCGACCCGAGAGTCAGGCCAGCGCCAGCGCGATGCCGAACGTAAGCACCAGTCCGACCAGCAACATGCCCAGCCCCGTGCCGACCTGCGACATCGTGAAGTCGCTCTGGGGAGCCGTCGACCGAAGCGGCGGTTCTCCTGCGGGGAGGTCGACGTGTTCGGGGTCGTAGTCCGGTCGGTCCGCCTCGTGGTGGTCGTCTGCCATGAGCGATGGTTCTGGGGCGGGCTACGTGTAGCTGTCGGATTTCAGCCGGCCGATCAGCGCCCGGGCACTTGCACCAGTCGAAACGGTCAAACGGCGCTGTTGCGAACCCACAGGTATCTGATGACGCTCACGAAACGGATTATCCCCTGTATCGACGTGGACGTAGACGAGAACGGAGATGCGGCGGTGTATACGGGAGTCAACTTCGAGGACCTGGAGTACACCGGCGACCCGGTGGAGATGGCCAAGGCCTACAACGAGTCCGGGGCCGACGAGTTCGTCTTCCTCGATATCACGGCCTCCGCCGAGGGCCGCGAGACGATGCTCGATACGGTCTCGGCGGTCGCCGACGAGGTATTCATCCCGCTGACCGTCGGCGGCGGCATCCGGACCCGCGCGGATATCAAGGAGACGCTCCGGGCGGGCGCGGACAAGGTCTCGATCAACTCCGGCGCTATCGCTGAGCCGGACCTCATCAACGAGGGTGCGGCGGCCTTTGGCAGCCAGTGTATCGTCATCTCCGTCGACGCCCGCCGGCGCTTCGACGAGGCGGGCGAGTACTACACCGAGGTCGACGGCGAGTCCTGCTGGTTCGAATGCACCGTTAAGGGCGGCCGCGAGGGGACCGGGCTGGATGTCGTCGAGTGGGCCACCGAGGCGGAGGAACGGGGCGCGGGCGAGCTGTTCGTCAACTCTATCGACGCCGACGGGACCAAGGACGGCTACGATATCCCACTGATGCAGGCCGTCTGTGACACCGTCTCGACGCCGGTCATCGCCTCCTCGGGCTGTGGCGGACCAGAAGACATGGAGGAAGTGTTCGTCGACGCCGGTGCGGACGCCGGCCTCGCGGCCTCGATCTTCCACTTCGGCGAGTACTCCATCGCCGAGACCAAGGAGTATCTGGACAGCAAGGGGATCCCCGTTCGGCTGTAAGACCCCCGATTTAGGATAGCAATAGTGAATGCCCACACCTTTCATTCTCTCGGTATGATGCAGTTCTCCCGCAGCCACAGGTGGCTCGGTTCACTCTGCGTCCGGCCGTGTGCTACCGGCGCTCGCTGGCAGGGCCGCGTACCGCCCGTCGCTCAGAAAGGCGACCAGTCGAACGTAACGCAGGTGTGAGTCTGCCCCGATGAGTGGATCTGTGACCGAGCGACCGAGGGGACGGTGGCGTGGTACAGACCTACGAGAAGCGCCGAATCCGCCGACTCCGATTCGGCACCGGACCTGTTTTATTCGCCCAACACGGAGAGCCACCAATGAAATGGCGGTGTGAATGGTGTGGCAAACCCCACGAGGAGGACGACCCGCCGTGTGACAACTGCGGCCACGGCACCTTCGAGGAAGCTGTGACGCAGGTCAACGAGGAGGTCGTCGAAGGCGGCCCCCGGTGGGTCTGTCTGAACTGCGGCCGCCAACACCAGAAGAACTCCCCGCCGTGCAAGCGCTGCGGTGACAGCAACTTCGAGCGGCGGACGGGGCCGCCCGAAGACGACCCGCTCGACGAGATCCAGACCGGCTGGCTGGACGTGGCCGAGACGAAGTACGTGATCGGCTACGCCGCCGTGGCGGTGTTGCTCGGGCTCATTGTACTCGCTGCTGTGGGCGGTATCACGCTCCCGGGCTTTGCCGCCGAGACCCCTGCCGGGCCGCCGTCGATTGCGTCTCCCGCCGGGAGCGGTGACACGCTCAACTCGCTCTCGCTCGCCGAGGCCGAGGACACCTACATTGATGTGTATAACGTCCGGCGCTCGGGCGTCGGCGGCGGAACGGTCTCGCGGAACGCGACCCTGGACGACGCCGCGGCCTACTACAACAAGGGCCGCGTCGACACGCGGTACAACAACGCGGAGCCACCCACGCGAGAGGGCGTCTCCCGGTTCCCGATCCCCTGTGACCGCCCGGCAGTAGTCAGCTACGAGGTGGCTTACGACCGAACGCCACAGTCACTCGACCAGTACCAGAACGAGACGGCGCTGGCGACTGCCCTCGTTGACAGCTACATCGAGCGGGGCAACAGGATCCAGCGATCAGACGCGGGGCTGATCGGCCTCGATATCCATGTCGGTCCGGACGAACGCGTGTTCGTCACGTACGTGCTCTGTTAGAAGTTACGCGGCGGCTTCGAACGCGTCAGTGAAGTCGTCCGCCTTCTCGATGACGGCGTCGGTCCCGTCTTCGAGGGCCTCGAGCGCGTCGACGCCCGCTTCGGTTTTGATGGTCAGTACCGGGTCTGTCTGACCACCGGACTGCTCCGGGTTCACGTCGTAGGTCGCCGCCGTGACGCCCTCGGTCTCCAGCAGCGCCCCCTTAATGACGTTCATGAAGGTGTGGTCCTCACCGGCGATTTCGATAGAGAGTTCCGTGTCGGATTTGTCGATAACGCGAAGGTCCATACCCACTGTTTGGTCGCCTCCGACCCATCAACGCTTCGCTTCCCACCTGTTGTCGGTGTCAGCCTGGGCACCAGCGCGAGGGCAGGAGAGTGACAGCATCTACACGAGCGCGTAGATCATCAGGAGGCCGAAGTAGATGAGCACGAGCGCGCCCAGCGCCTGGAGGCGGAACGTCGCAAGCGACTCCTCCTCACCGTCATGGGCTTCCCGGAAGGCGTCGACTTCCGCGTCGTCGAGTTCGTTGGGATGGTCCAGCCCGCGGTGGAGCGCGAGCCAGGACTCGTGGGCGAAGGGCCGGCCACAGTACGAACAGTCGTAGGCCTCCGCGTCAGCCGGTACGTCGTAGGTCTTATCGGTGTCGTTGGGCGATGCTGGCTGCTCGTCCGTGGTTGCGACTGTTTCAGTCATAAGTGTGGCAGTGCCACCTCCGGCTGGGAGACGACCCAGAGGCTCGTCATCGTGTAGAACACCATGACCGCGATGAAGGGGTACTGGGACCGGATCGCCTGCAAGCGTGCGGGGAACAGGTCGTAGGCGGCGGCGTGGGCCACCCAGATAGCAACCAGGTGGCCGACGATGACCGACGTGAGCGCAATCGCGCCGAACCACTCCGGCAGTTCGACGGTCGGCACTGTCGCCGGATTCGCAAACGGCGATGTGAGCGCGACGGCCAGGGACGGCGCGAGGACGAGGAAGTATCCGAGGTAGTGTGCGAAGTGGTAGCCGACAGCGATGGCGATAAGCGGCGGTGCGAACCGCTGGGCGAGGATTGCCGGGGTGAGGTACGTCTCCGACATGTCCCGGGAGAGGCGGACCGCGAGCCGGTACACCCCGAGGAAGCAGGCGAAGCCGACGGCGAGTGCCACCGGGTACAGGAGATGGGGCGGGACGCCGGCCTCGACGATCGGCGTCGTCAGGTCCCGCCAGGCCGGTGTCGTGACCAGCCCGTCGTAGGTCGTGACCCACAGCAGGGCGACCACGAACGCAACCTCGTCAGGGCCGTCGACCAGCCGCGGCGTCGAGAGGTCCATGCCGGGGAGTCGGAGCCGAAGCCCGTCCTCGCCGCTGCCGACGGGGGCGAACCGGCCGTAGTAGCGGAACACCCCCTCTACGGGGTCGGCGTGGGTGAACCAGTCGTCGGGGCCGAACACGACCGCGCCCGCGAGCGTCACCACGGAATAGCTGGCGACGGCAGACGCGAGCAGTCGCGGCTGGTCGGCGAGCGGACTGACGACCTCAAGCCACACCAGCACGAGCAGCCCGGCGACGGCGGGCCAAGACCCGAGGCGGTCGGGATAGGGCCGCTCCAGCGTCGGCAGGAGTTCGGCGAGGGTCTTCAGGGGATTGAGCGTCGCCCAGGCGTTGCCAAGGAGATACGTCGTCATCGCCAGCCCGGCCCACCAGCCGACCCAGACGAGCAGTATCGCCAGGTTTGTCCGGGCGTTCGTCGGGCCGACGAAGCCGATTACGAGAACCGCAACGAGTCCGACGAGCCCGATGAGTCGGCCGGCACTCGCCAGGGTGCGTCCGGAGACGCTCGACAACGGCCGCCCCCAGCCGTGGATGCGTTCGATGAGCGCCCGGTCCGTGACGAACGAGGCCAGCAGGAACGACGCGCCGACGGCTGCCCCGCCGGTGCTCAGGAACAGCCACGTCGGGATCGTCAGCGACTCCCGACCGCCACCGGCGAGACTCCCTCCGTGGGCGCTCGCCGTTCCCGTTGCGGCCAGCAGTCCCAGCCCACACAGCACCAGCGCGGCCCTGTGACGCCTCCCAAATGTCATCGTCGGCAGTTGGGCCTTCGCCCCCGTGTAGCTTCCGGGATGTCCACGGGTCGCCCGGTGTGATACCGGGCCAGTGCCGCGGAGAATTGGATGGGCTTTTAGTATTCCATTCGTAAGAGGGCTAGTATGAGTGTCTCCGATGAACACGCGGACGACGGGCACGGGGAGCATCACCTCCCGGCGACGGAGGACTGGCCCCACGGGTTCGGCGAGGCCAGCTGGTGGCCGTTCGTGACGGCGATCGGTGGCTCGGGCATCTACATCAGCGCGGCCCTGTTCGTGCTCTCGATGGGCGAGAACGCACTGGTCAGCCAGACGGTCGGCGCAGGAGCGATGGCCGGCAGCGTCGGCATCTTCCTCGTCGGTCTCTACGGCTGGCTCTACCACGCCTTCGTCTCGGACTTCTGGGAGCGCGGCACGGACTATCACTCCGATAAGACGCTGAAGTTCGCGATGCTGTTGTTCCTCGGGACGGAACTCGCTACCTTCGGCGCTGGCTTCGTCTACTACTTCATCGTCCGCGGCGGTGAGGTCTGGACACAGGCGTCGATTCCGCACGTGTTCGGCTCGCTGGTCATCATCAACACGCTGCTTCTGATCGCCAGCTCGGTGACACTCCACTTCAGTCACATCGCGCTCCGGAACGGGAACCGGGGTCGGTTCATGAAACTACTGGGTGCGACGCTACTGCTTGGCATCGTCTTCATCGGCGGCCAGGTGTACGAATACTACGAGTTCATCGTCCACGAGGGCTTTACCATCACCGGCGGCATCTACGGTTCCGCCTTCTACGGCCTGACCGGGCTTCACGGTCTGCACGTTACGATGGGCGCTGTCCTGCTGGGCATCGTCTTCGTCCGCTCCTACTACGGCCAGTATTCGGCTGAACGACACACGTCTGTCTCGACGGCCTCGATGTACTGGCACTTCGTCGACGTTGTCTGGATCTTCCTCGTCGTCGTCCTGTACATGGGCGCGAACCTGGTGTAGATCGCCGACGAGTTTTAGACGGCCGGCGCTCGTTGCACACGCATGGAGGAGTTAGATGTCAGCGGGAGCTTCGACGTACACGAGTACCGACACGGGCTCAAGCTCCTGAAAGACGACCGCGGGACGATGACGCTATCGAACCGGACGGGGTTTGGCTGTCCGGCCTGTGGCAACGAGTTCGAGACGCTCTTTATCAGCGAGAAACGGACGAACACGTTCGGAAATCCCGATTCGCCCTTCTGTCTAGTCCGGACCGACGACCAACTGCTGGTCCTGACACACTGATACTGTCGGCTGTCCGTCTGTGAAGACTGTTGCTACCTCGGGGTGGCGAACATCTTGAAATAGTTAAGCCGGCAGTATGAGCCGCTTCGGGGCCGGTAACAAGGCTTATCCCACCTGATCCGATTCGAACACGTATGCAAAAAGCGATCCCTGCAATCGGTCTCGCCGTCCTCGTCGTCCTGTCGGGCTGTGTGACAGCCACCGTCGACTCGACGGTCACTGCCGATGGCACGGTCTCGGAGTACGACCTGACGCTTGAGATGTCCCCGTCAGTGTACGACGGCCTCCAGAGTCAGGCCCAGCAGGAGGGCTATGACTCAATCGAGGGGTACCTCCTGGCCGACGTAAACACCAGCCGGATGGAGAACCACACGTACGACCAGAACCTGGAAGGCGAGAACGTCACGCTCTCCCTGACGTTCACGAACTGGAACCCCGGGCCGGACAGCGACGTGTCGACGAACGTCAGCGGCGGTAACGTCACGTACGAGGACCGGACCTTCCTCACCGCCGACCAGGAATCCGACGTGGCATTCGGCGACGGCGTTGCGGTCGAGTACCGCCTGACGATGCCCGCCGACATCACGTCCTCGAACGCGGACCTCGTCCAGAACGACACCGCCTCGTGGGAGTACGCGGCCGACGAACCGGTCGACGAACCGATTCGCGCGACCAGCCCCGCGCCGTCGTCGGCCTTCGGCCCCGGTATGGGGATTCCCGTCGCCGTCGTTGCGCTGCTCGGGGCCGCACTGCTGGCTCGTCGGGACTGACGCCCTCTCCACGACAGCGGACCTGAACACCAGCGGTTGAAGTATTCGATTTTTTATACTGTACGTTTATTGCCGTTTCGCCCGGACACAGAACGATGCGCGCAGCCAGACTCCACGAATACACGCACGACATGTCGGAGGGGCTCTCGATAGACGAAGTGGACGCGCCACAGGTCACCGCGGGGGACGATGTCATCGTCGAGGTCGACGGAGCCGGCTGGTGCCAGACCGACAATCACATCATCGAGGGGATGTGGGCGGAGTACGTCCCGCAGGATCTCCCGATGACACTGGGCCACGAGAACGCCGGAACGGTCGTCGAGACGGGCGACGACGTTGCTATCGTCTCCGAGGGCGACCAAGTCATCTGCCACCCGGTCCAGACCTGTGGGACCTGCCGCCCGTGCCGACAGGGCGAGACGATGTACTGCGAGAACGACGCGTTCAACGGCCTGACGACGGACGGTGGCTTCGCCGACCAGTTACTGACTAGCGACCGGTCGGTAATCCCGCTCCCCGAGGGCGTCGACCCGGCGGACATCGCGCCACACGCCGACGCCGGCATCACGGCCTACCACGCGGCGAAGAAGGCCGTCGACGGGCTCAATCCCGGTGATACTGCGGTCATCATCGGCATCGGCGGCCTCGGCCACATCGGCCTCCAGTGCCTCGATGCGATGTGTGCCGCCGACCTCGTCGCCGCCGACATCAAACAGTCCGCTCGTGAGCTCGCTGACGACCTCGGCGCACACTATACCATCGACCCCGAAAGCGAAGACGTAGCCAGCGAAGTCGAGGCCATCAGCGACGGCGTCGGCGCTGCGCAGGTGCTCGATTTCGTCGGGGCCGACGAGACGACGGCGCTCGCGCCCGACATCTGTGCCGCCGGTGGCGACCACCATATCATCGGCTACGGGGGCCACATCCACGAACCCGCGCAGGCACTCGTCAACGGCGAATTCGCCTATCAGGGTAACATCGTCGGGCAGTACACCGAACTCCAGGAACTGGTCGCGCTCGTCGAGCGCGGCGCGGTCGCCCTCCACACGACCCGGTATGACCTCGACGACGTGAACACCGTCGCACAGAAGCTGGAAGACCGGGAGATCGACGGCCGCGCGGTCATCACGCCCTGAACCGTTTCCGAGACGGTATCTCAACGCCGGACGGGACACTCACCGTTCGGCTCAGCGACCGTCGGCGCGGGTCTGTTCCGTTTCGTCGACCAGGTCGTGATAGCGCCTGAGAAACGCGTCCCGGCTCACGGTCCCGGCACCGGCCGCCTCAAGCCGGTCTTCCAGCCCAGTTCGGTCGAAGTGACAGTACTCTCGATAACAGGGCTTGCACAGATACTCGAAGGACTTGTCATCACGGTTCCAGCGGTCGCCGTACTTGTCGTATTCTCGGGCGTCCGACCGAGCGATCGTTTCACCGCAGGCGATACAATGGACCGCTTCGTCGCTGTCGCGGTGCCAGGCGTTTCTGAAATTCATCGGAACTCACAGCCTCCTAACTGCTGGTGTCCGCGAGTGTCTCGGTGCGCCCGTGACGGCACGACGTTGCGTGTCCGACAGCCATCCGAATAAATACTGTGTCGCCATCGTGCTCAAGAGGTAATTCGGCCCTACAGCCTGTCGAATTTGCACGTCACTGGTGAGGGTTGTTTTTATACCCATAGTTCTGTCCGCTGTTGGCGAAGCGAAAACGGTCTCCAACTCGGCTGTATCGGCCATCGAAACGTTTGACGACACGCCGTTTCCGACTACCGTGGTAACAGTCTCGCCGCGACAGGCCGGTCAGCGGTGTTTCGCGTTCTCCGACTCTGATTCGGCCCAGCCCGATTTCCCGTGCCTGTGTTGGTCATACTGTCGGCTGTACGTCTGTGAAGAATGTCGCCACCTCGGGGTGGCGAATATCTTGAAATAGTTACAGCTGACAGTAGCAACAGCGCCAGCAGAGAACGAACCAGAGACAGAGCAACGCTCCACCCAATTTTGGGAGTGTGACAGCTGAACAGATATATAGTTCAGGGAGTGTGTTTATGACAGTTGGAATATGACTTTCAGTATGGCTGAAAACGACGATGACACGAAAGCTGAGGTAACGATGGCAAAAATCATCGAGGAGATCAAGCAGGATCTCGATGACGATATCGGAGCGGAAATCAGCGACAATCAGATCGCTCAGGTGGCTATCTCGGCCATCGAATGGGCCGAAGCGCATCCCGAAGAATCCGGTGTGGCTACTCTGTACGAGCACTCAACTCGGAAATCCGGTGACCCAGTGGAATATGAGCACGGAACTCGAGATTAGATGCTTCTCTCGCTTCCCGATAGCGTCGTTCTACTGGCGATACTTCTGCCCGGATATGTGTTGACGTACGTGTTGCTCTGGCAGGCGAGAGTTCCGGATACGTTCACAGAGGCGGAAAAACAAGCTTTCAGTCTTACTGGAAGCGCTCTGCTCGCCTTTGCCGGGTACCTGCTATATGTCTCAGTAACATCGATAATTCGGCGGGAGATAATACTACTCCCGGAACTCCGATTTACACTTCAAGAATCTCTCGTGGTGTTATCGATGTTGACCCTTGCCGCAATCCCAGTGGGATATGCCATTGGCACCCTGTATGATATACGCTTCCACCAACGCAGGAGTATATTTCGAACGCGACGAAAAACGTGGGACTACATCCATCAAGAAGCAAACTCGCCGGTCGTTGCTGCGATCAAGACACCCTCTGGAGCGGAAATTCAGGGAGACATACAGTATGCAGGGGAACGAGAGCAAAACGATTTGCTGCTTCGGAATCCACTGCTAAAAGATTCAGAAGGCGAGGTAGTACGGCGACTCGGGAGGTATACGTATCTACCAGAGGAGGAAATCGATAGGATAGATATTTTCACGGAGTTGAAACAGAGGAGAAAACTCTATTCCGAAAAGCAAAAACATACCGCAACAGCTACTCCGAGCGTTAGCGTACCGGGGACGGACCTCAGACGCTCTTGCACAGACAAGACGGTTCTTGAGGTACAGCTACAAAACGAGACCAGTGACGATGTCTACACTGAGGTCGTCGCCGAGTTCATCGGCGAGGGCCGCTGTATACTCGATGAAGGGATCGCAGTCGTTCCGATCATGCGAGGGGGCGAACGACGGTCGGTCAGATTCCAGTACAACGGCAGTCCGGATACAGAAATCGTTGATACCGAAGTCAGACTGTCACCGATATCGATAGCTGACTGATGGGATACTCCGACCAGTCGTCGTGTACTGCGGCGCGTAATCCTATTCCGGACCACTACTCTGTCTGTCAGTAGGAAACCCGACATCCGGTCCAGTTCCGAGACTATCGTTCCACACAGAGGTGCAATTGGGCCGGAACAGACACGCGGCTTGAAATGCTCCCGATCAGCCTATGTCTTTAGAGGCGTCAGAAATCGAAAGCCGGTGGAGGGATTTGAACCCTCGGCCTAATCCTTACGAAGGATTCGCTCTGCCAGTCTGAGCTACACCGGCGCGGCGCTCGCGTACATCACTCTTTGGACGCATAACCGCAATAAGGATTGCGAATCGGGGCCACTGAGGGGGACGTTCTCACTCGTCTCGGGACCCGACGACGGTGACCGGGTCGTCCGCCTCAAGCAAGACTTGCTGTGAGACGCTCCCGAACACCGCCTTTCCGGTTGGCGACCGCTTTCGCGACCCCATGACGATCTGGTCGACATCGAACTCGTCGGCCAGGTCTCTGATGCCGTCCGCGGGCGGTTGCGTCCCCTCAGCCAGTTCGACATCGACCTCGTGGTCTTCGAGGTACTCACGCACGAGCCGTACGGTGGAGATGCGCTCGACGTTGCGGATTTCCTCGGGCGCTTCCGCCTCCTCCTTGGTCAGTGCGTGGGTGACGATGGCCTTGATCTGGGTGTCCGCGGACGGTAGTTCCGTGACGAAGGCGGCCTGTCCGCGAGCACGGTCTTCGTCGGCGTCGACGGGAACAAGTATGGTGTACATCTGTCAGCCTCCTAGGTAAAGGCGTCCGACTTCCTCATCGTTAAGCAGTTCGGTCCCCGTGCCAGTGAACTTGATCTCGCCGCTCGCCAGTACGAAGCCGCGGTCGGCGATAGAGAGCCCCTTTTCGGCGTTCTGTTCGACGAGCAGGATGGTAGTTCCGAGGTCGTTGAGTTGCTCGATTCGTTCGAACACGTCGTCGATGAATCGGGGCTCGAGCCCGATCGACGGTTCGTCGAGCATCATCACGTCCGGCTCGACCATCAGCGCGCGGGCCAGTTCCAGCAGGCGACGCTGGCCACCGGAGAGCGTGCCGGCCGACTGGCTCCGGAGGTCGGCAAGCACCGGGAACTCCTCGTACAGTTCCTCGGCACGGGCGGCGGCGCGGTCGTCGTCGTTGAACACGTAGCCGCCCATCAGCATGTTCTCGTGGACGCTCATGCCCGGGAAGACGCTGGCGTCCTGCAGGACGTAGCTCATCCCGTTGGCGAGGTTCGCCTGGGGCGACCGGCCGGTGATCTCTTGGCCGCGGAACGACACTGTCCCGGACAGCACGTCCGCAAAGCCGTAGATACTTTTCATCAGCGTGGACTTCCCAGAGCCGTTCGGGCCGATGAGACAGGCGATCTGTTCGTCCTCGACGGCGATGCTCACGTCGTGCAACACGGTGGTGTTGCCGTAGCCGGCCGTGACGTTCTCCATCCGGAGCACCGTGTCCCCGGTCGGCTCGCTCGTAGCGTCTGGTGTAGATGCCATACTCACTCCCTCCCGAGATACGCGTCGAGCACGCGCTGGTCGTTCTGTATCTCTTCGGGCGTCCCGTTGGCGATGCGTTCGCCGTGAGCCAGGACGTAGATGCGGTCAGCGATGTCCATGACGAAGTCCATGTTGTGTTCGATGAGGAAGATTGTCGACTCGTGTTCCTCGTTTGCGTTGCGGATGTAGTCGATGAGGTTCCCGAGCATCGAGGGGTTGATGCCGCCGGCAGGCTCGTCCATCAACAGAATTTCGGGTTCCGACATCAGCTCCATCGCGAACTCGAGCAGCTTCTGCTGGCCGAAGCTCATCCGCCCGGCGCGAGTCTCCGCTAACCCGCCGAGATCGACGTAGTCCAGTAGTTCGTCCGTCCGGGACAGCAGCGAACGGTCTGGACGGCGCATGAGACTCGACACGTCAGCGCCGCCTTCCTGAGCCGCCAGCAGTAGGTTCTCACGAACGCTCATGTCTCCGAAGATGCGGGTCTCCTGGAACATCCGGCCCAGACCGGCCCGGGCGATTTTGTGTTCGGGCCAGTCCGTCACGTCCTCGCCCTGCAGGTAGACCCGGCCCTCGTCGGGCGTCAGCGTTCCGGTGATGCAGTTGAACAGCGTGGACTTGCCGGCACCGTTCGGCCCGATAAGGCCAACGATTTCGCCGCTGTGGATTTCGATGTCCACATCGTCGACGGCAGTCAGGCCGCCGAAGCGCTTCGTGACGCCGTCCGTCCGAAGCACAGCGCGGTCACTGTCGGCAGCGGCCGTCGGTCCGCTCTCCGCTTTACTCATCAGTACTTCCCTCCGACCCGTCGTCAGCGTCAGTGGCGGCCATGCCGCCGTGTTTGTAGTAGTCCATCTGGCTTGCGTATTCGCTGAGCGTTCCGACGACGCCCTTCGGGAAGCCGATGACAGTGACGATGACAGCCCCGCCCAGCAGGACGAGCTGCCACCCGACAGCGTACGTCTCCACGAGTTCGATAATCGTGTGGAGTCCGAACGCGCCGATGACGGGGCCGGCGACGGTGCCGGACCCGCCCAGCAGGGCCATGGCGATGAGCTCAACGTTCCAGGCCCCGTTGTAGGCCGTCTGGGGGTCGATGAACGTGTTGAACAGGCTGTACGCGGCCCCGGCAAAGCCCGTGAACAGGCCGGCCAGCATCCACGCGGCCGTCTTGTAGTACGTGGTGTTGAACCCCATCGCCGTGGCCTTCTCCTCGTCGTCGCGGATGGCGTTCAGAACGAAGCCAAACCGTGTCCCGGAGAGGTAGTAGACGAGCCCCATCTCGACGACGAGGACGCCGAGGAACAGGTAGTAGAAGGTCTCGGCGGACGGCGTCTCCAGCAGTATCTTCCCGCTGGCACCGCCGGTGATATCGAGGATGCGGGAGACCTGCTGAGCGACCAGCAGGACGCCCAGCGTCGCGATGGCGAAGTAGTGCCCCCGAAGTCGGAGCACGACGACACCGATGACGGCCGCGAAGCTCACGGCAAGCAGGCCGGCCAGCAGGAACGCGACCGGGAACGCGACGGCGAAGTCCTTCGTCAGGATGGCTGTCGCGTACGCACCGATACCGAAGAAGGCCATGTTCCCGAAACTGGGATAGCCTGTCTGTCCGCCGACGATATCCCAGGACAGCGCCAGGATAGCGAACAGGAACATCTCGGTGAGCACCGTCATATAGTAGCCTCCTTCCAATCCGAGAACCGGGAACGAGGCCGCGATCAGCGCACCGAGACCGAGAAGCGGCCAGCCGTAGTCGTCACAGGTCCCGAGGAACCGGTCGACCTGTTCCGGCGGGAGAATCGAGCGGAGAACGCCGCCCGAATCCTCGTCGGTCGTGCTCATTGCTCAGCCTCCTGGCCGAACAGGCCCTTCGGTTTGAGGATGAGCAAGACGATGAGCAGCGAGAAGCTCACCGCGAGCGTCCACTGCGAGGAGACGAAGCCGGCGACCAGTTCCTCGACGGAGCCGAGCAACAGGCCGCCGATGAGCGCGCCGGGGATGCTCCCGACGCCCCCAAAGACCACGATGATGAAGCTCTTGAGCGTGTAGATGAGCCCCATCTGTGGCTGGATGTTCAGGATGACGGCGATGAACGCGCCGATACCGCCGGCAATGGCCGAGGAGACGCCGAACGTCACCGCGCGGGTATGCTCGACGTTGATGCCGACGAGCGCCGCGGCCTCGGGGTTCTGCGAGACGGCCCGTATCGCCCGTCCAGTCCGCGTTTTCTGGAGGAACACGTACATGAGTGCCGTCAGGGCGAGCGCCCCGGCGAAGGCGACGAGTTTCATCTTCGGGACGACGATGCCACCGAGAGTCATCGACGGGTCCGCGAAGCTGACCTGAATCGACCGCGGGTTCGCCGACCACGCCTGTATTGCCAGCTGCTGAATGGCGATGCTCGCACCGAACGTCACCAGCAGCGTGAGGAAGATGTCGGTCCCGATGACTCGCGAAACCAGTGTGCGCTGGAGCGCGTACCCGATGCCGAACAGCACGGCGATGGCGACCGGAATCGTCGCCAGAAACAGGAGCGGTGACCCCTCCGCATTCCCGGATATCAGCGTCAGCACCCAGTAGGAGGTGTATCCACCGAGCATCACCATCTCGCCGTGGGCCAGGTTGATGATGTCGACGACGCCCCAGATGAGCGCGAATCCGACCGCCACGCCTGCGAACAGCGCACCGACCAGCAGGCCGTTGACGACGAATTGGGTCGCAGCCATCGCTCTCAGCGCTCGCTCCAGTCAGGCATCGGGTACATCGGGTCCGACTGGGCGACGTTACTCGGATGGACGATCTGGAGGCCGGGGTCGGGCTGCCACTGGTAGACCAGCATGTTCTTGTCGATGACGCCGCTGTCGTCGAAGGCGACGGTGCCGTACACAGTGGAGAACTCGGCCTGTTGGATGTGGTCCCGGACCGCGGTCGGGTTGAGTTCGTCGACGTTCTGGAAGGCGTTCATATAGGTGAGGATGACTGCCTCACCGGCCGCGCTGTGGTAGTCCGGCGTGTAGTCGTAGTTCTCCTCGATAGCGGAGACGAAGTCGCCGGTCTTGCCGAACACCGGGTCATCGAAGTTCGCGTTGACGGCCCAGGAGGACGGTCCGTACATGTAGTTGGCGTTCGCGCCGGCCTCGTCCTTGAACGAGTCGTTCAGGCTGCCGACGGTCCCCATCGCCGCGTCGACGTTGACGCCCTGGCTCTCCATCTGGTTGGCGAGGATGATGTTGTGCTTCTGGTGGGCACACAGCAGGAGAATGTCGGCACCGCTGTCCCGAACCCGGCCGAGGTTGGTCGAGAGGTCGGACGTGTCCGAGGGGAACGTCTGGTCGACGACCAGTTCGAGGTCGGTGCTCTCGATTTTGTTGCGTGCGCCTTCCGCGGTCGACTGGCTGAACGTCCCGTCCTCCGCGAGGATGGCGATAGACTCCGGCGTCGTGTCCTGCGCGAGGCACATGTCGATGTAGCTCTTCGCGTACTTGTTCGCCGTCGGCAGGAGGCCGAAAATCCACTCGTTGCCCTGCGCGAAAATCTCCGGGCTCGCGCCGCCGCCCTCGACCATCGGCTTCTGGTTCTGTGCGGCGACAGCGCTCGCGGGCAGGGTCACCGTACTGGAGTAGGGACCCAGCAGGTAGTCGACGCCCTCGCGGTCGATGAGTTCCTGATAGATGGACTTCGACTGTGAGGCGTCAGTGCTGTCGTCCCGGAGGACCATCTCCAGTTCGTAGGTGTTGCCGTCGCCGGCCTCGATGCCGCCGGACTCGTTGATGCGCTGGATCGTCAGCTCGTAGGCATCTTTGTACAGCTTCCCGAGGTCGGCGTTGTCCCCGGTGAGACTCATCGAGCCGCCGAGGGTGATGACGTTCGTTCCACTGCCGCTCTCACCGGTGGACCCACCGTCACTACCGCCGTCGCCGTCGCTGCCGCCGTCACTACCGCCGTCGCCGCCGCTGCTGCCGTCGCCACCGTCACCCGAACAGCCAGCGAGGCCGGTCAGTCCGAGGACACCTGTGCTTCCTGCCACCTTCAGAAACGCGCGTCGGTCTTGTTTTCCAGTCATGGGTCGTTTTGCGCCCGTGTATCAATGATACACGGCCTGTACGTCCCGTTGTGACATACCCTATTAAATGTTAAGGATACATCCCCGAAGCTGTGTGCATACTTACAACTACTCCCGCAGAAACGAGCCGTACTGAGGGGCAGCCTACCAGAGGACGCGGGGCCAGAGGACCGCGAAGGAAACGAGGACGAGTGCCGTCAACACGAGCGTCATCAGGACGTTCAACACGACGCCGGCCCGTATCATGTCCCGCTGCTTCAGGTGGCCACTGCCGAAGACGATCGCGTTCGGTGGAGTGGCGACGGGGAGCGCGAACGCGAAACTCGCCGCGATGGCTCCGGTAACGGTCAGCGTGACGGCTGCCTGTACCGGTTCGACGCCGAGGGTTCCGGCGAGGACGCTTCCGAGGCCGATGAGGACCGGGGCGAGTATGGTCGTCGTCGCGGTGTTCGAAGACAGTTCCGTCACCAGCACGGTGAAGACGACGACGGCGAGCACGACGAGGGAAAGCGGCGCACCGATCAGCGTGTCGAAGACAGTGCGTGCGAGCCACGTCGTCGCCTCGGTTTCGGCCAGTGCGTCCGCCAGCGAGATACCGCCGCCGAACAGGATGATGGTCCCCCAGTCGATGTCGACCAGATTCTCCCAGTCGTCGGCTCCGGAGAGGACGAGCGCCGGAATAGCGAGTAGTCCGACCACCACGAGGTACAGGACGCCACGGTGGCCGGTCAGACCGAACACAGTTTCGCCCGTCCCGCCGAACAGCGTCACAAACACCGTTTCGGGGAGGAGTCCCTCGAACAGGAACCCGAGCCCACCGAGGATCCACAGGCCTGCCGTGGCAGCGAAGATGTACGCTGCGCGCCGACCACTCGCAGAGAGCGGTCCCTCCTCTTCGAGGTACGCGTTCGCCTGCGCTTTCGCGCCGCTCACGTCCTCAACTTCCGGGGGATACAACCAGAACGTCAGGACGTACCACGTCAGCGGCAGGGTCAAGACGACGATTGGAAGCCCGATGGCCAGCCACTGCACGAACGAGATCTCGACGCCGATGAGCCTGTCGAGAAACGCTACGGCGACGACGTTGGGCGGCGTGCCAATGAGGGTGCCAACCCCGCCGACACTTGCCGCATAGGCCGTTCCGAGCAAGGTCGCGATTCGCATGTTCGATGCCTCGCCGTCAGGGACATCCCGGCCGACGACCTCGGCGAGCACACCGAGTGCCACGGGCGTCATCATCGCCGTCGTCGCCGTGTTCGACACCCACATCGAGAGAAACGCCGTCGCGACCATGATCGCCAAAATGAGCAGTCGCGGTGAGCGCCCCATCCAGCCAATGAGGTGCAGAGCGATTCGGCGGTCGATGTTGTGGGTCTGGAGCGCCTTCGCGAGCATGAATCCAGCCACGAACAGGTAGATGAGCGGATCGGCAAAGCCCGAAAGCGCGGCCTCCATCTCGGTGTAGATACCGAACACCGTCAGCAACACCGGTATCAGCAGCGCTGTTACCGGGAGCGGCAGCGCGTCGGTCACCCAGAGAATCGCCGCGAAGGCCATCGTCGCCAGCGCGTACTGGGCGGCGATGTCGAGTCCGGATGGCGTCGGGGCTGCAGCTATCGCGACCGTCGAGACGAGGGCGACGACGATCGCCGCTGCCGTCCGCTGTGGTTGCGTTCGTCCCGACGTACGTGTTTACTCCGAGGATTCAACCGCCGGCACAGCCTGAGCCCGTGAAACCATTTCGTTGTCTCGGGAGACTCGCTTGAGTTCGTCGTAGGGATTGCGTCCCTGCTGGCGCCACGTCGCCAGCA
>NZ_JAMQOM010000009.1:0-139237 GCF_031624315.1 Haloarcula terrestris | reverse complement strand
GCTGGCGACGTGGCGCCAGCAGGGACGCAATCCCTACGACGAACTCAAGCGAGTCTCCCGAGACAACGAAATGGTTTCACGGGCTCAGGCTGTGCCGGCGGTTGAATCCTCGGAGTAAACACGTACGAATGGAGTAAACGACTGCATTACTTGCGGATCAGAGCGTCACTTAATCGGTAGGCTCGTTGTTATTAAATGACTTTACGTCAATCTACCGATATGCCCGAGATAACGGTTATTGGTGCGGGTGTCGCGGGTTGTTCACTGAGCTATCTCCTTGATCAGGAAGGGTTCGATGTCACCATCGTAGAAAAAGACGCTGTTGGTGGCCTACTCCGAGAGATCGAGTTCGAGACAGGGTACCATTGTGATTCCGCTCCTCATCTGTTGTTCTTCGACGAGGAGGAAGAGGCGATTGTCGGAGAACTCTTCTCAGAATTCACGCAGTTGGAGCCCCACGAGTTCTATGCTGCGACGTATCCACGTGGGAAACTCTCCGATCCTCACCACTACCCAGTGAGTAAACAGAACATCGATAAATGGGATGATGCAGACTCCATTCGTGATGAATTAGCTGAAGCACCGGGAAAAACTGATGCTGAGTATTTCGAGGAGTATATGAAAAACCAGGTCGGGGAGACACTGTATAATAGATATAACAAAGATTACACCGAGAAGCATTGGGGCATTGATCCCAAACGTATCACGGGAGACTGGTTCGATTTCAAGATCAGTTTCCCCGATGAGGAACAGGAGTTCTTCGGTGATGGAGCCTACTATCCCAACGACAAATACACCGATATCCTCCAGTCGATGATCGCTAACTGTGAGGTCGTTTTCGATGGGGTCACCGGGTTGGAGACCGACGGTAATCGGATCTCCGCTATCGAAACGGAGAGCGGCGATAAGATCAACAGCGATCTTTTTGTCAGCACGATTGATCCGAGTATTCTGGTCGATACGTCGGAGTCACTCAACTATCGAAGTATGGTAATACTCGGAACGCATATCGAGGCGTCCGATCGACTGTTTCCCGATCACGTCGACTGGGGGTATTTCCCGAACCATTACGACTTTACCCGTATCACGGACTACAAGTTCATCCCACAATCGACACCTGACGGAGAATACATTCTCACGACGGAATTCCCCTGTTTCATTGGGGATGAAGTCTGGTCGAATTCCGACGAGTGGTACAGTGAGTACCTGATGGATTTCCTTGATGAGCAGGGAATTAATGCGACGTTACTTGATGCGGAGGTCAGGCGTGCGCCGCGAGCGTATCCACTCCCGGTGACGGAAGAAATCGATACGTTCGAACGAATCAATGACCAGCTTAGCGCATACGAGAATATGTTCAACCTTGGACGAGTGAGTACCTACGAGTATATCTGGATCAAGGACATCGTTCAGCAGGCTTACGAAACTCGGGGAGAGATTCTGGAATACGCGCAACAGTCCACAGCCGACTGAAATCCGCCACATTGTCTCTCCGTCACAACGAAGAGGTAAAATACTCTGAAACAACTAAGTGAACGGCTGATTTCCACGAATATCACGGTGAGCGCAACAGTATACTCCCCTCCTGCTGTTTTATGCAACTAATAACTGGGGACTCAGTTTTTTGTGTTCACGACAAAGAATGTACTTCCTAACGGTAATCGATATTTGATAATTCGATTATAATTAAACGTGTTACCTTACTGACTACCATATAGTCCCAAACATGACTGAGATGGACTCCGAAACGACGGAAAAAATATTTGTCACGGGCATAGCTGGGTTCCTTGGAAGCCACCTCGCTGATGAATTTCTTGAACAGGGGTACGAAGTCGCTGGGAACGATAACTTCGTGGGTGGATACGAAACCAATATTCCAGCGGAAGCTGATTTCTATGAGGTTGACTGCAAAGACGTTTCAGGAATGAAGTCCGCGATGGAAGACGCCGATATCGTCTATCACACTGCAGCACTCGCGTACGAGGGGTTGAGTGTGTTCGCTCCGAGTCGCATCAATCAGAGTATCTATCAGGCAACAACCTCGACGCTCGCAGCTGCGGCAGATGTCGGCATCGACCGGTTCGTCTATTGTTCCAGTATGTCCCGGTACGGGGAAAACGAAATGCCGTTTACCGAAGACATGGAACCGCAGCCACAGGACCCGTACGCCGTGAGCAAGGTGGCCGCAGAGGAGATGGTTGAATTGATGGCTGATATCTACGGATTCGAGTATGTCATCGCCGTCCCACACAACATCATTGGGCCCCGACAGCGATACGACGACCCGTTCCGAAACGTCGCTGCGATTTTCATAAACCGGATGCTCCAGGGCAAACAACCGATCATCTACGGGGATGGCGAACAGAAACGCTGCTTCACGTTCATTCAAGACGATGTTCGCCCGCTCCAGAAACTCGCTCATTACGACAACGTTACTGGTGAGGTCATTAATATCGGTCCTGACGACGAGTTCATCACCATTAATCATCTAGCTGAAACGATTGCCGATATCCTCGATTTCGATCTCGATCCGATCTACAAACCGGATCGCCCACAGGAGGTAAAACTGGCGAATTGCTCGGCCGATAAAGCCCGGCGTATGATCGATTACGAGGCGCAGTACACGCTTCGTGATGGCTTGCAAGAGATGGCGGATTGGATCGAAGAGCGAGGGGCAAAGGAGTTCGAGTACCATCTTGAATGCGAAATCGTCAACGATCAGACCCCTGATACGTGGACGAACGAACTCATCTGACTGGTCGCTCGCTCCAACAGCCTGAAAAGTAAGATCTACTCATCCCTCGACGAGCCGGTCGAAAACATCGCCAACGGTGTGTTCGAGATCGGTGAGAAAACGATCGACCGCGTTTCTCGGCAGTAGTCTATCGAAGCCACAGCTCAGCCAGGCAACCGTGTCCTGAAGTTCTCGCTCAATCGGGTGATTACGTAGCTGTCGCGGTACTATAATAGCCATTGAAAATCAATGCAGACCTGATCGCACGACAGCGGTGCGATCAGTGTGAATCGTTTCAATTGTTACTATAGCAATGGAGGAAGCCTCGCATCATTTCGGGAGGGTCGTGGTCTCCTGTTCGCCTCGTCTCAGTCTCCGCGACACTGCAGAACGTCTCTACTGGGGGGGGGGTCATCGGCAGGGTCGCTGAACTCATCCACATCAGCGTTCCCCCCTTCTCCTTGGTGTGGTAATGGTTCTATAATTCCCTCAAGCCTGAAGTTTATTAGAACTCCTCGAAAATGTCACCGTGATGCCAGACGAGGCTACATGCGGTACGTCTGAGCGCACTCACGTCTCTCAGTGGGTGTTGGGTCTGCCAGCCACTGGCGCTGCTCTTCTCACGGTCGCTGCTTTGGAAGTGTTCAGCCCGACGTTGGCACTGACAGGCCCGGTGTTTCTCTGGTCGCTACCCGCAATAGTCGTTGTCGCTGCCGTGTTCGCCGGGCCCGTGGCAGTGGTTGGGGCGGTCGTCGGCTACGTCGGGTACCAACTATATCACGGTGCTGTCGCTTTCTGGCCGACTCTCGGCTATCTTGCCTTCGGATTCGCACTGTGCGCGTTCTTGGAAACGTCTGGTCCCGGACCACCTAATCGCTCGACCGCTGTCTCGGCCAGGTGGCTTAGCCGTTTCTTCGCCGTTGTTGCCGTTGCATCGCTCTACTTGGGCGTCATGACTGCGTGGGGATACGAACTAACCGGGCAGTTTTCCTTCTTTCCGACGAGCGTGTTTCTCGCGGTCAACGCGTTCCTCTCGGCCGCGCTCTTCGGTGGCCTCGGCGCTGTCACACTGACCCAATCGGCTACCGTCATGCAATACCTCTCGTGGTCCCGGAACTCCCAGTCGTCATTCAAATCTCTCACCGACAGCGATCAGTCTTGGCCGCGCGTACTCGTCTTCGTCCCAGTCGCGTGGTTCCTCCTCGGGAACGGCATCAGCGTCGGCTTCCATATAGTCGAACGAATCTCGGCGATTCACTTCCGCAGACGAGGGTTTGAGCCACTTTTGATGCTAAAACGCTCTCCGCTGGTCGGCCAGCCGGGGTCAGGGATACAAGTGGCACTGGGAGCGGCGGCGGTGACGGTACTCGTTCTCGTGGTCTTGCGGTGGCAGCTGTCACGACTGGAATGACCGGTCGTTCCCGGTTGTCGGGACATCCCGACCGCTCTCGTGTCCGCGTTTAACTCCGGTGTCCGTGACACGCTTGCTCTCAACGAGATGCCGCGGCACAGTTCGCCCCACGGGTAGCTCTTGGATAAAATGTAATATGATTGACTATGATATACCGGTATGGAGCTCACACGACGGGACGCGCTAGCGGCACTCCTGGTCGGAAGCGCGTCCGCGGGTACTGCCCTATCTATGTCAGAGGCAGATGATGACCCAGCCACCGGCAAGGGGTCGGATCTTACCGAAGGTGATGTTGAGATCCTGACCGCCGTGGCGGCAGTAGTGTATCCGTCCGAACTGACCACTTTCCGCGACTTCATCGATGAGTACGTGCGGGGGTTACATGCAGATCAGCGAGCGAAGATTGCTGTCACAGCACGGGCGCTTGACGAACGTACGCGGCGGATGCACGGGTCGACAATGCAGTCACTGTCACTGCCCGAACGCGACTCGGTATTGCGCACTATGGGGGTGGGTCGAGTCGGTTCTGATCCGGACGGGAGCCTCCCAGAACGGGTCCGGTACTACATCGTCAATCAGTTGTTATACGGGCTGTACACTTCTCCCAAGGGAAGTCGACTGCTCGGCGTCGAGAACCCGGTTGGCCACCCAGGCGGCTACGAGTCGTACCAGAAACCGCCCGATGGTATCGAGCCACAGACCGATGAGTAAGCCTGTATCGAACCAGCGCGACCGAACTCCGTCTCCGAATCCGGACATCTGCGTCGTCGGCTCAGGTGTCGCCGGGGCACTCGTCGCCTACTCGCTGTCGAGGCGCGGCCACGAGGTGGTGATCCTCGAAGCGGGTCCATGGTTCGATCCATCGAATCGCCTCCAGCGGATGGAGAAGGCGCTCAGGCCAGACAGGCGTTTCGAGGAGGTGTGGGACATGGGTGGCGCACGCGACCGATACGAGTCGTCTGGCGACGTGTTCTACGGACTCAACCGGACGCGCGTGAAAGGCGTCGGGGGGACGACGCTCCACTGGCTCGGAGCGGCGGAGCGCTACCACGAGAAGGACTTCGAGATGAATACCCGGTACGGGCTCGCGTCGGACTGGCCGATCAGTTACGAGAACCTCCGTCCGTACTACGCGCGCGCAGAGCGTGAGCTCGGAGTGGCCGGCACCGCCGACAATCCCTTCGCGCCCCCTCGAAAACAGGAGTACCCGATGGAAGCGTTCCCGCCGAGTTACTCCGACTCGCTGTTCGCGGACGCCTGTGAGGAACTCGGAATCACGATGCACACCATCCCGCAGGCCCGGAACTCCGAGCCGTTTGATGGCCGGAGTCAGTGTCTCGGCTTCAGCACGTGCATTCCCGTCTGTCCCTCGGGGGCGAAGTATAGCGCCGATGTCCACGTCAGGAAGGCGAGAGAAGAAGGGGCCCGGGTCGTCGACCGCGCCCCAGTCCAGCGGCTCGTCCACGACGACGGGGGGAAGCACGTCGAAGCAGCGGTGTACGCCACGCCCGACGGCGAGCGACACCGCCAGACCGCAGACCGGTTCGTCCTCGCCTGCGGTGCCGTGGAGATTCCCCGGCTACTCCTGTTGTCTGCGACCGACGCGTATCCCGACGGGTTAGCGAACAGCAGCGGCGCTGTCGGTCGGTACTTCATGGACCATCCGATCGTCCAGATTCGCGGAGCCCTAGATCGGCCGACGAACCAGAACCCGATCGGGTTCTACACAAGCGGGAGCGAGCAGTTCTACGACCACAAGGAGCCGACGCCGGGGAGCCTCAAGCTCGTCTTCGAAAACGTGAACCCCATCGGCCCGAGTCGCGCGCTCCGGGGTGGGGACTCGGGTACTCGAGAGGACCTTTCGGACCCGGTCACCGGCGACGAGTGGGGAGACGAACTGCTCGAACAAATGCGTGCAGAGACGCCGAATCGGCGGATCGGGATGCTGGCGAACGCCGAGTTACTGCCCCGGAAAGAGAACACAGTCACGCTCGACCACTCTCGGACGGACAACTTCGGAAATCCCGTGCCCGATGTCTCATGGAATCTCGGGTCACACGTTCGCGAGACGATGTCCTACGCTCGGGAGATACAGCGGGACATCATGGACGAACTAGGCGCGACGATTACCGCAGAGAGCGACCTCACGGATCCACGACAGGCCTCGCACAAACTGGGGACGACCCGCATGGGGACCGATCCGAGCGAGAGCGTCGTGGGTCCGACACTCCGGACGCATGATCTCAAAAACCTGTACATCGCCTCCGGCAGCGTCTTCGTCACCGGTGGCGCAACGCATCCGACGCTAACGATCGCCGCACTCGCACTGAAGGCCGCCGATCATGTCAATGAGGGGCTGTGATTGGACGGTCTCGCCAATGCTCTTGCCACAGGGATCGTGGCGTATACAGGTCAAGACGGCTGGCAGTCCGTTCTTGCAGGACTCATTTAGGGCTGGATAGATTTGAGCAATCGCAAATATGGATATAGAATGTCCAATTATGAAGCTAAAGGACTACAGCTACGGGAGTATGAGATCAGGTATCACGAAGAGGACCTCCGCCGAATCCAGAAAACGCCTGTATAACTCCTTGACCAGCAAGGGAAGGAGATGCTTATTCCGGGCAAGATTACGTAGCGAATCCGAACCAGCAGGCAGTATTGGTTGGTTATGATATGAATCTGCTATATACGGAGCGATAGCCATATTCTACTGTCTACTACCGACGAATCCACAGGTTAAGGTCGTATTTAGTTGAGCGTCAAAAGTGAGGCTAACGGTTTCTGAGTGCTCTATGCCCGAATAACCTGATCTCAGCGTAGTTTCGACCAACTCGATTGTGATTTTGTGGAGTGAGAAGCGACACCACGACTACTGATGGAGCTGAGTATCAGTTTTATCTGGCAGAAATATCGGTTTTATATAATATATTTATTACTTAGGTATATAGAATACAGCGCGCTCGTTCGACCATATATAATTGGTTCACAACGCAGAATTACAGTCCGAAGATTGGCGGTCGCCAGATTACATCGCCGTCGACAGAACAGTGATCCAACGCAACGACGAGCAGTATTGGCTGTACATTGCTGTCGATTCAGAAACGGATAAATTACACCATATAAAGGTTCATATCAGCCATAACAAAGGGTTTAGCTCATTCGTTTCTTGCTGAGCTCAGCCAGGAAACACGATGCTGATGACACCGTGTTTGCCGTCGAGGATTCACAGTCATTGCAAGGTGTGTGCCATCGACATGGCCTCGATCTCAGATACGACAAACATAGAAATCGGAATACTGGCTATTATATCACTATACGTATATAAAATATGATCTTTCTGATTTTCAATCTGTTTTGGCAACGCCGACGGGAAAATAGTCGACGACTGGCTCAGTTCATTCAGCTTCGCTTGTCTGAACACGATGTCACCACGGACACATACTTTTTTAATAGTACGGCTAGCAGATTGATATAGCGATCAAATGTCGTCAGACAACGCCACACAGCCAGCAACACGTGCAGCGTCGCATCTCAGAACACTCGATCTTGACGGCAAGTCGTGGATCACCGGCGTCGCCATTAACGGACTTCTTGCCGAGGGGAGCGATCAATCCGTCGGGACAGCGAAAGAGCTCGTCGATAGAGCCGTCGCAACACAGGACGACAACGGACAGTTAGGATACGGCCCGAGCTATCCTATCGAGGTGTTCAGTCACGGCCGAGAGTACGATGCCAGCTGGGATCTCACTGTGAAAAAGTGCATGAACACCAACAACACGACTGCTATCGGCCACGGCGTGCTCGATTTCTACGAGCGGACGGGCGACGAACGATACCTCGACGCAGCGAGCGGCGAATACGAATGGCTCCAGTCAGTCGCCCGCACGGAAACTGGGGGGATCCCACACCACGATCCCGAGGTAGCTGGGATCAAATCGCTGTGGATCGATTCGGTGTACATGATGTGCCCGTTTTTCAGCCGATACGCCGACGCCGCCGACGAGCCGGCGGCGCACGACGAGGCCGTCACGCAGTATCTGGTTCATGCCGAGCACCTCCGCGACCCCCGGACCGGACTGTTTCGACACATCTGGGTCGAGACGCCGGACCACTACCCGCAGGGAACGTTCTGGGCGCGGGGGAACGGCTGGGCCGCCGCGGCGGCCGTCGAAATCCTCGCCCGCTTGCCGGACGACCACGATCAGCGCGAGGCCCTGGTCAAGCAGTTCAGAGACCACTGCGAAAGTCTGCGTCCGCTCCAGGACGGCAGCGGTTTCTGGCACAACCTCGTCGACGACACGGATACGCCGCTTGAGTCCTCCGGGACGCTGATGTTCGCCTACGCATTCAACCGCGGTATTGAGCTCGGACTGCTCGATGAAGCACAGTACCGCGATCCAGCGAACGACGCGCTAGAAGCAGTGACTCACGTCGTCGACGACGAGGGCGCGGTCGGCCGCGTCGCCGGCCCCCCCGGTGGACCCGAAGCGCCGCTGACGGTGACGCCCTACGGGCAGGGCTGGTATCTCATGGCCGCTGACAGCGCACGCTGACCCCCGCCCGCTGAGGCAGATTTTTACTGCCCCGGGTGAAAAGAACGATATGATCCGAAACCGAGCGACGCTTGCAGCCAGCTCCGCACACGAGGTGGCACTCGACTGTATCGAGGCCGCCGTGGAGGCGGCCGCTCCGGATGTCGCCACCAGATCAGCGATCAAACGCGACGGCGAGACGCTGACAATCGGTGAGACGACCTACGACCTCGACAGCTACAGCGATATCGTCGTCGTCGGCGGTGGGAAAGCCGCTGGCGGCGTGACACGCGCGCTCGAATCGATTCTCGGCGAGCGTCTCAGCGGCGGGCACATCATCGTTAAGCAGGCTGTCGACACCGAAACCGTCCGGTGTTCGGTGGGAGACCACCCGTTGCCGTCTGACCGAAACGTCGATGCGACGACCGATATTCTCGAAACAGTCGACGAAGCCGGTGCAGACACGCTCGTCCTGTTTGTCCTGACTGGCGGCGCGAGCGCGCTGCTGTCGGCCCCCGCCGGGGACCTGACGCTGGAAGACCTCCAGACAACGACGGACCGACTCCTCAACGGTGGCGTTCCGATTGCGGAGATAAACGCCGTCCGCAAGCACCTCTCGGACCTGAAAGGCGGGCAGATAGCGCGGCGGGCGGCTCCCGCCACCGTAGCCGGCCTGCTTCTCAGTGACGTGGTTGGCAACGACCGCTCGACTATCGGCAGCGGGCCGTCGGTCCCGGACGAGACCACGTATGCAGACGCACTTGGCGTGTTCGATAGATACGATCTCACCCCGCCGCCGGCCGTTCGGGAACACCTCGAAGCCGGACGGGACAAAGAGATTCCGGAAACGCCGTTTCCCGACGATCCGGCCTTCGACCGGGTCACGAACCACCTCGTCGGAGATAACGCGACCGCGTTGGATGCCGCCGCCACCGCCGCACGGGAATCCGGGTACGAGCCGCTCGTGCTCACGTCTCGCCTGCGCGGGGAAGCCAGAGAAGTGGCGAAGCCGCTCGTCGCTATCGCCGAGGAGGCCACAGCTACGGGGACACCGGTCGAGCCGCCGGCCGTCCTCCTCGCCGGTGGCGAGACGACAGTCACCGTGACCGGAGACGGTGGACGGGGCGGCCCCAATCAGGAGTTCGTCCTCTCCGGCGCACTGGCTCACGACGGCGACGCAGTCATCGCCGCTGCCGACACTGACGGCGAAGACGGAAGCTCCGACGTGGCCGGTGCTATCGCCGACGCTGCTGTTATCGACGACCGCGAGCGCGCTCGTGAAGCGCTGCTCGCAAACGATGCCGGCTCGTATCTCTCTGAGATCGGGGCGACGGTCGAAACCGGGCCGACCGGGACGAACGTCAACGACGTAGCCGTGATCGTCGTTCCCGACTCGGCAGAGTGACGGCTCCTTTTGATGTGCCCGGAAAGTGATTCGTCGAGCCGGTGGGGTCACGTTTATGACCGGACGCGCTGATACGTCACGTATGGACGCAAGCGATCAACAGATCGCGGCCAGCGCGCTTTCCGTGCCGGAAGAGACAATCGTCGAGGCCTGTGGTGACCCGCCGCTTCCCGAACTCGGCGTCATCGAGCAGGTCTGGGAGACAGATCCGATAGCAACGGACGATATCGAGTCACACGCGGCTCGTGCGGTCGAATCCCTGTCGTTTGCCGACGTGCCTGACGGAGGCGAAGTCGCCCTGGGTGTCGGAAGCCGTGGTATTGCGAATCTCCCCGCCATCGTCGCCAGCGTTGTCGACGCGGTTTCGGACGCCGGCTACGAGCCGTTCGTCTTCCCGGCGATGGGAAGCCACGGTGGCGCTACCGGCGACGGCCAGCGAACGATGCTGAACGAACTCGGTGTGTCAGAGTCGGCTATCGGATGTGAGATCAGGTCGACCATGGATGTCGTCGAAGTCGGGCGAACACCGGACAGGGACGTGCCCGTCGTGGCCGACGACAACGCCGTCGCGGCCGACGCGATCATTCCGATCAACCGCGTCAAGCCACACACGGACTTCGACGGGCCGGTCGAGAGCGGGCTCTCGAAGATGCTCGTCATCGGCATGGGCAAGCAACGCGGCGCACAGATCGCTCACAAGTGGGCCGTCGACTGGTCGTTCAGGCGGATGATTCCCGAGATTACCGGCCAGCTCCTAGAGGAGTTACCTATCGTTGGGGGCGTCGCAATCGTCGAAGACCAGCACGACGACACGACGCTGATCGAAGGCGTGCCCCCGAGTGGGTTCCTCGACCGCGAGAAGGAACTGTTAGAGACCGCTTACGATTTGATGCCGAAGCTTCCCTTCGAGGAACTCGACCTCGTGGTGTTCGACCGCCAGGGGAAAGAGATCAGCGGCCAGGGGCTCGACACCAACGTCATCGGCCGCCGGCCGTTTTCGATTAACGAACCGGCCCCGGAGACGCCGGACATCAAACGCATCTACACGCGCGCGCTGACGGAGAAGACCCACGGGAACGCGATGGGCGTCGGCTCAGCGGACGTGATCCACGAGGACATCGTTGCGGAACTGGACGCGCAAACGTCGCTCATCAACGCGCTCACGGCCAGCACGATCCGCGGCGTGAAACTACCACCGGTGGTCGAGACCGACCGCGCCGGTATCGTCGCCGCACTGTCAACGATTGGCGTCGTCGACACCGACACCGTACGCGTGCTCCGTGCAGCCGACACGATGCACCTCCACCGGCTGTACGCGTCACCGGCACTGGTGGAGACCGCACGCGAGCGTGACGACCTCCGCGTCGTCGAGGAACCGTCGCCCATCGAGTTTGACAACGGCCAGCTCACTGCACCGTCGCTTCGCGAGTAGCAGTTCCCTGAGTTGTGCGGTGCTGCGTCGCTTTCGCCGTCGATCACGGCAGGGACACTCAAAGATTTATAAGGTCCGCTACTGATGTGTTAGCTACGGAGAGCGCCAGCCGCTGGTAGCGGACTGTCTCGTCAGCGCCGGACACGGCGCGCGAGCCACGTCTGTGCCCAGCCACGGCACCACCACACATGACATATAGAGCAGGCATAATCGGAACGGGCGGTATCGCGGGAATGGGTATCCTCGGCATGCACGACGAGGAGGAGATCGGCACCGAAAAGATCGAAGCGAGCCACGCCGGCGGGTACGCGAGCACCTCGGAAATCGAACTCGTCGCCGTCGCAGATGTTGACGAGGAGAAACTGGCGACGTTCGGTGACGCGTGGGACATCCCGGAGGACCGTCAGTACGTCGGTCACGACGCGATGCTCGAAGCCGAAGACCTCGACGTGGTCTCGGTCTGTACGCCGTCGTTTCTCCATCACGAACATACGATAGACGCCGCGCAGTCGGCGGCGGATCCCGAGATCATCTGGTGTGAGAAGCCCATCGCTTCGCAGGTCAACGCCGCCGAAGAGATGATCGACGTGTGTGACGAGACGGACACCGAACTCGTCGTCAACCACTCGTTCCGCTTTACCGACAAACTCCAGCGACTCCACGATCTCATCAACGAGCGAAACCTCCTCGGCGAGGTCAAGTCGGTGAGCACCCAATACCGGATGGAGCTGATGCGAAACTCCACGCACGTCTTGGACACGCTCGTCTACCTCCTCGATACCAGAGCCTCGGAGGTCAGCGGGTACATCACGGGCGAAAACGAGGCCGTCGATTCGCTGGACGCCGCGCAGGAGGTCGTCGACGCCGGCGGCGGTGGGCACGTGGTGATGGACGACGAATCGTTCGTAACCATCGACTGCACCATCCCGCGGGACATGTCGTCGATGATGCTGAACTTCATCGGAACCGAGGGCAAACTGTACATGAACAACGACGACGGTGAGTGGCGCTACTGGTCGCTCGAAGACGGCGAACACACCGAGGAACCGCTGCCCGGAATCGAGGGCGCGTGGACCTGGGAGGACGATTACCAGCGCTCGTTCGCGAACGCAGCGACCCACGTCCAGGACCTGCTCAACGGCGAATCGGAGAACTACTCGCCCGGGACCGAAGCCGTCAGATCTCTCGAAATCATCGTCGGGTTCTACCTCTCACACTACACTGGCTCGACGGTGGATATCCCGCTGGCACAGCCGCTTCGGGAGATCTCGATTACGTCCTGGTAAACAGCTGTTTTCCGTATTATCCGTCGTGTGTCTCAGTCGCCCCTCCCCTGCTACTGTGGAGCGTCTCGATACGACAGTCCCTGTTTTCGGTAACTCGATAGCGTTCAAAAATCGGCTGCCGGTCGCCAGCTCGCTGACTACCCGCTGATAGCGTTCGCGCCCGTATCAGTTGTCGAGCCACGGCGCGCCGTCGCGTTCGACGTACCGCTCGGTGCGCTCGATGGTCTCGATTCGCTCGATGTCCTCGTCGTCGAGTTCGAGGTCCAGCGCGCCGAGGTTGTCCCGGATGTGGGCCTCGCTCGTCGCCTTCGGCACGGCACGGACGTGCTCACGCGAGAGCAGCCACGCGAGGCTGACCTGTGGCGCGCTCACGTCGTGTTTCTCGGCGATGGCCGCCACCTCAGGAATGTCGAAGACATCCCCGCGGGCCAGCGGCGAGTACGCGACGTGGTAGTAGTCGTGTGCCTGTGCGTGCTCGACGAGTTCGTCCTGCTGTAACAGCGGGTGGGTCTCCGCCTGGTGGGCGAACAGCGGCGATTCGAGGTGATCCATCGCCTCGTCGAGAAGCGCCGTACTGAAGTTACAGACGCCGACGTAGTCGATGAGTCCGCGGTCGACGAGTTCGTCGAACGCGGGCATCGTCTCGGCCGCATCGTAGTTCCCGACCGGCCAGTGAACGTACAGCAGGTCGAGCGAGTCGAGCCCGAGCCGGTCGAGAGTGACCTCCAGTCCCTCGATGACTTCGTCGTGGGCCAGTCCGAACTTCTCCGCGTGGACCTTCGACGCGACGAACACGTCTTCCCGCGGAACATCGGCGCGTGCGATCCCCTCGCCGACTGCCTCCTCGTTGCCGTAGTACTGTGCCGTATCGATGTGCTGGTAGCCCATCTCCAGAGCTGTCCGAACGCTCTCCGCGCAGACATCTGGGTCGGTGTTTTGCCAGGTCCCGAGACCGAGGGCTGGTAGTTCGCTCATATCCGATCGAACACTAGCAACGCACATATTTCTTGTGATTACCCGTGATACGTCGGCGAGAGACACTGCTACCGTCGGGCAGTGAAAACGAGAGACTGTTTTGAAACGAAGTGGTCGGACCCGCTGATAGCAATAGGGCTGGCCGCTGCTACACCAGCTGCCGTCGCTCGGACCGCCGCTCTCGGAGCCAACTGATGAACTGCGGCAGGAACCGGTGTCGGACATCGAAGTACAGCGACACCGCACCGTATATCCAAAGCGCGAACAGGAGCGTCATCGCGACGATGTAGGCGATTCCGGCGGTCGTCGGCATCTCAGGCCTCCCCCTCGACAGCCACTTCGTCGACGACCGCGGCGGCGTCGACGAGACTGTGCGTGATCGCGTCACCGGTTCTCCCGTCGAACACGTGTACGTCGTCACGTGAGAACACGACCTCGATCGAGTCCCCTTCGCTGATGTCCTTATCGGGATCGACACTCATGAGCAGTTCCGTGGTTTCTCCGTCAGTTTCGGAGAGCAGATAAGCGTAGGTCTGGTCGCCGACCGGCTCCAGCACGTCCACGGACACCGTGACTGGACGGCTCGGATGCGCGATGTCGTCGGCATCGGCCGCGAGGTAGATGTCCTCAGGCCGGATTCCAACCGTGACCGGATCGCCCTGCTGGAGCGGTGCGGTGGTCGCGTCGAACTCGACGCTGAAATCGCTGACATCCAGATCGTCGCCGTCGACCTGCCCGTTGAATAGATTCATCGACGGGCTCCCGATGAACTGTGCGACGAAGGTGTTCACCGGTCGGTTGTAACATTCAAGCGGCGGCGAACACTGCTGGAGTTCCCCGTCGTTGATGATCGCGATGCGGTCGGACATCGTCATCGCCTCCTCCTGGTCGTGGGTGACATACACCGACGTGATGCCCAGTTCCTTCTGAAGGCGCTGGATTTCCGTTCGCATCGCCACCCGGAGCTTGGCGTCGAGGTTCGCCAGCGGCTCGTCCATCAGGAACACGTCCGGCTCGCGGACGATTGCGCGGGCGATGCCGACCCGCTGTTGCTGGCCGCCCGAAAGCTCGTCGGGACTGCGGTCGAGCATCCCCTCTAGCTGGACGATCTCGACGGCGTCCTCGACCCGGCGGTCGATCTCTTCTTGATCGAAATCCCGGAGCCGCAGGCCGAAGCTGATGTTTTCGTATACCGTCATGTGCGGGAACAGCGCGATGTTCTGGAACACCATCGCGATGTTCCGGTCCTTCGGTGGCTTGTTCGTCACGTCCCTGCCGGCGATTTCGATAGTGCCACTCGTCGGTGTCGTCAGGCCGGAAATCGTCTCCAGGGTGGTGGATTTGCCACAGCCGGACGGCCCGACCAGCGTGACGAACTCGCCGTCCTCGATGGTCAGGTTCATGCCTTCGACAGCGATGACATCTTCGTACTCTTTGCGAACGTCGGTGAGGTTGACTTCTCCCATGTGTTTACTCCTTGAGGCCGCCCGCGGTCAGGCCACGGACGATGTGTTCTTGTGCGATGATGACGAGCACTGCGATGGGAATGATCCCGATGAGGCTCGCGGCTGCCATCATGTTGTACATCTGTGTGTGTTGCTGCTGGAAGTTCAGTATCCCGTACACCAGGACGGCCCAGTTCTCCGGCGAGCCGTCGGTCATGATGAACGAGAAGAAGAACTCCCGGTAGACGCCGATAAACACGATAATCGCGGCGGTCACGACGCCGGGTGCCGACAGCGGCATAATGACCCGGAACAGCGCGCCGAGTCGGGTCGTCCCCTCGACCCTGGCGGCGTCCTCCAGCCCGTCGGGGATCTGGCTGTAGAACGTCGTCAGGATGAATATCGTGATCGGCAAGCTCAACATCGTGAACGGGAACACCATCCCCCACGGCGTGTTGTAGAGGTCCGGCGTCGGCGTGCCGAGGATGCTCAGCGAGCCGGTGAGGAGCTCGAACAGCGGAATCAGGAAGGCGATCCCCGGGAAATACGAGATTATCAGGAGCAACACCAGGAGCGGTCCCTTCGCCGGGAAATCGACCCGCCCGAACGCATAGCCGGCGAGGCTCCCCAGCGTGATACAGACGATGACCGTCACCGTCGCGATGAGGATGCTGTTGAAGATGTAGTGATGCAGCGGGTACTCCTGAACCACGGTCGCGAACACGCCGATGTTGAAGTTCTCGGGCACGACCCCCATCTGGTAGAGCTGGTTGTCCGGCGTCACTGCCAGGACCAGCAGCCAGTAGAACGGGAACAGCGTGATCATGATGAACGATACGAGCCCGACCCAGAAGCCCAGCCGGTAGACATCGGCCGAGTTCTGGATCGTGTACTGGACGATACGGCCGGTCAGGCCGCTGTATTCCTGTTCACTCATTTGTCGACTCCCGGAATCGGACGATGTAGATCATGATTATCACGCCGATGACGAGCGCGGTGATAAAGGCAATCGCCGACGCGGTCGCCCATCGCTGTTGCCGGAACGTCTGGACGACCAGACAGGTCAGCGTCGGCACCGTACTACACCCCGCTGACGCCTCCACGATGCCGTAGATTTTCATCGAACTGATCGTGTAGAAGATCATCCCGATGAACAGCACCGGCTTGATCTGCGGGAGTGTGATCATGCGGAACTGCTGCCATTTCGTCGCGCCCGCGACCTCGGCCACGTCGTAGAGGTTGCGGTCGATGCTCGCAATCCCGGCCATGATGATGAGCGCGATGAAGGGGATCTTTCGCCAGATATCGATGAGTATGACGATGATGGTGGAGTCCTGGCTGTTTATCAGCGGGTTGTCGCTGAACACGCCGAGGTTCGCCAGCGGCTCGACGAACGGACTCAGCGACGGCTGGAACAGCAGGAAGAACATCATTCCCTGAATGACGATCGGGATCGACCACGGAAGGATGACGATAGTGCGTGCGTACCGTCGCCCTTTGAACTCCTTGTTGAGGATGATCGCCATGCCAAGTCCCAGTAGGGTGCCGATAGCCACGCTCACGACCGTGATGAGCAGCGTTACGATGAGTGCGCTGGAAAACGGTGCCTGCAGGTCGAAAAACGGCGACGACAGGATCGCGTTCGCGTCGCCGCTAAGTATCTGGACGTAGTTTTCGAGACCGACGAACTCACCGATCGGGTGCGTGCCGGTCAGGTCGTCGTCCTGCAGCGAGAAGTACAACGTCTTGACCAGCGGATAGAACGCCAGAACCGAGAGGACGAGGAACACGGGCGAAACGAGCAGGAACCCGTATTTGGCCTCGTCCAACTGTTCGATCCTGAGAAAGATCGGTGATACTGCTTGCTGGACTTTTTGTTTCATTGTGATTGTACTAGCACAGCCCGTAGCCCGGGGACTTGTAGATTACTACGCCGGATGTCGAAGCTCGGCACACGCTTACGACTCCTGTTGTTCGATCTGTTCGACCTGTTCCTGTGCGGCCGCGACCGCTTCTTCCGGTGATTTCTGCTGATTGAGACAGGCGTGGAACTCCTGACCGATTGCGGATTTCTGCGGGTCCCAGACGGCGTTGATCGGCGGCGCGAACTGGTTCTCGGACTGGAACTGCAGCGTATCGAGATAGCGGTTCATCACGTCGACCTGCTGGGCGCGGTCGGAGGTGAACAGGCCAGGCTTTGGCGGCGTCGATCCGGTCGCCTCGAAGATGGTGAGGTAGAACTCGTCTGAGGTCATCGCTTTGATGACCTCGACGGTGGCAGCCAGCTTCTCCGTGTTGGGGTTAACCGAGAGGTGCCAGCCGCCGAGTTTGGCGTTCGTCCCGCCAGTTCCCTCGTAGGCCGCCTCCGATTCTGAGACGCTGTAGGGGTACGGCATCACACCCAGATCGTCGCCGAATTTCTCCTCGCTGCCGTAGTCGGCGATGGCGAACGACCAGTTCCGGTGCATGACCGCTTCGCCCGCGTTGAACGACTCCA
The DNA here is from genome assembly GCF_031624315.1 of Haloarcula terrestris. Taxonomy (NCBI): domain Archaea; kingdom Methanobacteriati; phylum Methanobacteriota; class Halobacteria; order Halobacteriales; family Haloarculaceae; genus Haloarcula; species Haloarcula terrestris. Next base: position 121,517 of record NZ_JAMQOM010000009.1, on the reverse strand, counting down.
TCGAGGGTGACGTGTCCCAGCCGAGGGCGTTCGGTGGAGTGATGCCGCCGTCGAGACCCTCGATCGCGTACTCGTCGTCGCTGCCGTACAGGAACGTCCGGAGCTGGCGGAGCGTGTCGATAGTCTGCTGCTCGTCGATTGTCACGGGGCGGTCGCCGATCGGCCCGTTCTGGTTCGACATGTCGCCGAAGTAGTTGCCCCCGTTCGTGACCAGGTGTTCGTAGCCGCTGATGCTCCCGATGTTCCGCTGGTTCATCGCGGACGTGTAGCCGTGGTCGGTGCCCGCCTCCTCTTTGGCTGCCTTCGTGACTTCGGCGAAGTACTCCCACGTGAGCGGTTCAGTCGCCCAGTTCTCGCCCTCCGGATCGTAGCCGGCGGCTTCGACGAGATCTTTGCGGTACTGGATCGTCGGGATGTCGATAAACTGGGGAATACCGTACAGGCCGCCGTCCCAGCGCATCGAGTTGACCATCACCTGCGAGTAATCGTTTTCCAGCTCGGTCATCTTCTCGTCGCTGAGGACCCCCGAGAGATCGAGCAACCATTCGCGGGGTGCGAAAAACGGCGTGTACGAGAAGTTCGTCAGCATGAAGTCCGGCGTCGACCGGCCGGCAGAGAGGATCTGGTTGTACCGGTCCTGGAGGTCGTCGGCTCCCCAGACGGTCGTCGAGAAGTTGATGTCGATGCTCTCGGGCAGCCCTGCGTCGTAGGCGGCCTGCTGGAGCTGGTCGGAAATATTCCCGAACAGCGGGGCCGTGCTGTACTCAACGGTCACGTCTTCCCCGTTGTACTCAAGGTCCTCGGCTGTCGGTGTGTCACCACCGCTGCTGCCGTCTCCACTACCGTCTCCGGTGCCCGAACAGCCGGCAAGTCCGAGGGCGACGCCGGTCGCGCCCATCGACGCGACGAACTGTCGGCGTGAAAGCGCACTGGCAGCTTTTCGGCTGTTCGTGGTTTTACCGCTATTGCGTACCATACTCGCCATATCATACTCTCCCTATATAAAATTATTGTTAACGTAGATTTCTACACGCCGGTGAGTGCTACGTAGAGCCTTTCGGCTCATGGATTCGGCTACGCGCTATGTATTCACACCCGAAAGTATAAGAAATAATAGTTTGACACGTGATCCGCTGTGGTAACATAGCATGAGGTACCACGAGTCACGACAGTACATCATAGGACGACGGCGAATCGACTTGACTGATGGCACGCTCCCGCGTCGCGGCAAGCGATGAGACGTTCAAAGACGGCGGAATCGGCGTTCGAAGTACCGGCGTCCTCGACAACGTACGCATCCTCTGAGACGACCCCACTCCACCGTATTTTAGCGTTGCGGGCGGCGCGGATGCGAACGAGCAGACCAGGCCAACTCGGATAACCGAGAGTTGGGCAGTTCCAGTATTACTGGATCTAGATTTGGCAAAGCTGGAATAGATTTATCACTGTCGACGTGTTCGTGTCATCTATGGTTGACCAGCAGAACGCTAACGCTGTCAAGACAGCACAGACGACGTTTGAGATTCTGGAGGAACTGAAGAACCGAAACGAAGCGACGTTAGCGGAGTTGACACAGGCGTTCGACTTGTCGAAGAGCAGCATCCACAACTACCTCACGACGCTTGAGGCGGACGGATACGTCGTCAAGGAGGGCGGCCGGTACAAGGTCGGCCTCCGACTACTCGATCTCGGCGGCCACGCGCGCCATCATGAACGGATATACGACATCGCGAAAGACGAGGTGGCGGCGTTGGCCGAGGAAACGGGCGAGCTGGCGAACCTCATGGTCGAACAGAAGGGGAAAGGGGTGTACCTCTACCGATCCCACGGCGCGGACGCAGTCAAGACAGATTCCTACACCGGACAGCGCGTGTACCTCCACAACACCGGCCTCGGGAACGCCATCCTCGCGCATCTCCCCCGCGAGCGGGTCACCGAAATTCTAGACACTCACGGAATGCCTGCGACCACGGAAAACACGATCACCGACCGGGAGGAGTTATTCTCTCATCTCGAACAGGTTCGGGAAGCCGGGATCGCCTTCGACGATGAAGCCCGTGTCGAGGGGCTCCGTTGTGTTGCGGTGCCGATCGTCAACAACAACAACACCGTCGAGGGAGCCATAAGCGTCTCCGGCCCGACGAGCAGATTCCAGGACGAGCGGTTCCGAGAGGAACTACCTGCCAAACTCAAAAGCGCAGCGAACGTCATCGAACTGAATATCACGTACACGTGAACGGTCCACGGAGCAATATCAAGCATTCCTACTAGTCGGTTCAGAAATACAATACTTAAGTCCAGTTTGAAAGAATGAATTAGTCATCAATCGAGAATTTCCACTAATTATGCGAGGCTCTCCGGAATATATTTGCTAGTGTTCTACAATATGGAACAAAATTCAGAATAACTGCTGCCGAGTCGGTACATACTGAAGGCTTCCGAGGTGATACAGACAGCTACGGCTCTAGATAATAGATGTACACGTGTTATATAAAATCGAGATGAGCAGGCCCCAGAGTACCGGGTTCAGGCTTGAAACCGCTCGAGTGACACACAAAATGAGAGCATGGGTGGTGTTGCGGAACCGAGCAAGGACAGTGTATCACAGGCGTACATGCGTTATTCTGTTTAGGGTTTCCCGAGTCGTCACCGTTGTTGCCCGAATGCATGAGTTATTATCCGATAATATCGGAAGGTTTTGACTAGATGTTTCAGGCAGCATCCAGAAAGCAGTTCGGTCTCTGCTATCGTTGTATGCGGACTTCGGATGAAGCCTCAGGCTATCTCCCCACACGAATCACGAGAACTACTACCACCCCAGTTTGCGCGAACCGGACATTCGACCGGTGTACCCCCGTATTTATTGTCGATACTCTGTCCCGTCATTCACTTTTTCCGGTACTAGCGGACACGCTGTTCGCACACAGGGCCACCAGGATAGGTATGTCCAATATATCGAGTGTTTCAACCGATAACTCGATGAAATCAGTACGCGGATGCCATCGGAGCGGTACCTGGCCGACGGTTCGACATCGATTTGGAGATTTCGAGTGGTATCGTTCCGGTAATACCGGAGAAAGTATGGAACTGAGTAGCACGCCAGTTCGGGAGGAGATCGTGCTGGAAAAGTAGGTACTGTTCATCACTCACGAACACTCGGAACGTGACGCCCCGTAGCAGTCACACCATCCGATACACTTCGTCCATCCACTGGTCCTCCGAGTCGAGGAGAATCGGGTCCATCACCTCACCCCACTCCGCCTGTGCATCGCTGTTTGCCATGACTTCCTTGATCCTCTCGGGGTCTTCGACCACCATGAACCCGAACACGTGGCCGTCTTTCTCGAACACGCTATAGGTCTCGATGCCGGCCCCCGAATCGAGATACGCTGATTCGAGCGCGTCCGGTACGTCTTCGTGTTCCTCGCGGTATGCCTCCCGCTGACCGTCTTTGATCTGAAGGTGAAACGCGATGCGTTCCATGTGTTCGCGTTCGGTAGCCCCTGTGATAGTTCTTCCCCGGGCAAGACTTAGGGTCGTCACCGACGACACACCAGATATGTTCGATACGCATACGCACGCGTGGGGCGCTGCGACCGAAGAACATCCGTGGGTGAACGGTCCGATACTGGACCTCGTCGATTCCTTCGACGTACATACCGTGTATACGGCTGACCGGCTCCTGGCAGATATGGACCGCAACGGGATCGACGACGCCGTCGTCGTCGGCTACCCGATCTGCGATTGGACGGACAACTGGTACACACGGCAGGTCGCAGCCGAACACGACCGACTGCACGGCATCGTAATGCTTGATCTCTTCGCCGACGATGCGGCGACCCAACTGCGCGAGTGCATGCAGACCGAGGGTGTGCTCGGGTTCCGACTGGGTGCTGCGTGCCCGTACGACCGGATGTGGGAGACGTTCGATCCGGGCGTCTCCTGGCTCCGCGATGCGATTGCGGAGACCGAGTTCTGGGAGACAGCCGTCGAACTGGATGCGACGGTCCAGTTACTCTGTGACCATAGCCAACTCGACCAGGCGCTGGAGCTGGTCGAGACGTACCCTGAACTGACGTATCTGTTCGACCACTTCGCCCACGCGGACCCGGAGACGCCGACCGACAGCGGGACGTTCGCGCAGTTTGCCGAACTCGCCGAGTACGAGACAGTCGCGGTGAAGGTGTCCGAAATTCCGCACATGTCCGACTCGGTGTTCCCCTACGCGGACATGCACGACCACGTCCGCTGGTATCTGGACACGTTCGGCCGGGAGCGGGTCATCTGGGGCTCGGACTATCCGAACGTCAGCGACGTGGCGAGCTACGCCGAAGCGCGGAACTGGCTCCGGGAGGTGGATTCGGTCTCAAAACAGGACCGAAAGTGGATAACGGACCGGGCGTTCCGGCAGCATGTCGGTATCGAGTAAAGCCGACGGCTTACGTCGCCAGTAGCTCGATGGGGTGGCGCGGCTGTCGTTCCAGCAGGGCGTCGATCTGTTCGAGACAGGAAGTGCCGCTGGCGACCACGGGCCGCTCCTGGACGCCATCATCGCGTAGTTGCGTCCGGAGCCTGTCGCCGACATCCATGCTCAGTTCGTAGTAGTCGGATTTGTACCCGAAGCTCCCGGCCATACCGCAACACTCCACGTCGGACGTGACTACGTCGTAGCCACAGTCTTCGAGAACGGCGACGGTATGGGCTTCGAGTCCAAGCGTCCGCTGTTGACAGTGGCTGTGGTACGCGATTTCAGCGCCTTCAACCGTCGACAGTGAGTCGACAGACGCCCCGTTGTCGAGCAGTCCGAAGACGTATTCGAACACCTCGTAGCTGTGCTCCGCGATATCGGTAAACGCCGCCTCGTCGATGAGCCGCTCGTACTCGCGCGTGAACATCGCGTGATCGCTCGGTTCGATGACGACCACGTCGCGGCCGTCCTCGATGTGGGGAACAAGCGCCTCCGTGACCCGTTCGGCGTGGTCGGTCGCCGTCGCGACCATTCCCTGGGACAGCGGCGCGCGACCGCTGGACGGCGTCGGGGGAACAACCACGTCGACGCCCAGCGATTCGAGGACTTTGACGGCGGCTTTGCCGCGGTCGACCTGCACGTGGTTCGTGTACAGGTCCGGGTAGAGGACCGCCCGGCGCTCGGGGTCGTCTACCTGTGAGTCACGGGACGCGGCCCAGTCAACGAGCGTTTCCCGCTCAAACGTCGGGAGGTCTCGCCGGGGGTCGATGCCCAGGATTCGGTCCATCGCCCGCCGGGAGAGCGTCGTCTCGGCCAGCCAGTTCGACACCGGCGCGGTCGCGCTACCGAGCTTTGCGACGGTCTCGAAGTTGCCGAAGAAGCGCTTTTGCAGGGGCGCGCCGTCGTCCTCCTCGTCGGGTGTGAGTCCGTCGACGAGCCACTCGCCGGGAGCGTCCTTATCGCGGTTTATTCGGTCCCGGACGACGGTGTTGATCCAGGGGATGTCGATGCCGACTGGGCAGGCGTTCACACAGCGCGTACACCCGGTACAGAGGTCGTTGAACTCCTCGGCCACGTCGAGCCCTTCGATGCCGGCTTCCCAGCCCGTCGCAATGCCACCCGAGTATGTCTCCCCGCCAAAGGCGTGACCGCCGACGCTCTGGAAGTTCGCACAGGAGTTCGAACAGGCCGAGCAGCGGATGCAGTACAGCGTCTCCCGGAGGTCTTCGTCGTCGCGCATGTCCAGCCGACCGTTGTCGATTAGCACGAGGTGGAAATCACGATCAGCGTCGAATTCCGACAGCGGCGTTTCGTCGTCGGTGAAATCGACGACCGGCGTGTCCACCGGCGGGGTCAACAGCGAGACGTACGATGTGATGTCCTGTCCGGTCCCCGACCGACCGATCAGTTCGATGAACGGGTGGAGATCCCCAACCGTCGGAATGACCTTCTCGACACCGGCGACGGCGACGTGCGTGTCCGTCGCCGCCACCGTCTTGCGGGCGTTGCCCTCGCTGGTGACCAGCGCCATCGTCCCGGTGTCGGCCGTGATGAAGTTCGCACCGGTGATGCCGACCTCCGCGTCGATGATCTGCTCGCCCAGCTTCTCGCGGGCGAAGCGGGTCAGCTCCTCAGCGGTCTCCAGTGGCTCGTCGGGGTCGAACTGTTCGTTGAACAGCGCTGCGATGCTCTCGCGGGACTTGTGGATCGCAGGAGCGACGATGTGGGAGGGCGCTTCGTCGGCGACCTGCAACACCCACTCACCCAGGTCCGTTTCGACCACATCAACGCCGTCGGCTTCGAGCGCGTCGTTAACCTCGATCTCCTCGCTCGTCATCGACTTGCTCTTGACGACCCGGTCAGCAGCCCGCTCGTCGACAACGTCGCGGATATACTCGTTCGCGTCGGCGGCGTCGTCGGCGATGTATACTGTCCCGCCGTTCGCTTCGACGGTCTCGGTCAGCTGGTCGAGGAGGTTCGGGAGATCGGCAATAGCGTCCTCCTTGATACTGCGGGCCGCCTGCTTGAGATCTTCGTAGTCCTCCAGATCCGCGACGGAGTCGTACCGGCCGGCGTTGAACCCCTGTGTGTTCTCCGCGATGGCCGCGCCCTCGGTCCGCATCAGTTCGCGGAGTTCGTCTGCGGTCGCCATCGTCAGGCACCCTCCTCGACGACGATGACGTGGACCTCCTTCGGCCCGTGTGCACCTTTAACGAGTGCTCCCATGTCGGCCGTCGCGCTCGGCCCAGTAGCGATAATGGCACTCCCGCCAGTATTGTTGAACTGTCCGTCCAGTTTTGCTATTGCCGCATCCATATCGGGCTGGATGTCTGCCTCGTAGATAATGGCAACATGGCGCTCGACGAACAGACTCACGAGCTCGCTGGCCTGCTCCGTCATCGTCAGGACGAGTGACCCGTAATCACCCACGCCGAGTGCAGCGCTGGTGACGCCGGTAGTTGCCTCCCGGAGCGCGACCGGCGTCGGATCGACTGTTACCGGCATCTCCGCGAGCGAAAAGGTCTCGTTCCCGACTGTCTCATCCAGCGCCACCCCGACTGCGGGCTCTGTGATCGCTTCCTCGACCGCGGCCGCGAGTTCGGATTCTCCTGTGCGAGTGATTGTCACACCCAAGTCAGCAAGAGATGTCTCGAACGCCGAGCGTGTGTTTGCCATTGGTACTCTAACGGTTAGTCTACACCGTCATTTAGTTTGTGTCTGAATCGCACGATACCGCCTACTGGCTTCCCGATTCTATCGTTGTCGTATCGGCGACTGTCGACGCGCGGAGGCTCTGTTATAGCTAGTTAGTCGCTCGACAACTGAGAGAAATTCCCGGTACATTTATTATATAGGACTGTCCTTTTTGCAATAGTGGATCATGACAGATAGCAATACCTCACACGGACTCGACAGGCGGCAGTATCTGACAGGGATCAGCGCGGCGATTGCCGCTGGCTTCGCTGGTTGTAGCGGCGGTGGGGACGGCGGTGACGGAGATAGCGGAACAGGGAACGGGAGCGATGGCGGCTCCGGTGCTCAGGACCTTGACTTCTGGCTGTTCGGTGGCATCCCGGCGGAGCGAGAGTACATCAGCGGGCACTACGACAGCTACGGCGAGCACAACGTGAACTATCAACACCAGGAATGGGGCCAGAAATACCAGATCATCGCCTCCGCGGCCGCGAACGACAACCTCCCGGACGTGATGGCGGGGCAGTGCCAGCAGATCCCCGATTACGTCGGCGCGCGGGCGATTCAGCCCCTCGACCAGGAGGAGTTTCAGGACCAGCTCGAAGAGATTAACAGCCACTTCATTCAGGCCAACATCGACACGGTGGTCTACGAGGGGCTCGGTGATACCAGCGGTGAGCGCCAGTGGGGGCTTCCCGGCGGCTACGCCGACCTCGGGCCGTTTATCGACATCCGGACGGACTACCTCGAACAGACAAGCTTCGACCAGCCGCCACGGAACTGGCCCGAACTGATACAACTGGGCGAGGAGATGCAGGAGATCGACGAGGTCTCTGCCGCCATCACCGCACCCGGAACCGACTTCGGGCTAACGACCGGCTACTTCATCGGGTTCGTGTACGCGAACGGCGGCCGGTACTTCGATCCCGAGTCGATGGAGGCGACGGTCGACCAGCCGGGCTTCGTCGACGCGGTGAAGCTCTACCAGGACATCGCCGAGGCCGGCCTGTTCCCGGACTCGATGGCGGAGAACAACCACATCGACGCCGGTCGGCTCCTCCGAGAGGGAGAGTCGGGCATTTTCATCACGTACTCGCACGCGAACGCGGTGTACCAGACGACCGGTGCGCCACAGGAGTGGCTCGACGGCGAGGGCCACACCGTCACCCGCGCCCCGCTGCCGGAGAACCCGTCGGGCGACTTCCAGCCACGGGACCTCCTGTTGCAGAACGCACAGGGGTTCATGCTCGGCAACGGAACCGAGAGCGACGCGGAGCGACAGGCCGCCTTCGACTACACGGGCTGGTGGAACCAGCCAGAGCAGTTGGCTCCCTGGACCTACGCGTCCGAGTCGGACGTGGGCATCCGCGGTCGGGTCCCGACACTCGAAAGCGCGTTCGAAGAGCCCAGCGACCTGTTCATGAGCCAGTTCGGCGACCTCGTCACGCTGTACGAGAACGACGATCTGTTCACGCGGACCTCACGGTTCCCCTCCTTTTCCGGCATCGCCTCTATTCAGAGCGTCATCAATACGCAGGTCATCCAGCCGGTTGTCCTCGGGAACGCGACCGCCGAGGAGGCCTGTCGCAACGCCAACTCCCAGGTGCAGGAAGTCGTCGACGAACAGATCGCCTGAGAGAGGGATGCCAGTGCCCGAGACTACACCATCCGGCGGACGCGCCCCACATCTATGAGTTACGCAGACCAAGCCCAATCGTCGTACCGCAACGTGACCAGATACATCCCCGAGAATCTGCGGGTGTATCTCCCCATCCTGCCCGTGATGGCACTTGTCGGGCTGTTCATCCTCTACCCCATCGCACAGGCCATCTATTCGAGTTTCTTCACCAAAAGCCTCCTCGCGCCCAGCGAAGCCGAGTTCGTGGGCATGGCGAACTACGTCGAGATCTGGACGGACCCGGACATCCACCAGGTGCTCTGGAACACGTTCGTCTGGGTGACTGTCGGCAGTCTGGCCGCTATCGTCCTCGGGTTCCTGATGGGCTGGCTCCTCGACGAAAAGCTTCCCTACACGAGCGTCGCCAGCGCTATCGTCCTGATTCCGTGGGTCCTTCCGCGGGTCGTCGGGGCCTCGATCTGGCAGTTCATGTTCGGCGGGTCCCAGGGCATCGTCAACGAACTCCTCGTCCAGATGGGTGTCATCGATGAGTACATCGTCATGCTCGGCGCGACCGAGTACTCCCTGTGGCCGCCGATTGTCGGGATGATCTGGCGACTCGCACCGCTGTTTGCCCTGCTGACGCTCACGTCGCTGCAGGGCATCGACGAACACCTCTACGAGGCCGCGCGGATGGACGGGGCGACACCCTGGGAGCAGTTCCGCTACATCACCATCCCGATGATGAAGTACAACCTCGCCATCGGCTTCCTCCTGATGCTCATCTACAACATCCGGAACTTCTCGATGGTCTGGGTGATGACCAAGGGTGGCCCCGGCGTCTCAAGCAGCACACTACCGGTGATGATTTACCGGGCGGCGTTCATCGACTTCGAGGTCGGATTCGCCTCAGCCCTGTCGGTGTTGCTGTTCGTCGTGTTGCTCGTGTTCTCCTACTACTACGTGAAGTTCTACGACAAAGTCCGAGGTGACATATAATGGCGACAGACAACACAGACCCGACGGCGGAGTATCGAAAGAACCAGTCGTGGCTCTACGACTCGAAGACAGGCGGGTACGTCAGGAAGACGGCGATCGGGCTGCTGACGCTCGTCATCAGCGTGTTCGTCCTGTTCCCGCTGTACTGGATGGTCGTTACAGCGTTCAAGACGACGGCCGAGATACAGCAGATCCCGCCGACGGTGTTTCCGGTGAACCCGTCACTTGAGGGGTTCAGGCTCGTCATCGAGTCCTCCATCCAGGCCGGCGGCTACACCGGGCTGGTGAACGACCTGTTCGGGGTTACGGTCAGTTCTGCCATCGACATCAATCTGCTCGGCCTTATCGTCAACAGTCTGAAAGTCGCTGTGGGCGCGGGGCTCATCGCCGTCGTCCTTGGAACCGGGGCGTCGTACGTGCTCTCGCGGCGCGATTTCCGGGGCAAGAATCTGCTGATGTCGCTCCTGCTCGCGTCGCTGATGTTCCCCGGGACCGCCATCATGGTCCCAGAGTGGGAGCTCATCTCGACGCTTGGCCTGTTCAACACCCACCTCGCGCTCATCCTCATCTACGGTGCGATGACCGCGCCGTTCGTCGTCTGGCTGATGAAGGGCTTCTTTGACGACTTCCCGGACTCGATCATCGAGGCCTCGCAGATCGACCAGTGTACCCCATTCGAGACGTTCTGGTACGTGCTGGTCCCGATGGCGCGGAACTCGCTCATCGCGTCGTTCATCTTCGCGTTCCTGCTTGCCTGGAACGAACTGGTGTTCGCGCTCACCCTGCTCGACAGCTCGAAGTTCACCGTCCCCCCCGGCCTGCTCACGTTCGTCCAGGGGTTCAACACGCAGTGGAACGTCGTCGCTGCGGCGTCGATTATCATCTCGATCCCAGTGCTGGCCGGCCTGGCCTACATCCAGCGGTACTTCGTGCAGGGACTGACTGGCGGCGCAATCAAGGGGTAATTCCCCGCAATTCTCGTTCTGACAGGGGCTACCTTTATGATGCGGTGGACGGTAGCTGTTTGCAATGACACACCTCGAACTTGATAGTGTCAAAAAAGTGTTCGGAGACCCGGAGAAAGAGGGGGTCGTTGCGGTCAACGACCTGGACATCGACGTGCCGGATGGCGACTTCCTCGTTCTGCTTGGCCCCAGCGGGTGCGGAAAGACGACGACGCTCCGGATGATCGGCGGGCTTGAAGACCCGACGGAAGGCGAAGTCCGGTTCGACGGGACCGTTGTCAACGACGTTAAGGCGCGGAACCGCGACGTGGCGATGGTGTTCCAGGACTTCGCGCTGTACCCGCACATGACCGTTCGGGAGAATCTCGGGTTCGGTCTCCGTCGGGAGAACAACGGCATGACCGACGCGGATATCAAGGAGCGCGTCACTGAAGTGGCGGAGATGCTCGAAATCGAAGAGCTGCTGAACAACAAGCCGGCCCAACTGTCGGGCGGCCAGAAACAGCGTGTCGCGCTCGGCCGGGCGATTATTCGGGAACCGCGGCTGTTCCTCTTCGACGAACCGCTGGCCAACCTCGACGCGAAACTCCGAAAGACGATGCGGACGGAGATCGACGAACTCCAGTCGGAGGTCGGCATCACGTCGGCGTACGTCACGCACAACCAGGAGGAGGCGATGACTATCGCGGACAAGATCGCGGTCCTCAACGACGGGGAGCTCCAGCAACTCGGGACGCCCGACCAGGTGTTCAACGAGCCGACGAACCTGTTCGTCGCGCAGTTCGTCGGCAGCCCGGATATGAACCTGTTCGAGGGCGCGCTCAGCGAACGGGGTGACTCGTACCGTATCGAGATGGACGCCGCGTCCTTCGACATCCCGAAGCGACTCGTCGATTCAGAGATCGATAGCGATGACGTGCTCGTCGGCTTCCGTCCACAGGACCTCTATCAGGCACGCACCCGAGCGACGAACGGTCCCGAGCTTGATACTCAGGTTCGCGTGGTCGAACCGGTCGGGACCGAAGCGGTCGTCCACGGCACGTCGGCCCTCGGCGATCTGACCGCGAAAATCGGCCGTTTCCATGACCTCGAACCGGAAGACCAGATGGAACTAACTATCGCACCGGAACACGTCTATTTATTTGATCCGACCACTGAGTCATTGCTGAAAGGTCGCCTCGTCACCGAGCGAGCGGAGGGCGGGGCGTCGGCCGACAGCGTCGAAGCGTAACCAGCAAACTTAGCGACACCACCACCAATCATGAAAGCAATCGTTCAAACCGGCCCACGGGAAGTCGAGACACAGGACAGAGAGAAACCGACAGTAGAACCCGACGAGGTACTCGTCAAGGTCCACACGGCAGGACTGTGTGGGAGCGATGCACACGCCTACAAGTACGATGGCGGGTATGAGTGGATCCCGATTCCACGGATTATGGGCCACGAGTACTCCGGCGAGGTCGTCGAAGTCGGCGACGCCGTGGAGGGATTCGCGGCGGGCGACAAAGTCATCGAGGAACCGATACACGACTGTGGGCACTGTTTTCAGTGCAAGAACGGCCAGCCCAACGTCTGCCAGAACTTCTCAATTACGGGAATGCACCGCGACGGCGCGTACGCGGAGTACGTCACGGTCGCACCGGAACACCTCCATGCGGTCCCCGAGAGTGTTCCGTTACGGCAAGCGGCCGTCACGGAGCCGATAAGCATCGCCACGCGGGCAGTCCTCGAACAGTCAGTGACGACGCCCGGCGACAACGTGCTGGTCGAAGGCCCCGGTCCGATCGGGGTTCTGGTCGCCGCCGTCGCTGATTCGCTGGGTGCGAACGTCCTCGTGTCCGGCCTCGACCAGGACGCGGTGTATCGGCTCCCGCTCCTCAACGACCTCGGTATCGAAACGGTGAACGCTCAGTCCGATGATCTCGAAGCCCTGGCCGAAACCCAGACGGACGGTATCGGATTCGATGTCGTATTCGACTCGACCGGACACCACACCGGCATCGGCACGGCGGTCGACCACATCCGGAAGGGCGGACAGGTCGTCATGGTCGGGATTCCAAACGACACCAGCGAAGTCGCGTTCACGTCAGCCGTCCGCGGCGAAGTCGATGTCAACACCTCCTACGGCTCGACATGGACGAACTTCGAACAGGCGCTTCGGCTGCTAGAGCGGGGCGAAATCGCCGTCGACGAAATACTGGATACGTCCTACAGCATGGACGACCCGACGGCGGCATTCGAGGCGTTTCTCGCGTCCGAAACGTGCAAACCAGTCTTCCAGTTCAGCAACTGATCGCTTCGCCCACGCGCGGCCGCGGTCGACTACTGGCGAGACTCCTATCCACCTTAGAGACGGCGTGAGGCGGTGACAGAAAAGGTTTTACTGCTGCCGGGAACACGTCTACGTACGCGACTGACCTATGGAAATCACAGACATTTCAGCGACGAAAGTCAGCAACGAGTCGTGGGGCGAGTTCATCGAGTTCCCCCTCGTCACGATCATGTCGAAGTACGACGAGTACCGCAACGTCGACGGCGAGAACCCGCAGGCCCGACGGAAGTGGATGGGGCCGGTCGGCGACGTGGTCGTCGAAGTAGAGACGGACGCCGGCATCACCGGCGTCGGCGTCGGCAACTGGGGAACCGGGGCCATCGCCACCGTCGTCGAGGAGACGCTCTCGAAGATCGTCGTCGGTGAGGACCCGATCCGACGCGAGCACCTCTGGGAGCAGATGTACCGCGCGACACTCCCCTTCGGGCGAAAAGGCGTCGCCGTTATGGCAATCAGTGCCGTCGATCAGGCGCTGTGGGACATCGCCGGGAAAGAAGCCGGGAAACCGGTATACGAACTGCTCGGCGGTCCCACTACCGACGAGATCCCCGCCTACGCGTCGAATCTCCACCCCGTCGACATGGAGAAGCTAGAGCGCGAGGCCCAAGAGTACGCCGAGGCGGGCTTCGACGCGATGAAACTGCGGTTCCTCCACGGCCCCGAGGACGGTCGTTCCGGCATGGAGAAAAACGAGGAAATCGTCAAGACCGTCCGAGACGCCGTCGGTCACGAAATCGACATCGCGGGCGACGCCTACATGGGCTGGTCGGTCAAGTACGCGAAGAAGATGACCCAGCGCCTGGCGAAATACGACATGGCGTGGGTCGAGGAGCCGGTCATCGCCGACGACATCGACGGCTACGCCGAGGTCCGCGAGGCCGCCCCGATGCCGATCTCCGGCGGCGAACACGAGTTCACGCGCTGGGGCCATGAGGACCTGCTCGAACGCGATGCCGTCGACATCCTCCAGCCCGACGTAGGCCGCGTCGGCGGTATCACGGAACTGCAGAAGGTCGCGGACATGGCGGAAGTTCACGACGTGCCGGTCATCCCCCACGCCGGAACGAACCCCACGCTCCACGCCATCGCGGGGCACACGAACATGCCGATGGCGGAGTACTTCCCGACGCCCGAGTGGTTCCAGGAACAGCAAGAAGAGCAGGAGTCGACCTACGCCGACGCCATTTTCGAGAACCCGCCCTCGCCCGAGAACGGCTCGATTCCGCTGCCTGACGAGCCCGGCATCAGCACGCAACTGAACCACGAGGCGCTGGAACACTTCGCCGTGGAGTGACAATGACGGACATCAAATTCGAGTACAACGTGCCGGTGTTCGCGGGCGCACCCGATGCCGGCGACGACGAACCCGTCCACCGAGACACGCCGGAGTACGAGGCGCTGGACTGGGAGACAACCAAGGCGGGCGTCCTGCTGGCCGAGGAACTCGGCTTCGACGCCGCCTGGGCACCCGATCACCTGATGCTCGGTCGGGACCGCGCCGAGTATGAGTGCTGGACGCTGCTGTCGGCGATGGCCGGGTTCACCGACGACATCAACATCGGCTCGCTGGTGCTGTGTAACGACTACCGGAACCCGGCGCTGGTCGCGAAGATGGCCGCGACGCTGGATGTCATCTCTGAGGGCCGTCTCGAACTCGGCCTCGGTGCCGGCTGGCACGAACCGGAGTACGAGGCCTACGACTGGGAGTACCGCGACGGGTTCGAGCGGCTGATGCGACTCGATGAGTCCATCCGACTCATCAAGCGGATGTGGGACGCCGGCGGCGACGGCGCGAGTTTCGACGGCGACCACTACCAGATCACTGACGCACCGTGTGCGCCCACGCCCGTTCAGGACCCCCATCCGGAGATTCTGGTCGGCGGTCAGGGTGAGCAGGTGACGCTCAAACTCGTCGCCAAACACGCCGACGTGTGGAACACGGACGTGTTCAACGGCGATGTCGAGACGCTCAAACACAAGACCGGTGTCATCGAAGACCACTGCGAGACTGTCGGCCGGGACTCCGACGAGATAGAGTACTCCTGGGACGGCCACATCATCTGTACGCGGGACGAGGAGAAGTTCGACCGGCTCGTCGACCTGATGACGCCCATCCAGTTCGAGGAGGAGTACCAGGACCAGGCACCGATTGAAACCGAAGCGGACGCCCGCGAGTACTTCATCATGGGAACGCCCGAGGAGTGTGCGGAAGCAATCGAACGCCGAATCGAAGCCGGCGTGACCAAGTTCCAGTGTTGGTTCATCGACTTCCCCGACACGAGCGGGATGGAACTGTTCGCCGACGAAGTCATGCCGCAGTTCCAGTAATACTGAACGAACTTCTTAGCTTGTTTCAGCGGCCGTTCAATTTTTGTGTTATCCATTCGATAGTAGCTAGTGCCCTCGTGGTTGCTTCCGAGGTTTTCCGATAATACCGGAAAGGTTTATCTCAGAGCGCCCACACTGTACGTTATATGAGCACCACAGTGCCGGTCAAGGCGGCGAAGATCTCCCTCGAAATCGTCGAGATACTGCGGGAGCGAAACGGCGCTGGCGTGTCCGAGATCGCTCGGGCAGTGGACAAGCCGACTAGCACCGTCCACGATCACCTGCAGACGCTTGAGCAGGAGGAGTACCTCGTTAAGGAAGGGACCCAGTATCACGTCAGTACTCGGTTCCTCCAGTTGGGAAACCAGGCCCGGTCGCGCAAGAAAGTGTACGAGATCGCTCGTCCGGAGGTCGACGAGTTGGCCGAAAAGACCGGCGAACACGCGAACCTGATGATCGAAGAACACGGCCTCGGGGTGTTTCTGTACAAGGCTCGCGGGCCTGATGCCGTCCAACTGGATACCCACGCCGGGATGCGCGTCCCGCTGCAGACGACCGCGCTCGGAAAGACAATCATGGCGTTCCGTCCACGCTCGGAAGTCGAGTCGTATCTTGACAGACACGGCCTGCCGGAGATAACGGAACAGAGTATCACTGACAGGGAAGAGCTGTTCGAAACGCTCAATCAAGTTCGGGAGCGCGGCTACGCGTACGACGACGAAGAGCGGGTCAAAGGAATGCGCTGTCTCGCAGCACCGATTACGGACCAGGACGACCGGGCGATCGCCGCCGTCAGCGTCTCCGGTCCGAAGAGCCGAATGCAAGGAGATCGGTTCTCCAACGAGGTCCCGGAACAGATCCTCCGCAGTGCGAACGTCATCGAGGTGAACCTGACGTACTCGTGACGCCCAAGCACAACAGTTAGGTAGCCGGCCACTGCAGTGTCCGGTGATGCAATTCACCCGGTATACGACTGATGGGACTCCCCAATGGGGAATCCGTCAAGACGACGAGATCGTGCCGCTCAACGGCCTCAGAGAGGAGATAACGTACCAGCAGCTGACCGACCCCGGCTTCCTCCGAGTCGTCGAAGACGCCGTCGACGCGGCGGAAGACCGAGCGATTCCCGTCGAAGACGCCAAACTACTCGCGCCCGTTCCCCAGCCCGGGAAGATCGTCTGTGTCGGGCTGAACTACCACGACCACGCCGAGGAACAGAACGAGGAGGTCCCGGAGCGGCCGCTGTTGTTCGGAAAGGCCGGCACCGCGGTCACGAACCCCGGCGACCCGATCGTCCATCCGGCGGCCATCGATGAAGTCGACTACGAAGTCGAACTCGGCGTCGTCATCGGTCGGACCGCGAAGGATGTCTCCGCGGCGGACGCCCGGGACTACGTCGCCGGCTACACCGCGATCAACGACGTGAGCGGGCGTGACGCGCAGTTCGAGGACGAGCAGTTCTTCCGCGGGAAGAGCTACGACACGTTCGCCCCGATGGGACCGACGCTGGTCCCCGACAGCGAACTGGACCCGTCGAGCCTGGACGTGGCCTGCCGCGTGAACGGCGAGACCAAGCAGTCCTCAAACACCGAGGAATTCATCTTCGACGTGCCGGAGGTCGTCGAGTACATCAGCGGTATCACCACACTTCGTCCCGGTGATGTCATCTCGACAGGGACGCCAGGCGGCGTCGGTATCTTCCGCGACCCGCCGGAACTACTCGAACCCGGAGACTCCGTCGACGTAGAGATCGAAGGGATCGGAACCTTGACGAACCCAGTGATCGGCGAATAGGAAAATATAGCTACATTCTAGGCTTTCGGCATACTCGACAATTATATGTATTCACTTACCGCGTACATGGTAGTGTATCTGAGGAGATAGACCTATATCCTGAGCGGCGTCGCAGACCGCAGTCTCGCTACGTTCGCCCAGGTCGCTCGCGATCTGGTGGTCCAATCCCCGGGAGGCAAGACGTTTTGTGAGTTCTCCGAGTAACGCCACCAACGGACCGATGGACGACCGAACCAGTGCAACTCCTGAGACGGAGATCGCGTCACTGCTTGAGCAAGGGCGGACGGCCGACGCGCTGGAAGCCCTCGAACAGCTCTCCACGGCAGCGTCCGCCGACCGACAGGCGTGTCTCCGGTCGCTGAAGGCGACCGCCGACGACCGGCCGACGCTATTCGAGGACGTACTGGCACCGCTTACCGAGTTTTTGGAGGACAGTGAGCGGCCAACGAGACTCACGACGGCGAAGTTGTTCGTCGCGGTCAGCGAGGGCGCACCAGGGATCGTGGTTCCGGTCATCCCGAGGCTTGCCGAGCGACTGGCGGACGAATCCGAGTTCTACTACGTTCGCGCTCGATGTGCGGAGGCGCTTGGCTATATCGCCGTCGACCACCCCGAGGCGGTCGCCTCGCCCGAGATCATAGCGGACCTGCGTGTCGGCCTGGAGTTCGACGAACCCGAAGTAACGGAGAAACTGGCCAAGGCCCTGTCCCACGTCGCACTCGGCGATCCTGACAGGCTCCGCCATCAAGTCGCCTCGCTCGCCGACCACCTCCGAGGGGATAACGAACTGGTCCGCTATCACCTGAGCACCGCCATCGTCGTGATCGGCTGTGCCCGTCCAGAACGGCTCATGGATGTAAAGGAGACACTCCTGGACTCTCTCGACGACGAAAACCGGTACGTTCGCGGCCGAGCAGCCGAAGCGCTGGGTCTGCTTGCCGGCGCTGATGCCGAAACGTCAGTTCCAGTTGACCGACTTGAAGCGCTCGCCACGGACGAGGAGTTCGTCGCGGACCGAGTTCAGTTTGCACTGTCTCAGTGTCGTTCGGACACACCCGATGATAGTGCAGACATAGCCACGATAGACGCGATTCGAACACAGACGAGTGCTATTGCCGCTGAAATCCGGACACCAGATGCCGATGGTGAGTGTCCCCAATGTGGACTGTCGGTTCCCGAATCCGGCCCGCCGTTCTGTCCGAGTTGTGGAACACCGCTGTGAACGGAGGGCTGACTCACCGGTAATTGACTCGTCCAGAAGGACATATGACATAACAGCTGTCAGATATGTACGAACTGTTGGACAGGTAATCTCCAGTGCCAAATTTTCTATTGGCGCTATTTGAAAACCAGATATAGTTATAGAATGCTCGATTATATTACTATATCGTTTGGTTTTGGAATTAGTATAGTTATGGCCAGGTATCTGTTCCACAGATGCTAAAGATAGATCAGTGCGCAGCCGTGGGGACACCAAGGGAGACACCAGCCAGGAAAATCGGCATGCCGGCGACAGCAGTTGCGACAGCATACGCAGCGGCGATAGGAACAAAGAGCACACCCAACCCAAACGGTGCTGGCAGGACTGGCAATACAAGCAGGATCGAAACCACGAACCCGACCGCGGCCGTTTTGATCGCGAGTCCTCGGCGTCCGTTCCCGACTGCGTATCCGACTGGGAGGAGAGTGAACAACGGGCCTAGAACCACCCCACTAGCCAACAGCGGGAGCGTTGACCCGTTTGCACCGAACAGTGACGCCGCCGCGATAGTTGCGCCGATAGCGATGCTCGCCCCGATTGCTGCACCACCGAGGAGTGTCCTGTAAGTCACGCGTTCGCGGACCTGTTGGCGCGAGAGAGCGATGCCACAGCAGAGCAACGCACTGCCGCCACCGAACAGCGCTGCGGCGGTAGCACCGAACCGAAACACACCGGCGACCGACAGCAGCGACAGCACTGTCGCCACTGTGCCGATACCAGCGACGACACTGCCGACCGAGTCCCGATGTTGTCGCAGGTCCCAGTTGAGCCATCCAACCCCGCCGGCCGCAGCACCGATAGCGAGTGTAAACACCGCTGTCGGGAGTGTCATATAGGCGAGTGCCTTCACCGCCATCACGGGGCCGAGAAGCGACCCGGCGGCGACGAGGCTCAACAGTGGCCCAAGCGACGTATCGTGGGGAACGAACGTGACGATACTCCCGTTATCGAGTCCCGTTAGCGTCATCCGACGGCCGTCGTCTGAGACGGTCGCACCGTCGATGGCCCACCCGACTCGCATTCCATCGGGCGCGGTGACGACCAGCCGGTCAGCCCCGAGACCGTCGAGGTTCCGGTAGCCGTACGCTTCGGTGAACTCGCCAGTGCGGACCGCACCGCCGACGGACTGTGCGGCAAAGTCAGCCTCGCGGTAGCGTAGCGTAACGACACCGCTGGTGGACACGTTCGCGTCCACCAACTCGGTGTCCCACATCGCTCTCTGCGCGATGGCGGTCCGAAGGGTCTCGTTTGTCCGGAGACGTGTTGCGCTCTCAGATTCGGCCAGATGGTTGTGAACGACCCACGTTGCGCTGCCGTTCCCGTGGACGGAGAGGGTCGCGTTGCTGTGGGTGACACTGACCGAAACGCCATGCGCTTCGGCCGTCGATTCGAACGAGTCGCCGCAGGCGTCACACAGCGGCCGCGGCGGCGGCGCTGCGCCAGCCGGCGCGACAACGCCCAGAAGCGGCATGCAGACGAAACAGAGGAGGACAAGGGAGGACAGTCGATGCGGGGCCATATAGCATACTCATTCTGTCATGTCTTAAGAAGTACCGATAACTCAAACGACGGTCACACCAACACAAACGAGGAGGGATCTGTCAGGAGATACTCACCGAGTGTCGTCCCGCTCGATGACCACTGAGTCTTCTGTCCCGGTCGTGTCTATCTGTGCGACGGTCTCTTCAAGCTCTTCGATAGCGGTCTCGATGTCGGAAACGAGCTGTGACTGTGTCACGTTTGCCTCGTCGACCGTTTCGATTTCTTCGGAGACCTGTTTTGCCCGGTCGGCGGCCGAATCGATGATACTCGCCACTTCCTCGGTCCGAACCGCCTGGTCGTCCGTGGCCTCGACGATGTCTTCCATCCCGGTCGACGTGTCGTTTACGACCTCGACGATCTGTTCCTGGTTGTCGACCAGTGTGCGGATCGCGCCGGTGCTGTCGTGGATCTCGGCCGTCACCGCTTCGATGCTTTCGATGGTTTCGTTGGCCTCCTCACGCGTTTCGCGGATGATGTCTTCGATGCGTTCCGACTCGGCCTGGACCTCCTCGGCGAGGCTCTTGACCTCGTTGGCAACGACGGTGAATCCGCTTCCGGATTCGCCGGCGCGTGCGGCCTCGATATTCGCGTTCAGCGCGAGAATGTTCGTCTGGTCGGCGATATCGTTAATCACCTCGACGATGTCGTCGATCTCGGCGACCTGTTCGGCGAGCGTATGCGTCCGCTCGGCCACTTCGTCGCTGCTCCCGGCCACGTCTTCCATCCGGTCGACGACATCCGTCCCGGATTCCGTACTCTCGATTGCGAGTTGCTCTGCCTTCTGTGCTCGCTCGTTGAGTTCCTTTGCTGACGCGGCTATCTCCTCGACCGTTGCCGAGAGCGCTCCGACTTCACTCGACACCTCCTCCATGTTGTCGACCTGGTCGTCGGCGAGCGAATCGGCGGTGTCGATAGCATCCCTGACGCGTTCGGTCGTCTCGACGGCTTCTTTCGTGAGCGCTGCGACTTCGTTGGAAACCTGTGACTGTGCGTCGGTAATCGCCTGTTGCTGTTCGACGAGTCCAGTGACATCCGATGTCGTCTCGAACCCGCCAACAACGTCACCTTCCGGGTTTCTGAGCGGGACACCGCTCGAACGGACCCAGCGTTCACCGTCCGTTGTGGGGATCTTCCGGTAGTTCGCTTCACGGCGACTCTCCCCTTCGCGGGCGATGGTCTGTGCGAAGGTTTCGTCGTCTTCAGATATCGGGAAGGCTTCGTGGGTCTTCTTCCCGAGAACGTTGTCTTTCTCGAATCCCAGTCCGGCTTCGGCTGCTGAGTTGAAATACGCTACCGTGTCGTCGTCGTCGACGACGAACCCAACCTCGGGATACTCCTCGATTACCTGTTCGAACAGCCCTCGCCAGTAGTCTCGCTCGTACCGGAGTCGTTCCTGTTCGTCTGTTGCTTCCGACTCGGGCTGGATGGCCCCGGCGGATGTGTACTCGGTCTGTGAATCGCTTACAACCGACCCTCCGTCCGGACGGACATCAGGTGAGCTCCCATCTCGGTGGCTCTTGGCATACCGATCTGTCATAATCCCACTTTCCGTGACGGGGTATTAAGACATACTCTTACAGAATCACAGATGATATTCGAAAATGGACGTGTATATCTGTGAAAATCCACTGATTTTATTTCTTGATCACAGTATAATAGATTTAAACAGCTGATTCTGTCTGCCCTATTTCCCTTACCAACTTTTAACAATTGAACCCACGCTTCCAGAATCCCGTTCATGCCTGGATTTTCCCGCGAAGCGCCCTGTCTCTGAAGGGATATAGAACGAGAGAGGCCAAAGCCGGTATGAGCGGTCGGCAACCGACCGATCTGGCCGTCCAGTGTGCACTTCGCTTCAGCGTCGGTGTGATTGCTACATGGTGACTGGGGGCGTGTCATCATTCACTGCAGCGCCCTACGCAACCACAGCATCTGGATGGCGATGAAAGTCGATAGTGTCCGTCATCGATGTATCTACTTGGTATGTACTCGCCCAGTAAAACAACTTATATTCACGGAACGTCGATGGTAGGGAGAATCACGTGCCAGCAATCGAAATCGAGTCGCTCGGAAAGTCGTACGGCGATGTAACCGCGATAACGGACCTCTCGCTGTCCATTGCTGACGGCGAACTGTTCGGATTGCTCGGCCCGAACGGGGCCGGGAAGACCACGACGATGGAGATACTCACCGGGCAGATTGTGCCGGAGAGTGGCCGCGTAGCGGTGTTGGATGTCGACCCCGCGACGCGCCCGACGGCGGTCCGGGAACGGGTCGGAATCCTCCCCGAGAAGGAGTCCCCGCCAAGTTTCATGACCCCGCGGGAGTACTTCGACTTCGTCGGTGCGATCCGGGGCATGCCAGACGAGACGGTGACCGAGCGCACCGAGTCGTGGGCCGAGCGCCTCGGCTTTCGGGCAAAGCTCGATACGCTGTCGTCGGACCTCTCACGGGGCCAACAGCAGAAAGTGATGATCGCCGCCGCGTTCTTCCACGAACCCGCCGTCGTGTTCATCGACGAACCCCTGGCGAACCTCGATCCCATCGTTCAGGAGCGGGTCAAGCAGTTCCTGCTGTCGTACCAGGCGGCCGGCAACACGGTCGTCGTCACAACACATGACGTGGACGTAGCCGCCGAGGTCTGTTCCCGGGTCGGCATCATGTACGGCGGCGACCTCGTGGCAGATGTCCGGCCGGCGGAACTCGATGCCGGCGTGTCGCTGCTGGACGTGTTTCTGGACCACGTCGATGCAAGCGTCGACGACAAACCCCTGGCAAACCATGAGTGACGGTCGGACGCGGAGAGTGTTCGTCGAGATGCTCCGCGAGGAGTGGCGGCTCCACAGCCGGCTCTTTCGCGGCAGTCACTTCTCGCTGTTTCCGGTGCTTATCTGTCTCCTCGTCGGCGGCGCAGCGAGGCTGCTTACTGTCACCGGGACTGCGCCGGGGACAGTGTTTGCCGGCCTTCACGCCCTCGTGTTCGTCTTCGGCCTGCACACGGGCTCAATCGGCTTCGTCGGGCGGGATGCCCTCCGGAACCTCATCGGTGACGTAACGCTGCTGGTCTTTTCGGCCCGGACACTCCCGCTTTCCCAGCGGCGGCTACTCGGGCTGTTTGTCGTCAAGGACGGGCTGTACTACGCAGTGCTGTTTCTGTTGCCGTTTGCCCTCGGAACGGTAGTAGCGGTCCTTGGATTCTCGAATCCGGTCGTCGCGGCCAAGACAGTCCTCCTGCTGTGGACCACGCTGACGCTGACGTTCGTCCTCGGAATGGGAACGACGATTACGGCGCTCGGACTCGCCGGTCGAGGCGTCCCCGGGCTGGCGCTGCTCGCAGTCCCGGTCGTGGCTATCGGCGCAGCGGTTGCCGGTGGCCTCAATCTCCCGGCCTACACCCCATATGGGCTGTTTCTCGAACCGACGCTTCCGCGAATCGGTGCGACGGCTATCAGTATCCTCGGCGTTTTCCTGGTCGGCGCGGCGACGTTCGACGCGACCGCGCCCACCCCCGCTCGGACGGTCGAACCGGCTTTCCGCCGCTGGTGGCGGCGGATCGGCGACCCCGTTGCAGCAAAGAGCCTGCTTGACATCCACCGGAGCGCCGGCGGGTTCGGGAAAGTGCTGTTCTCGGCGGCGGTGCTGTTCGGTGTCACCGCGGCGCTCGTCGATTTCGCCGGACAGATCACAGGTGCGGGACCATCTCCCGGAATCTCGTTCGGTGCGATACTCGGCCTCTCGGGATTTACGACCTACAACTGGCTCACCCAATCCGACGACGTAGATCTGTATTTCGCCCATCCCCTCGCCGTGAAAGCCGTGTTCGCGGGGAAGTTCCGGGCGTTCCTCCTGCTCGGGCCGCTGGTCGGACTCGTATTCTACGGACTGGCACTCGCCTGGCGCGGCGGACCGCTTATCGAAGCGGCCGTCGGGGCTGTCCTGCTCGTCGGTGTTGCCTGCTACATCTTCGGAACGACGGTGTATCTCACCGGGCTTTCCCCGAACGAGTTCCTCTTCGATACGGCCCTCTTCGCTGTCTTCGGCGCGGCGCTGGTCGTGCCGCTGGTACCGGTCCTGATCGTCGGGTTCGCCGTCTCACCCGTGTCCGGAACTCTCCTCGCCGCACTCGGTGTGTTCGGGAGCGTCCTCGGCAGTGTCGGTGTCGGCCTCTACCGCCGGTCGCTGCCGAAGTGGTCCAGGCGGTATCAACAGGCGTGAACTGACAACGCCAGCGCTCGTGTGGGTGCTGTCTCCTCGCCTGCGGGACTCCGATTGAGCGCAAATATGCTCTCTTGGTTTCCGAACAGCTTTTGCTGACCAGTATCGGTACTGGGATATGGATCAGCGGACCGCGAGGTTACTGAACGGCCTGCTGGCACTGTGCTGTCTCACGCTCGTCTTCGCCGCCGTGTACCCGTTCACCACGGCGAGCCCGCACGCGGCAAACCCATCCGACAGCCGGTTCACGGTGCCGGAGTCCGACGAATACCGGGCGACCGGATCGATCGTAGTGGACGGAGAGACAGCGTTCGGATTCGAGGGCGCTGTGACCCGTGACGGTGGGCGCTACCAGTTCGTGGACGAGGGTGACATGCGAACCGAGCAGTACCAGGCGTCGCCGGACAGCCCGGTGTACAGTCGGATTGTCGTCGAAGCTGACGGTCGTATCGACCAACGACGGGAGGAGATCCGGACCGACACCGACCACAAACTCCTGCGAGAGAACCGGAGTGAGGGAACCGTCACGTTCATCGTCAGGGGAGATGCCGAGAATATGGCGGACGGTATCGCCGGCACGGCGTCGGTGGTCGTCGGGAGCCTGTACGTGACCGGATACGAACGTACAGGGGTCGAACAATCGGGAGCGGGCGTCTACGAACCGAAAGGCGGCTGGTACGAAGGGACAGAGCCGTATCGCGTAACGGCAGCTACGGGCGAGGTGCGGACGGCCTCGGACACGACTGCCGTTCGCTCGGCGACAGTCACGTGGGACCAGACGATTCCCGCGGGGACGTACGCGGAGTTTGCCCTGGTCAGACTGACCAGCAACGCCCCGCAGTCGTACGCTCTCTCCTTCGAGTTCGCTCCCGGCGAGACGACAGTGCAGGAGCCTGCATGGGTCCCCAACACGGGACCCGAATCGCAACGAGTCAGGCAGTGAGACAGGTCTTGCAAAACTGTACTGTGTTGTGTGTCCTGAAAACGCCACGAGACGTGCGGTTCGGCGGCGACCGGGGCCTGCGAAATCTTTTTATCATATATAGATAAACATTAGATTCAATTATGTCAAATAGATCTGGAAACCACGACACGTCCGATGAGTCTCGCGGCGGGACAGCGACCATGGACCGACGGACCCTGCTCGCGTCGGGGTCTGCCATCGTCGGCAGTACGATGCTGTCAGGCTGTAGCGGTGGCGGTGACGGCGGCGACGGCGGCGGTACCGATGGCGATGGCGGGAGCACCGACAGCGATGGGGGTGATGGCGACGGCGGCGGCAGCGAAACGACGAACGTCGCGATCGTATCGAGTCCGGCAGGGTTCGACGACAACGCGTTCAACGACCTCGCGCTCGAAGGCCTCCAGACGGCCGCCGAGGAGTACGATATCAGCATCAATCAGGTCGAGGAGACCGAGCAGTCCCAGTACCAGTCCGTTCAGGCCGAACTGGCACAGAGCGGCGATTACGACCTCATCGTGCTGGTGTCGTACAACCACACGGAGGCACTGTCCCAGAACGCACCCGAATACGACGACCAGTACTGGATGCTCATCAACGACCACGTCGACGAGCCGAACGTGGCGGGGTACACCTGGGCGAACCACCAGATGTCCTACCTCGCCGGTGTGCTCGCAGGGACGATGACCACCGAAGAACTGTCCAACGCCGACAGTTCGACCACCCCGGACAGTGCACAGGTCGGCTTCGTGGGCGGCGTCGACGGGTCGCTCATCAACGCCTTCGAACGGTCGTACGTCGCCGGCGCAGAGTGGGTCAACGAAAACGTCGACGTGAACGTCGGGTACATCGGCAACTACACCGACACCGACACCGCGGCGGATATCGCCAGTTCACAGTACAACGATGGGGCGGATATCGTCTATCACGCGGCGGCCGCTGCTGGCCGGGGCGTGTTTGAGTCCGCTCAGGAGAACGGCCGCTTCGCTATCGGTGTCGACGCCGACCAGTCACAGACACTGCCTGACTTCCAGGACGTTATTCTGGGCTCGGCGGTCAAGTACATCAACGAGGGGACCCGCGAGGTGGCCATCGGCGTCGCCGAGGACAACTGGTCGGAGGTCTCGGGCGCAAACACGCTAGGTCTCGAAGCCGAGGCCGTCGACTGTGTCATCGGGCAGGCGTTCCAGGACCAACTGCCGGACGCCGTCGATCAGAACATCTCAGAGGCCAAGCAGGCCATCATCGACGGCGATATCGAGGTGCCCTGTACCGCCGCCGGCTGTAACTAATTACACCGTCTCCCATCCGATGTCTATCCATTTTACCCATGGCCGAGAGTGAGCGGGACGACGGGGCAGTGCCGGATGTCCGACTGAGCGGGATAACCAAGCGGTTCGGCGATGTCGTCGCCAACGACGGTGTCGACCTCACGCTCGAAACGGGGTCCGTCCATGCCCTGCTCGGCGAGAACGGCTCGGGCAAGACGACGCTGATGAGCGTCCTCTACGGGCTGTACGATCAGGACGATGGCGACATCTACGTTCGCGGGGACCGTCAGGAGTTCAACTCGCCCCGGGACGCCATGGACGCCGGTATCGGCATGATACACCAGCACTTCCAGCTGGTCGAGCCGATGACCGTTCTCCAGAACATCGTCCTCGGCCACGAGCCAACCGAGCGCGGGCTGGTCGACATCGAAAGCGCCCGCGCGGATGTCGAGGCGATAACCGACCGCTACGGGTTCGACATCGACGAGTATCTCGACGTGCCCGTCCGGGACCTCGACGTGGGGGTCCAGCAGCGCGTCGAAATCGTCAAGAGCCTCTATCGTGGCGCGGAAATCCTGGTTCTGGACGAACCGACGGCTGTCCTCACGCCCCAGGAAGTCGAGGGGCTGTTCGACGTGATGGCGGAACTGACGGCCTCGGGCCACTCGCTCATCTTCATCACGCACAAGCTCGACGAGGCACTGACTGCCGCCGACGATATTACGGTGTTGCGTGACGGCGAAGTCGCCGGTACCGTCGATGCCGCGGACGCGACCGAACAGGAGCTGGCGCGGCTGATGGTCGGCCGCGAGATCGACTTCGACAGGAAGCCCCGGGAAACCACTATCGGCGACCCGGTCCTCGAAATCACCGACCTCCATGTCAGCGGCGACCGGGGACTCAAACAGGTCCGCGGCGTCGACTTCACCGTCCGTGAGGGCGAGATACTGGGGGTTGCGGGCGTCCAGGGCAACGGACAGACCGAGCTGGTCGAGGCGCTGACCGGACTGCGACCGGTCGAGTCCGGGCAAGTCCGGTTTGACGGGGCGGACATCACCGGGACAAGTCGCCGTGACCGCATCGAGAAGGGCATCGCCTACATTCCCGAGGACCGCCAGGAGGAGGGCATCGTGATGGACTACGACCTGATCCGGAACTCGCTGCTTGGCTTCCAGACGACGGAACCGTACGTCGAACGGGGCATCATCGACTGGGCGGCCGTCCGAGACCACGCCGAGGGAATCGTCGAGGAGTACGATGTCCAGCCCCCGGACGCGACAACGGAGGCAGCGTCGTTGTCGGGCGGTAACCAGCAGAAGTTCGTCGTCGGCAGAGAGATAGAGCACGAGCCGAC
This sequence comes from Haloarcula terrestris, assembly GCF_031624315.1. Classification (NCBI taxonomy): domain Archaea; kingdom Methanobacteriati; phylum Methanobacteriota; class Halobacteria; order Halobacteriales; family Haloarculaceae; genus Haloarcula; species Haloarcula terrestris. The sequence goes on along the minus strand of NZ_JAMQOM010000009.1, from coordinate 93,715 downwards.
GGTGATGGTCGCCTCCCACCCCACGCGGGGCGTCGACATCGGATCCATAGAGTTTATCCACGACCGTCTGCTGGAGCTGCGAGACGCGGGTCTCGCGGTCGCGTTCGTCTCCTCGAAGCTAGAGGAGGTCCAGAAGCTCTCTGACCGCATCGCCGTCATGTACGAGGGGGAGTTCGTCGACATCGTTGACCCCGAGGCCGTCACGGAGGAGGACCTCGGTCTGCTGATGACCGGGTCCGAGCCCGAAACGGCGGCAGACCAGCAGGCCGCCAGGGGTGGCTGGAGCGACGGCGGCACCCCGACTGAGGACCGAGGTGATGGGTCGTGAGCGGTGCCGGCTCGAATCCCGCCCGTGCATTCGTGGATCGAATTGCTGCCCGGCTGCTAGACGCCTCAGTCGGTGAACGCATCGTCATCGCGGCCGCGTCGACGACGCTGGCGATACTGATCGGCCTGCTCGTCGTCGCCCTTGCGGGCTATGACCCGGTACAGTTCCTCGGGAACGTTGCCGTCGGTGCGTTCGGGGACGCGAACGCGCTCGCACGGACGCTGAAGTTTACGACGCTGTTCATCCTGACGGGGGTCGCAGTCGCTATCGCGTTCAGGGCGGGCGTGTTCAATATCGGCGTCCAGGGCCAGTTCGTCGTCGGCGGGTTCGCGACCGTCGTCGCCATTCTCCAGCTAGCCCCGTTTCTCCCGACGGGGGCCACCGGCGGCGTGCTGCTGATGCTGTTTGGGACTGTTGCGGGGATCGTCGCCGGCGGTGCTTACGGCGCGCTCCCCGGGATTCTGAAGGCCTACGGCGACGCAAACGAGATCGTCACGACCATCATGCTGAATTTCATCGCGACCGGCGTCGTGGGCTATCTCGTCGACGGCCCGTTCCGCGGCGAGGGGAACCGCGCGCCGAACACGGCCCGGATTCCCGAATACGTCTCGCTCCCGCGGATCGTCTTCGACGTGCCCGACTTCTCGGTCGTCGGCCTCGCGGTGACGCTTGCGGTTGTGGTCGGCATCGCGTGGCTTCTGGCACGGACGCGGTTCGGGTACGACATGGTCACCAGCGGCCATCAGGTAGCCGCCGCGGCGTTCTCGGGGGTGAACGCGAAACAGACCGTCGTCGCGACAATGGCTCTCTCCGGGATGGTCGCCGGCGTCGCTGGCGCGCTGTTTGCCATCATGATACAGGGGTACTACAGCGACCCCGCCGGGATCGGGACGTACGGGTTCGACGCCATCGCCGTGAGCCTGCTCGCAGCCAACAATCCACTCGGAGTCGTACCTGCGGGCTTCCTCTTCGGCGCACTCGATTCGGCCGGGAGCCACATCCGGATCAACAGCGACGTGCCGGTCCAGTTGATCGACGGTATCATCGGTCTCGTCGTCCTGTTCGTCGCCGTGCCGGAACTGTTCCGCATGGCCGCCGCGCGCACTGGCCTGGGTGGTGAGAACTGATGGACCTATCTGACCCCGGGACGCGACGACGCCTCGGAGCAGCGGTCGCGACAGTCGTCCTGGCGCTCGCGGCAACGCTGGCGCTCGACTGGCCGCTCGCGGATATCGTGACCGTCGGGTTCATCGACCGGACGCTACAAGCAGCGACGCCGATCGCGCTGGCGGCCATCGGCGGCCTGTACGCCGAAAAGAGCGGCGTGTTCAACATCGGCCTCGAAGGGTTCATGATATTCGGCGCGGCCAACACCGGCGCGCTCGTGTGGCTCATCGGTGGCCAGTCGCCCACGCAAGCGGACCTGTGGGTGGCGATGGGTCTCGCTGTCGCGCTCAGTATCGCGTACACGGTTCTGTTCGCCGTACTGCTCATCCGTTACAAGGCCAATCAGATTGTCGCGGGACTGGCCGTCTGGTTCATCGGGTTGGGCTTTGGCCCCTTCACAGCGGTACTTGTCTGGGGGAACCGCAACAGTCCCGGACTGGTGAGTATGACCGACGTTACTGTGCCGGTTCTCGCCGAGGTACCGGTCGCCGGCCCGGTCCTGTTCGACACGTCACCGCTCGTAATGCTCACTGTGCTCGTCGTCGTCGCGGCCTGGGTGTTCCTGTATCGGACCCGCTATGGCTACTGGCTGCAGGCCGCCGGCGAGAACCCGGAAGCACTGGACACCGCTGGCGTCAATGTCAACCGGGTCCGGTACGCGGCAGTCATATTCTCGGGCGCGATGGCCGGACTCGCCGGGGCCGTCCTGCTCGCGCACGCGGGGTCGTTCACTGGGACCGGCCAGACGATGGTCAACGGCCGTGGCTGGATCGGTATCGTCGCCTATCTGTTCGGCAACTACAACCCGCTCGGGGCGGCCGCCGCTGCACTGCTCTTTGGCGGCCTCGACATGCTCCAGATCCAGTTCCAGACCGTCGGCATCCAGTTCCCGAACCGTCTCGTCAATCTGTTCCCCTATGCCGCTGTCGTCGTCGTCCTTACGGTCTGGAGTTCGACACGGATGCCGTCGGCGCTGGGCGAACCATACGAGAGCGAAGACTAAGCGGTGGACGGACCGGGCGATGCGGGGTGGCGAGTCTCGGCGGTTCGGTGACGGGCGGAGAGTGTCATGTGTGGTGTGTATGGCCGGTTTTATTTCCGTTGCCGCGAACGGTCCGATAGAATGGCATCCTACGACGCGTTTGACCGGGCCGTCGAAGTCAACGGTCAAACGGTCCTCACGATAGTCGAGGAGGCGATGGGGACCTTTTCCGAGGAGTACCGTGACCGGGCGCTGGCGGCCCTCGCCCAGGAAGGAATCACCGACCCAACGGCTGACGAGTGGTATCCACAGCAGGCCTGGCTGAACGCGTTCGAAACGATTGCCGAGGACCTGCAACCACACGTGCTTGACCGACTCGGCGAACAGATCCCAGGCGTCGCCGACTGGCCGAACAATTTCGATACCGTTCCGGAGGGCCTGCAGTCGATTGACGAGGCCTACCAGCGCAATCACCGGGGTGGAGAAATCGGGTTTTATCGATTCGAATCCGTGGGCGAGCAGACTGGTGAAATCACCTGCAAGAATCCCTATCCCTGTCCGTTCGACCGTGGGCTCATTCGCGGTGTCGCCAAGCAGTACGCCTCTGTCGACGCGTTCGTCTTCATCGAAGAAACGGGCGAGACGTGTCGGCGGAACGGGGCCGATACGTGTACCTACACAGTGTACTGGTAGGCCATCGCGGCGGGATCCATTGGCCCTAGCGCTCGTAGGTTTCCAGCGCCTCACGGAGTTCCGAAGTGGAGTACCTTGACGTGAGCCGGACGATTTCCTCTAAGTCCTCATACGTCTCACGGAGGTCCCGAACGTGCTCTTGCTCGCGGGCTTCCGCCGGCATCTGCTCTTCCGCTCGACGAATCGTCCGGAGCGTCGTCTGGACTTCCCGCTGAATGTACTGCTGGAACACATCCTGCAGGATGAGCCAGACCTCGCGTTCGGCCTCGAACTGGACACGCCTTCCGCCCCCGTCCGACGACCGGCGATGGATGAGTCCAATACGTGACAGCGTCCGTGTGACGTTACTAACCGTCGATTTCGCATAGCCAGTTTCCGTGACGAGCTCCGGGATTGAGAGGGGGGCCGCAGCGAAGTACAGCACACCGTAGATACGTCCGGCGCTTCGACTGAGCCCGTAAACTTCCGCTGATTGCTCCATCGACTCGATGATCCGCTCGCGGGCAACCGCGCTGTCGTCGTCACTCATGTGTCCGAGATAACTGCCCTGTTTGCCACATGCCCTGCTCCGTCATATCTTCGCCTATGGATTCCGTAAGTATTAAATTGTTTGATTGATTTGTTCGGAACGAGCCGAACAAACAAAACCAGCAGTCATTATCACCTCTACACGAACCATGGCAAGCGTCTTCCCCCACCACCCGCCGGTTGACTACGCGCCCCGGAAGCAGACGAACGTCGTGGTCAACGGGACCGAACCGACTGATGTCCTGCAGATTCTCTCATCTGAGACCGCCCAGGAGATACTGGGGGCGCTCAAGGACGAACCGCGGACCGCATCGGATATCGCTGACGCTGTCGACCGCTCCCTCCAGAGTGTCTCATACCACCTCAACCGTCTCTGCGAGGCCGACCTCATCGAACCCGCTGAGACGTGGTACTCGGAGAAGGGGACGGAAATGACTGTGTACGCTCTCGCCACGGAACGACTCGTCGTACAGTTCGGTGACAGAGCCGACCGGTCCGTCTAAGCCCACAGGCCGTGACGAGCGCCGTCTGGAACAGGTCCTTTCCACCGGATTTGTGGCAGCTGTCTACTCGTTGGTGGCGGAGACGAACAGACCTATTCGAATCCTTCCCGTACGCCGAATATGGACGAGGACCGGGGCATGGAACAGAAGACGAATGCAGTGCTGAATCGAGTATCGAATGCGCTCGATGCCGACGCCACTGACGCCACGGAACTCGATGGTGGGCAAGTCGGGTCGGTCTACCGCGTGTCGTTCGGTGATCGTCCGGACGTTGCGGCGAAAGTCGACGATTCGCCCCTCGGTATCGAGGCGGCGATGTTGCAGTATCTCGACCGTGAAACGCCGCTCCCCGTTCCGACCGTGCGCTACGTCGAGCCAGGCCTCCTCGTGATGCCCTTCATCAGTGGCGAGAGACAGTTCGGCGAACGGGCCGAACGCGACCTGGCACGCCACGTCGCGGCGCTTCACGACACCTCGGCTAGGGCGTTCGGATTCCCGTTCGATACCCTCTCTGGGCCGTACAACCAACCCAATCCTTGGACGGGTTCGTGGACCGATTTCTTCCGCGAGCGACGACTGCTTCCCTTCGCGACGGCTGCGCGAGACGACGGGAGCCTCCCGGCAACCGTATTCAACAGAGTGCGGCGACTGGCGGACACGCTCGACGAGCGACTCGTCGAACCGGACTCACCGTCGCTGTTGCACGGCGACATCCACCCCGGAAACGTCATCGTAGCGGACGGGGCCGTGGAGGCCGTGCTTGACCCCGCGATCTATTTCGGTCACGACGAAGTCGACCTGGCGTATCTGGAGCTCTCGGCGTCTATCGGTGACGCGTTCTACGATGAGTACCGCCGCCACCGTACTATCTCGGAGGGGTACTTCGCGGAACGGCGCGACGTATACGCCGCCTTTCACGCCCTGGAGAACGTGCGGTTTTTCGGCGACGATGTGGTTCCGCGCCTCGACAGCGCGTTGGACCGACTCGGACTGTGAAAAGAGGCGTTGCGCTCCGTGTCAGTCGATGAGCGAGACGTTCTTCGGAGGTCGTTTTCGGTTGCCTCCAGCGTCCGGCCCTTGGTCTCGGGGACGAAAATTACCCCCACGAGACTGCAGATGCCGAACAGCCAGACCGTCGCGGACGTGCCGACCCCGTCAGTCATCGCGGCGACGGTTCGCTGCCGAAATAAAAAGAAGTTACTAGGTATTTACTATAATTATAGTAATTATCTATATCCCGCAATAGCTCGCGTTCGCAACCGCTGCTGGCCGCCATCAGTACATGCAGAACCGAACCAGAAGGTGCAGGACCCCGCTACTCGTTTACCCCGTCGGTGATGATCGTCGCGAGCTGCTCGCGGTCGAACAGTTGTGCCTCGGTGAACTCATCGGGGAAGTACCGTTTTGCATACCGCTCGATCATGAAGAGGTTGTGCAGCGGGCCGGCGTAGATCGGCCCGCCGCGGAACACCCTGTCGTTCTGGACGGCCGTCAACTGGCTTCCTACTTCGTGGTCTTTCATGGACGCGAGGACCGAATTTTCGAACTCCTCGCGGGTCTTCCCCTCACGATGATAGCGCAACAGGAGCGAGTCCGGGTCGATCTCCAACAGCGTCTCGTAGTCGAGTGACTGTGATCCGGAGTACCCCTCGATTCCGGTGTCCGAGAACGCGTCGGAGATACCGAGGGTGTGGAAGTGCTCCTTGTTGGCCCCGCTCCCGCTGATCCGGTACGGCGTGAACTCTTCGGGCTCCTCGCCGGCGAACATGAGCGCGGCGTTCGGCCGGTCTTCGGGTGCCGGCAAACGAGACTGGATCGTCGTGACCATCTCGTCGTGTATCGAGCGGATCGCCTCGAAGCGCGCCCGTTCATGGACCATTTCGGCGACCTTTTCGAATGCCTCGTACAGGCTATAGTACCGGTAATTGTGCCAGTCATCAGTCCGTCGGAAGATGAGGTTGCCGAGAAACGGCGCGACGTTCTCCCGGACTTCCCGGAGGTCAGACTGGTCCCACGCTCCGAGCCAGACGGTGAGGGCGTGCGGATCGATGAGATGCAGATCGGCGTCCATCTCGTAGAACGGTTCCTTCGAGACGCCGTCGTTCCAGAGCTGTGTGAGGTCCTCAAGGTCGATAGACACCCCATCGAGTTCCTCGTAGTGCAGTGTCTTGTACCGTCCACGGTACCAGATCGACTGCACTGCGTCGCCGTGACCGAGAGCCACAAGCATATCGATGTAGTCCGCGGTGAACGGCGCAATCGTCTCGGGAACCGATTCGAACTCGACTGTCCCGACCGGCTCCATGGTCACCGAATACGAGCCGTCGGAAGTCACAACCCCGGTGTCAGTTGCGCTCGACGCGGTGTCAGCCCCGGCGTCAGCGGTGTCGGTTGTTTGGGACTGTTGGCCGCTCTCGCCCGAACAGCCAGCGAGCAAGCCACCACTGACGAGTGTTCCGGCGCCTTTCACGACTTCTCTCCGCGTCGGCCGCTCGAACGACAGTTTGTTCGGGTAGCTCATGCGAACTCACCCGTGACGATGTCGACGACTCGCTGGCGGTCAAAGAGTTCGGTATCGGAGGTTACGGCACCGAAGATATCGGGATAGAGCTGTTTGGCCGCCCGTTCGGTCAAAAAGAGGTTGTGAATCGGACCTTGCCGGAGGTAGCCTCCGCGGTACACGCGTCCGTTCTGCACCGCAGTCAGTTGGCTGCCGACAGTGTGCTCCCGCATGAACTGCAGGACGGTCGCGCGGAACTCCGCGGCGGATTTTCGCTCGTGGCCGCGGATGAGGATCACGTCCGGATCGACCTCCAGAAGCGTCTCGTAGTCGTACTCGCCGCGGTTTGTTGTACTGAGATTCTCGATATCGGTTCCGGCGAGCGCATCAGTCACGCCGAGGTCACGCCATTGCTTCTTGCTCGTCCCGTTGTCGTTGAGTCGATAGGGCGAGAACGACTCCGGTTCGTCGGTCCCCTCGAACGTAAGGAGGACGTTCGGGCGCTCCTCGGCTGGCGGGAGGTGACTCTGTAGCTCCGCGATGTAGTCGTCGTGTAGCTGTTTGAACGCCTCGTATCGCTGCCGTTCCTGAAAGACCTCGGCGACTTTTTCGAAGGCCTGATAGAGCGTGTAGTACCGATAATCGTGCCACTCGTCGGAGCGACGGAAGATCAGATTCCCAACGAACGGGGCGACGTTGTCGGCGATTTCATCGACATCCGACCGGGACCAGTCGAACCAGTTGATGAGCATCCCTGGATCATAGAGGTGTACGTCGCTGTCGAGTTCGTAGAACTCCTCTTTCGTTCGGACCTCCGGATTCGCGTCGATCGTCTCTTGATCGACGGAGACGCCAGGGAGATCGTCGTAGACGGACGTGTAGTAGCGGTCCCCACCCCCGATACCTGCAAGGCCGTCAGCTTGCCCGAGAGCCACGCCCATATCGGCGTAGTCGCCGCCGTAAGGGGTCCATCGTTCGGGCACCGTCTGGAACGGAACGTCACCCACTGGTTCCATCGTGACGGAGTACGATTCATCCTCGGTCGTTGTTGGGGTCCCGGTTGTCGTCTCTGACTCGGTTGCGGTGGCGTCCGTGGCGGAATTGCTCGAACAGCCGGCGAAGAAGCTCCCGCCGACGACCGCGCCGCCGTACTTCATGTAGTCTCGTCTCGTCGGTGACTCGCGGTTCATGTCATCTTTCGTCATAGAAATTAGGCCTCCCTAAAACAATATAACTGCTTCGGATTTTAGGCGCGCCTGAAAATGATGCACGATGACGAACTCAGCACAGGCGCTCGGTTCTTGACGGAAGCCACAACAACAGTGGTATCGGGGGAACGTACAACAGTAAAGTGCCCTTGCTGTGGATGCACTAGTATGACTGACGAGGAGATTGACGACGTGGACAAGGCGATTCTGTACGCGTTACAGGAGGACGCACGTAACATGTCGTCCGGAGATATCGCTGAGCGAACCGGAACATCGGACAGCACCGTCCGCAAACGCATCAACCGCCTCGAATCCAGCGAAATCATCAAAGGGTACAGCGCCGATGTCGACTATCAGCAGGCGGGGTATCCGCTTCGAATGTTGCTGTACTGCACCGCATCGATAGCGGATCGCGGCGAGTTGATCCCCGATATCCTGGCTATAGACGGCGTCATTTCCGTCCAGGAACTGGTCACCGGCGAACAGAACCTGCTGGTGACGGCCGTCGGTGAGTCCGACAGCGATATCACGCCGGTCGCACAGGCCCTGCTCGATATGGGGCTGACGGTCGCCGACGAAGTACTCGTCCGGAGCCACGAGACGACGCCGTTCGGGAAGTTCAACTCCGAGGAAAGCGACTAACCGACCGTCCAGGTCTGTCTCAGCGATCCCGTCCGTCACGCCGCCACCACGCCAACGGAGAGAGCCGATTGCTCGGTTCGGGCGCCTGCCCCAGGCGATGTATCGCAAGGGTATAGCTTCAGGACGGTTTGCATACTGATTCGGTCGTTTCTGCAATCATATCGAACAGTTCGGTAGCAGACTCCGTTTCAGGCCGCTCTCAGTTTTGGACGCAGAGTCGCCCCGAGTGACTTCGACACCGGCCCCACAGATCACCGTTTGACAGTGTATCAGCCGATAGCACGCATCTCCGAGGCCGTAGTTTTCGTGCAGGACCTCGCACCGAATGTCATTGTATAAAACATAATGTTCTATAATACACTATTTTAGGAACGATTTGGTAGTATAGAAATCTTTAATAACCAGTCTGTTCGTTCTATGGGTGAACACGACCAATAGCGGTTACCCGTACCGGGTCGCCGTGATGGGTCAGACACGAAAACGATGTCAGGACGCAACTCAACTACGCCGGTTGGATCACTCCCGGACACGACGGAGGAGTTACCGCTCGTGCCCGCTGTACTCACATGGCTCGTGTGGTCGATGTTGGCCGCGAGCATCGCTGTGCTTGCTGTCCGAGTCCGGACAGGGGTCACGTGGGAGGTCCCCGGTGTGATCGCAATCGATGGGCTGACTGTCCTGATGTGGGTGGTCGTCACCTTCTTCAGCGGTATCGTTCACAGCTACTCTCGCCGATACATGGCGGGCAGTCGCGTCAAAACGACCTTTTTCGCCACCGTGTTCGGCTTCACGGTGGTCGTGATGGGGCTGGTCGCAGCCGACCACCTCGCCCTGTTCGGACTGCTGTGGCTGTCCATGGGCCTGCTGATGGCGAAGCTCATCGGTATCATCAGCGGCTGGGACCAGGCACAGGCGGCCGCGACGGTCGCCCGCACGTACTTTCTCGGCAGTAGTGCGCTCCTCGGTGTCGCGTTGGCAACGCTGTGGTGGACAACCGGTGCGACAACGGTTTCCGGCGTTGCTGGGGCCGCCGACACGCTCGGTGGCCCGGTGTGGCTGGTCGCCGCTGGCGCGCTCGTACTCGCGGCGATGATCCAGTCGGCCCTGATTCCGTTCCACGGCTGGCTCCTCTCCTCGATGACCGCACCGACGCCCGCCTCGGCCCTGATGCACGCCGGGTTCGTCAACGCCGGGGGCATCCTGCTGACTCGCTTCGCGCCGGTCATCACTGTCGACGCAACGCTCATGCTCGCAGTCGTCGCCGTCGGTGGAGCCAGCGCCATCGGTGGGAAGCTCCTGAAGTCGGTCCAGACGGACATCAAGGGCAAACTCGGCTGCTCGACAGTCGGCCAGATGGGCTTTATGATCATGCAGGCGGGCCTGGGCTTTTTTGGGGCCGCTATCACCCACCTCATCCTGCATGGGTTCTACAAAGCCTATCAGTTCCTCAGCGCGGGCGGACAGGTCGAACACACCGCGCCGAGTGAGCAGACACCGCACACGGTGGGGCGCCTGCAAAGCGTCGTCGGTCTCATCGTGACGCTGCTGACCGGACTGGCTGGCGGTGCGCTGTTCGCGATGCTGACCGGGAAGGGTCTGAAAATCGACGCCGGGCTCTTGCTGACCTTCTTTGTGGTCTTTACTACGCTCCACGCGGCTCGCGACGCGGTCCAACACGCCTCGCTTTCGACGGCGGTCCGATACGGGGCCGTCCCGCTGGTTTTCTTCCCGGCGATCACCGTCTACGCGGTGGTGTACGAGGCGATATCAGGGCTCCTGGCAGAGCTCCCGATGGTCACGGCACCGACCGAGCTAACCCTGCTCCACGCCGCCATCGCGGTCGCCTTCGCCGGCATCTACATCGGTATCGAGACTGGGGTTCACGAGCGCAGTCAGCGTCTCTACGTGGCGCTTTTGAACGCCGGGCAGCCGGCAGCCGACACCGTACTGACTACGACGGAGGACTACAATGAGTACTGAAGCCGCCATCCACGACAGTATCGACTCCGCAGCGACCACCGTCGGCGCTCTCTGGCCGATCCACTCGTTCGTGACCGCAAATCCCCTCGCGGGGTTCGAGGACCGGCCGTTCAGTGAAGCGGTCACACAGGCAGCCGACTTGCTGGGTGGCCGTGGCTACCCCAGTGCCGAGACGTTCCGTGCGGCGCTCCAGCGTGGCCAGATAGACCCGGAGATCCTCGACGCAGAACTCTCCGAACTCGGCTACGACGATGATCCCGAGATACTGCTGGACCACATGGCTAACGCGTCCGACGCGACGGATGGGGACGCCCACGCCGCGACGGACCGCGCCGAGAAGGTGCTGACGAAATGGCTGTCGGCGTTCCTCGACGAAGGGAGCGCCCACTGGTCGATGCCCAACCGCGAGGCAGGGTTCTACACCGCCTTTCGCGAGGTGGTCGGGTACGACAGCGAAATCCCCGACGAAGGGGTCGTCGCTGACTTGCCCGAGACCCCGACCGAGGCCATCGAGGCGGTGCTTGCGCCGTATCCGGAGCGCCAGTGGGACTCTATTTTCGAGGACCAATTGGCTGCCCTCCCTGGCTGGACGGGACTCATCAAGCAGCGTGCCGATGCCGAAGGCGAGTGGCAGTCGGCGCACCCGATTTCACTGGCGGGGTATCTCGCCGCGCGGCTGGCGCTGTTGGATGCCGTCGATGCGGACATCTCCCCCTCGAACGACAGCATCGATCCCGACCCGACCGCCGAACTCGCCGGGGCGTTCCTGCGTGCCTGGGAAGCGACCTACCGCAGTGATCTCGTCGAGAGCGTCGCGACGGAGAGTCAGTCGCTGGCTGACAACGACACCCCGAGCCGCCCGGACGCGCAGTTGGTTTTCTGTATCGACACCCGCTCCGAGATCATCCGCCGCCACATCGAGGCAACGGGCGACTACGAGACCTACGGGTACGCCGGCTTCTTCGGCATCCCAATGGAATACCAGGGGTACGACGCCGACGTGTCGGTCGACGCGTGCCCGCCGATTCTCGACCCCCAGCACCACGTCACCGACATGCCGACCGACGACGAGACCCAGGCGAGCCACGACCGCTGGTCGGGCCTCCGTGAAACCGCCGACGAAATAATCGAGACCCTAGAGGCCAACGCCGCCACCGCCTACGGCTTCGTCGAAACTGCCGGGAGCGGCTACAGTCTCGCGCTCGCGGCCCGCACGCTCGTCCCCGGGCGCGTGTCCGACCTGCTCGACGCAGCCGATGGCCAGGTGCCCGACGAACACGAGTTCTGTGAGCCGCTCGTCCACCACCAGCACACCTACGCCGGCGACCTGCCGGTGGGACTGACCACCGAGGAGAAAGTCGAGTACGCCGCCACCGCGTTCGACCTGATGGGCTGGGAGACGTTCAGTCGCCTCGTCGTCTTTACCGGACACGCCAGCCAGACGGCCAACAACCCCTACGATGCGAGCCTGGACTGTGGTGCCTGCGCCGGCAACCCCGGCGGCCCGAACGCCCGCGTGCTGGCGAAGATCTGTAACAACGAGGCGGTCAGGGCCGAACTCCGCGACCGCGGCTTCGAGATTCCCGACGATACCGTCTTCCTCGCCGGCGAACACAACACTACGACCGACGAAGTGGAGCTATACGATAGCGACGTGCCCGAAAGCCACGTTGCGGAGCTTGCACAGTTGCGGTCCGATCTCGCCACCGCCCGCGAAGAGGCGGCCGCCGAGCGCGCCGAATCGATGGGTGCTGACGGTTCCGCGGCGGTCAGCGAGACCGAACGCCGCGCCGCCGACTGGGCAGAAACCCGTCCCGAGTGGGGGCTGGCCGGCAACGCCGGCTTCGTCATCGGTCCCCGCGAACTGACGAGCGACCTCGACCTCGACGGCCGCGCGTTCCTCCACTCGTATGACTGGTCGACCGATCCCGACGGCGACGCGCTCGAAGCGATACTCACCGGCCCGATGGTCGTCACCCAGTGGATCAACACCCAGTACTACTTTTCGACGGTCGACAACGCCGTCTACGGGAGCGGGTCGAAGGTGACGCACAACCCCGTCGGCAACATCGGCGTCTACCAGGGCAACGGCGGCGACTTGATGACCGGACTGCCCCAGCAGTCGCTCATGGCCGCCGACGACGAACCGTACCACCAGCCGCTCCGCCTCTCGACGGTCATCCATGCGCCGGTCGACCATGTTACCGAGGTTCTGGCCGCCAACGAGGAGTTGGCGGAACTACTCGACAACAACTGGCTCTCGCTGACGGTCGTCGACCCGACGCAGGACCACGGCGCGTTCCAGTACGAACACGATCTGGAGTGGACGCACCTGTCCGAACGCGCCGAAGCCAGCGCAGTGTCACCGACCGCTCCCGCGGTTGCGGACGACTAGGGCGAGTGTGAACAGGCGGTATCCGGAACTTGCTTCCACTTCTCTCTGCTTCTGTCTCGTTGGTGGTAGTTCAGCGTAGAACTCGGAGTGTTTGACAATTTGTCCTGCAAAACAATTTATAGACCGGTAGATACGAGCCTATACAGGAGTTATACCGGATCAGATACTTCCAGATGATGTAATATAGTCCGATACCGGTTAGCGCGGTGTGAGACCGACACCGTCAGCGAGCAACTCGTGGGATCGGAGCCCGTCGGCGTGGTCGCCGACGACGTGCTGGATCATCACTTCGTCGGCCCCGACGCGGTCAGCGAGTTGTTCGAGCAGGCCGTTGAGTGTCTCCGGGCTGCCGGAGATCGCTCGCGGCCACTCCCCGGCATCCAGTGTTGCGGGCGTCGGTTCGGGGACGGCCCCGAGTTCGTCGATAGCCTCCTCGACCGACGGGGTCGTGCCGACGACCCCCCGTTCCATTCGTTTGAACGACGCTTCGGCAACGGCACGGAGCCGGGCCGCCGCTTCGTCTGTCTCGGCGCAGACGGCGTTGACGGCGACCATCCCCTGTGGCTCGTCGACGCCGCCGGCCAGCTGCGACGATTCGAAACGGTTCCGATACGCCTCGAAGGAGCGAGTGGCCAGTTCCGGTCGAATGAACGCGGCGAAACAGTAGCGCAAGCCGAGTTCCCCAGCCAGGGCGGCACTTGATGGACTCGACCCGAGAACCCACGGGACGGGCGTCTCCGCATCTGAGCGGGGAATCTCTATATCGCTGTACGCGTGTCCGTCGGGGTAGCTGTCGTAGAGATGCGAGACGACAGCCTCGATTTTCTCGGCGTGGTCTTCGTCGGGGTTTCGGACGCGGCGGTCAGTCCCGAGCGCGCGGTCGACGGCCGGCGAGCCGTTCGCCCGCCCCAGCCCCGCGTCGATTCGTCCGGGAGCGAGCCCGTCGAGGGAGCCAAACAGCTCCGCGACTTTGAACGGGCTGTAGTGATTGAGCAGGACCGCCCCCGAGCCGAGCCGGATCGAGTCGGTTTCGGCAGCGAGATTTCCGAGCAGCACCTCGGGGGTTGTCCCTGCCAAGGAATCACCCATCCCGTGGTGTTCAGCCACCCAGAACCGGGAATACCCGAGTCGCTCGGCTTGCTGTGCGGCTTCGACAGTGTTCGCATAGGCATCGTTCGCGGTGCCGTCATCGGGGACCGGAGAGAGATCGACGATAGAGAGGTCCATATCGGTCCACAACGGTTGCAGGGTATAACCGTTTGGCTAGCAGCACACCGGCTATCGGTCACGCGGTGTCTTCTCGATTGGACGGCCTTTTCCCAGGTCCATCAACATGTTCTCTTATGTTTATTTCTGCGTAAATATTCTATACTATATATTTCTCCACCAGTACAAGAGCCATACCAGAGTAAAGGGGGAAGGTCAATGTACGACACTGCCAGAAAATCACTAAATAGAACAAACTCGTCTGTAGACGCTCTAAACCGCTATCAGTCATCAGAGTGAGCGAACAGTTACTGGCAAGCTATCTCTATGCTTGTGAAAATCATTGAATACCACCATCCTAAATATCAGTATTCCATAATACCGATATTTCTTTTATTAATTCCCTCAGGGCTTACGCCTGGCGCAGTGCCTGTTACGAATCCAGGGATATCATGCCCTTGACCACAGTCGGTTCCATGGCTCGGCGGAACGCATCATCGATGTCTTCGAGTTGGGATTCGAAGTCGATGATGCCTTCGACATCGACTTCGTCGTCGGCCAGTAGGTCGACAGCTGCCTCGTAGGTGTTCTTGTACCGGAACGATCCGTGGACATCGATCTCGTTGTCGATGACTTCCAGCACGTCGAAAGGAACTTCCGCCTCGCTTGCGAGGCCGACCAGAACAACTGTGCCGCCCCGACAGACCACGTCAATCGTGGACTGGATCGACGGCTCCGCGCCAGAGGCTTCGACGACGACATCGGCACCGACGCCGTCCGTGTACTCGTCGACTGCCGCTTCGAGATCCGTTTCGGTGACGTTGACAGTCAGGTCTGCGCCCCGTTTGTCGGCGAAGTCCAGTTTTTCTTCGACGACATCGGTCAGAATAATGTCCGTCGCGCCGGCGGCACGCGCGGCCTCCATCACCATCAGTCCAATGGGCCCGGCACCGGTTATCAGCACCGTATCGCCGGTTCCGACGCCGCCACGGCGGCACGCGTGGATGCCGACGGACAGCGGCTCACACAGCGCCCCTTCCGCTGTGGAGACGGAGTCCGGAAGCTCGTAGGCGAAGTCGGCCGGCCACGAGACGTACTCCGTGAACGCGCCGTCGTGTGGCGGTGTCGCCATGAACCGAACATCCTCACAGAGGTGGTAGTCGCCGTGTTTGCAGTGGGCACACCGGCGGCAAGGAACGCCGGGTTCGAGCGCGACACGGTCGCCGGGTTCGTGGTCGGTAACGTTCTCGCCGACTTCGACGACTTCACCGGCGCTCTCGTGACCCAGAACGAGCGGGTCTTCGACGACGTAGTCACCGATACGGCCGTGCTCGTAGTAGTGGACATCGGAGCCACAGATCCCTACGTCTCGGACGGCAACGAGTACGTCGTCCGGCCCGGGCGACGGTCTGGGGCGGTCCTGCAGTTCGAACTCAGTCGTTTCTACCAGTACAGCGCTTCGCATACGTGGGCGCACGTGACAAAACCATAAAAATACACAGGGTGAGTCGTGCCGTGCTGTTGCCGCGACCGGTCACCACTCCGCGACGCTCCCGTCTTCGTGATGCCAGACCGGGTTGTACCAGTTAACCTCCGTCTGTGAAAGTTCGCGGATGTGGGCCTCGTCGATCTCGATACCGAGGCCGGGACCGGTCGGTCGTTTGACGTAACCGTCCTCGAAGCGGAACGTTTCTGGGTCTTCCAGGACCTTGAGCCGCTGGCTCGTCGTCGGATCATGCAGATCGAGATCCTGCTCGTGCATCACGACGTTCTGTGCGCAAAAGCCGACCTGCAGACTGGCCGCGAACGCGATTGGGCCGAGCGGGCAGTGGGGCACGACGGCCACGTCGAACGCCTCCGCCATCGACGCGATCTTGCGCATCTCGCTAATGCCACCGACGTGAGTCACGTCGGGCTGGATTATCGACACTCCGTCGTCGACGAGGAGCTGTTTGAAATCATAGCGCGAGTAGAACCGTTCGCCGGTAGCTATCGGCACAGTGGTTTGCTCGGCGATGCCAGCAAACGACGCGTCCTGCTCGGGAAGCAGCGGCTGGTCGATAAACATCAGATCGAACTGTTCGAGACGTTGGACCAGATCGGCGGCCATCGGTTTGGAGACGCGGCCGTGGAAGTCGACGCCCACGAAGGCATCGTCACCGACAGCGTCGCGGATTGCCGCCACACGTTCGACCGCATGGTCGACAGCGTTGGGCGTTTCAATCGGCCGAAACTCCCTGGCGAAGTTGAACTTGAAGGCTTTGTACCCGCGTTCCCGGTCCTCTTTCGCGGCCGCGGCCACGTCTTCGGGATCGTCGCCACCGAGCCACTGGTAGACGAGTAGCTTATTACGGACGTGACCGCCGAGTAGTTCGTGCACCGGTGCACCGTAGTGCCGTCCCTTGATGTCCCAGAGCGCGTGGTCGATGCCGGCGAGCGCGCTCATGAGTATCGGCCCGCCACGGAAGTAGCCGCTCTGATAGAGCTTTCGCCAGTGATACTCGGTTCGGAGCGGGTCCGCCCCCAGTAGATACGCCTCGACGAGTTCGGTAACCGCAGCCCGAACCGTCTCAAGCCGACCCTGAACAATCGGCTCGCCCCACCCGACGATCCCCTCGTCGGTCTCCAACTTCAGGAGCAACCACCGCGGCGGCACGGCGAACAGTTCGAAGTCGGTGATTTGCATAGCTATGTTATCTGCGAGGGAGTACTTGTAATGACTGGCTACTGATATCGGGTCACCAGGGAGTGTGACAGAGAGAGGCGTACATTTATGCTGGAGGCTGCCGGAGCAGTGAGTGTACGCATGAGTGTACTGGAGAGTTTCTCCCTCGACGGAGAGACAGCTATCGTCACCGGTGCAGCACAGGGTCTCGGCAAACAGATGGCGACCGGTCTGGTGGAGATGGGGGCCGATGTCGCTATCGCGGACGTAAACATCGAGAAAGCAGAGCAAACGGCGTCGGAACTCGACGGCGAGACGGACGTAATCGCGACGGAGGTCGACGTGACGGACGAAACCTCGGTCGAGGCGATGGTCGAGGACGTGACCGACCGCCTCGGGCCGATTGACGTGCTGGTCAACAACGCCGGTATCGTCGAGAACTCACCCGCGGAGGAGACGAGCATCGAGTCCTGGCGGCGTGTCGTGTCGGTCAACCTCGACGGCGTCTTCCTCTGTGCCAAGCACGTCGGCCAACAGATGCTCGACCGGGGTGAAGGCCGCATCATCAACATCTCCTCGATGTCGGGCTTTGACGTGAACGTCCCGCAGAAACAGGCCAGCTACAACACGACCAAAGCCGGCGTCAGAATGCTGACCCAGTCACTGGCCGTCGAGTGGGGCGATCAGGGGGTTCGCGTCAACGCCATCGCGCCCGGCTACATGCGGACCGAACTCGTCGATGAGGTGCTCGAAGAGAACCCGGAGATGGAGGAAACGTGGCTGGAAAACACGCCGATTGGCCGACTCGGTCGACCAGAAGAGCTGAAAGAACTCGTGGTGTATCTCGCGTCTGACGCGTCGTCGTACATGACGGGATCGACCGTCGTGATGGACGGCGGCTACACCTCGCGGTGAGGGATCAGGCTTCGGACGACGGATCGCCGGTCAGTGCGGCCAACCGGTCTTTTGTCTCGGCCCATTCGCCAGCGGCGCGTGGTTCGTAGGTCGTCGTCTCGAACGCCGACTCGACCAACTGTCGTCCGGTCTCGATATCCGGAACGGTTCCGGCGGCGACGGCCTGTGTGAGGACGTTACCGACGGCCGTCGCCTCAATCGGCCCGGTGGAGACCGGGCGATCGGTCGCGTCTGCGAGTAACTGACAGAACAGTTCGTTTCTGACGCCGCCGCCACCGAGGACGATTCGCGCCGGGGGCTCGTCGACGACTGCCGCGAGCGCGTCGAGTTCCAGCGCCGTCTTCGCCGCCAGGCTGTCGAGGAGACAGCGGACGATACCGCCCTGGCCTGTCGGAACGGGCTGGTCCGTTTGGCGGCAGTAGGTCCGAATCTGGTCGGGCATCGGCTCGTCGATGCCGAAAGCCTCGGCATCCGTATCAACGAGCGCGGTCCGTGGTTGGGCCTTTTCGGCGGCCGACAGCAGTGTCTCGTAGTCGACCGGCTGGCCCGCCTCGCGCCACGCCTCGCGGCACTCTTCGAGCATGAAGAAGCCGTTGATGTTCTTCAGGAGGCGAACGGTTCCGTCGACGCCGAGTTCATTCGAGACAGCGTGTTCGAACGCTGCGTCTGTCCGGACTGGCTCGTCGCGCTCGACGCCGAGGACGAACCACGACCCCGTGTTGAGGAAGGCGGCGTCCTCGACAAGCGGGAGGCCGGCGACGGCCGCCGCGGTGTCGTGGCTCGCCGGCGTCACGATTTCGGGCGTCGAGGACAGCCCCGAGACGACATCGTCGTCCACAGTCCCGAGGCGCTGCCCGGCTTCAGATAGCGGTGGAAGGATATCCGTCGGTACCGATAGCTCGTCGAGCAGGTCGGTCGCCCAAGCCCGCCGCTCCGGGTCGACCATCTGTGTGGTCGATGCTATCGTCATCTCGCCCGCCGGCTCCCCCCCAATCCGTGCAGAGAGGAGCTGTGGCATCATGAGCAGGCCATCGCTCGCTTCGAGGAGTTCGGGCTCGCGCTCGGCAATAGTGTGGAGTTGCCACAGCGTGTTCGGCGTGTTCCAGTTCGTGATGCCGGTCGCATCGAACAGCCGCCGCTTCCCGACGGCATCGAACACTTCCTCGCGCGTGGCCGTCGACTCTGGGTCGCGGTAGGAGACCGGGTCCCGGAGCAGTTCGCCGTCGGCCAGGAGCCCGAAGTCGAGCCCCCACGTGTCAATACCGACCGTATCGACGCCGTTGGCGTGGTCATCGGCAGCCCGGATTCCGTCCCCGATATGATCGACCAGCGCGGCAACGTCCCAGACGTAGCGGCCGTCCCGTTCGACGGGTCGATTGTCGAACCGGTGCACCTCTCGCACGGCGAACGACGACTGGGTCACTTCGCCGAGGAACACCGTCCCGCCGCTCGCGCCGATGTCGATAGCGACGTGCTTCATGCGCTGATGCTCTCAAATATCGTTCGCATGGGTGGTCACTGCCCGTAGCTGTCGAGCTTATCGGCCAACCGGTCGATCTCCTCGTCCGGGAGGATTTCCGGCTCGCCGATGGCTCGGGCCTGGTGATGGATGCGGGCGCAGTACTCGACCATCAGCGCGACCGTATAGGCATCGTCCAGCGACTCGTCAGCCGTCAGGACGCCGTGGTTTCGCAACAGCGTGGCGTTGAACGACTCACCCAGCGCGTCAACGGCGGCTTCACCGAGTTCCTCCGTTGCGTGTGTCCGGTATTCAGCGACGGGTACCTCCGTTCCGGTAAAGGAGAGGAGATAGTGGGAGGCCGGGATTGCCTCGCCGAGCGAGGCGAACGTCGTCGCGTACGGGGAATGGGTGTGGACGACGCCACCGACCGCCGGTCGCTCGCGGTAGACGGCCAGGTGCATCGGCAGCTCCGTCGACGGCTCGATGTCGCCCTCGACGACAGTGCCGTCCGTGTGGACGACCGGAACGTCTTCTGGCTCGATCTCCCCGTACGGAACTCCAGAGGGGCTGATGGCGATGTGGTCCTCGTCGAGCCGGGCACTGAGGTTCCCCCCGGTGCCGGTCGTCAGGTCGTCGTCGAGCAGGCTGCGGCCGTACTCACAGATAGCGGTACGCGTCTCGTAGTGTGAAATGTCTTGATCGGTCATATGTCGTGTATAGTTGCTAGTTGGTTGACTGCGGCGAGTAGGGTGATGACGGCGCTCGTCGTCACTCGGCGGGCTTCATCTGCTCTTCGAGGGCCATCTCCGCGTCGTCACCGAGCTGGCGCTGGTGGATCGTCTCCCCGCTGGCGGCGTCGAACAGGTGCACGTCTCGATCCGGAATCTCCACGTAGACCTGCTGTCCTTCACTGATCGGGCGCTGGCCGTCCGTCTCCACGATAAACGTCTGCTCGTGGCTCTGTGCCTTCGCCTGCAGGTAGACGTAGGAGATGCTCCCCATCGGTTCGACGACATCGACGACGGCCTCGAACTCGTGGCCCGAGTTCGCCCGGTCGTGAAGCGTCATGTCCTCCGGCCGGATCCCGAGGACCAGTTCGTTCCGGCTCCCGACCGCGGACTGCATCTGTTCGGTCAGGTCGAAGTCGAACCCGTCCGCGCGGAGCGTGCCGCCTTCGACCGATCCCTCGAAGAAGTTCATCGACGGCGAGCCGAGGAAGCCGGCGACGAACTGGTTGGACGGCCGGTAGAAGCACTCCAGCGGGGTTCCGACCTGCTGAAGCTCACCGTAGTTGAGGACGACGAGCCGGTCGCCCATCGTCATCGCCTCCGTCTGATCGTGGGTGACGTACAACGTCGTCACGTCGAGTTCGTTCTGGAGCCGGTTGATTTCGGTCCGCATCTCCGCCCGGAGCTTCGCGTCCAGGTTCGACAGCGGCTCGTCCATCAGGAAGACGTTCGGGTCCCGGACGATGGCCCGCCCGAGCGCGACGCGCTGCTGTTGCCCGCCGGAGAGTTCGCCGGGTGTGTCGTCCAACAGCATGTCGATGTCCATCATCTCGGCGGCAGAGGTGACGGCCTCTTCTATCTCGTCGGAGGACATGTCCGTGGACATCTTCAGCCCGAAGGACATGTTCTCCTCAACCGTCATGTTCGGGTATAGCGCGTAGTTCTGGAACACCATCGCGATGTCCCGGGCGCGCGGGCCGAGTTGGTTGACTACGTCGTCGCCGATGCGGATGTCGCCTTCGGTTTGCGTCTCCAGTCCCGCGACGATGCGCATGAGCGTCGACTTCCCGCTCCCGGACGGCCCGACGAAGACGATGAACTCGCCGTCGCGGATGTCCAGGGAAACGTCGTCGACAGCGACTATCGATTCATCTCCGTCTCCGAACCGTTTCGTAACGTCGTCGATTGTGATACGAGCCATTAGCGTGCCTCCGTGTCGCGGCGACTGCTCCCCGCCGCAGGGGTGTGGTTTGCGAGCGATACCTGTCGCGGTGCGGGTCGTGGAGTCATTCTTTGATCACCACACCGAAGCTGAGTCCGGCGGCGAGGTACTTGTTCACCGCGATGAGGAAGATGACGACCGGAACGATCATCGCCGTCGAGGCGGCTGCAAGCATCCCCCACTCTATCGAACGGGAGCCGATGAACGAGTAGACGAACAGCGTCACCGGCACGGCCTCGAAACTCGTCAGCACGAGCCCGAACAGCAGCTCGATCCACGCGAAGATGAAGCTGATGATCGCGACCGAGAAAATCCCGGGCTTGGCCGCCGGAAGGACGACCTTCCTGAAGCCCTGGAACTGGGTCGCGCCGTCGACCCGAGCCGCTTCCTCCAGTGTCTCGGGGATGCCGTCGAAGAACGCTTTCATCACCCAAACCACGAGCGAGAGGTTGATACTGACGTACATCAGGACCATCCCGATTCGCGTATCGAACAGATTGAGCTCCCGGAAGATGATGAAGAAGGGGAGCACAACGGCGATGGGCGGGAGCATCCGTGAGGAGAGAATCCACACGAGCACGTCCCGCTCCATCGGGATGTCGTACCGCGAGAGGACGTACGCGGCGGGAACGCCGATCAACAGCACGAGGACGACCGACGCCGACACCATAATGAGGCTGTTGGCGAAGGCCGCGACGAAGCCGGAGTCCTGGAACAGCTGGATGTAGTTGTACACCGTCGGCAGGAAGATCCAGTCCGGCGGGAGCGCGTTCGCTGTTCCGGGCGGCTTCAACGACATCGAAGCGAGCCAGTACAGCGGGAACAGCACGATGAACGACCACGTCAGCAGGATGGTGTGGCGAACGGCCGTGACGAGTTTCTCCCGCGTGTCCTTGTCGAGTCGCTGTGACGCGGTCGCGGAGTCGCCGTCTGTCGTTGCCATCAGTCCCACACCCCCTCGAAGCCGACCTTCGCAATGATGACGTTACACAGTGCAACGACGAGGACGAGGTAGACGATGGCTATGGCTGCGGCCACGGTGATCTGGTTGTTGATGAACATCTGTTCGTAGATATTGATGCTCACGAGCTGGGTCGCCGTCCCCGGTCCGCCGCCAGTGAGCCCGTACACCACGCCGAACGTCCGGAACAGGTCGATCAGCCGGATGAGGGTCGCCACGAAGACGACCGGCTTCATGTAGGGGATGATGACGTGGACGTACCGTCGCCACATCGGCGCACCGTCGACACGTGATGCCTCGATGAGCGTCTTCGGCACCGACGAGAGGCCGGCGTAGAAGATGATGAACATGAACGGCGTCCAGTTCCACGCATCAAGGAGAATTACCGTCAGCAGCGGAATGTCCGAGAGGAAATTCGGCGCTGCGAACGGCGTGCCGGTGTTTATGACGTAGGGGATAATGCCGATCTCGCTGTTCAGCATGATCCGGCCGATGGTCGCCAGCGAGACGGGTGCGACGGCCATGGGAATGATGAACAACACCCGGTAGAACGACTTCGTCCGGTCGGAGCCGACGCCGGCCACGAGCGCGGCCAGGACGAACCCGAGGACAGTTTCGAGGAGCAAGGCGCTGGCGACGACGGTAATCGTGATGACGAACGAGTGGATCGCGCCGCCGCGGGTAAAGGCCGTCTCGAAGTTGGACAGTCCGACGAAATCGGCCGCGAACACGTCGAGTGTCGGCTCCGCGATCAGGCTGAGATACAGGTCGTAGGCACCGGGGAAGAAGGTGATCATCACCATTACCGCCACCATCGGTGCCATGAACCAGTACGGGAGGTAGTCGTTCCACAGGTCCCGAAGCCTGGCGAAGGTCGATTTGGATGCCGTTTCCGTTTGCGTTGGTGTGCTCATTTGTGGGATGTATTGAGTCTCGGGGAAGGCGTAGGTTTAATTACTGTAGATATCCTCGGCGATCGATGCTGCCTGCGTCATCGCTTCCTCGGCGGACTTCTGGCCGGCGATGGCGCGCTGCAGTTCCTCGGAGTAGCGCTGACCCCATTCCGGATACTTCCGGTCGAACGGGTCCGGCGCGGCTTCCTGCAGGGATTCGAGCGTGACCTGTGCGAAGTTCTCGCCCACTTGAGAACGGAACTCGTCGTTCTCCCAGACGGACTGCCGGACGGAGAAGGCGGCGTCGCCCTCGACGTGCATCCAGGTGTTGGTCGGCTGCGAGGAGGCCCAGACCATGAACAGGAACGCCTGCTCGGAGTTCTGGGCGTTCTTGGACGTGGAGATCTGCCAGTTGAACGCGTTGGGCGAGAAGGTTCCGTCGGCCGGGCTGGGCACCTTCGCGATACCGATGTTGTCCGCGACAGAGGAGTCAGAGCCGGTGAGTCCGGGCCAGAAGAGGTTCGCGTCGGAGACGATGTGGCCGGCACGTCCTTCCTGCATCGTCGAGAGCACGTCAGACCAGGTCTGGGTCGAGGCCCCTTCGGGACCGTAGTCCTGCAGCAGGCTGACGTACCACTCGGCCGCGTTGATGACGCCATCGGAGTCGAGACCGGAATCGTCCGGGAAACTGTCCCAGAGCTCTGCGCCGTTCTGGCGCAGGAACGTGTTCAGGACGTAGATGTTCATCCCGTATCCTTTGTCACCACGGCCGACGGTACCGACGACATCCGACTCGTTCTCGTGGATGGTCTGTGCGTTCTGGCGGAACTGTTCGAGCGTCTCCGCGACCTCAAGGTCGTGTTTCTCGTAGAGGTCCGTGCGGTAGAACTGCGTCTGGACTTCGACCGTGATCGGCATTCCTGTCCAGGTATCGCTGTAGCCACCACCGTGGGCCTGCCACCGTGACGCCTCGAAGAGATCGTCGGTGTTGTACCAGTCCTCATCGAAGAGGCTGTCGTCCTCGAAGAACGGATCGAGTGGCTGAATCCAACCTTCCTCGCGGAACTGGTTGACGACCTGGTCCATGTAGAAGACATCGAACTGCCCGGCCCCAGTGCTCACGTCGGTCTGGCGCTTGGTTCGGAACTGCTGTTCGGGCAGGACGTTCCAGACCACGTCGATGCCGGTCAGTTCCTCGAAGACCGGGATCGCGGGCTTGATCGCCGAAACCCATGGGTGCTGGACGGCACCGATATTGATCGAGGACCCCTCGAACTGCCCCCAGTCGATATCGGCATCCTCGTACTCGCTCAGAGGAATCGCCAGTTCACCGTCGCCGCTGGTGGTGCCGGTCCCGCCGTCGCTTCCGCCATCGGAGCCGTCGCCGCTCCCTCCATCGCCGCCTCGCGTACAGCCCGCGAGACCGCCGAGTAGTCCGACACCTGTCGCTTTCAGAAATTTCCGCCTGTTGGGTTTGGTCATGTCAGTTGGCCTCACCACCTACCGAATTACCGATGGATAATAAAGGTAATCATCTGTAACGTAGAATACCCATCCCGACTGGAGCAGAAAGGTGCAAAGCAGCGGTCGAAGCCCCGAGCAGTCGGTTTCGGACCGCGTACGGGGGATCGTGGCAAGATTTTAATATGCGGTCCGAAAATACCGATAGTACGGATCGGTGCCGAGTCCGCCGTCTACGCTCGCCGTTCAAGCCGACGATGCGGGCGCTGACTGCGGACGACGGCACGACCTACTCATGACCCGAGCCACACCAAAGCACGACCGAAGTACCGTTGCAGTGACGACCACACTCCGGCACAGGGGGGATGCCTGATGCGCGCCAGCACACTGACTGATATCGGCGAGATCACCGTCGAAGAGCGGGACCGACCGGAGCCGGCAGACGACGAGGTTCTCGTTCAGGTCGGTGCCTGCAGCGTCTGTATGACCGACTACCACATGTACCACGGCACCTTCGCCGCCGAAACGCCGCTGGTCTTAGGCCACGAAGGGGCCGGAACTGTCGCCGAAGTCGGGTCCGATGTCGACAGCTTCGCCGTCGGTGACCGCGTCGCCATCAACCCCACCGTACCCTGCAACGCCTGTTCATACTGCAAAAAGGGGGAGACGCACCTCTGTGAGAACAACACGAGCATCGGCGGTGCCGGTGAAACCATCCTCGACGGGGCCTTCGCCGAGTACGTTCGCGTCCCGGCGATCAACGTCGAGGATATCGGCGAGATGTCCTTCGAGCGGGCCGCACTCGCCGAGCCGCTCGCCTGCTGTGTGCACGGCGTCGAGCAGGCTGACATCAAGCCGGGCGACAGCGTGGGGATTATCGGTGCCGGACCCATCGGCCTGTTGCTCCTGCAGGCGTTCCACAACGCGGGCGCTTCGCCAATCGTCGTCTCCGAGCTCGACGACGAACGGCGCGAACTGGCCGCCGACCTCGGCGCAGACGCGGTCGTTGATCCCAACGAGGAAGACCCGGAGAAAGCGATTCCCGAAGCGGCCGGCGGCCCGGTCGATGTCGGCGCTGAAGCTATCGGGCTCGTCCCGACAATCAAGCAGGCCAACGCCGTGACAGCGCCCGGCGGTTCGACACTCATCTTCGGCGTCCCCGATCAGGAGGCGACGATGGAGATCAGCCCGTTCGACGTGTTCTTCGACGAGATCGACTACCGCGGTTCGTTCTCGCTGACGACTGAGGACTTCGAGCGAGCGGTGACGATGCTCCAGCACGACCGGATCGACGCCGAGACACTCATCACCGAGCGCATCGGCCTCGATGACCTGCCGACGGCGTTCGAACGGATGGGCAACGCTGAGGGACTGAAGAAGGTTGTCATCCCGGGCGACCACGAATGAGCGAGTTCGACCTCCTCGACACCGACTCCGGAAACGCCGTCGTCGTGGCGCTCGACCACGGTATCGGGATGGGCGCAATGGACGGATTCGAGGACCCACAGGCCACGCTTGAGGCGGTGCTTGCTGGCGAACCGGACGGCGTGCTCGTCGGACCGTACTTCGCCGAGCGATTCGCCGATACGTTCGCCGCATCGTCTACAGATGTCCTCGTGACCGCCGACTTCGTGTCGCCGTCGAGCCGACCCGGCGAGGATATCGGGCCGTGGGTGCAACAGCACGCGTTTGATACCGACCGCTTGCTGGCGTGTGACCCTGTCGGCGTCAAGTCGGTACTCGCCTTCGGCCGGCAGGACAGTCAGTCCTTCGAGCGAAACGTCGACTACATCACCGACATCACCGAATCCCTGCGTGGCACCGGTGTCCCCCACATCGTCGAGACCGTTATGTGGGGGAACGACGTTCCAGACCGCTTCGAAACGGACAGAGAGTACGTCGCAAACGCCTGTCGGATCGGCTGGGAACTGGGTGCAGACATACTCAAGGCCCCGTACACCGGCGACCGTGATTCGTTCGAACCCATCGTCGAGAACGCCCCAGTTCCGGTGATGATTCTGGGTGGCCCGTCGTCCGGGTCTGTCCGGGCGATGCTCGACGACGTTGCGGGTGCGATGGCGTCGGGCGCTCGCGGTCTCGTGATCGGGCGAAGCATCTGGCAGACGGAGGACCCGGCCGCTGTCGTGTCCGCACTGCATCGAATTGTTCACGATTCAGCCGCACCTGAAGCTGTCTGGCCGGCCTGAATCGGCTGTTTCTGTTCCCTAGCCAACTCGCTTTGAGTTGTTTGGAGTTGTTCTGTAGAGAAGAACGAATAA
This sequence comes from Haloarcula terrestris, assembly GCF_031624315.1. Lineage (NCBI taxonomy): Archaea > Methanobacteriati > Methanobacteriota > Halobacteria > Halobacteriales > Haloarculaceae > Haloarcula > Haloarcula terrestris. The sequence continues at coordinate 66,997 of NZ_JAMQOM010000009.1, read as the reverse complement.
ATTTCGGTGAGTAAGAACGGGAGAAAGGGTTCTCCGGACAATAAATTATGTAAGATATGGCGTGTGAGTGTGTCTCATGACCAATGCTGTTCTGCTCTAGTGAACATACTTTTCACACCGGCGGGCGTATGACTGGTATCATGACTGACGAACCACGATATGCGGTTGATGCGACCCAGACATCGCTGGCTATCCTCGAAGCCCTCGTCGACGCATCCGGGCCTATCGGCGTCACCGAGCTTGCAGATACTGTCGGTGTCTCCAAGAGTGTCGCCCACAACCACCTCTCGACGTTGCGTGCGGCCGGGTACGTGGTCAAGCGCGCGGAGCAATACGAGCCATCACTCCGCCCACTGGCTCTTGGTGAACGAACGCGTGAGGGACTCAGTTTCTATGCGGCGGCGAAAGAGCAACTGGACAATCTTGCGGCGGCGACAGGGGAAACAGCGATACTGTTCGTCCTCGAAGAAACGGGCGGTGTCCCGGTGTCGATCTCCGAACCCGAGGACGGCTGGTCTGTCCCGTTCCATGCGGGCGAACGGCTCCCCCTACACGTTAACGCCCCTGGAAAGGCGATTCTGTCGGCACTCCCGAGTGACCGCGTGGATTCGATTCTCGACGAGACAGACCTTGTTGCACCGACGAGCGCGACTATCGCGGAACCGGACGAGCTCACCGAGGAACTCCGTCGGATCCGCGATGACGGTATCGCGTTCTGCAGAGGTGAACAGTATGAGGGCATTATCGGTGTTGCCGCCCCGCTTGCCCAAATTAGCGGGAGCCGTATTGCCGCGCTGGGGGTCTGCGGTCCCGTTGAACGCCTGAACGGTCGCTATCTTCGGGAGGATATCACCGGGCAAGTTCTCAGCACGACGAAGTCCATACAGGTCAACCTCACGGCGAACTGATGTGACCGAACGCTCAGGCCCGTTTTCATAACAGATGTACGGCTGTTATTCCCTATGTCTATCACCCGCGCTCATCTGTCCGGGTCAAGTTCGGAGTGGCAGTCATGTCTTCGAGAGAGTTTGCTCGGGTACGGGACAGTTGAAGTGATACGCTTGACGGACCGCCCAATGGGCATAGAATCATCTCTGCCCTCCCAGTCAGACATTCGAACACGTATCCGGTGGAATCGCCTGCCAAAGAACAGTGTTTTGACTGCCGGTACTGACACACTCTACAGTGTTTCCTGGCATGATATACAATGTGTTACAGCCTTTCTACTGAACGGCCAGATATCCCGGTAAACGCGTGAAGGTCTAAAATCCAGTCTTGCTGGGAGATGGTGACAGGATCACCTCTGGAGTCCCAAGCGTTGAGATGCAGTCCTGTTCTATACAATAGAACAACGATGAAGCCAGCAACACCAGCGAGTACCACGGGATGGGAACGACGGCGCTCCCCTACTCATACTGTCGGCTGTAAGTCTGTGAAGAAATTCGCCACCCCGGGTGGCGAAGATCTTAAAATAGTTACAGCCAACAGTATCAGTCTTCGAGGAGCGGCTGCAGTTCCGACGCGAGATTTTCACCCATCGTAATCATGGCGTTGTCTCCAGGATGGACCAGATCGGTTGTGAGTCCCTCGATAGTGGGAAGCAGTTCCGGCCCTTCGAGGAGAGAGACGTTCTCGTGGGATGATTCGGCAACTATCTCGCGGAGCTCCTCGCGGAACCGCTCACACATCGCCTCGGGGTCTTCGCTCTGACAAACGTCCCGGGCGTTACGGAAGATAGTGATTGCCACGACTGGCTTGTCGGGGTGAGCGCTCGCAATCCGGTCGATCATCTCCTCAGCGCGCTTGCGGAACTCTTCAGGGGGGAAGGTCCCTACCATGTTCACCGAGAGCGAGAGCGTCGCGATGTCCCAGTCTTCGCGTTCGGCGATGTGGTCCGCCATCGCGCTATCGCAGTAGGCCGTGCCACACGAGCCCAGGTTGAGCAGGTCGGCGTTGAGCCGCCGGGCCGTCTGGCTGACGTAGTTCAGGTGCTCGCCCAGCGGGGCCTCCCCCTCTGTTATCGAGGTTCCGTAGGCGAGGTAACGCCGGTCGGGGAGTTCGCCCTCGCGTGGCGGGCGGACATTGCCGTCGAGCCCGTGGTAGACCATCGGCCCGCCGCGGTGTTCGCCGGGTAACTGGATTCGACAGACCCGCGGATCGAACGCGAGGTCTTGACGGGCTGACGGATCGAGGTCGGTCAGTTTCTCAGGCATCGAAACCTCGACTGCCGTCGGCGACTGTCCGACCTGAACTTCGGTCGTACCCTGAATCGGTCCCCAGAAGACCCGAACGGTTCCAACGCTGGCGCTTCCACCCGGGAGCGTCGAGAGCGTCACTTTCACAGGGCCTTCCGGGACGAACCGGAGTTCGACGCCTGCGGGGTGGCGCATGCGTGACTGCGCACCCTCATTGAGGGCCGTCCGTATCGCCTCCGGTACTCGTTGGAGTGCCTTTCCGTCTCGGTCCTCAACGGACCGAACGTCGCCGACATTGTGGAACTGGATGCGGTCGTGGTGCATGACAGGACTGTGGCGCGACAGCATCATCAATTATTGGGTACATCTGCCCGTAGTCCAGTTTCCCCGTCGAGCGAACAGAAGCCGCATTCGGGCGATTTGATCGCGGTCGAGGGGACTGATAACTCCGGACACGGTGGTGTCACCCTTTAAGTCCGGCAATACTGTCGTGGTTATATGCCTGTAGATACTCGCGTTCGATGTCCACGAGGTCGGCGAACAGTTCGTGGGCCGATTCGCGCCCGATGGTGACGAGCGGATCGTTGAGAAACGCCTGGAACGCGAGATCGAGATCGCCGGCAAAGCCGGCTTCAACGAGCGTTTCCTGGTTATTCACGGCCCGCATGACCATTGACCGGACTTCACGCGGTAGCTCCCCCGCAGTGATCGGGGCGACTCCACCACCGGTTATGACGGCATTCGTTTCGACGACGGCCCCCATCGTCAGGTCGGGTACCTGGCCCTGATTCGGATAGTTGACGTGTGTTTTGATCGGTTCGATGCCGACCAGCGCCCGCATAATATCCACGACTTCCTCGCCGGAGTCGACGAACTCGAACCCTGCTTCGTCGGTAATGTGTCGTTTCATCTTCGCTGGCCCCTCACCGCCCGCGGTACGGGCGGAGCTGGGCGTCAGCCGGATGCCCCAGCGGTGAATCTCCTCGGGGTCGTCGATGTCGAGATACCAGGGAACGAACTCGGCGAGATGTCGATCACCTGCCGCGCCGAGCAGCCCGAATCGGTCGTACAGGTCGAAGGCGATCTGATGGTGGTTTATCCAGTAGGACTCCTCGCGTAGTTCTCCGGGTTCGAACTGTGGAAGGGGCTTTCGTGCTTCGAGTTCGCGGTCGAGATATCGGAAGAGATCATGATCGTACCAGTAGGCTTCGTCGACCCACGTGAAGTGATTGATGCCCTTGACGTTCACATTAATCTCGTCGGCCGAGACGTTATCGGCGGCTTCGATGTACGACTCAGCGATGTCGGCGAGCAGCCGCTGTATTTCGAACACTTCGTGACAGAGTCCGATAGCGTTGATGTCGGGGAATTCCTCGTACAGCGTCCGCGTACATACTGTCATCGGGTTCGTGCAGTTGATGACCCACGCGCTCGGACACTGTTCGCGGACCGCGGCGGCGATCTCGCGGTACTGAGGGATCGCTCGGAGCGAACGGAAGATACCGCCGGGACCGACTGTATCCCCGACGGTCTGATAGATACCGTACTCCTGAGGCACGTCGATGTCGTGAACGAACGTCTCTCCGACCGGATCCTGAATCGAGCAGATGACAAAGTCGGCCCCGTCGAGCGCGCCGTGCATGTCCTGATACGCCCCAAAGGTCCAGTTTCCAGCGGCGTCCGACCGGCTTGCCAGTCCGTTCGCCAACTCCGCGTTTTGCGCGGCCGCCTCGTAGTCAATATCGTAGAGTGCAACGTCCCCTGCGAGATCGGTACACTGGAGGAGATCGTTGATGAGCGTGTGCGCCCAGCCGTGACTACCGCCGCCGATATACCCGATTTTCACAGACGTCGTCGACTTGGATGCCTTATTCCCGCGAAGGTGGTGCATATGACACCACAGGCACTGGATGACAAAGTAGTTGGCGTCGTGCCAGCGGTAGCTCAGGGAGACAGCATTGATCGGTTCAGGCGACCTAGAACCGTCATGTCTGCGTTCAACATCGTCGATATCCGACACTCCTGCCAGATAATTCACCAAGATCCTGGTAGTGGGCTCAATCCAAATCAGCAGATACTCACGTCGCTACTGCTCCCGCTGAAAAAGTGGTATCCCGACCTCGGCCGCGATGGGCGAGAAAAGCGTATCACGCACTGTTGAACGAGTGGGGATGTCACCGGGACGGCTGTGACACTGTGAATCGAAGCGCTGTCGTTATCGTGTTTGTATGTCTCGGAGATCGGCAACTGCCAGTGATACGTCCTGTATCACCGTCTCCCTTCTTGCCAGGGCCGAATGACATCGATTAGATGGGCGACCGGTTGTTCTCCATCCGAGAATACTGTTCGATAATAATAACCTAGTACTGAGATTATGCACCGTCTTTTACGCGCAGACGGCCCCGAACAACCCGATCAGAACCGATCTGCCACCAAAACGCTGTCTCTCGGCAGCGGATCTGGACCTCGTGTCGCTATCCTGGTGTCGACTCGGATCTGAACTCACGGCCGCGACATCAAGCTTCAGCATCCCCACAGTCGCAGGCTCCCTCTTCGAGAAATTCCTGTACGGTATATTGTCGATAACAGTCTTCACAGGTGACTGTGGCCGAAATGACGACGTTGAATTCGCCGATATCCACGATTCCGTTTCGGTCGAGTTGCTCTATCGTGTCCGTCGTCACGGCCGCAGTGCGGCTCTGCAGCGCTCCCAGTTTCTCCTGGCTCTTCGTGAGTCGTTCCTCGTCGCTTGGTGAGTCGAGTGCGGTATCGAGACAGTCCGTCAGATGATTGTAAACCGTTTGATGGGAGACGAAATCGGATTCGACTTGCTCGATAGGGACGCCGCCGTGTTGCAGTTCAGTCCGGGTTTCGACCCGCGCGCCGCTACTCACGTCATCGTCAGTGAGCAACCGATACGTGTTCTCGATTTCGCCCTCTTTGAAGGAGACGTTCGCCGCTTGAAGTGCTGCTTTGAGTACCCGCTGATTAACAACCGTTGCGAGCGACCGTGTACTGTATTGTTCGCCGGTCTCACCGGTCCAGTACGCGATCAGGTCCTCGTCGAGTTCAGTAAGCTCGTACGAGTCCGCTACCCGGCCTAGTTTACAATCACAGGGGCCGGGTGATGACGGCGCGTCGTCGGAATCAACCATAGAGTAATCTGTAACTCGGATTTAAAAGGAGTTTCGACCGCAATGCTACAAGAGGTAATGGATTCGAGCGAAGCGCAGGCTCGCTGGGCCAAGGAACGGATGGACTGATCGTTGACGACGCCTCCGACCAATGGATGGACGAGGTATACCGAATGATCTAGACTAGCGCCAATTGATCCGGTCTTGTCGAAGAGATATCGTTCAATGACAGTATTGGTTGAACTGCGCTATGCAGTAGCTGGAGTAATCCTTGTAAGGCCGAAGTATTTTACAAAAGTGCTACTGTAATAGACATCGCTTCGTACTGTATATACTGACTCTCAATCCGATAATACCGTACAGAGGTCTGCAGCCGTGGATGGAATCTGGCTCGAGTGCAAACTAGAGAGAGCCGTCCGAAACGGATATATTTACAAACGTACTTTCGTAAATTGCTACGGCCAATCCACATGCCGCTCTGTATCAAACTGGTCGTTTCGTTCCTGCCACGGGAACAAACTTATAATCGGACGGATACATCTGTGCACTATGACAACAAACGAAGGCCCCGGACGGACGATACAATCAGCAGATATCACGCTCAACATCATCGGTGAACTGCAAACACAGGACGCTACCAGCGTCACTGAACTCGCAAATCAGCTCGGCCATTCCAAGAGTACGATTCACAATCACCTCCATACGCTCGAAGACCAGCAACTGATCGTACGGGAAGACGGCGAGTACCGGCTGAGCCTGCGAATCCTCGATATGGCGATGCACGTCCGCGAACAGATCGGGAATTACGAGGTCATCCGAAACGAAGCCGACGCGCTGGCGGCGGAAACAGGTGAAATCATTCAGTTCGGCATAGAGGAACACGGGAAAGTGTCCTACCTCTACAAGGCCACCGGCGAGCAGGCCGTCGAGACGCTCTCCCGCGTCGGTAAACAACAGCCGATGCACTCGACTTCGCTGGGGAAGACGATTCTCGCGTATCTCTCGGAAGACCGGACCGACCGGCTCATCGAGTCGATGGACCTCGAACAGTTCACCTCGAACACCATCACGAGTACCGCGGAACTCAGATCCGAACTCGAAGAGATCAGACAACGCGGTTACGGGATCGACGACGAAGAGAATATCGGGGGACTCCGATGCGTTTCTGCGCCCGTCGAGAACGGCGACACCGTCTTAGGGGCTATCAGTATTACGGGACCGCTGAGCCGGTTCACAGACGACCGAATCCACGGTGAACTATCGGACCTTGCCATCGGCGCAGCAAACGTCATCGAACTGAATACGAAGTTCTCGGGCTGAGAGCCCGCGCACACGCTATTATCCCGGCACGTATGCTGTATCTCCGCTTTGGTCTCTGTTCCTCCTTGCGAAACTCTGTATTTGATTAGAGGTATATTATTCAATATCTGTCTTCTGAATATATACCCAGTGGGCTGATAGAGCCCCTCTAACCGATTTTTTCGGCTGGGCGGAACGAATTTCTACCGAAGTTAACTCCGGTTTTTTCTTGGTAATGGTTGGCGAGATGGTTTCACAAGCCCGACAAGCTCTTATCGGCTGTCTTGCACCGATTTTCGCAGTTTCTAACGAAAACGAACCGGTGGCGCCGACGAACTAATGGGGAGATCAGGCTTGCAATTCCGTTCCCCCAAGGGGAACGATTACTGTCGGGACAGTGACGAAATTGCGTGGTACAATAGAATAATTGGGGAGAGGAGGCTCCAGGACCGGGCTACGTCTCGTAATGGAACTCCGTCCAGGGGCCCTCGATGAACGGGTACTCCTCGATGACATCGAGGTTGACCTCGAGACCGAGACCGGGCTTGTCGAGGACCTGGAGCCGACCGTTCTCGACCGGTGGCTGTCCCTCGACTATGTCGAACGCGAGATCGAACGGATACATTCCCGGGTCGCCGGAGGCCTCGACGAGCGGGTCTTCCTCGAAGATGGGATATTCCACTAGGCTGACCTCCGGTGCGGCGGCGACGAGGTGCGCGTTCGCGAGCAAGCCGAGCCACGTCCCGAAGTTGTGTGGGACAAATTCGACGTTTCGACCGCGGCAGAACTCGATAGCGCGGTGACAGCCGGTGAATCCGCGGTGGTGACGCACATCTCCCTGGAGGAAGTCGACAGCACCGGTCTCACCGAGTGCAAGCAGCCCGTCTGGCGAGTCCTCGCTTTCCCCACCGGCGAGTGCAGCACCGGTTTCGGCGAGGCGTCGATAGCCCGCGTAGTCGTCCGGGGCGACGGGTTCTTCCACCCAGTACGCACCGTTCTGCGCGGCATAGGAAACGATGTCGTCGACCGTTTCGATGGTGTAGCTGTCTTCGAGCTTCCACCAGGTATGTGAATCGAGCATCATCTCGGTGTCTCCAAGCGCGTCCGAGACGAGGTCGATGGTCCGACGATCGCCATCGGGACCGATTCCCGGACGGTACTTGTATCCGAAGAACCCGGCTTCCTCGACGGAACGGGCCTGCTCGGCGAACCCCTCTGGCTCCATGTACATCCCGGAGCTCGCGTACAGCGGGAGGTCGGTCGTGGGTGCCGGCGGATCGTCGTACCGATCGTGAAGCAGTTCGTACACTGGCGCCCCGAGTTCCTTTCCTCGGATGTCGTACAGCGCCACGTCGAGCGCTGAGATGACCTTCGTCTTGAGACGGTCCGAGAGATCCGTCGCTTCGATCCGGTCGTGCGCGTCGGTGATCTCGGAGATCTCCTCGCCTTCGAGAGCGGACGCGGCCTCGTTTTCAAGCACGTCGGCGAACGTTCCTTGCGAGTCTCCCTGGAAGTACTCCCGCATTGCGGAACTCGTCGCGCCGGCGGTTGCGGCCCCTCGGAGCCCATCGGCGGTCTCAACGACGGCGAGGACAACGTCGCGTTTCAGCAGGCGACGGGTACCCCCGTGGAACTGTCTGTCCTGTGCCGGCTCAATCGGAGAGGAGAGGGCGAAGCCACTGACATCAGTTATGCGCATATGTCACCAGGGGGGCGCAAACACATAAAGACTCCCGCCCTGTCGATAGCTCTCTCATCTGACTCGACCAGCAAACTGTCGCTATATCCCGCCGTTCGGCGACCGCCGTTTTCCAACGGGTTTCGGGAGCGTATCGAGGGGGTCCCCCTTACGCGCGGACGCCAACCGAAGGAGGGCAAGGGGCGTCGGATTGTCCAGCACTGCCATCCCGTCGGTGTCGGTAAACAGTCCGCTCTCCCGATTGTCGAGCAGGCGACCACCGATCCGGGATGCGGCGTTGAGATACCTGTCGTCTCCGCTCGCCCGATACAGTTCGAGGAGTGCAGACAGCAGTTCCGGCCCCACGGCGACAGGGTCCATGTCAAAGTCCATAGTGGGGCGCTCTTCCGGCGTGCCGATGTCCCCGAGGCCGAGGCCTGCGGCGATATCCCGTGTGGTCGCATAGCACAGGTCGTCCCCGGTAACTCGGTACGCGCGGGCGTACGTCCACAAGAAGTCCGGGCCGGCCTCGATAGGACCGATGACGCGCCCTTTCGGACCGAAGTACCCCTCCCGTCTGATGACAAAGCCTTCGAGGCTCAGTCCGTCCGTGAGCATCGGGACGAACTCGTTCTCGTCGGGATGGTACGCCGCCTCCCGCCAGGCCCGAAGTTCCTCCATTGCCCACTGAGCGAACGCCGACCCGCGCTCACCCAACCGCTCTGCGAGCGCTAGCTGCTGCCGCTGGACGATTGGCCGCGGGCGGAACAGCGTCCCCTCGAAGATACGGTGGTCTCCGTGGATGTACGGCGCGAACTGGTACTGCGCTCGGTCTCCGCGGATTTCCGGGCCCTTGCAGTAACTCGCATGCTGGCTGAACTGGTAGCCACTGATTCCGGGCTCCTGTCTGGTCTCGATGTATCGGCGAGCGAGGCGTTTCGCCCACGTCAGGGGCTCGTCCTCCTCGGCAAGGTCGGCGAGCACCCCGGCGGCGTAGTAGAGGTCGCTCCCGGTGTTAACGAAGGTGAGCCCGTCGCCCCAGAAGAACACGTTACCGCCTTCGTATTCGTGATCCCAGAGATCACCCATCGACGCATTCCAGGCCCCGTGTCGGTTGAAATCGAGTGTCGTCCAATCGAGAACGTGTGCGTTCCAGAACGCCGAGACGAACTCGCGGGTTGCTTCGGGTGCCACCTCATAGCAGAATTTGTAGAACGGGTACTCGAACTTGAGTTCGTGGTCGCTTTTCCCGACGACGATGTCGTCTGCATCGAGGTCGTAGGCGGCGTGGCCGCCCCAGTACAGCAGACCGGTGTCATCACTCGCGTTCTCGAACATCCACGAGACGAGCGTCTCGGCCCTCGAACGATACCGCTTCTCGCCGGTGACCTCGCTCAGTGCGAGGAGCGCCCGGAGGAACGACTGCTGGAGTGCGAAGTTCGAGAGGTGGCCGTCGGCGACGTCGCGGCCATCGTATTCGACGCCGGAAAGCGTCGTCGCGTCAAGCGCATCGACCAGTAGCGGTGTGGATTCGTCGCCGTAGTCGTCGCGTGCGTGTTCGAGAACTGTGTCGACGTGTGCTTGCACAGCGTCTACAAGGTCGCCTGCGGAAGGCACAGTCATTCTGTCTCGTGGTATCCACGGGCGTGGACTTGGGTGTTTGGGTGTGTATAGCACGGGCCGTGTTCGGCGATTGGTCTTTCGACGATGATTCACCCACACAGTCAATAGTTGACACAACACAACGCTTATTCATACACTGCTGGAACGAAGAGATATGGACGCAACAGACAGTATTGATGTTCAAAATCGGGGTGCAGCAGGCGACGGCCAACAGCGCGATACCGAGGTGCTCCAGTCGGCGCTGGACGAAGCGGCCGAGAACGGCGGAACGGTTCGTCTTCCGCCTGGAGAGTACTTGAGCGCGCCGTTAGTTGTCGGTGACAACACGACGCTCCGCGTGGAGGCCGGGGCGGCGCTGCGATTCGTCCGTGACTACCAGGCCTTTCCAGACGCGGAAAGCCGCTGGGAAGGCTGGGACCAGATCGGGTTCCATCCGTGCCTGCGTGTGTTTGATGCCAAAAACGTCGAGATAACAGGCTCGGGGACGATCGACGGACAGGGGGACTACTGGTGGCAGTTCTACGAAGCAGACGACGCGGAGATTCCCGACGGACTCCGGAAGCGACTGGCCGATTTCAGCGCACAGAACGAGAAAGCGGACGACGTGAGCAGCTTCACGCTCCGCCCGCCGCTGTTCCAGGTGTACGACAGCGAGAACGTCTCTGTCTCCGGGGTCACGCTGAAGCGCTCGCCGTTCTGGAACACCCACGTTGTCTACTCCGACGACGTGACACTCCATGACCTGACCGTGTCCAATCCCGCGGGCGCACCAAACGGTGACGGGATAGATATCGACTCCTCTCAGCACGTCCGCGTCAGTGACACGTACATCAATGCGGGTGACGACGCCATCTGTATCAAGTCCGGGAAAAACGAGGAGGGGCGTGCGGTCGGCATTCCCGCGGCTCAGATCACTGTGACGAACTGTACTATCGAAGCCGGTCACGGCGGCGTCGTCATCGGCAGCGAGATGTCCGGCGACGTGCGCGACGTGGTCGTGTCGAACTGTACCTTCACGAACACTGACCGCGGCATTCGCATCAAAACCCAGCGCGACCGGGGCGGCGTCGTCGAGGACCTCCGCTTCGATACCATCGTCATGCGCCACGTCGCCTGCCCGTTCGTCATCAACGGCTACTACTTCATGGACATCGACAGCGACGAGATACCCGTCGACGAGGGGACGCCGATGATTCGGAACGTGAACTTCCACGACATCACTGCCCGCGACGTGGAGAGCGCCGCGTTCCTCGCAGGTCTGCCCGAGCAGCGGTTCCAGGGCATCAGTTTCGACAACGTCGAAATTGACGCCACGCGGGACCTCGGCGCCTCCGACCTCTCGCCAGCGATGGCCAGCAACTACGACCAGCGCCACGGCCTGTTCTGTAAGTCGATCGAGGACGTTTCGTTCGACAACGTGGCAATCCGGACCCCTGAGGGACCGGCCATGACCTTCGAGGAAACCGGGTCGGTGAGTTTTGACGGTCTCGACGTGTCCGGTGTGTCCAAGCCCGCAATCGTCGTGAAAGACGTCGGACGAACGACCGTCACTGGCTGTGACGGGGCGACCACTCCGGAGACGTTCCTGGAAGCGAACGGGGACGGCGTCGTTTCACTCACCGGCAACCACGGGTCACTCGAAGATGCTATCGACGCGGCTGACTCCATTGTTGTCCAACACGAATGAGTTTTCCAGCGACCAATGATGACTGTAGAGCCGTGCTAGCATACAACTATTTCCGTCTCGGCTGTGGGAGTCATAGACGATGACCGACAATTCAGCCCCGATTGCTGTCGGCGTCGTGGGAATCGGGAGCCTCGGGAAACGGCTCGCAGAGCAGTTCGACGAACTGGAACGGGCGGACCTCGTTGCGCTTGCAGACCGGAACGAAGCGGTGCTGGCCGACGTCGGTGAACAGCTCGGCGTGCCCGAAACCGGACAGTACACCGCATACGAGCAGATGCTCCGCGATGCGCCCCTCGATGCGGTCGGCATCGCGACACCGAACGGGCTCCACTACGACCAGACCCTGGCCGCCCTCGACGCAGACCTCCACGTCCTCTGTGAGAAGCCCCTGGCCACAACTGTCGAGGACGCCTACGAGGTCACCCAGCACGCCGAAGAGACCGATGCCGTCGTGATGGTCGGCTACCAGCGCCACTTCAACCCGGCCTACCACATGGCCCGAGAGCGCTGGGCGCTCGGCGATCGGGAACCCCGGTTCATCACCGGCGAGATAACCCACGATTGGCAGTCCTGCTACGAGAAGGACGACAACTGGCGGATGGACCCGGAACTCAGCGGTGGGGGCCACCTGATTAACGTCGGAACTCACGTCATCGACGCGATCCTCTGGACGACGGGACTGACGCCCACCGAGGTCAACGCGAACATGGTGTTCCACGACGACGAGCAGATATTCGACACGCAGTCGACCATCAACATCGAGTTCGCAAACGGTGCTGTGGCGAACATCTCCGATACGGGCGTCGTCGCCCGGACGCGCGAGCACGTTCACATCTGGGACGAGGAGGGGGCGGTGTATCTCGAAGGGCGGGAGTGGAACGATCGTACAGGGTACACTATCGACGACGAGGGGGCCGAACACGATCCCTACTTCGGGTACAGTCGGTGGCTGAGCAAGGGCACAGCGTTCCTCGATGCAATCATCGAGGGCACTGCACCGCCAGCAACGGTCTACGACGGGCTCAAGGCCGTGGTCGTGACGATGGCTGCCTACGAGTCCGGTCGGCGGGAGGAACGAATCGATATCGAAGACAGATTTCCATTCCTCGACGGGGTTTTTGAATAGGGTTCTGTTGCAGCCACTCGGTGTCGGTCCGTCGGACCTTTTTTATCAGTACTCGTTTTACGGTGACATATCGCCAGCAGGTGGCGGTGAGACTATGACGCGGAATCAAGATCGAACGGACAGATCTGCGAACCGGACGACAGAATACGATATCGTGGTCGCCAAAGACGGGAGCGGCGATTACGAGACGGTCCAGGCCGCTATCGACGCAGTCCCCGAGCAGAACTCCTCGGAGACAGTAATCCATATCGGGGCAGGTCGATACGAGGAGAAACTCACCGTGCCGGAGACGAAACAGAACGTGACGTTCGACGGGGCAGGGCCGGCGAAAACGGTACTCACCTACGACGACCACGCCGACATGATCGACGAAGACGGCGAGGAAATCGGCACGACGGGGTCGTCGAGTTGCTTCGTCAACGGGGACGGGTTCACAGCCCGGAACCTCACCTTCGAAAACGATGCGCCCCACGTCGCACAGGCCGTCGCGATTCGGGTGGACGCTGACCGGACTGTCTTCGAGAACTGCCGTTTCCTCGGCTGGCAAGACACCCTCTACACGTACGGCGAAGGGACGCGGCAGTACTACACCGATTGCTACATTGAGGGCCGGGTCGACTTTATCTTCGGCTGGGCCACAGCCGTCTTCGAGGGCTGTGAGATCTTCTGTGTCGGCGACAAGGGATACGTCACGGCCGCCTCGACCCCAGCGGAATCGAACTATGGCTACGTCTTCCTGAACTGTGACGTGACCGGTGACGCCCCGCCGAACTCCTTCTATCTCGGCCGGCCGTGGCGACCACACGCCAGAACGATCTTCATGCACTGCTACCTCGACGACCACATCAGGCCGGCAGGATGGCACAACTGGCGGGACCCGGCAAACGAGACGACGGCGACGTACGCCGAGTACGAGAACTCCGGTCCGGGCGCCAATCCGAGGGAACGCGTCGGGTGGGCCGACCAACTCACAGCGCCAGAGGCCGCTGAACACGCCTCGCTGGAGACAGTGTTCGACGGATGGAATCCGAGAGCGGAGCTCGAAAACACCGAATCTCATGGATAGTGCTGTAGCGGAGATACTGGCGACCACTCTCGGGACTGCTAGACCGTCCGGAGAGTCCCGTTTTTACCGCCCTCAGGTTCCTGTTCCTGGAGTATAATAAACAAACAATACTTACATTTATGTGGTATCGGCTACGAAGGCGAAGTATGCCAGACTCTAGCGAGCGGTTCAGTGGCATGAGTAGACGTGATTACCTCCGATACGGCGTCACAGGCAGTGTTGCCCTTCTGGCTGGCTGTAGTGGCGACGGAGGCGGCGGTAGTAATGGCGAAAGCGGCGGTGGCGGTTCGGGGACCGGTGCAACGTTCAACGTCTTCGATCCCAACACAGGCGGGACAGCACCCGCGAACCGGCATCTTAATCCCTGGAACCCAACGCAGAACGGCTGTTGGCATCCCGGCGCGAACATTTTCGACAGGGCCGTCGTCCACAGTCCCGCGACGAACGAGGGCTATTCGATCATCGCCCAGGAGTGGGAGATGGTCGAGGATACGACCCTCGAGTTCCGTCTCAGTGACGCGTTCACGTGGCACAACGGTGACAGCGTTACCGCCCAGGACTGGGCACTCCAGTTCGACATCGGGCTCGGCATCCTCGCAGCGCAGGCCGAAGACGGCGCACGGCCACACCCGCTGGTGAAATCTGCGGAAGCGGTCGACGACACGACGCTTCAGGTGGGGTTCCACGACACGCTCGACGAGAGCTGGGCGCTCCAGAACGCCGTTTCCGATCTCGCCGGCCGCGAAGGGCGAGGCATCTTCACAAAGAGCGGCGAGGAACCGTGGGAGACCTGGAAAACACGGCTCGAAGAGGGTGACGACGCAGTCCTCGAAGAAATTACGACGAGCAACGAGCCGACGCTCAGTGCGGACACTGTCGGGAACGGCGCGTTCCAGGTGGCGGAGGTCGGCGACACCACAACCATCATGGAGGTGTACGACGACCATCCCAACGCAGACAGCATCGAACTCGATGAGTTCAGGCTCGACCTCTACGAGAGCAACATCCCAACACAGCCCTACTCCGCCGGCGAAGTCGACGCGGCCCACACCGGCTTTCCCGTGCAGGAGGATCTCCAGAGTAATCTCCCCGAGGGCCACACCCTCTTCCGTGAGACGCTCTCCACCAACAAACTGTTCGCCTTCAACTGTGGCCACGAAGTCGACTACGAGACGCCGTTTTCGGACCCGAAGGTGCGCAAAGCGGTCTGTCACGTCTTCGATCGCGAGCGACTGCCGCAACTCCTTCAGGGCGTGAACCGCCCCTTCGGGTGGGGGCCGTGTCGGGTTCCCGGCAACATCCTCGAAGAAGGCAATCACCCCGCGGCAGACTGGGTTGAAGATTTCACCCTCTACGGGCAGAACGATACCGAACGCGCCACCGAACTCCTGAACCAGGCTGGCTACGAACAAGACGACGACGGCAACTGGCTGAGTCCTGACGGGAGCCGCTTCGAGATCAACTGGATGAACGGCATCGAACGACCGGACCATCAGCTCCTCCAGCGCAATCTCAAGGACTTCGGTATCGCGATCAATCAGGAGCAGGTCGACTCTGCGACGCTCGACGAGCGTCGAACAGTCGGGGACTACCACGTCATGCCGGACGGGTCCTCTGCAAACGGAATCACGGCGATGTGGACGCTCGACCTCGTGCCGAACTGGATCCAGTCCATTACGCACTACCAGCCCGAGCGTGACGTGCCGATGCCGGTTGGGGATCCCGAAGGGTCGAACGGGACCAAGACGATCAATGTCGAGGAACACATCCGCCAGTGGCAGATCACTGGCGAAGACCAGTACCACAAGGAACTCATGTGGTGGTGGAACCAGACCCTGCCGGAGATGGAAGCGATGTTCCAGCCCGACGCCGGCGCATACGACGGTGGCAACTGGGAACTCGACGCCCAGGATGCGATCGTCGACGGTGTGGACGACGCGCTGTACATTGCACCCAAAATGGAAGACGGAACGATCCGGTACATCGGCGACTGATACAGGTACTCACGTGTCAGAGGCCTGCTGAGGTGGTTGGGTACATCTGAGTCGACGAATATCGTCTCGCCGATCGCGCGCTGGTCCCGTGTGCCACCCGGCTGATAATTTAAGTAGGTAGCAGGCCCACGTTGACGTATGGGCTTCCTCCAATCTATATCACAGGTCGTACTGGCTATGACTGTCCTGTTTTTCCTGTTACTGGCGTTCTCGTTGCTTGTCGGTGAGCCGGGTACCGGTGGATACGTGCTCGCTCAGTTGTCCCTCATTCCGGTTATACTCAGTTTCGTGGCAAGCGTCATCGTGATTTACACCGGCTGGGAGCCGTTCTAACGGCGCTGATTCCATGGGTGCGAGAATGCCCTTGCCTCAAAGCGCCCTGGAAAGCTAGCAACACCTAATAAATAGGAACTTTCATTAGGAATGGCTGGGAAAGAGTCAGTAATCCATACTATGGTAACTATTGACTGGCGCATACGGAGACTAGGGCAGACTGTGTTTACAGTCTGGGCCGTCATCACGCTCTCTTTCGCTCTGGTACGACTCATGCCGGGGAGTATTATGGGATCAATGGTGTCCCGTCTGGCCCAACAGGGGTACAATCCCGCACAGATACGGGCCCTCATCGAATCACGGCTCACTATCGATCCGGACAAACCGATACCGGCCGCGTACGCCGAGTACACTATCAACATGCTCCAGGGGAACCTCGGGGAATCAGTGTACTACGCGGAACCGGTGGCGGATATCCTCGCCAGGGCGCTCCCGTGGACGCTCTTTGTGTTGAGCTGGGCGATATTCATCAGTTTCTTCATCGGTATCGCTGTCGGGGCGCTCATGGCGTACTGGGAAGGCGGGAAACTGGACGTCGGACTGACATCCTACGCCGTCATTGTCGGGTCCATTCCCTACTACGTGCTTGCCATCCTCCTCCTGATCTTTCTGGCCTACCACGGCCCGTTCCCGTCGAGCGGCCGCCAGCCGGCCGGCGTCGAGCCCGGATTCACGTGGGTGTACATCTCCGGCATCGTCGAACACGCCGCGTTACCGATCATCTCGATGCTCGTTGCGTCGGGGGTCGCCTCGCTCGGAATGCGTGGGAACAGCATCCGCGTCCTCGGTGAGGACTACCTTCGGGTTGCGCGGCTCCGTGGGCTCTCCGACATCCGGATTTCCACGCAATACGTCTCTCGCAACGCAATCCTTCCCATGTACACGACGTTTCTCATCAGTATCGGCGAGATGTTCGGCGGGTCGGTCGTCCTCGAACAGGTGTTCCAGTACCGTGGGCTGGGATTTTACCTGTTCAGTGCGCTCAACCAACGCGACTATCCGCTGATGATGGGCGGGTTTGTCGTCATTACAGTCGCTATCGTGATCGCACTGTTGATCGCGGACCTGACGTACTCGCTCGTGGATCCGCGAGCAGGAGGGCAGAACAATGAATCGTACTGAGGCCGCCGTTTCGATTTACGGAGCGCGACAGCCTGACAATGGAATACCGATGGGGCGCAGTTCGACTACCACTAACACGATAGCACGAAGCCATGACTGACAACACCAGCGATCACAGAACGGACGGTGGCAACGCGGTAGACGGCGATGCGTCACCGTTTGATATCGTCTCCGAATACGAGGAGACTGAGGCGGACAGACTCCGTAAGCTGTACGACGCCTACGTGTACACGCCGATCGCCATTATCTGGACGGATTGGCGTGCCCGCATCGGGTTTAGCATCATGCTCGTGTACCTCCTGATGGGCGTGGTCGGTCCGACGTTCGTCGAACAGACTGAGGTCCTCGAAGGACCGGCGCTCGCATTGCCCTTTGAGACGTGGGAATACCCGCTGGGTACCGACAACATGGGCCGTGACCTGCTCTCTCAGACGATCTACTCCACGAATACGATTTTGAAGATGGTGGCTGCAGGGGCGACCTCGACCGTTCTCATCGGAACTATCGTCGGCTCCATCGCCGGCTACAAGGGCGGCATGACCGACACCGTGCTGAGTTCGATTACCGACGTCTTCATCAACATTCCCGGCTTCCCGCTCGTGATGGTGCTGGGACTGATGTTCGACGACGTACTTCTCGGGAACCCCTGGGCAGTCGGGCTGCTGTTGAGCGTCGCAGCCTGGGGGGGACTCGCTCGTTCGATCCGCTCGCAGGTACTCACCCTTCGACAGGAGTCGTTCGTCGAGTCCTCACGCGCCATGGGACTCCCGACGCGGACAATCGTCTTCAAGGACATCATCCCGCATCTGATGCCGTTCGTCGTCATTAACCTCACTAACGCTGGCCGCCGGGTCATCTTCGAGGCCGTCGCGCTGTACTACCTCGGCATCCTCCCGTTCCAGAACCTCAACTGGGGGAGCATTCTCAATCTGGCCTACGGCGCGAACGCCCACACCCGAATGGCGGCGATTCACTGGTTCGTCGTCCCGATGGTCGCGATCGTCGTCATCTCTATCGGTCTGATACTGCTCGGGCAGTCCCTTGACCGGGTATTCAATCCCCGCGTCCGAGCGCGCCACGAGAAGACGACAGCGGAAGTCGACGAGAACGTCGACGAGGGACACACTGCTGGAGACCTTTAACCATGACAATTTCAGAATCCACCTACGAACGCGGACTACGCCAAGAAGACCCGATCCTGGAAATACGAGACACGTCGGTCACGTTCAGCATGGACCGCGGCGAGTCGCGCGTCCTTGATGACGTGAGCCTGGACATCCAGAGAAACGAGATATTCGGCGTCGTCGGCGAGAGCGGAAGCGGCAAGTCGATGCTCGCTTCGGCGCTCCTCGACGCCGTCGTAGACCCCGGCATGCTGCGCGGTGAAATTACGTATCATCCGACGGCCAACGAAGACGTTGACATCCTCGATATGAGTAAAGAGGAACTCCGGGAGTTCCGCTGGGAGGAGATCTCGATGGTGTTCCAGGGGGCGATGAGTTCGTTCAATCCAGTCCGTCCGATCCGAACACACTTCGTCGAGACGCTCGAAGCACACGACTACGACATCGAAGCGGGGATGCAGCGTGCCTGCGACATTCTCCGTGACCTCTATCTCGATCCGGAGCGGATACTCGACTCGTACGCCCACGAACTCTCCGGCGGGATGAAACAGCGTGCGCTCATCGCGCTTTCGCTCATTCTGGAGCCGGAAGTGCTCGTGATGGACGAGCCGACGGCAGCCCTGGACCTGCTGATGCAGCGCTCGATCATCTCGCTCATCGAGGAGATAAAAGAGGAATACGACCTCTCTATCGTCTTTATCACGCACGACCTCCCGCTAGTCGCGGACATCGCCGACCGTATCGGAGTTCTGTACGCCTTCGAGTTCGCCGAGATCGGTGAAACCGAGGAGATTCTCGAAGACGCTGCCCACCCGTACACGCGGCTGCTGCTGAAATCGACACCGAATCTCGACTCGCCGATCGAGGCGATGCGCCCTGTCGAAGGGAGCGCCCCTGACCCGGTCTCCGTCCCGCAGGGCTGTTCGTTCCATCCGCGCTGCCCGCTCGCGACCGAAACGTGTCGAACGGACGACCCTGGACCCTACGAGGTCGACGGGACCCACCACGTTCACTGCCACCACTGGCAACAGGCAAGAGACGAAATCCCGATGACCGACGAGTTCGACGAGTTCGAGTACGGTTCGCCGGATATCCCGGACTTCGACGAGCGGCAGACGAACCGCGCTTCGCTGGGATCCGACGGCGAACCCATCGTCTCGATGGAGGACGTCGAGGTACACTTCGACCAGGAGACCGGCTTCTTCGATTTCTTCTCGGACCCGGACGTGGTCAAGGCGGTCGACGGCGTCTCGCTCGACGTCTACGACCGGGACGTGGTCGTCCTCGTCGGCGAGTCAGGGTGCGGGAAGACGACGCTCGGGAAGGCCGGCGTCGGACTGCAGGAGGTGACCGGCGGCTCCGTAACGTACCGCGGACACGACATCTGGGACGTAAAGGCCAACGGCGGCGACGGGATCTCGTGGGGCGAGATACGCCAGTCCCTCCAGATCGTTCACCAGGATCCGGGCAGCGCGCTGAACCCCAACCGCCGCGTCAAAGCGATTCTGGAAGCGCCGCTGAAACGCTGGAACGACAACCTCGACGGTAACGACAGGAAGCAGCGTATCCTCGGCCTGCTGGAACTCGTCGGGATGGCGCCGCCGGAGGACTACATCGAACGGTATCCCCACCAGCTCAGCGGCGGCGAGCAACAGCGGGTCGCGCTCATCCGCGCGATGTTGATGAACCCTGACCTCATCCTCGCCGACGAGCCGGTCAGCGCCCTGGACGTCTCCCTGCGCGTCGAGATGATGGACCTGATGATCCAGCTCCAAGACGAGTTCGATACGTCCTACCTGTTCATCAGCCACGACCTCTCGAACGCCCGCTACATCGCCGAGAAGACTGGCGGCCGAATCGGCGTCGTGTACCTGGGTACCCTCGTCGAGATCGGGCCTCCCGAACAGATCATCCACGACCCGCAACATCCCTACACCCAGGCGCTCCGATGGGCGACGCCACAGCTCCACTCCGAGGGCGGACGTACCGAATCGCCGATCCGCGAAATCGACATTCCGGACCCGACGAATCCGCCGAGCGGATGTCGCTATCACACTCGGTGTCCGGAGGCCCGCGAGGTCTGCAAGCGCGAGTCGCCGGCCCCGTACGGCGCTAGCGAGGCGCCCTCTCACGAGGCGATGTGTTTCCGCGTTCTCGACAACCACGAGTACTGGGCCAGCCCGCCGATCCCAGAACTGGAGGCCGGTAGCGAGGACGTGAGCGTCGAAGGCGAGTAACATCCCCATAAGCTCGATCGTATTGTGAGACTGTCAAAGCGCAAGGTGGATTTATGCCAATTGCCCACACAGACAAGGATATGGAGACCTTCGAGAGCGACGACGGACACGTTATCGTGCGACTGGACCGCGGCGACCTGGCGCTCGAATCTATCGAAGCCGCCTGTGACGATCACGATGTTGATACCGGCGCAGTGGTTTCGGGGATTGGTACCTTCAGCACGCTGAATATCCACTACGTGGACCGGACTGACCTTCCCACGGACCGCTCACAGCGAAACGTGACTCGCAAACTCGATGGCGCGTGGGAGATAACCGACGTCGGCGGCGTGATTGCGGACGGCGAGCCACACCTCCACGTTACCGGCTTTAACGGGGATCGGACCATTGGTGGGCATCTCGAAGCGGGATGTGTAGTAAACGTTCTCGGCGAATTCACAATTAAGAAAATCGACGGGCTATCGCTGACGCGGAAGCCAAACGAACGCGGCGTTTCACAACTCACCCGTCGATAACCGTGAAATCGTCCCGTAGAGGAACCATCAGTTCAGCGACGTCGCCACCAGAAGAACCCATACCCAACGATGCCGAGGAGGAAGAGTCCGGCACCCCACACAGCGAATATCGCCGCCCAGATGCTCCAGAGCCCGCCGGTCGGAACGAGGATGCCGGAGTCGAAAAACACGCCGACGAGCGTGAACACGATGCCACCGATAGCTATCTTGAGTAGTATCGAGTCACGGATCGTCTCGACGATCCCCTCCGACCGACTGTATACGGCTTCGTTCGGTCCCGCGCTTCCGTCCACACCACTCTGGCTGTTTGGCTGTGTCGTTCCCATCGATCAGTGGTACAGAGTGACAGTATAAATCAGTTTGGCTGTCAGTCGTGGCCCTACCAGGCGTCAGCGACGGCTGACAGAGAGACGAGCGTCGCGAAGGCCAATGGAAAAGACAGCGAGATCATCGCTTCATTCCGGTGGGTGATCCCATTCCTCACCGTCGTCCTGTGGGTCGTAGCCGATGCGTGCCCGTGCGTGTTCGAGGTCGAACCACCGTCGGTGGTTGTCGCTGACGCCGCTGAAGATGCCGAATTCCACGCTGTCGTCCGTCAGGCAGCACTCGATCTGCTGGGCGAAATCCGAGCGGGACTGCCACATCGCTTTCATGCGGGCCACGGCGTGGTCGTACTCCTCACTCTCGCGCTCGAACTCCCCGTCGGCGACGCCCTTCTCGGCGTCACCGTAGGGGTGGTCGTACTCCGGCATGCGGACGCTACAGACCCGGAGCGCGTAGAACTGCGTGGGATAGTCGTACTGTTCGACGTAGTACCGACCGAGGGACTCGCCAAACGCCTTCGACGCGCCGTAGAAGGAGTCGGGTCGGACGGGGTCGGTGTGGTCGACGACCAACTCGTTGTCCGGGTAGTATATCTCGGGGGCGTTGTCGAGTTCGTACAGCCCCATGACGTGGTTCGACGAGATGAAGACGAACGTCTCCACCTCTTGCTTGCGGGCCGCCTCGAGTGCGTTGTACATGCCGACAATGTTCGGTTCGAAGATGTCGGCCCAGTCGCCGTCCGTGTAGGGGTAAGCGGCCATGTGAACCAGCGCGTCCTGGTCCTGGGAGGCAGATTCCAGTGCGGTCCTGTCGGAGATGTCCGCAACGACCGTGTCCAGTCCGCCGTAGGGATGGTCGTCAGGGCGGTCGGACCGGTTGTAATACGTGAAATCGTAGTCCGGGTTGTCGTGCAAATGGTCGATAACTGCGGTGCCGCATCGGCCGTACACGCCGGTCATCAGTACGTCCATACGACCGATACTGATTCCCAGTACTAAAACAGTTTACTACTGACAGGTTCCGACACCGCGGGAGAAACTGCCCGGATTCATCGATGCCGGAGAGAGGCGATCCGTTCGAGGCGATCTCTTACAGACTGCTGGACCGGTGGTTTCCATCCCAATGTTCAACACCTCGCCGCACGCGGGAAGACGTATGGTCGAACTGACGGGAGAGAACTCCTTCTCGCGGCCGCCCGTGTGGGCGCTTCGCCAGCGAGCGCTCATGGAGACGACGGCATCGGCGGTCGAACGCTTCACCGACGAGTATCTCAGTCCCGACGGCGACCCGTTCTGGCCGCCGGAGGATCATACCGGTATCGACGGCTTCGACGACATCGTCGAGGGGTTCTACAACTGGCCGCTCGTGTACGCGATGGGCGGCGACGAGCGGTTTCTGACTGCGGCCCGCACCGCATATGAAGCAGCCTTAGAGCGCGGAGCACAGACGGAGACGCCGTACGGTCACCCGATGGTCGTCGACGAGTTCGAGCAGTGCCGCGACTGGTTCCATCTCGGCGAAGGGAATCTCTACACCTACAACATGGGGCTGGCCGCACCGGCCGACGAAACCGTCCGCGAGCGGGCCAGGAAGTTCGCGGCGCTGTACACGGCCGACGCCGACACCGGGAACTACGACGCCGAACAGAACCTCGTGCGCGGGCCGATGAACGGGAGCATGGGGCCGGACTTCTGTGACTTCTCGAAGTACCACCACCACCCGTACGGGTCGGACTATCGGTGGGCGCGACACGGCCTGCCCTGGCGCGACCTGGAGTTCGACACGGCCGCCGACCTGCTCGACCCGGAAAACGAAGAGCGGCTCTTCGAGGTACTCAACGAGCGGTGTGCGACCGGTGACGTTCCGCTGAATCTCAACATCACGAGTCTACTGACCAACGCCTACCTCCATACCGGTGCAGACCGGTATCGGGAGTGGGTGACGGAGTACCTGGCTGCGTGGCGCGAGCGAACTGCGGAGAACGGGGGCATCATCCCGGATAACGTGGACCGAGAGGGTGAGATCGGCGGCGTCGCCGGGAACTGGTACGGCGGTTACTACGGTTGGTCGTGGGGCGGGTGGCACTACGTCGGCATCGGCCCAACCGTCGCCGCGGAGAACGCCGTCTTGCTGGAAGGTGACGAGGAGTACCTCGACTTTCCGCGCTCGCAACTCGACCGGCTCATCGACGCCGGCATCGACGTGAGCGAGGACCCGGTCCACGACACGCTGTACATCCCCCACAAGTACAACGACGCGGGCGACTATCACTACGACGCGACCGGCGTGCTCACCGAGGACGACGGCGAAGTGCTGTGGCGCGACGGGTGGTACGAGTTCAAGCCACACTCGGACGACCCCTACGCGGTCCACCTCTGGCAGATGTCCCAGTCCGAAGGCGACCGCGAACGGCTGCGGCGGCTCCGCGACTGGAGCAACCGGGACTGGACACAGGTGGATCACCGCGCGTCGACCAAGCACGGTGCGGGCCACGAGTACGCATGGCTCGCGTACCTCGACGGCGAGTTCGAGGACTACCCCGAGCAGATCATTGAGGCCAACCACGCCCACGTCCGCGAGCGGCTGTCCCTGATGGACGCGGAGGGCGGCGTTCCCGAGAGCGTAGACGAGGACTACCTTCGGGACCGAAATCCCGTGTTCCACCGCGGACTCCTCCAGTTGACGATGGGCGCGCCCCAGCAGATCTATTACGGCGGGCTGGTGATGGCCCAGCTCCGTCACTTCGACCCCCAGCGTCAACGCCCCGGTCTCCCCCAGGGCGTGTCGGCGCTCGTCGAGTCCGTCGATTCGACTGGCGTCGCGTTCACGCTCGTGAACGACGCCGGCGGGGAGCGAAAAGTCATCGTGCAGGCGGGTGCGTACGCCGAACACGACTTCCGGACCCTCGAACACGGCGACCGGGCGGTCGATATTGCCGACCCCGTGGTGACCGTGACGCTCCCCAGCGGCACGAAAGCGACCGTGGAAGCAACGATGGACCGCTTCGTGAACGATCCGACGTACGCGCTCCCGTGGAGCGAGACGCGGAGCGACTAGCGGAACTACTTCCAGAAACGGGTCGGCGCGGCTTATTCGTCGGCTGATTCGGCCGGCGCGACCTCGCCGTATACCGCGTCTGCGCCCGCCGTCGGCGCTGCCCACTCGACGGCGTTTCGAATGACTGTCCGGACCTCGTCCTGATAGTATATCGGATACGCTTCGTGACCGGGCCGGAACGCAAATATCCGTCCGCGACCGCGTCGGTAACAGACGCCCGAGCGGAACACCTCACCGCCCTCGAACCACGAGATGAAGACAGTCCGGTCTGGCTCGGGGATGTCGTAGGGCTCGCCGTACATCTCCGTGGCGGGAATCTCGAAGGATTCCCCGAGCCCATCCGTGATAGGGTGTCCGGGGTCGGCGGCCCACACCCGTTCCGTTTCGCCGCCGTGGCGATATTTGATGTTACAGGTCGTCCCCATCAGGCGCTTGAACGGCTTCGAGTTCTTCCCGGAGTGGAGCGGGACAAAGCCCATCCCGTCGTGGACGCTGTCCACGACCCGGCTCGCTACCTCGTCCTCGACTTCGTCGTTTGCGCAGTGGGACCACCAGACGAGCACGTCGGTGGCCGCCAGCACGTCCGCGGTGAGTCCGTGGGCCGGATCGCCGAGTGTCGCCGTCCGTACGTCGTGGCCGGCTTCTTCGATGGCGTCGGCGAGTGCGCCGTGGATGCCGTCGGGGTACAGTTCGGCTATGTCGGGTTCCTCGCGCTCGTGGACGTTCTCGTTCCACACCGTGACCTGTCGCGACATAACCAATTGTTCTCAGCGATCTGAAATAAGTCCTCGGACCGGTACGGGCGGCGTCGCAGCATTCGGAGTTCGACAGTACTGGTCGGCCTGTCGACGTGGTTCACATCACGACAAAAGCGCGGCCAGTCACTCAGCTGATGAGGCGGTCGATGTTGGCGTCGAGTTCCGCGTACATCTCCTCGGCGCGTGCCGCTTCCTCCGGCTGTAGCGGACGGATCGGGGGTCGGACGTTCCCGCCGTGTAGGCCCGCCAGTTCGAGCCCCTTCTTGACCGCGGACACGCTGATAGCGCCGGGAATAGTGTTGTCCTGCCCGGTCTCGTCGCGGAAGCGCTGGTAGGGCATGCAGATGTTCCGGAGCTTCTGGGCGCGCTCCCAGTTCCCCGCCGTGAGCGCGTCGAACAGTTCGAGGCCGACCTCGGGACGGAAGTTCGAGACGCCCGCGGAGAACCCCTCGATCCCCTCCGCCCAGTAACTCACCGAACACGGTTCGGCGAGCCCGCCGACCCATACCACGTCGTCGGAGCCGGCGGCCGAGCCCTCGCCGAGCTTGACGGGGTCTTGCAGCGCGTACTTGATGCCGACGACCCCGTCGACGTACGTCAGTTGCTTCAGGTAGTCGATGGAGGGGTCGAACCCGCGGACGTATGGGACGAGTGGGGTTTCCGTGGCTGCATCGAGTTGCCGGTAGTAGTCCAGTAGCGCGCGTTCGTGGATGTACGTGTGATCCGGCGGCATGATCATCATCGCGTCAGCGTCGAGGTCGTCGTAGGCTTCGATGAGTTCGATAGCGTCTTTGGTGGATCCGCCGACGCCCGCCAGCACGCAGGCGTCAGCGGGGAGTGCGTCGACGCTCGTCCTCGCCACGTCGATGCGCTCCTGCTGGGAGAGCGAGTGGTACTCACTGATGTTCGCCGTTGCGAGGAACGTCCGAATGCCCGACTCGTAGAGGGTCACGGCGTTCTCCGTGATCTTCGAGTGTTCTATCGAACCGCTGTCGTCAAACGGCGTCAGCAAGCCGACTGCGACGCCGCGCAGGTGCTCCTGCACCTGCTCGGGGCTAAGCGACATACCGGTATGACCCACCGCACGATCATAAATCCACCGCCTGGGGGTCCTGTAGGGCTTGAAAATGGTCCTGAGACGGAAACCGCGGCAGACCACTCCATCGCCCCCGGCGGATCGCTGCTCCCTGATATAGCGACGCCGACTACCACACCCAGCATAAATTATTTCCGGTGGCCACTCGCCTCTGAAGGCATGGAGATTACCGAGTTGCGCGTGATCCCGATAGCGTACACGCTCCCGGACGGCGAAGGGCTGGGTGACGCACGGGGCTTCGGGCACGAGCGCGAGACGACGCTCGTCCGCATCGAGACCGACGAGGGGACCGTCGGCTGGGGTGAGGCCTTCGCACCCGGTCAGATTGTCGCGTCGACAGTGGACGAACTGTTCCGCGATGTGGTCATCGGGATGGACCCCTTCGACGTGGAATCGCTCGCGGAGCGCTCCTACACCGATCCATATCACTTCGGCGGCAGCGTGTTCGTCCAGAGCGCACTGAGCGCTATCGATACCGCTTGCTGGGACATCATTGGGAAGACGGTCGGTCGCCCCGTCTACCGTATGCTCGGCGGTACTGAGCGCACCTCGCTTTTGCCCTACGCCTCGACGATGTACTACACCGAACGGGACCGCCCTATCGCAGAACCGATGGAGGCCGCCGTCGACGAGGGGTTCACCGCAGCGAAAATCAAGATCGGAACTGGAACCGACGAGGACATCGAACGGGTCAGGACCGCCCGCGAGATCCTCGGCGACGACGCCCGCCTGATGGTCGACATGAACGGGAACTACCGCCCCCGGCAGGCCATCAGGACAGCGAAAGCCATCGCCGAGTACGATATCACCTGGATCGAGGAGCCGGTGCCCCCAGAGAACCTCTCGGGCTACCGCGAAATAAAGCAGCGCATCGACACGCCGCTGGCGGCCGGTGAAGCCCACTACGGTCGGTTCGAGTTCAAGCGGCTCATCGACGACCGGCTTGTCGACATCGTCCAGCCCAACCTCGCTCGGTGTGGCGGCCTTTCCGAGGCTCGCACTATCGCTGATATGGCGACGACCGAGAACGTCGCCGTGCGGCCACACATCTGGAACAGCGCCGTCGGACTGGCGGCCGCCGTCCAGTTCGCCGCCAGCGTCCCCGAGTACCCACACACGCGAAATATCCCCGACCCGATGATGGTGGAGTTCGACCGGAGCCCGAACCCGCTCCGGGACGACCTCCTCGAATCGCCGTTTGATCCGTCTGGCGGGTCACTCGCCGTTCCACAACAACCCGGGCTCGGCATCGAGATAGACGCGGCCAAACTCGAAGCGTATCGAACGGACCGCTGAGCGACAGGAGCGATAGAGTCTGTCGTTGAAACTTTTATCATCCTGTCAATACATACCAGATATATGGAGCGAGCACTCGTTGTTATCGACGACACTGACGAGCACAGAGACCTGTTTGCCGAGGCGGTAGAGATCGTCCACGGGACCGGCGCGGAGCTGGAACTGTTCTCGTGGGTAACCCCCGACGAGTTCGAGCGCGACGTTGAAACGCTCGAAGCCGCCGAGCAGGCCGGAAGCGGGACGTACTCGAACGCCTCCGCGAACGACATCGTGACGAATTTCGCCAACTCCTTCGCCAAGGATGTTTGTGGCAGCGATGTCCCCGAATACGACGTTTCTTCAGCAGTGACCGAGGACGACGCGGTCGCCGAACACATTCTCGACGCGGCGCGGCGGTCCGACTGCGATCACGTGTTCCTCGTCGGCCGCCGGCGCTCGCCGACCGGCAAAGTGCTGTTCGGCGACGTGGCCCAGGAAGTCATCCTCAACTTCGACGGGAACGTGACGGTCTCGATGTCCTGACAGCCACGGGAGAGTTCGACCTCGCGGTTCCGAAGTCACACGGTTACGACTCCGCTGTGAGAACGCCGGCATGGGGTTTTCCCCGAGGAGAGCCACCACGAATCGGGGTCGACAGCGCGGCTGTCTGGCAAGACACCCGACCCCGAGATACTGGCCCGCACAGCCACGTCGGCACGTTTATCAACGGAAAGTATGTAGATATAATCTTCAATTATAGCCACATATAATCAAGGAATGGATTCGTATTCCGATTTTTGAGATTATATTTGCTATTCTATCGTGATAGACGGTAAATATACCCAGGTTTGGGGAGCCTGCTCTTATAAAACAGTCACTCCCGCTCGTCCGAGGCGATACGCAGGCTCGTCATCGGGTCGCGGGAGTCTTTCACGAAGGTGTGCTTGCCCGTGATCCGGGCAGTCCCGGTTATCGTCGGGACGACGACCGTAACGCCGTCTCGCTGCTTCGTTTCGGTGATACAGCCCTCGAAGCGGGTGCCGATGATGCTCTCGTGGATGTACGGTTCGTCGACTGAGAGCTTTCCGATGTCGTGTAAGAGCGCCATCTTCGCACACGTACCGGTCCCACACGGCGAGCGGTCGACCTGCCCGTCACCGAAGACGACAATACTGCGGTCGGCCTCGGCTGGGGACTCGTAGATCTCGGTGATAGAGATCGACCCGGGGTCGCCCGTGAACGGATGAACGATGTCGAGTGCGTCGTTGACGGCGGCACGGATTTCGAGTCCCCAGTCGATGAACTCGTCCGTTCGAGTGGTATCGACGCCGACACCGAGCTGATCGCTGTCGACCAGGGCGAAGAAGTTCCCGGCATAGACGACATCCACGCTGAGCGGCGCATCCAGAAACGAGACGGGGACAGTCGTCGATCCGTAGACGAACGACTCGACGTTCTGTATCGTGACCCGTTCGACACCGTCTTCGTTGTACTCCGGGCTCGCTTCGACGATGCCAGCCGGCGTCTCCACGCGGATGAGGGGCTCGGAGGAGAGGTATCCCAGGTCGAGGAACGCGGAGACGACGCCGATCGTTCCGTGTCCGCACATGTCCAGGTACCCCTCGCTGTCCATGAAGAACACACCGAGGTCGGCGTCGTCGTCATGTGGTTCGAACGCGACTGCGCCAAACATGTCGTCGTGTCCTCGCGGCTCTCGCATCAGCAGTTCGCGGACCCAGTCGTATTCGTCGGCAAAGGACTCGCGTTTCGCCCGGATGCTGTCGCCAGCAAGTGGGGACCCATCGAGCCAATCAAGCACGATGCGTGTCGGCTCGCCTTCCGTGTGTGTGTCGACGGTGGTAAACGAGGCGTCCGTCGGCAGGTCGTCGAAGTCTCGGCTGGCTCTCATTTTTCGATCGTCTCCAGGGCCTCGATTTGCTCGTCGGACCAGTCGTAGTAGGGTTCGTCGGTTTCACGGAGCGTCCGGACGCACTCGTTGTATCGTTCCCGGGCCTCAGCGACGTACGGATCGTTCGGGTTCGCATGGATCCACTCGCCGAGTTCCCGTAACGCTCGCGGCGAGTAGCTGTCGATACGTCCCTGGTCTCTGATCAGCGCGAGCTTTCGCTCCTCGGTGCGGAGCGAGCGAATGAGGACAGCGGTCGCAATGCCGGGCAACACGAGTATCGTGAAAAGCATCGTCGCCCAGGCGACGGCCGAGAGCGCCATCTCACTCACCCCCCTCCGACGCGGGAGTTCCGGACGCGCCGTCGATGACGCTCATCACGGCCGTGCTCCCGAGGACGAGCGTTGCCATGAGCGCGACGCCGAGTATCATCAGCGTCTGGTTCTCAGTGCCTATGCTCGAAACGACGCCGTAGCCGAGGATGAACACCACGACGAGCGGGACGACGTACTTGACGACCGGGTTCCACCACTGACCGACATAGACTCCGGCACACCGGTTGAGTTCGATCACGCGGGCGCGCTCGGGACCGAGCTTCCAGGCAACGAGCGCGATGATCGAGAGCGTCGCCAGCGGGAGCCCAAAGGTGCCGAACATGAAGTCCATCTGCCCGAGGAACGACGACGAGTAGGCACTCGGGAGCCCGAGCAGCCAGATAGCGCCACAGACCGCCAGCACTGCGCCGGTTCGTGAGAGTCCCGTCTCCTCGGCGACGGTCGTCACGCCGACCTCGGTGATGCCCAGCCCGGAGGTGAACGTCGCGAAGAAAAACGAGACGAAAAACACGATGGCCCACATCCAGCCACCGGCTAGCTGTGGGAACACCTCGGCCAGTGAGATGAACAGCAGATTAGACCCCGCACTCGGTTCGAGTCCGAACGCGAAGACGGCGGGGAAGGTCGCAAACACCGCTAGCAGGCCGATGCTCGTGTTCCCAACGGCAGTGAACAGGCCTCCACCGAGCGGGACATCGTCGTATCGCCCGAGATAGCTGCCGTAGGTGAGCGCGATCCCCCATCCTAACCCCGTCGAAAAGAGCGCTTGGCCGAGCGCGGCGACCCAGGTACTCCCGCGAGTGAGGTACGTCCAGTCGGGCGTGAAAATAAACGCCAGCCCGTCCATCCCACCTGGAAGGGTGATGCCGCGCACCCCGACCGCGATGAGCGCGACGACGAGCAGCGGTATCATCCACTTCACGACGCGCTCGATACCACGCCGGATGCCGAACACGAGGACCCCGGCGAGACCAGCCATCGTCAGTGTATGCATCCCGATAACGAGCATCGGACTGGAAATAAATCCGTCCCAGAACGCCTGCGGCTGGAATCCGGCCTGTGTGAACGTCAGAAGCAGCGAGTGGCCAGCGTAATAAAACGCCCACCCGATTATGGGCGCGTAGTACGACATCAGTGCGACGTTGACGAGGAGCACGACGAGACCGAGCCCGAGACCCTTCCCGCCCCCGAGAAGTTCCCTGAACGTACCGATAACGCCGTTGTTCGTGTACCGGCCGATCATCGTTTCTGCCATGAGGCCGGGAATCGCAATGAGGTACAACAGAACGACGTATATCACGAGGAACGCCCCACCGCCGTTTTGGCCTGTGGTAAACGGCATCCGCCAGATGTTACCTGCGCCGACCATCGCCCCCAGCATCGCCATGAGGAAGCCGAACCGGCTTCCCCACTCCTCTCTTGCTGTTCTAGCCTCGGATTCGTCCATGTTAATTTCACTCATTCATAGTGGCGGGAAGTGTTATATTGGTCACCGACCATGTTTGGGGCACTCACTAGGACTCGCTCTGCGCGCTGGTCGTTGTTACGGACGGCAGTTTCGGCTCTGTTGAAACCCTATTCTTCAGACACATTCTCATCTGTAGTGTCTGGTCGCTAAGGACTGTGTAGTCACTGTCACGCAACGGATGTTTATGTGTAGCTGATGGCACTACCTACGACAGATGGCTATACTCACCACCTACACAACTCAACTCTACAGAATACTTTGTCAAAATAGCTAATCCCTCTAACCAAACAGTATAGCTAACAAATATAGCTATCAAAAATAGCTGGTAAGCATAGCCACATAGCCGATTCACACAAAATATCTTTATGGTATAGTCGGAGAGCACACCCACACAGTTCAGTCCATCACCCCAGCGATTCCGACGATTTTCCTCGGATCGCTACCAGACCACCGCGTATTGGGCCAACGGGCAGCTACAATACGACGACCGTCGGTCACTACAAGAACTGGTCTGGAGAGACTGAAAAAGAATCAGCGCGGTGTCGTTGACTGTTCCCAGTCGTAGCCCCACTCGCGCAGTTTCGCAGCGACGAGATCAGGGTTATCCATCGCAACGACGAGAGCCGCTTCCAGCGCGTCGGTTTTGTAGACATCCTCACCGACATCATCCTCTAGATTACGGAGAAACGTAGACTCACGTGCTTCGACATCGGGCCGAATAAAAATCGGCCGTTGTTTGCGGTCTTCCTTGACAGAACTGCGACGGAATTTGTACGGAATATCAGGCTGACCCGCATCTTCCGGAGCTTCCGAGTCGGGCTCGATCTCCGCAGTTTCGTCCGACCGTTCTTCTGTATCCGGATCCGAGTCTGATTCCGCAAACGGGTCGTCACCGGAGCCAGATTTCATGCTGTCGCCTCCTGCTCTCGGGTTTGTCGGAGATGGGCGGCCAGTTCTTCGAACTGCTGTAACGTTTCGAGTTCGTACTCCCGTTCCCGGCTACGGTGTTTGTCAATGTACTCGAAGGCCGAACACTGCTTGCGCCAACAGCCCTCAAGTAGCGACGTGCGCTCGCGGAACACTACCGGAATGTCATACGACTCCGCCCGGAGCCGCTTGAGCATCTCTTCTTGATCGTTCGTCCCCTTGAACCGATTCGGGACTGCGGCCAATACGCCCACGTTGATGTTCAGCGTCTCCTCTAGCCCGGTAACGAGATCTGCCAGCCCCTCGACGGACTGCTGGCCCTTGCCGCTCGGTTCGAACGGAATAACGAGGTGTCGAGTCGCATGGAGCGCGTTGTACAATTTCACGTCGGCGGTCGCCGGCGGATCTATGATAACGGTATCATATTCTGATGGGACCCCTGCGTCCTTTAATACGCGAAGGAGCTGGACGTTCGGGTTCCAGTTCTCACCGAAATCAGCTGCTTCCTCTTCCCGGCGTCGCAGGTGCTTCGAAAGGACTTCTAGAGAATTGTGCGCAGGGAGGATATCGACACCTTCAGAGGTTTCAATGAGGTCAGCGAACGGTCCACGAGGCCGTTCGACGAGGTGCCGAACTAAGCTGTCGGCCTCCGAGTCTGTTCGGTGATCCGCAACATCGAACAGGAACGAGAGGCTGCCCTCCTGTGGGTCCATATCGATTGCCAGTACATCGTGGCCAGCACGAGCATCGGCGACAGCAAGGTTCGCCGCCATTGTTGTCTTGCCGACCCCGCCGGCCTCGCTGTACACAGTGTAGGTGAGCATATCGGACAGAATACACTGAGTAGATATAAAGATTAGTCAGACGATATAGCTATATAGTATAGCTGATGTGGTTCACCACTATAGACACCTCACGAATCCACGACCGCAGATCAGCTGTCGAACAGTCCCGCAAGCGTCTCGCGCATCTCCGCCCGTCGATGCGAACGCGCTTCAGATTCAGAGAGATAGTTGTCGAGGACGACCTGCGCAGACGCCGAACCCTGCTCCGCAGCAACGTCCTCAAACCGTTCCGCGACACGCCTGACAGCGGCACCGTAGGCCGTATACCAGAATCTGCGGCCTGTTTTCGGCGTTGGCCTTTCGCCATCGACGGTGACATTTGCAGTTTCGGCCACGGATTTGAACCGACGGCGCACAGTCTCAGCGGTTAGGTGACCACTCTCCGAGGCTGGAGAAGGAAGGAGGTATCCGCTCCAGTCCGTGTCAGATAGCGTTTCGATCCGACGTTCCACCGTCTCTAGCCCGGTCAAGAGAGCCACGGTTCCGGGCCCGTTTTTCCGTTCACCCTCGTCAAACTCAATATACGGGTGTGAGCCATCCTCTTGCTCCAAATTGAGCTGTCGAATATGCAACGATGCGACTTCACTCGGTCGGAGCCCCCAGCCACAGCAGGCGATCACAATGAATCGGTCTCTTAGATCCGTCGCCGCGGTGTAGAGTCGCTGCACAGCATCGCGATCAAGTGCTTTGTTGTCCCAAGATGGGGTCTCGTCCCAACCAAACCGGATCTCAAGGTCAGCCAGTGGGTTGTACTCGGCGTCCCCGAACATCACCAAATGCTTGTAGAACTGCCGTGTGTCCTGGACGTATTTGCGCCGTGACGCAAGCGTCGTCAGCGCGTCATCGAGTTGATCTAATGCGTCAAACGTCGTTGCGACCCGCTCCATCTCCGCGACGCGTTCGTCAGGATTCTCCAGCGGTGCAAGCAAATCTTTCGTATAGTGAATATTGGTATATACTTTGGCGTATCGGCGTAGAATCGACCGCCGAGTGTCGATTGTCGCCTCCGCACGTCCACGACGCGTTTCTAGTTCATCGAGATAGTTCTCGATAGCCCGACGTGTGTTATCGGAGAGAAAGTCAAAAGAAGCCCGTGACCTCTCTACTTTCGGTACTCCGATCTCGTCATAGAACTGGGCCGGAGACAGGTCGAACTGCCGCTGGAGATGCTTGACGAATCCCGGAAACTGTCTGTTAATCCACGCATAGGAGGGAGTTTCGACGGTGGGATCGAAGTCGTCGTTTTCCATCATCGGCACGACGGTCTCGTGATAGAAGGACTCACAGTCAGACAAGTCCATAGTCGAGTAGAGAGTTTCAGTCATTGGATTTTGATTTGGGCACATAGAGTACAGTAACAACGGAGCGGTCGTGACTGGTTCATCTGCATCGCCGATATTTCGTATGTAGCGTATTCCAGTCGAACTACTAATACTTTGTCTTGTTTTGTTTTCTGCATGAGAAACCCACAACAAGACAAATATCGCCACTCGTATTACCGCGGGGTATAAACTCTATAATGCTATACCAAATTTCATCGTCCTCTGGCTCTCTTTCCGAGGGCCCGGAAACGACCAAAGAAACCGTGAGGCTTCTCGGTTCGGAGGTCTAGCTTATCAAGAGGCGACTATCAGTGCAGTGTCCAGGAACAGCTGAAGCAATTCCGGAGGAACACTACCCTCGCCAGTATTCTCCCACACGTACTACTTCTCCGTTGCGGGTTCTGAAAGACTAGTGATTGCACGAATTAGCCATGCCAGAGAAGACGAGGTTACGAGACAATCTCTTGGACATGATAAAAGCAGTCTACAACTGGTCCGCTGGTGCGGTTGTCACCGTTACAAATATCGCTCACGCTTGCGGGAGAGGGTTTCAGCTGTCTCCCTCTCCATCCATGTACGCTTCGAGTGTCTCCACGATGCGTCGAGCGAACGCTGCATCGTTTATTGCGGCATCGGATTCGATTAGTTCGACCCCGTCATCCAGATGGGCACGGAACGCATCGAACAGGGCTTGGTCGGCTTCAGGATCGTGAAAGTCCCCACCGGGTTCATCAAGCATCGAGACGCCACCAAGCGGGAGCGCGAGCGCCGTCGGTCCGGTCGCGGCGTTGAGTTTCTCAGCGATGATCCGTCCGAGTTCAGTGTTTTCTTCCGGTGTCGTTCGCATCAGCGTTACCTGTGGATTGTGGACGTGGAACGTCCGGTTCTCGAACTTCTCCGGGACAGATTCACGCGGCCCGAAGTTGACCATATCGAGCGCACCGGGAGCGACGACCTGTGGAATCCCCGTCTCGGCCGCCGCGTCGAGTCGGTCAGGGCCAGCGGACAGCACCCCACCGACGAGTTCGTCGGCCCATTCCGTGGTGGTCACGTCGAGGACACCGTCGATGACGCCTTCTCGGATGAGATTCTCCATCGCTCGGCCGCCGGTTCCGGTTGCGTGGAAGACGATGGTTTCGTACCCGCTGTCTTCCAGCACCTCGCGCGCCGTCTGGACGCACGGTGTGGTGACGCCAAACATAGTTATCCCGATGGTCGGCTTCTCGGACAGCTCCACCCCGGGGTCGTTGGCGACCATGCCCACCATCGCTAGCGCTGCGTTGGCAATGACTGTCCGTGAGAGTTGGTTCAGTCCCTCGATGTCAGCGACGGAGTACAGCATCGCAATGTCGGTGGCCCCGACGTAGGGTTCGGTATCTCCTGAAGCCATCGTCGAAACCATGAGCTTCGGAACCCCCACAGGAAGCGCTCGCATCGCGCTTGTGGCGATTGACGTGTTCCCCGACCCACCCAGCCCGAGAATCCCATCGAGCGTCCCCGCCTCGTGGAACCTGGTCGCGATAGCCGCCGCACCATCACCCATGACTTCTATCGCTACACCGCGGTCCTCGTCCTCGCGAAGCGCTGCGAGAGACGAGCCACCCGCCTGTGCCACCTCGTCGGCAGTGGTATCAGGTTCGATTTCCGGGTCACCCATCACACCGACATCCACCAGGTGAACGTCGATGCCCTGGGCCTGGATGATATCGCGTGCGAAACCGATTTCTTCGCCCTTCGTGTCGAGTGTGCCAACGATGACGACGCTCATCGTATGCACCTCACTCGTGTCGGTCGGTTCATGAGACGGTCATGTCCTTGAACTCGCGTGCCTGTTTTTCGATTGCGTCTTCAGTAGCGAGGCGCTCGATGCTGGAAGCGCCGAAGAAACCGACGACGCCGTCAGTATTGTCGAGGACGTACTGGGCGTCATCGGGCCAGGCGATGGGGCCGCCGTGGCAGATGACCATCACATCGTCGTTGACGCTTTTTGCGGCGTCATGATGTGCCTGCACGCGCTCGGCGGCCTCATCCAGGCTCAAAGCAGTCTCCGCGCCGATATCACCCGAGGTGGTCAGTCCCATGTGCGAGACAATCACGTCGGCACCGGCTTCGGCCATCTCGCGGGCCTGTAACTCGTTGAACACGTAGGGACAGGTGAGCATCCCCTGCTCACTGGCTTCCCGGATCATTTCGACCTCCTGATCGTAGCCCATCCCGGTCTCTTCGAGGTTCTTCCGGAAGGAACTGTCCTCGTCGATCAGGCCGACTGTGGGGAAGTTCTGGACGCCCGAGAACCCGCGGCGTCTGAGGTCTTCGATAAAGACATCCATCTCGCGGAACGGATCGGTGCCGTTGACACCCGCCAGGACCGGCGTGTCCTCGACGACAGGTAAGACCTCCTGCCCCATCTCCAGCACGATTTCGTTGGCGTCGCCGTACGAGAGCATGCCAGCCAGCGATCCGCGGCCGTTCATCCGGTACCGCCCAGAGTTGTAGATGATGAGCAGATCGACCCCACCGCGTTCGGCGAACTTCGCCGAGATACCCGTGCCTGCCCCTGCTCCGATAACGGGTTCGTTGTCCTGTACAGTCGATTCTAACCGCTCTAGAGACTCGGTTCGTGCGAACTCCATGTGCGTTGAAACTATCGATAGAATCCCTAATCAAGATTGGGGTTCAAACTGGCGCTGTTCGTTCTTTCGACCCTGTTGGACCATAGTGTAGAGATCTAATCACAATATTTAACACATCTTGCTGTGCGATACCATACGTTATGGCAGCAGACCAGCGGTTCGTCCAGCCAGACGATGTCGAGACGATACAGCTAGACTGGGGGACACTGAAGTGGATGAACGCCCCCAACGTCACCGGATCCGAGGGGTTCAGTGCCGGTGTCGTGGTCCTCGAACCCGGGAAAGGACACGAGCGACACACCCACCCAGACAGCGAGGAGATCCTCTACTTCCTCAGCGGCGAGGGCGAACAGACCGTTGCGGACGAAGAGCGATCCGTCAGCGCGGGTGAGATGGTCTACATCCCCAGCGGTGTCGAACATAGCACCATAAACACGTCCTGGGAGCCGCTTCGATTCATCGCCGTCTACTGTCCGCCCGGCCCGGAAGCCGAGATACGCGACCTCGACGAAGCGACGATTTTCCCGCCGGGTGACGTTCCGGGTTCGTAAGCTGAACCTTATTCCACAGCGTACACTGTCGCGTCGGTCCCGCCGAAGTAGAGAGCGCCGTCGACGAGCGCTGGGCTGGAGCCGACACCCCGACCACCGATCTCCAGGAACCACTCCTCGTCACCGTCGGTCGTGAGCGCGTGCACACCGACGCCGTTGTCCCCTTCGGTCTGTCGGTGGCTCCCGACGTAGAGGTGCTCGTCCGTCACGACTGGACTGCTCCCGATCTCGAGGGCCGGTGTTTCGAAGGCCCATTCCTCCGTGCCATCGGTTCGGTCGAACCGGAATATCTTGGCGTGGTTCGTCGTAGGGTCGTCGAGCGTGTTGTACGGCGTATGGCCGATATAGACTGCTTCTTCGTCGACGGCGACGGACCCCGAGATGTACCGTCCGGCCGTGTCCGCGAGCCACTCCTGATCCCCCGTCTCCGCATCGACGGCGTGAACATTGCCGTTCCAATCGGTGATGTATACGGTTCCGTAGGCGACGGCTGGGCTCGACCAGATCATGTCCCGGGTGTCGTACGTCCATTCGATGTCGCCCGAAGCAGGCGTCAGTGCATACAGGGTCCCGTCGGACGCACCGATATACACGTACTCGTCAGTGACTGCCGGGCTGCTCACTACCTCGGTGCCGACCTCGTACCGCCAGTTCGTCTCTCCCGTCGCGGCATCGAGCGAGTAGATCCAGCCGTTTTCCGGCACGTCGGTTTCGTCGGCGTACCACGCACAGGCGAGGTTGTGGCAGCCGACGCCGACAAAGACCGAGCCGTTCCACACCGTCGGACTGCCTCGAATCAGGCCGCCAAACGCTCGTGACCACTGTTCTGTGCCGTCCACCGCATCGACGGCGTACAGGTGCCTATCGTATGACCCGACGTAGACCGTCCCATCGCGGTAGGCCGGTGTGCCTTCGATCCGATGCTGTGTCGGGAACGTCCATTCTTCGGCCCCCGTCTCAGCGTCGAGTGCGTACAGCGAATTATCCGCACTACCGATGTAGACGGTCCCGTTCACCACCACCGGACTCCCCCAGAACGGCCCATCGGCTTCGTAGGTCCACTTGGTCGACGGACTCGACCCGATTGCTGTGGGGCCACCGGTGTAACCAGTGTTGTATCGACTGCCCCGAAACGTCGGCCACGAGGTGATCGGTTCGGAAATCGGGTGCTCGGTGCGCACAGTACCCAGACTCTGACAGCCAGCAGCGAGAGTGACTGCGGCTGTCGAGAGCGACGCGAGAAACTGCCGACGGTTGCTGTTCGCCATCTGTGGCACCTTGTGACGCTGATGGAATAATGGTATCGGCGCTCAGGGACGTGTGACGGTGTCGCCGGCTGGACCGTCGCTATACGACGAGGTACTCGTCGAGGTCTTTGTTTTCGAGTTCCTCGACGGTGCCCTCGTAGACGATGTCGCCCTGGTCAAGGACGTATCCGCGGTCTGCGATGCGAAGCGCCTCGCGGACGTTCTGCTCGATGAGCAGCACCGTCAGCCCCTGGTCGGCGATTTCCTCGATGGAGTCACCGACCGTCTTGACTATCTGTGGAGCCAGCCCCTCCGTCGGTTCGTCCAGCAGCAATAGCTTCAGATCCGGTAATCGGAGCGTCCGCGCAATCGATAGCATCTGTTGTTCACCACCGGAGAGCGTGCCGGCTTCCTGTTCCCGTCGTTCCTCCAGTCGAGGAAACAGGTCGTAGAGCTCCCCGAGGGTCATCGTGCTGTCGTCGCCACCGAGCCCGCCCCGACGGATCGTGTTCCACCAGCCGCGGGTGATCTTGGACATTTCGAGGTTCTCCTCGACAGTCAGTTCGGTGAACAGGCGACGCCCCTCGGGAACGACGCCGATGCCGCCCATTGCGACGTTATCGGCCGGCCAGTCCGTAATGTCTGTGCCGTCGAAGCGTATCGTTCCGGACCGAACCTCTGGCGGTTCGGTCCCAGCGATGCTCCGAACGGTGGTGGTCTTGCCGGCCCCGTTCCGTCCGAGGAGTGTGACGATTTCACCCGCTTCGATGCTGAGCGAGACGCCCCGCAGGATGTGACTCGGTCCGTAATGGGCGTGGATGTCATCCAGGTGAAGCAGGCTCATGCCTCTCCACCTCCGCCGAGGTAGGCTTCTCTGACGGCCGGATGCTCTCTGATTTCCTCCGGCGTTCCGCGTGCAATCAGCTCTCCCTGGTGGAGCGTGAAGATGCGGTCTGAAACGTCGAAGACGATGTCCATGTCGTGCTCGACGAGGAATATCGTCATTCCCCAGTCGGTCAGCAGGTCGCCGATGAGATTCACCGTCATTTCGGTCTCCGCCGGAGACATCCCGGCCGTCGGCTCGTCCATGAACAGCAGGTCCGGATCGGTCGCGAGTCCAATCGCGACTTCGAGCCTGCGTTTGTCACCGTACGGGAGCGACCGAGCGTCCGAATCGGCCTTCGAATCGAGCCCGATCGTTTCCAGAATGTCGTCCGTCTGCGCTTGCACTTCCTCGAAGGAGTCCCGACGACGGAGGAAGTTGATCCTGAACGAACCGTGCTCCGCCGCGAAGGACGCGACCTGAATGTTTTCACGCACCGTCAGCTCTGGCAGAATCGACGCGGTCTGGAACGACCGACCGACCCCGAGTTGCGCGATTTCGAACGGTTTCATCCCGACGAGGTCGGTCCCGTCGTAGTAAACATCGCCCCGCGTCGGCGACAGTTGTCCCGTTATCGTATTGATGAGCGTCGACTTCCCAGCGCCGTTCGGACCGATAAGCGAGACTAGCTCACCCGCTTCGACAGCCAAGTCGACATCGTTGAGCGCCGTGAGACCGCCGAATTCCTTCGTTAGCCCCTGTGTTTCGAGCAGCGACATCAGCGCTCACCTCCGGACGGTCCAAGGTTCGCGAGCCACCGTTTCGTTTTCGCCACCAGTTCTTTCGGGTCACGGAGCGCCGCAGTAACGTCCGTGAGCATGCCCCAGATTCCGTCCGGATAGATCCACACGACGATGGTGAA
The DNA here is from genome assembly GCF_031624315.1 of Haloarcula terrestris. Classification (NCBI taxonomy): domain Archaea; kingdom Methanobacteriati; phylum Methanobacteriota; class Halobacteria; order Halobacteriales; family Haloarculaceae; genus Haloarcula; species Haloarcula terrestris. Next base: position 26,375 of record NZ_JAMQOM010000009.1, on the reverse strand, counting down.
CGACAGCGATAGCAAGAGCAACCAGTAGTTGCCAAGCGTCGGGAACCCGTTGACGATGCCCTTGAAATAGAAGAAAACGAACGTCCCGATAACGGGTCCGGCGAGTGTTCCCAGCCCGCCGAGGACGGTCATCACGACGATGTCACCGCTGACGGACCAGTACAGCCGTTCGACGCCGGCGAACTGCGTGTTGACAGCCATCAGACCCCCGGCAAGTCCGACAATCGCCGCCGAGAGGATGAACGCCGCGAACTTGTAGCGCCAGACATCCAGTCCCATAAACGCCGTCCGCGTCTCGTTTTCCCGGATCGACTTGAATATCAGCCCGTAGGGCGACTTTCGGATTCGCGTGATGAGCGCGACGACGGCGACGAAAAACACTCCGATGAAGATGTAGAGGTTATTCACCAGGAGTGTGCCGATGAGACCACTGTATTCGTGTTCCAGGTCGATGATTCCCAGGAGTGCAACGCGTGGGATTTCGAGCCCGTTAATCCCCCTCGTTATCTCGACCAGCGGCTCCCGAGCGAGGAAATAAAGCAGCTGGGCGATCGCGAGCGCGACGATGGAGAAGTACACGGTGTGCAGACGCAGCAATATCAGCGCCGAGACAACGCCGAGGGCCACCGCAGCCAGCATCCCGACGAGGACGACGACGAGTGGTTCATTGTACACGTGAATCGCGAATAGCGCTGCGGCGTAACTCGCCGTCCCGAAGAACATGGCGTGGCCAAAGGAGAGGAGTCCCGTCTGCCCCAAGAGAAGGTTGAATCCGAGAGCGAATATCGACCAGATGAGGACAGTCATCGCGAGTCCGTGGTATCCCCGTAGAATCCCAGAGACGACAGGTGCGCGTCCGAATATGTACGAGAACGAGAGCACGAACAGGACCGACGACAGGACGACGAATCGTTCAGTGTGCTTGATTCGATTCCACGTCTCCCAGCTAACCAGCGTCGAGTCGCCGTTGACACTGTTGCGAATCGTATCAATACTCATTGGCCCACCTCCGTGGAGGGGAAGATCCCGTTCGGTCTGAGAGATAAGACCACGATTGCCAGCAGGTAGATACTGGCCCGGGTCATGCTCGGCATGAGTTCGGTGGCTGTCGCGAAAAAGAGGCCGGCCAGCAGCGCGCCGACCACTGTCCCTCTGAGGCTGCCGACGCCGCCCATTATCACGATGACCAGCGAGGGGATGATTATCTCCATGCCGATTCCGGAAGTGACGTTAAACAGCGACCCCCCGAGGACACCCGCCAGACCCGCGTACGCGGACCCGACCGCGAATATCAGCAGGAACGGCCGTCCGACTCGGATGCCGAGCATCTCGGCCATCTCCGAGTCCTCCGTCCCCGCACGCACGGCGAGCCCGTAGTCGGTGTACCTGAAGAACGCGAAGATGGCCAGGATAAGAACGAACGTGAGTGCGACGACCAGCACACGTATCGTCGATGCCGCGCTCATCCCGGGCGGCGTGCCGATGACGGGAAGCGATATCGCGCCCGTGAGCCACTCGGGCCGGGGATAGATAGTCCCCGTCCGGCCAAAGATGATGGCAACGAACTCCTGGGCGGCGATCAGAACCCCGAACGTCACCAGCAACTGTTCGAGCAAATCGCGTTCGTAGAACGGCTTCGCGAGGAACCGCTCCATGACGATACCGAGGACGAAAATAATGACCGGGGTCAGTATTAACGCTGGAATGAACCCCCAGCCGAGCCCAATCTGACCCGCATCGCTCAGGAGCCCGCCGTACTGCTCGCTCGACGCGATAAGGAGGCCGATGTACGCGCCTGCCAGGTACAGCACACCGTGTGCCATGTTCACGTATTTAAGCGATCCGAACACGATCGAGAGCCCGACTGCGACGAGCAAGTACAGGGACGCGACGCTCAGCGCGATGAACAGGAATCCGACGATTCCATCGATACTCATGGCTGCCACCTCGGGACAGGTGTGATTATCCGTCTCATAGTGTGTACGATTTGTACTGCATCCATCATGTATGTTAACCTTGTGCTTCGGTGGACTTCGGGGAAAACTCACGTCGTGTCGGACCACCGCCGTTCGCGCACGAACCACCGTACTATTGGTTCAACGCCCGTCTCGGCGTCCAGTTGTTGGCCCGCCCACGGCTCGGTAGCTGTCTGTCGCTACTCGTCTCCGTACGGGTTGTCTCCCATAGCGCAGTTAGATGCCGGGAACGAACTGCAGTCGTAGACCAGCGGGTCGGTCGTCTCGACGATTTCCGTCCGGATACCGAGTTCTTCGGCGCGGTCGTCACCGACGCCACGCACGAGATACCACGGTCGTTCGACCTGGTGATCGCAGGTCCGGTACGCCGACTCGCCCCACGCGAGACTCCACTCGAATTCTTCGAGCGTTCTGACCACCGTCGGTGGGTGGAAAGTGCCGGCCTCCTCAACCGCGGCCGCGTAGACCATCATCGACTCGTAGGTGTGCATCGAACTCTGGTTGGGCGTCTCGTCGTACTCCTGTCGATACGCCTCAGCGAACACCTGGCTGGGCTCGTTGTCGGCGTTGGGGTTCCACGGTTCCATCCCGAGGACCCCCTCTGCGTCCGCACCCAGGGGATCGAGCGTGAACGCGCTGACGTGTGGGATGATGACATCGATATCGTCGGTGAGTCCGGCATCGCGCAGCTGTGCGAGGCCGCTGGCGGCGAAGTTCCCGAAACTAGAGAAGTACAGCGTGTCGGCGCCGGATTCTTCGAGCGCCTGTATCTGGGAGCTATGGTCGGTCTCACCCTCCGCGATAGCGGCCCCACCAGCGTCTTCCCACGGTCCCTCTTCCGTGAGGTACTTGCGAGCAGCATCGCGGTTGGACTGCCCGTAGGAGTAATCCATGTAGATGTGGAACAGCGACCGGTCCTCGCCGAGCACGGCCGGGGCGGCTTCGCCCATCGCCATCCCGATGATCTCCGCGTGGAAGGTTGGATGAAAGTAGTACCGCGAACAGTTCTCTCCAGAGATACCCGCGGAGGTGGAGTTCCCGCCCATGAACGGCACTTTCTCGCGCTGGGCGACGTTCTGCATCGCCATCGTCACCGTACTGGACATGCCACCGGTCCAGAACTGGATGTTGTCCCGCTGAATCATCCGGTCGATGTTGTCCTGGGCCGTATCAGCGCTTCCCGCTGTGTCGGCCTTCGTCGGTTCGATCTGGTGACCCATGATACCGCCGCCGCTCAGCCGGTCCCAGTAGTCTACGAGCCCCCCGCCGTTGTTGAGGTGTGTGACCGCCAGATCGAACCCCTTCTCCTGGTCTTGGCCATCGGGACCCAACGCTCCCGAAGTCGGTCCGTTGAATCCGATGGAGACCGTATCGCCCTCGGGTGGGAAGTTCCCGATAGCGGCGTACTCGGTACCGCCGTTGCCGTCGCTGCCACCGCTACTGTCCCCGTTACCGGTGGTGCCACCATCGCCGCCGCTGCCCCCGTCACCACCCGAGCAGCCGGCGAGGCCGGCAGCGATGCCAGCGGTTCCGATAGCTTTCAGATAGCTTCGCCTGGACCCGTCCACCGCTTCTGCATCTCTGGTCATAGTTTGAACGTCCATGAAAGAATGGTATAACAACATATTTAAATCTTCTGCAATATTAATGATGTTGAATAGGTTTCGAAAACCAAGTTCGGCCCGGCGTGGACGGATAGTCTGTGTGATGTCCACAATCAATCATTTTGTTTTCGTGTCTGTCCCCCGGCAGCTATCGCACCGATCAAAAACCGAGCGGTTACCGAGAGTATTCACATAATGCGAATAGAGCAAGTTTGGTCTGGTAGATACTGTCTCAGCGAACCGCCAGTTAAGCCATACAGTTGCTTTAACGCAGGGCGTTCGTATACTTCGATAGGAGCGCCAGAACATCCGATTGGTGATCTGACGGACTCAAACTAACACACGTACAGACGTTATTTCGGCCGTCAAATAGCACCGCAAAGATGACCGACTGGCTACGATTGGAGTGTGGATTCCAGTGAGCTCACGGCCTCAAGCAGCTGCTCACCCAGTTCGTGGTTGATCCGCGTTCGATCGATCCGATACTTCGGTCCGCCCACACTCAGACCGCCGAGGATCGTCCCATCGTCGCGGTAGACGGCTGCCCCGACGGCAACGAGGCCGGGTGCGAACTCCTCGTCGACGATGCCGTACCCCCGCTCACCGGTCTCGGCCAGTTCGTCGAACAGTCGTTCCCGGTCGGTGATCGTGGCCTCAGACTCCCGTGGCAGTCCCCACTTATCGAGTATCCGCTCGACACGAGTCGGGTCAAGTTCCGACAGAATGGCTTTGCCAGCGGCGGTATTGTGGAGGTAATACTCCGAACGGTAGTCGGTTTCATCCTCTGTCGTCGCCGCGTTACCCGAAGTCCCGTGGAACATCAGCAGCCGGCCATGCTCGAAGATAGTGAAGTTGGCTTCCTCACCAGTCGTCTCGGCCAGGTCTTCGAGGACAGAACTGACGCGGTCGCGGTTGGGATACCGCGCTCTGACTCTGTCACCCAGCAGCGCCACTCTAAAGCTCACCCGGTACACACCGTCTGTTTTCACCAGATATCGGCTGTCACGGAGCGTGTCGAGGTGGCTGAGAATCGAACTCTTCGGACTGTCGACCATCCCGTCGAGTTCTGCCAGCGTGAGTCCATCGTGTTCCAGAATCAGGGTGAGAATACGCAACGAGGTCTGGGTCGTTTTGAGCGTTCGTCGCTCGGTATTCTCTATCATACCGTATTCATACTGCGCCGTTTTGATAACTGTTTGCATAATGTGAACACTACGCCGCCGAGAGCGTATTATTCGCATTATGTGAATATTGACTGGAAGTACTGCCAGTACTCAACAGTCGACAACGGACGGACTGGGGACATGAACCCCATAATAGTAATTGGATTGACTTATTTGAACGGCCCAAATTGGTCCCACGAACGGACTTGGCACGGCTAAGGGTGCGACCGGTAGGGGCAGGAATGCAATAGAGAGACTCCACAGGAAGGTTTTTATCTGGTGTCTGTGTTAACTGTCCACAGGAACATGGGTAGTCCACGAGACAGACCGTCTGAGTTGCTAAATACGGAGCAGTATCTGGAACTGCTGTCAAGCTTTCAGCGGCTTACTGGTGTCGGCGTGTGGTCCTACAGGGTGGCGACGGAAGAGACATGGTGGAGCCGACAGGCAAAGAGAGTCCACGGTGTCGATCCGGACCAGCAGCTCTCGTTTGCCGACCTCGTCGCCCAATACACCGATAGCGACGAAGAGGAGGTGCTCCGGCTATTTACCGAGGCAGCTTCGAATACCGAACCGTTCACCGTCGACGTGGCGCTTACCGGGGCGGGCACGACCGAGCGGTCGATACAGATACACTGCGAGCCGCGTGAAACGGCAGGCGGAGAACTATGGTTGTACGGGACCGTTCAGGATATCACCGACGTGAAACGACGCGAACAGCGCATCGAGGTGCTTCGGAAAACGAGTCAGGAACTTCGGTCTGTGAGCTCACGGAAGGACGTTGCTGAAATCCTCGCCGACGCCGCGAAGAACATCCTCGGACTGGTCAATACGACGGTTCGGTTGGTCGATACCGACGCCGACCTGCTGCGAACTGTCGTGGCTACCGAGGAGTGTGTTGCGCGGGCTGGCGACCGACCTGATTATTCCGTGGACGAGGAGACCCCCGCTGCACGGACCTTCCGGACCGGCGACCCCGAGCTCCATGCGGACCACGAACTGACCGCAGATGATCATAGCCGTGGTGATCTTCAGTCCGGGCTGTACGTCCCTATCGGTGAACACGGTGTCCTCAGCGCCGGTGATGTCGTCGTCGACGCCTTCGCGGAACACGATCTCGAAGCCGCCGGACTTCTCGGCCAACTCGGTGCGGAGGCAATCACACGCATCGGCTGGGTCAGGCGGTCACGTGCGGTCTGAGATTGTTCGAATCGAGTACTACTATTGATCCGACAGCCCCGATGAGAGTTCTCAATGGGCGTCTTCCGGAGATAGTCCAACTAGCGGGTGTCGGACGGACAATATAACTCCAAAGAGATTGACTGCGTGACGAATTATCCGTAGTGATAGTTATCGGAATAACGTTACAAATCTATTTCTATTCTTCGAGGTTTCGAATTACTTTTAGTTATTTTAGAGTCGTTGGAGGTGATAATTAAATATAGCACGGTATTTCACAGTCGTAGTAGCCCTATATCACTCTAAATACTCAGATAGGTATACAAATTATAGACATAGGGATTTTCTAACCATCATATGCTGACATCTGGGCTGTAGTGAACATGAATGCGACGGTAGTTCGTCGATTGCGTCGACAGCATCGCTAATCGCGACTGTTGTGTGTTAAGAACTGACGGCGATATCGGTGGTTCCTCACGCCGTATTTTCACGGGTCCGGTTCCAGCCTTAACCGATGGAGGTCCTGAAACCTTTCATTAGTGTTTAAAACACGCTAATTTGGGCGTATAGAAGGCACGAAACATTTCCATTCTCCGAGATTGTGCGCTGTAGAACGAGATGGCACTCCTACTGAAAACACCCGAAAGGCCAGCGAACTACTGCAAAAGTATCCCTGGGAAATAATAACACAATCTTTATTGAAGATTTGTGAGAAGACGGAATCGGAGTCGGAGATATGAGAGATATACCGTTCAGTAGTCACAGCAGTCGGAGAGAGTATTGCAAGACAATGGCAGCACTGGGTGGGACGATGTTTGTCGGAACTGGATCAGCCCAGTCCGAGACCAACAAGCCCGGAGGCAAGTACAGCGGTGATGTACTCTATACCCCTCCGGAAGGTACACCTGCCCCAGGGTCGCTGTATCCCCGCGTCACACGCTTGGAACACGCCGGTCCAGGGAATAGTTGCGGGAACAGTCAGAGTGGACGTGGCCCCCTCCTCGCTACCTTCGAGTTCTATCCGTCGATGAGCGGCGGGTCGACCCCGTACTTCCCCGTGTACCGGAGCACTGACGGCGGCCGTTCCTGGTCGAAGTACTCGGAGATACACGATACGAGCGGGAAAGGGTGGGGACTGCGATACCAACCGACACTGTTCGAACTCCCAGAGGAAGTTGGACCCTGGCCGGCCGGAACGGTGCTTGCCGCCGGTAACTCGATTCCGATTCTGGACGACCCCGAAGACGTTCCCGAGGGTCAGATCGGCGAACTCGGCGAAACAAAAATCGACCTGTACGCAAGTACCGACGAGGGCGAGACCTGGGAGTTCGTAAGCACCGTCATTACCGGTGGGAAGGCCGTGCCGTACGCCGGCAACAGTCCCGTCTGGGAACCGGAACTCGCGCTCGACGACGACGGGAACCTCGTCTGTTACTTCGCCGACGAACGGATGGGGACCGACGATGACTACAATCAACTGGTTGCGTACAAGGCCTCCGAGGACGGCGGCCTGACGTGGGGCGACGAGCAGTTCGTGGCTGCCGTGTCCGACGGGGTGACCCGACCAGGAATGCCGACCATCACTAAGCTGCCCAATGGCAGGTACATGATATGCTATGAAGTGGTCGGGGAGGACGATGTAGACGGGGAAGTTCACGTCAAAACCTCACCCGACGGTCGTGACTGGGGGGAGCCATCCGACCTCGGAAACCCGGTCGTCACAGGAGACGGGCGGCGGTTCATCAACGGACCCTACGTCACGTGGACGCCGCGTGGGGGAGAGAACGGTACTGTCCTGGTTTCGGGTAAACAACTGGTCGATGAAAATCGAGAACTTGTCGAGGGCAACGGTGAGGTTGTCCTCGCGAACACCGACTTGGACGGGAGCGGCGACTGGACGGCACTGAAAGCACCGCTCTCGTTCGAAACTGAGAGTGATCTCGACGGGCGTATTTTCGTCGGCTGGACGACGCCGATTCTGCCCTCACCGAACGGAAAGCAGCTACTACAGTTCACCTCGACTGCGTCCAGTTCAGAACTCTGTGAGATCCGGTATGGCAAACGACCGCTGAAACTGAACAAGCTCTAAGACGGACTGCTACACGTCTCGATCGGACCGACTGCCTGTACTCTCTTCGCGATAACGAGAAAGGCAGTCCGAATCGCCGGGGCAAAGCACGGTAGAGCCATCACTGCCAACAATACTTTTTCGACGAACAAGGAGCCCAGAAGGGTGCTATCGCCGTCGTTTCGCTAGGTACCCGCCGGACGAAGCGAATCAGCAGTCAGCTCCGTATGGAACGTCGCCGCCAGCGCCGGAAAGATCAGCGGGAGCGCAATCGTGAGAAGCGTACAGATGACGAACAGCGTCCCGGTGACGATACCGACGAGGACGGTCACGACCGGCCGCTCGACCGACCAGCGGTAGCTGGTGGTGACGGCTTCGACAACATCGGTCCCGCCGGCGAGCGACACGAAAGCCAGTGCGAAGACGACCCAAACGTGATAGGCCAGGTAGACGCCGACCGCGCCGAACAGACCAGCGTATCCGGTGCCGGTCGTTATGAACTGGTCCAGATAGAGGACAGCAATAACCGGAAACACAGCCATCAGGCCGCTGAACAGGACCGCATCGAGCCAGTGGTTACGAAGCGTTGCTGCGATTTCTGTCCGGTCAACGTATCCCTTTTCGCGGACCGAGCGGACCGCTGCGTACGCCCCGAGCGTCGACGGCCCGACCGTGACGAGCGGCAGCGACGCGAGCACCCAGCCGACGCTGATCGCGACCATCGGAACCGGATGGTCGTACACCGTCCGGAACGCGGTTGCGAGCGCGCGGTGGACCGACAGGGTCCCCTCGGTCGATTCAGTCATCCAGTTGCACCCTGCATCTGCACTGCCCGGACGAGCTGTCCCTGGAAGAGCAGATAGACGATGAACAGGGGAAGCGAGCCCAGGATAGCCACGGCCATGTGGAGGCCGGGCGTGTCGATGTTCCCCTGATACAGATTGACGAGCCCGATCGGCAGCGTGTAGGCCGTTTGTTCCGACAGCACCAAGAGTGGCCAGAGGAACGCGTTCCAGTTGTAGACGAACATGAACAGCGCCAGCGCCGAGAGAATCGGCTTGGCGAGCGGAAGGATGATCCGCGTGTACACCTGGAAGGTCGAGAACCCGTCCAGCCGCGCGGCCTCCTCGTACTCCTCGGGAATGTCCTTGAAGAACTGATAGAGGAGGAACACGCCAAGCGGACTGGCAACCGCGGGCAGGATAACGCCCCAGTAGGAGTTAATCAGCCCCAGATCCGAGACGATCTGGTAGAGCGGGACGATGTTCATGTAGTACGGCACCATGAAGCTCGCCAGGATTATCCCGAGGATAGCGCCCTGGCCCGGCCAGTCGAGGCGGGTGAGCGAGAACGCGATCATCGAGTCGATGACGACGATCAGTAACGTCGCCCCGCCGGCGATGATGAACGTGTTGATCGTCCATTCGACGACCAGCGTGTTGTTCAGCAGGTACTGGTAGTGTTCCAGCGTCACCGGCTCGCCGACGAGCGGCGGAATCCAGTACGGACGCGGGTCCCGCAGCAACTCGTTTGGCTGGAGCGACCGGGAGATCGTATACAGGTACGGAACTGCCATCAAGAACGCGAGTCCGTACAGGAACACGTGAAGCAACGCGTTCCGGACGCGATCGCTACCGAGACGTGACCGGGAAGTAGTGTCAGTCATTGCTATCACCGATAACCTTGAAGTTGATAATCGCTATGACGATGAGGATAGCGACGAGGACGTATCCCATCGCCGCCCCGTAGCCGAACTCCTGCTGTGAGAACGCGCTCCGGTAGAGATAGTAGACGAGCGTGTCCGAGGAGTTTTTCGGACCGCCCTGCGTCATGACGTAGGGTTGTGCGAATACCTGAAACTGCAGGATGAACTGCACCATGACCACGAACACGATGGAGTTGCGCATCTGTGGCAGCGTGATGTCCTTGAACGCTCGCCATCCGTGCGCGCCATCGAGCTTGGCCGCCTCGTAGAGTCGGTCGGGGATGCTCTGGCGGGCAGCCAGAAAAATCACGAAGTTGAACCCGACCAGCCACCACACGGTCATGAACGCGAGCGCTGGCATCACCAGGTTCATCGACGTGAGCCATCCCGGCGGGTTCGCCATGATGAACCCCAGGTAGTAGTTTATCAACCCGTAGCTGGTCGAGTACACCTGGGCCCAGACCAGCGTCACGACAGCAACAGTCAGGACGTAGGGGCTGAAGTAGATGGCCCGGAGCGTTCGTTTTCCGGCCACGTTCTTGTTCACGCCGAGGGCCATCACGAGCCCGAGAATCACGAGCAGCGGGACCGAGATGGCGACGAAGAGGAACGTCCCCTCCATGGCGTTGTAGAACACCGGGTCGTTGAACAGCTCTATGTAGTTCTGCAGGCCGACCCATTCTGTCTGTGAGAGGTCGAACTTGTTCGGATACGTGTGGAGACTCATGTAGAGTCCCCGAACCGCGGGCCAGACGAGGAACACCGCGAAGACGGCGAGATACGGGAGCGACCAGACGATACCCTCGATTGTCTCTTTCCGCACGCCGCCGATGGTCTTGCGCTTCGTCGTGTCCGCACCTCCCGTAAATCGTTCTGTCAGCCCCATCCGTCACTACCCCGAGATACCGTCGCTGACCGTCTGGATTCCGGACTCGATGCCCTCCTGGGGCTCCGAGTTGTGCGCCCAGATGTCGACCAGCCAGTTGTACCAGTTCTGGGCGTTGGGGTCACCGTCCGGGACCTTCGGATGGTAGAAGTAGGTGTCGTCTTCCGCCATCTCGACGTACTTGCTGAGCGTCTTGTCGTAGTACGAACTGTTCTGGAACTCGTCGGCCTCGTAGATACTCGTCGCCGCAGGGAGATGGCCGGCTTCGGTGGCCCAGGCTGGGTTCGCCGTGGACATCCAGTGGGCGACCTGCGCTGTGATTTCCGACTTCGCGTCACTCCGGCTCTGTTTCTGTGGGAGCACGAGCGTATGACCGTCGGCCCACACCTTATCCTGCTGTTTGTTGGGTCCGACAGTCGGTTTGAAGAAGTCCCAGTTGAAGCCGTCAATGCCTTCGAGTGCGGCCACGTACCAGGTCCCGTTCATCGCCATGGCACAGTCCCCGTTCTGGAAGGCGTTGTTCCCCCAGTCGGCCTCGCTCGTCTGTTTCGACCAGCCCATGTCGCCGGTCATATCGTAGAACAGCTGGGAGATGTTCTGGCCGGCTTCGTTGTCGAACGTCGGGTTCCACTCGTCGTCGAACAGCGTGCCACCCTGTTGCTTGACCCAGGTGCTCCAGGTCCGGAAGGAACCGAACCCGTCGTTGTACGGGGACTGCGTGAACGCGTGGGCGTCGGTGTTTTCGACCACTGCGTTCCCTGCTTGCTGGAACTCATTCCAGTTCGTAGGCGGGCTTTCCGGGTCCAGCCCGGCCTGCTCAAACAGATCCTTGTTGTAGTACACACCGATCGGGTGCATGTCCATCGGCAACGCGTTCACGCTCCCGTCGACAGTGACGAGGTTCCAGTGGCTTTCCGTGTAATCCTCGCTGTATGCGTCGGTGTCGATGTAATCGCCCATCGGGTCGATGCCGCCGCTCCACGCACGCAGATAGGCGGCGTGCATGATTGTCATGTCCGGCGCTTCGTCGCCCGACAGGGCTGTAAACAGCTTGTTGTAGTAGTTGTCCCACGGTGTCCGCTGGCGGTTGATGGTCACTTCGGCATCGGTATCCAGCGGCTGGTTCTCGTTGAACTGCTGGACGATGTTCTCCATGACCGGGCCTTCGCCGCCGCTGAAGGGCTCCCAGAACGTGATTTCGTAGGAAGCACTGCCGGCATCACCTGTGCTACCGCCGTCACTCCCACCATCACCACCGCCGTTACCGCCACATCCGGCAAGTGCGACCGTGCCTGCTGCTCCGACTGATTTAATGAATTTACGACGCGTCTCTCTGGTGACGTTCCTACGACCCATGGAGAGTCCGTTAAACCATCATAATTATTAAACCACCTATATAGGATATTGTTTCCGGTAAATTGCCAGGGATCATTTCGTCACCCGTTCGACGGAATCGGGTGAGAGAAAGTCCGGCGGTGGGGAACAGTCTGCGACCTGCATCATTGTTCGGTCACAACAATTATTACGCCGCTTGGTTACTACCCCTGTATGAGCGACGTTAGTATCGAGAACGTCCGCAAGGTGTACGAGGGTGACTCGGAAGTCGTGGCCGTCGACAACGTCAGTTTCGAGATAAAAGACGGGGAGTTCCTGACAATCGTCGGTCCGTCCGGGTCCGGTAAATCGACGCTACTCCGGATGATCGCCGGTCTCGAAGATATTTCGGACGGGACGATCCGCATCGGGGACCGGGCTGTCAACGGTATCCAACCGCAGGACCGCGATGTCGCGATGGTGTTCCAGAACTACGCGCTGTATCCACACATGACGGCCCGGAAGAACATGAGTTACGGGCTGAAATTGACAACGGATCTCCCCGACAGCGAGATCGACGAGCGCGTCGAGGAAGCCGCCGAGATGATGGGCGTCGAGGACCAGCTCGACAAGCGGCCCGGAAACCTCTCCGGCGGGCAGCAACAGCGGATCGCCACTGGGCGTGCGATCGTTCGGGAGCCCTCCGTGTTCCTCTTTGATGAGCCGCTCTCGAATCTGGACGCCAAGCTACGGCTCCACATGCGGACAGAGCTACAACAGCTACAGGACAAACTCGGAACGACAACGATCTACGTCACCCACGATCAAGAGGAGGCGATGACGATGTCCGACCGTATCGCTGTCATCGATCAGGGGACACTACAACAGATCGGCACCCCGGACGAGATCTATCACCAGCCGAAGAACCTGTTCGTGGCCGATTTCGTCGGCAGTCCGCCGATGAACCAGTTCAACGTCACGTTGTCCGGGTCGAACCTAGTCGGTAGTGGATTCGAATACGGTCTCTCGGAGGAACTCGTCCAGCACATTGAGGAGCATGCTGACGGCATCGACGACTTTGTCCTTGGTATTCGTCCGGAAAACATCAGGCTCGCGACCGGCGACGAATCCAACGTCATCAGCGCCCACCTGGATGTCCGCGAACCGGTCGGCTCAGACAACTACCTCCATATGGACATCGACGGCGAGGAATGTTGGGTTCGAGTTCCCGGTGGGGTTACTCCCGAAACGAACCGGGAACACGAAATCGTCTTCGACGAGGAACACATCCACCTTTTCCGGCAATCGGACGGTGTGAATATACTCGCCCGGGAGAGTTCGAAGGTCGAAGCCCCGGTCAAAGACTGAGTCTCACTGGTTCCGAGTGGGACGTAGAGCCCGATATTTGGGCGTAGCGGACCCTCGTGTGTTTGACGTGGCACGTGGGATGCGTGTGGCCGTCGAGGCTATCCGCTGGTATCATTGTGCCTGGACGATTCAAGAATCTCGTTACTGTAGGCTCCTCGCTTCAGCATCGTCGAACACCTGGCAGATCCCTCCCGGAGAGTGGCAATAAGAGATCTCTCGGTCTGTACTCGGCGTCCGTCGTGGCAACGGAGAGAATCGGCAGTAACCGAATCCAGAATTGCTGGTCGATTCAGTTCATGATGGTTGAACAGACAGATGTAGGCCACTCACGACTATTCAGACTGTATGGGGCCTCTAATGAGCGATCCATCCAGATACATGCCAAGCCATCCTGTTGAATCATAGATGGGAGTTCCATCCAATACTACGCAGTATTTTGGCATAGTTTTGAATATTTATTTGGAAAGGGTCGCAAAAATTCGTAATCGGTGAGATGTTAATCCCGGGACTCCTGTACGAACTACTAATTCACGGAATTCAAGAACATCCGTTCAGCAGAATGGAATGGTCGTTTGTTCACCTATAAGGAACAATATGCTATATTTTGGATAGTTCATTCAGGAATCCAGTTGTACGACAAGCAGTCTGACTGAACCACTCACAACCAATAGGTCAGGAGCGGAGAGAGTGTGTCGCCAGTAGAGATCGGGAACATAGCTCAGAACCGGATAACGAGTGTACGGGTGTTATCAACCGCTCCGACAGTGGTATCCAGCGGTGATTGTAATATGACCCGCTAAGTGGTCAAATGAGATAGGGGACAGAATGCTATTATTCGAGTTTACTCTACAGATTTATCACTGCCCGAATCCACGTCCGGTTCATCGACAGACCGGACCACCAGCGGAACCGTGAGAAACGCGACGAGGTACCTGAGAAACACTGTTCGCCAGTTGAAATCTGCCATGAATCCGCCGGCAACCATGGCTGCAGCCGCCCCGAACGGCATGATTCCCCCCTGCCACCCCAAGACAGTCTCACGACGCTTACCGCTAAAGTAGTCCGCAATGAGCGTCCTCACGCTGACCATGATCCCGGCGACAGCGAGGCCGAGGACCACTCGCGTTCCAAGAATCAAGAACAGCGAGTCCAAAGCGTACGCCGACAAGGGACCGGCACCGTAGAGCAGGATCGAACCGATCAAAACGGGTTTCCGCCCGTAGCGATCGACCATAACCCCGGTGAGCGGGGCAAAGATAGCGATGATAAGCCCTGTGAGCGTACTGACGAGCTGTGCGAGTGTCCCGGCATTTGGAACCTCCGAGAACGCGTTTTCGATCACCGGCAAGACAGGGTTGACAATTCCACCCGAGAGCGCACCCAGCGTCGTCACGAGAAGGGGCGTTCCGATAGTCACCCACGATTTTGACTGTTGTTCACTCATCGTAACACTTCTCCACTGAAAGTATGTTCCAAGCGCCGGATCGATACGTTCCGGAGACAGTCGATACGACCGACTATTGATGAGTGGTCTGATATTATTGATCTGCTTGTGGGGTTTTCCTATGTTCTCGCATATCGCAAATATTCATATTATTATTACTAAATCTTAACTCTCCGCAATTACCGATGGAAACGACAAATGGTGTCACGCAACAGTCAGAGTGCGTTAGATCTGGCTGATAAGCGCCGCATTGCCCGCATCGGAATTCGGAGTCATCGACCGACAAAGAATTCAGTGCGCAAACCAGTTCGATCCGTTAGATATCGAGAGTGAACCGGGCCGTAATATCTCGGGACGATCGGCCGACGGAGACGGTGTTGGTCCCCTCCGCAACAGTCCAGCCGGCGTCTTCGTCGTAGTACTCGAAGTCGTCGGCGTCGAGCTGGATCGTCACCGTCGTCGACTCACCGGCCCCGAGTGAGACAGCCGCAAACCCTGCGAGTTCGCGGTCGGGAGTCGCTATCGGTGCCGCTTCCTTGTCGACATAGACCTGGACAACTTCTTTGCCGGCCCGGTCGCTGCTGTTCGTGAGGTCGACGGCGATTTCGAATCCAGTGGCCGTTTCGGAGACGGCCGCCGCATCGTACTCGATCGAGGCGTAGGATAGGCCGTGGCCGAACGGGAACAGCGGGTCGGTGTCCTGCCGGTCGAAATATCGATAGCCGACAAAGACGCCCTCGTCATAGGTCGCCACATCGTCACTGCCCGGGAACGCCGCCTCGGACGCTGTCGGGTAGTCAGCTACCGATTGCCCGAACGTGACCGGCAACCGACCGCCGGGGTCGGCGTCGCCGAAGAGGACATCCGCGAGGGCCGCACCGTCGGCCTGTCCGGGATACCACGTCTCCAAAACGGCGTCAACGGCGTCCAGCCACGGCATCTCGATCGGCCCGCTGGTCCGAAGCACTACGACGGTCCGTTCAGCGGCGTCGGCAACGGCGGCGATCAGCTCGTTTTGCGCACCGGGGAGTTCGATGTCCGGGCGATCTCTGAACTCCGTCGCGTCGTCCTGTGCGACGACCACCGCGCAGTCGGCGTCGCCGGCTATCGAGACGGCAGCGTCGATGCTCGTGTCACTCTCCTCGGGAACGTCATCACCTTCGTCGAAGAACGACGACTCCGCGATGCTCGGCACACCGCGCTCGAAGGTCACATCGCTTGCCCGCTCCTTCAGCCCCGCAAGCGGACTCGTCTCGGTGACGGGGGACACCTCGGAGGACCCCCCGCCGCCGAGCTTCGCGGCATCGGCATTCGGCCCGATGAGGGCAATCGAATCCGACTCGGAAAGTGGAAGCGTGCCGTCGTTGGTCAGCATGATCGTCCCTTCGGTTGCAACGTCGCGAGCGAGCTGCCGATGATCGGCCGAATCGAGCACACCGTCAGCGGAGCGGTCGTCACCGGTAAAGCAGCCGATGGATTCCATGACCCCAAGCAGCCGCAGGAGTTTGGCATCGAGCACCGTTTCGTCGACTTCTCCGGACTCGACCGCCTCCTGCAGCGGGACCCCGAAGTACGCCGGCACGTCCGGGATCGGTGGGAAGTCACCCTCGTCGTCCGACCCCGTTACCTCGTCGGCGGTCTCCTCGGGGACGTACTCGGAGAATTCGACCCCGGGCATTTCGATGTCCAACCCGGCGCGTGCGGCCGAGACTGTGCTTCGAGTCCCCCACCAGTCCGACACCACGAACCCGTCGAAACCCCATTCGTCCTTCAGCACGTCCGTAAGGAGCCGCTCGTGTTCACCCATGTAGACACCGTTGACACAGTTGTACGCTGTCATCACCGAGTGGACATCGGCCTCCTCGACCGCCGCGCGGAACGCGGGCAGGTAGATTTCACGCAGCGCCCGTTCGCTGACAGCCGCGCTGACCTCGTATCGGTTCGTCTCCTGGTTGTTCGCGGCGTAGTGTTTCACCGTCGCGGCGATGTCCTCCGACTGGATTCCCCGGATCGTGCCGACGGCCAACTGCGCGGTGAGGTACGGGTCCTCGCTGTAATACTCGAAATTGCGGCCGCCCTGTGGGACCCGGATGATGTTGACACCGGGTCCGAGGATGACATCCTGATCGTGTGCCGCCGTCTCACGACCCAGCGCGGCACCGAAGGTGTGTGCGAGATCGGGCCGCCACGACGCTGCCAGCGCAATCGACGACGGAAACGCCGTCGCGCGCTCGCCCATCGCTCGGACGCCGAGTGGTCCGTCGACCATTCGCAACGGCGGGATACCGACCCGCTCGTTCCCGGGCAAGTAGCCCGTCGCTTTCCCAGCAGGGTCGATCGACCCGTGGACGAGTTCGATTTTTTCTGCCAGTGAGAGCGTTTCGACGAGCGCCCGGTGATCGGACGGACTTTTGTTTGAATCAGTCATATACTCCGATGGAATGACGTAATGTTTTAAAATAGTATTGGTCTACTACTGATGGCACCTCTCAGAACGGGTAAGCCGCCCATCACTGAGTATGATCTCGGAATATTGTGACAGTGCCCGGCAGTAGCGTCCGAGTGCGACGATCTCTATCACAATAGTACTCTTGTTATCTCATCAGAGGGAGGACTGCAACACGATCACGGGCAGTAGTGTGGGTCGGCGTGAACGTTACAACCTCGCCGAGATGCACGAGCAACGTCGAACCATCATCGACGAGGCTCGGCCAGCGACTGCCCTCCAGCTGTACGACGCCGTCAAAATGAGCGACGTGCCGGGCAGCGAGTTCCCGAAATTAACGCCGGACGCGCCCTCCACTCACTGGATCGGGTCTACCCCGATTCTGGATTGATGGGTTCGGATACCGGTATGAATGGCCACAGCGTGTGAAAAGACGGGTCCAGTCGACCAGTACAGTCGAACAACTACCGGCGGTTAGTCACATCTTCCTGAAAACCAACGAAATGATCGAGGTCCCCCTGTGCGTCGAACAGCGGCGCGATTGTGACGCGGTTCCAGAACACCGCGCCATCCTTCCGGTAGTTCCGCAGTTCAACGGTGACCGATTCCTCGGACGCTATCGCCCGGCGCATCTTCGCAACCGGTTCACGCCGCGTGTCCGGACCTTGCAGGAACCGGCAGTTCCGACCGACGATTTCGTCGCGCTGGTATCCGGTCAACTCGACAAATCTGTCGTTAGCGTAAATGATGGGATTGTCCGCTAGGTGTGGGTCCGTGATGACGATACCGATCGGCGCTGCGTCCATCGCCCGCTCCCGTAACGAGAGCGTGTCACGGATTTCAGTCTCGCGCTCCGCGATCGTACAGACCATCGTGCCATCGGAGGTAAACGACAGCGAGTGCTCCACCGAGACGCTGGTCCCGTCTTTCCGTTGATACACCGTTGTCCCGGCCCACTCATCTGCTTTTGCCTGTGGAATCATCTCCTCGTATACGTTTTCGACGCCGGTCGAAGGGTATATACTCTCGAAATGTTCACCGATCAGGTCGTCCTGTTCGTATCCGAGGATATTCGCATACGACGCGTTGAGATAAATGAACTCCCCCGTTTCGTTCAACATGCTGATCCCATCGTGTGCGGTTTCAATGGCCTGGAAGCCTCGCTCGACGTGCTTTTCGGCACGATAGCGAGCGACCGCCTGTTCGATGCGGTTCGCCAGCACCTCGTATTGCTCCGTGCCACCGTCTTTCTGCAGGTATTCGGTGACGCCAGCCGAAATTGCGTCGCTGGCGATCTCTTCGCTCCCCCGTCCAGTGAACAGAATAAACGGGAGCTGCGGATGGTCTTCTCGCACCCGTTCGAGGAGCGCCAATCCATCGAGACCCGGCATCTCGTAATCACTTACGACACAGCTGATCGGTTCCTCCTGAAGTCGTTCGAGTGCGTCATACGGGTCCGTCTCTGTGAGAATGGTAAAATACGACCGCTCTCGGTCCAAGAACTCAGCAACGAGATCGGCGAATGCCGGATCGTCCTCAATGTGAAGAACAGTGACATCACTGTTCGAACCAGAAAGAAACGCTTCCTGTTTCAGAGACTCGCCGTGTCCCGATTCACGGAGAGGTGGAACCATACGCAGAAAACGGTCTTCTGATACTGTAAAATACAAAGGCTAGTTGTCAGTTGAACGGCCCTTTCTACGGACAGGCTCACGGACTGAGCAGGTCCGTACTCGGGTCGACATGCCCGTGCCAATGTAGAGACCGCTTCGTACCGACTACTACAGCCCTGTAGGGAGAGGCTGTCGTGAGCAATCCGGGAGTGGTTCGAAGTATGACGATCAGTACTGTTCCAGGATACAACTACATCCGGATTTTCTCGCCTACATGTCGAAAATACAATTATTTTATCCCAATTTTAGAGATATAGTATATGTATATAAACACATATTCTCGTTTTTCGGAGTATATTTAGAGTGTAGATACCCCGGAAATGACTCGCAAGATTCTACGGAGCACACTCTTTGGAACTATTCGAAACGGATATTCAGTTGGCCCATCAGATGCAGACACGGCACCGAAAACGCCGGAGACGGGGGTGATACTCACCACAGAGGCCGTTCACGCGTGAGAGTACTCCAAGCGATTTCGGGACCGATACATGCGGGTTGAAATCCGTCCTTCACGAGACGGAATTTCCCCAGTCTCACCGCGAGGGTCTGCGGTTTCTCACGTCGCTTTCGTGGGCCGCGAAAGCTCAGACCGGCTCGAACACCCAGATCTGATTGGCCCGGCCCTCCCAGCCGCCTTCGACGATGTTGGCCCCGTCGGCCGTCGACCCGTCTTCGACCTGTAGCCGTCCGTCGTCCGATTTGATCTGGTGACCGTTCTCGTAGCGTTCCAGCGTGAACGCCTGTCCGGACCCCTGCTGGGCGTTCTCGCTCGAGACGGTGAGTCCCCCTCCACTGTGTTCGGCTGTTATGCTGGAGGCATAGACCCGCCACCCGGTGTCTTCGCGGTCCTCGACATTGACGGTCCACTTCTGGTGTGGGTCGTCGTTCCAGGTCCCCTGCTGGACGTTCGCGCCGCCGGATTCGGAGCCATCGGCGACCTCCATTACTTTCCCGCTGTGGGCCGCGACGATGCGGTAGGTCCCCGATTCAACGTCTGGGACAGATTCCTCCCAGATAGCCTCACGGTCGAACTCGCGGTCGGTCGTCCCCTGTGGCCGGTCGACGACGTACTCTAAGGTCAGCGACTCGCCGGGGTCAGTTCGCCAGTCAAATACCAAGTCCCACTGATCGCCGGTCCACTCGAACCACTCGTCCCAGGCGAAGGCGGCGTCAGGTTCATCCATAGGCTGGGACCGAACGGCAAGCGAGGACGCGCGGTGGGTCGTCACCGCTTCGACGCGCCCGGCCTCCGACTCTCCGGGTTCGAGCGTGACGGTCCCCGAGGCGATGCCATCGCCGACGTTCCGGTCGACGATGGTTGTCTCGGATCCGACCTCGATCAGCTCTTCCGTCCCACCACCACGGATGTCATTGTCGAGGAATCGGTTGTGTAGACACGCGCCCCGTTCTCTGATCGCGTGCGTTTGGCTCCGGTCACTTTCTGACCGCTCGTCGACGATACGGAGGTTGCCAAGCGAGATGGATTCGTTGATCTCCGAGGTGGTCCCCTGAAGCCCGATAGACCAGATGTTCACGCCGGGTCCGTCAACGTTCTTGATAACGCCGCCGAGGATGTTGACGTTCCGTACGTCCACGAGCAGTATCCCCGCCTTGCGGCCGCCGTTGATGTTGACCTCGCCGACGGTCACGTCGCGCGTCCCGGTGATTATCGACACGCCACGGACGCCCCCTCGACTGACGACGCGTCCGCAGGTGACGTTCCGACAGCCGTTGGCCAACCGGAAGGTGGCGTAGTCGAACTTCGGATTCTGTCCGATGACCTGTCCGACTGTCGCGTCGAAGGTCTCGTTGAGAAGCAGGACGGAGCTCCCCGGATCGACGCCGATGACCTGTCCGATCTGGATGCGCGTGACATCGTAGGTTTCGATGCCGTGGTGCCCCGTTTCGGCGACGTACGCGGTGTCTATCTGTACGTCCTCACATCCGCCCTGGATGCGGACCCCCTGTACAGTGACGCCCTTGATCCAGAGATGACCGAGGCGGATCTCCGAGCAGTCGTCCAAGAACACCGCCCGGCTGGCGCCGCCCGACACCGTCAGTCGCGGGATCTCGACGTTCTTGGCCCCGACCGCAGAGAACAAATCGTCGGTTTCGCCCTCAATCGTAATCTCGCCGGCCACGTCGACGGTCGTATGACTCGGGAGGTCGACGCCGGTGACTTCATCGTCGGCGTCCACCACGCCGCTCGATGCGACGAGAACGCTCTCAGCCGTCGTTCGGCCGTCACTCAAACTATCCACGCCAGCCTGTACCGCGGCCATCAGCTCCTCCTCTGCGGCGACGGTCCCGTTCGACCCATCGACCTGATACACGTCCTCGGCGTCCCGCCAGACCACGACATCCGCTTCGCGTGCGCTGGTGTAGAGGTGGTCGGGGTCTGCACCGGCGAGGTTCATCAGGCTGTTCCCGCCGGCGTCAACGTCGTTCTCCCAGGTGTACCAGGGCTGGTTCCCGTTACCGTTCCCGTTGCCGTTACCCTCGCCGTCGTCTCCGTTTTGCTGAGCGAGTGCCTGAGTGCTTCCAATGGCACCGAGGCCGGCGACGCCGATGGCAGCCATCATCGCCCGCCGACCGAGTCGCAGTCCGTTCGATTCGATATCTGTCCCTTCTCGTCCCTCGGATTCGGTTTCACGCGTCATAGTATCTTGCGACGTGACAACACGCCGTGAGAATCAATCAAACCCCCATAAATTATAATTTACGAATTGTTAAAATCCTGTCATAATTTGCGGTGGTAATGTACTGGGTCCACATCGACAAACAAGGTCCCACACCGGCAACCACGCTGTCCGAGATACTATTCAGTATTAAACAACTTTCATCTACTATATGTTGAACGGGAGAGACGGCACATAATCACCGGTTAGCAAGAGTGTATCAGTACAATTGACCGATTCACACGGCTGGTACTTGTTTTAGAAAAGCTCCTATTCGCGGGTGTGATGGAACAGTGTTCCGAGATGACCGGATATACCGGGCTGGTAGCTATCTCGAACTACGCTGTACGGTCGATGTGGGGCATACGCGACCGGTCACTCACTGACACACGCCGAGTCCCGATAGTGGGCGTTCGCTATTGATCCGGTAGTTTCTGCGTCATCCTAACAGATGTACGGCTGTGATTCGACGTGACGCGATTGCGTTCACAGGGGCCAGCTAACCGATTCACTCCCTCACAGCTCTGTCCTGTATGCGGTTGCGACCATCACAGCCCGTGAGATACCAGAAGTCAGAATTATGTCCACTTATTTTGAGGGGACATTCAGTATAATCGCGCTATATTTGAAGTCAGCAGTTTGTCATATATACTGTGTTTCGTTTCGCATCCTCAATAGCACTGAAATTCCTCCCACCGGACGCATTATTTCAGTAATCCCGATTGAAACTACAGAATCGCTGGACGGAGAATCGACCAGATAACGGTCATCAGGAACAAAACATACATCAACAATAACATTATATAGGGTGAGTCTGATATGCCGAGCATGCAACGCGATAGGAGTAAAACCACGAATAGCCGGACCGCCGCCAGCAGGTTCTCCCGCCGACAGTTCGTCGCCTCGATAGGCGCAACCGGAGCCGCACTCGGGGTAGCAGGGTGTTCCGGGACTGGCAACGGAAACGACGAGGACGGTTCCAGCGGTGCCACTGAACAGACCGCTGCGGATATCGAGTACGACGGGTCCGACGTGACCGTCGAGTACAGTACGGCACCGCTGTTCGGCAACAGCGCCGACGCGCTGAAACAAACCCTGTACGATGTCGGGCTCCCGGAAAGCATCGATATCAACTTCACGACGACAGTCTGGGGAGCCGACGACCTGCAAGACCGGTACAATCAGATCTTATCGGCCGGGCGGGCAACGCCGGATCTGCTGCTGACGAACTTCGCGTACACGCCGTTTTTTGCCCCGCGAGAGTGGCTTCTGGACCTGAATACGGTCCTCGGTGAGGAGAAACTCGCTGAATTGGACGACCACACTGACGTAATCGTCGACTCGATGACGTGGGACGGCGGGCTCTACGGCTTCCCGCAGATAATGGGGATCCCGACCATTGTCTATCGGAAGGACCTCGTTGAGTCGGCCGGCTACGATCCCGACGGCCAGAACTGGGCGACAGAGCCCCTTTCGTGGGACCACTTCGCCGAGGTCACCGAGGCAACGATGACCGAACACGGCACTGACCACGGCTACACCACAGCGCTGAATCAGCGCAACGCCGGGAGTATCACGGGGTACGAACACCTGATGACAAACGGCGGGAACTACTTCGGCGACGTTGCAAACCAGAACGGACCGATCGGCGACCGGCCGGTGACGCTTGACGACGACCGGGTTATCGACACGCTGCGTCAGTTGCTGACCTTCATGTACGGGAGCGACAGCGAACACGCCGTCGACGGGCTCACCGGTGGTATTCTTCCATCCGAGTCGCTCGGGTGGGACACGAACCCCTCGCTCCAATCGTTTCAGGCCGGCGAAGCAGTGTTTCACCGGAACTGGACGTTCGCCATCGCGAAGTTCGGCGCCGACGGGGAGTTCGGCCAAGATCTCGGCGTAATGCCGTACCCCTACGGCGTCACTGAGTCAAATGCGAAATATGCGGGCACGGGCGGTTCCCAGGCGAAACTCGGCGGCTGGCACCTCTCCGTCAACCCTAACACGGAGAAGCTGGCCGCGACAATCGAGGTCCTCAAGGCGATGACCACCGACGAGTATTACCTCAAGGTGTTCGAGGTGACGGGCGAAGCGCCGCCAAAGCCCTCGCTTATCGAGCAGTCCGACAACGTCCCCGTGGTAAACCGCTATCTGGACACGCTCCAGTACCAGGCGAAAAACCAGTTCGCGCCGCCGATCAACGCCGTCTGGGATCCACAGAAAGCGGCCATCGGGCAGGAGTTCCACGCCTGTCTCACGCAGGACAAATCCCCCGCGGAAGCCGCGGCCGCCGCACAAGACCAGATCGAACAGATCGAGCAACAGGAGTCATAAGCCATCACTCTCTCCGAAACCTCTGGAAGCGGGTAGGTACACACAAATTCTGCAAGGTATGAGTGAGAGAGTGGCTTATATAATCTATTTGCAGTATTCTACTGAGAGATTGCTCTATACAATCCCATATAGTTCGAATTTGGCTGTTGATTATCTATTTTGTGTATATATGGATTGTATCCACCTACAATTCCCGATACTGTTGCATTCATTCATCAGGTCCGAACTGTCGACAGCCGAACCGGTCTCTGTTCTCTGGCTGCGCACAGAGGTAATCCAGGCGCTTTTCCATATCGGACCGTGACATCCCCGCTTGGCTGTCTTGTGACGCAGCGAGTCGGTTCCGACTGGCATTGAGTAATTTCTCCTTCTTTTCCACTTTCGAAACAAGCGTCTCAACGTCCTCGTTCCGGGTTTCTAACCGCGTGCTGAGGTTTTCAGCACGGTCCTGTGTGGCCGCTCGGTCCGCCCGAGTTTCATTCAATTGCTCGCGTAGCTGCTCGTTTTCAGCGCGGAGCGCATCGTTCGTCGACTGAATGTCCTGTGCCGAATCCTGGAATGCCACTGTTGTCCCCACCGTCCCACTGGCGGCGACCACAACAACAACCATCACCCAGGAGCTGATATTGCGTGCGAGAGAGGTCACGGGAGATAGACCCCCACCGGGTCCTGATTGCAAAACCGGCACTCATTCCACGACAGTTTCTTCGGAGGCTGAAACATCATGTCCCAGCCTGATTGATTGGTGCTACTAATCGTAGTTTCCAAGTGGTTACATTTGACCGACGAGAGGATGCCAGTAGCGCACCGAAACCGGATTACCATGGGACAGGCAGCGACCATCTGTTTTATCAATTACATTTTAAATCGCCATCTGGTTCGCTGTATCTGAAGGGCACAGTGGCTACATAGAGTAGGGAAATCCAACTGCAGTCCGGTCGTTTCGTGTTCAGAATTCAGGACTGAGGTAAAGCAAAGCAAGCTTTTTTTACATGCTTCATAATCCAGAGATATGACTTCGATATCGACGCTGCGGGCGGTGAGTAGAGCTGCAAGCAAGTACTTCGTCGTCTGGGTCATCATCCTGGCAGGGCTCGCGCTCGTCAGACCGGAGCCGTTCGTTCCGGTTTTGGACTACGTCACCCCGTTGTTAGGGATCATCATGCTCGGAATGGGGCTGACACTCCAGCCGGCGGACTTTCGCCGGCTGATCGAAGAGCCGGTCGATATCGGTATCGGTGCCGTCACGCAGTGGCTGGTGATGCCTGCCGCTGCGTACGGGCTGTACGTCCTGCTTGACCTTCCAGACGCCGTGGGTATCGGGCTGATTCTGGTTGGTGCCGCTCCCGGGGGTACCGCATCAAACGTGATGACGTATCTCGGGAAAGGTGACGTGGCGCTGTCCGTCGCGATCACGACGCTCACGACGCTCGCAGCCCCGATCGTGATGCCGGCCTGGGTGGTGTTTACCCTCGGGGAGCAGATCAACGTCACCTTCGCCGAGATGTTCCAGAGCATCGTCCAGATCGTCATCATTCCGGTGTTGCTCGGGTTCACATTCCGGTATTTGCTGGACCGTTATTCGCCCAAAGCCGCTGAAATCGGAACCGACGTGTTTCCGGTTATCAGTGTCGCCGCCATCGTGGCAATCGTCGCCGGTGTCGTCGGTGCGAACGTGGACAACATTCTCACGGCCGGCCTGCTCGTGTTGGTGGCAGTCGTCGCCCACAACGCCATCGGGCTTGGCTCGGGATACGGAGTCGGTCGGGCCACCGGAATGTCGAACGACCGTGTTCGGACCTGTGCGTTCGAGGTTGGCCTGCAAAACAGTGGTCTAGCCGTCGCGTTGGCGACGACGCTGTTTGAGCCTGCGGCCGCCCTCATCCCCGCGTTGTTCAGCGTTTGGCACAACATCACTGGACCGGCCCTGGCGAGCTTCTTTAGCTGGCAGGACGACACGCAGCAGCCAGTTGACGCCGTCCCGGGTGACGACTAATACTCGGTTTGCGACACCGGTAGTCCGCATATCAACAACGAGTATTCGGAACACGGCGTGTACGATGGTCATTTCGCAACAAGTAAAACGGCTATACAGTACCGCTTTCCGGGATTCGAGCCCTATTGTCGATTGGAAACGCTAAACGAGTGTTGGCACTCAGGGCAGCGATACGCCGTCGTCCGGTCGGTACTCGAAACATCCCAGTCGCCGCCGATCATTCCACTCTTAAAGCCGCAGTCCGGACAGAACAACACCATTTTCGATGATATCTCGAAAGTGTCTGTAGTCTCGTTACGAGCCATTTGCATTGATAATGTAACATGATTCCCGGAGTGCAATATATGCTACCCCCTGGTTCTCAGTATTTGATATCACAGTGAACAGCAGATAGGATCCATTATTTCAAGAGTACGTGTTTACTCCGAGGATTCAACCGCCGGCACAGCCTGAGCCCGTGAAACCATTTCGTTGTCTCGGGAGACTCGCTTGAGTTCGTCGTAGGGATTGCGTCCCTGCTGGCGCCACGTCGCCAGCA
>NZ_JAMQOM010000008.1:0-152350 GCF_031624315.1 Haloarcula terrestris | reverse complement strand
CCCATCCCGAACACGGAAGATAAGCCCACCAGCGTTCCGGGGAGTACTGGAGTGCGCGAGCCTCTGGGAAACGCGGTTCGCCGCCACCATTCATACCTCATAGCCCACTCAGGAGACCCATCTCTCCTCGAGTGGGCTTTTCCTATTTATGCAGAGCGACACAGCAGGGCATGTTTGCTCGAGTAGTTGCAACGCTGTCCTCCACCGGATATGAATTCTTAATACTGCACCGGTGTTGAGTTAATACATGGGCGTAGTCAGCATCTCGATGCCGGACGAACTGGAAGAGCGAATCGATACGTTTGCGGACGAACACGGATACACGGGCCGAAGCGAAGTCGTGCGGGAAGCGGTTCGGAACCTGATGGGCGAGTTCGAGGACAAGCGACTGGAGGACCGCGAATTGATGGCGGTGGTCACCGTGTTGTTCGATTACGAGACGACCACTGTTGAGGAGAAGATGATGCACCTCCGCCACGATCACGAATCCATCGTCGCGTCGAACTTCCACAGTCATGTCGGGGATCGGTACTGTATGGAACTGTTCGTGCTGGAGGGCCAGCTAGAGGACATCTCCGCGTTCGTGGGTAAAGTCCGGGCGACGAAGGACACGCTGTCTGTCGATTACTCGGTCCTGCCGGTCGACGACATCAACATGTTCTCGTGAAATACCATCGACAGCCGAAAACCCTGCCGCGTGCCGGGAGTCCACGAACTGTTTGGGACCTTCAGTAGGCGTTTAAGTCGGGCGCGCGTAGCCGACGGCGATGAAAGATTCTATTCTCGATACAATCGGGTCGCCGCTGGTCTCGGTTCGCGCGCCGGAGGGGGCAACGGTCGCAGCGAAGGTCGAGTCGTTCAACCCCGGTGGGTCCGCGAAAGACCGGCCGGCGAAGTACATGATCGACGACGCCGAGCGAAACGGCTCGCTCGAATCGGGTGATACGCTCGTCGAACCGACGAGTGGCAACACCGGCATCGGGATGGCGATGGTCGGGGCGACGAAGGGATACGATGTGGTACTGGTGATGCCGTCCTCGAAGTCGCCCGAGCGCCGCCAGATAATGAAGGCCTACGGTGCGGAGATCGAACTCGTCGAGGGTGACATCTCGGACGCGAAAGAACGCGCGGACGAGTTGACCGAGCACGACGACTACGTCCAGTTACGGCAGTTCGATAATCCGTCAAATCCGAAGGCTCACTACGAGACGACGGGCGAGGAAATCATCGAGCAGGTCGGCGATCGGACGGTCGACGCGCTGGTGGCAGGCGTCGGAACTGGCGGCACAATCACCGGGACGGGCCGCCGGCTGCGCGAGGCGTTCCCCGAGATGGATATCGTCGCAGTCGAACCAGCCGACAACGCCGTTCTCTCCGGGATGGAACCGGGAACCGGCAAGGACAGCTTCCAGGGGATGGGACCGGGCTTCGTTAGCAACAACTTGGACACCGATCTGCTGGACGACGTGATAACGGTCGAACTCGCGGCCGCGGAAGAAGAGTGCCGGCGGCTCGCCCACGAAGAGGGCATCCTCGTCGGCCAGTCCTCAGGCGGGTCGAACCTCGCCGCGCGCGAGGTAGCCGAACAGCTTGTCGCGGACGGCGTCGACGACCCGCTCGTCGTCACAGTCTACTGGGACAGCGGCGAGCGGTACATGTCCACCGGGATGTTCGACTAAGAACGAAGTCGTTCTGTACGCGCGGAAGCGTGGCCCGAGTCAGGCCCCGAACTCAGATTCGGTCACTCTGACGACGAGCGTGTCGTCCACGTCACGCAGGTCATAGTCGGGAATCGTCTCGCCGGTACGTGTCAGGAGCATCGGCTCGACGAGTTCGGGTGGGCGCTCGGTTTCCACAGCCTGCGTGTCGAGCGCTGGGTCCGTATCAGCCTCTGACGAAGCTTCGTCGTCACTGTCGCCGTCTACGTCCGGCTCGACAATCCCGTACACCTTGAGAAAACGACCGGTATCCTCGGGTGCAATGTCGTCGTCCCGGATCGCCGCCGCAAGGTCCCGAGAGAGCCATTCCGTCTCGCTGATCGATGGGTCACGGACGAACGCGGCGTCGGCAAACCGGACGAGATACCAGTTCAGGTCGTTCAGGAGCGCCACTGCCGCGCCGAGGCTCACGGTGTCGACGGCGACGGTGTTCGAGAACGGTTCCTGCAGGTCGTAGGTCGCGAGTGCGTTTCGCGCAGTCTCGCGCGAGAGGAGTTCGTACCGGAGGTTCACGTCCTCGCTCCCGACGAGACAGACCTGCGTCATAGCTCAACCCTGACCCGCCCCGGAAATTTAGCTTTCGATGGGGACCACGACACGGTCCCGGGCACAGGCTCGGGCGCGCTCGAACAGGTCGTCGGGTTCGGCTGCTCGAACCGCTTCGAGTGAGCCGTTGGTTTCCGGGTGTGACGGCGCGACGCGGTTGCATCCGGTGTCGATTGTCGAGTCCTCGAACGTCCCGATGGCCCGCGCGTGGTCAGTGATCTCGGATTTGTCGACAGTGAGGTTCGGCCGATGTACCGGAAGCACCGTCGCGGCGTCCGTGACGGCGATATTTGCGCTCGTCTGACTGGATTTCTGCCCGATAGCCTCGCCGGTGACGATGCCGACGGCGTCACACTCGCGTGCAATAGCTTCGGCCACCACGAGCATGAACCGGCGGAGCGCGAGCATCCGAAGCGATCCGAGTTCTTGTGAGAGGTCGGCGACGACATCGCCGGCGTCGACGACAGTAACGGACAGGTCGTGGCCGGGCGCGTACGACGCGAGTTCGGAGACGGTCGAGAGCGCCCGTGCTCGGTGGTCGGGGCCGCCGTAGTCACCGAGGTCGACGTAGACGGGTATCACGGGCGCGCCGCGTTTCATCAGCTCCCAGGCGGCGACGGGCGAATCGATGCCGCCGCTGACGAGGGCCACGACGGGCCGCTGGGTGCCAAGCGGGAGACCGCCGGGTCCTGTACGCTTCTCACAGAAGACGTAGGCCTCCTCGGCGCGACACTCGACGAACAGCTCGAAATCGGGGTCGTCGAGGTCGACCGCGGGGTCGCCGCCAAGCTCCTCGATTGTCTCCCAGACGGCGGTGCCACCGTCGGACTCGATGTCGGTACTGGAGAAGGGGTGTGCTTCTGCCGGACCTGCGCGGCGGGCGTTGACGGCGAAAGTGCCGTCATCGTACTCTTCGCGCGTAGTCGCGGCCAGTGCATCTTCGATTGCGGACAGCGTCGGGTCGACAGTGATAACGGCCGAAGCGGAGGTGACGCCGAACGTGTCGGCTGCGGCCGCGGTCACGTCCTCGGGCTGGTCGGTGTGGATGAACAAGCGGTTTCGGCGCTGTTCGATGTCACCGGTCAGCCCGCGCGCGTCGAGCATCGCACGGATGTTGTCCGCCAGTTGGCCCTCCATCTTTCGGCGGACCTGTTCGCTCTTGACGCCGAGTTCCCCGTGGCGGACGAGCACGCTGTCGGCGTCTGGCGGGTGCATGCCCGCGAGTTGACTACCGGCGAGTAAAGGGGTGTCGCCTCGCCGCCTCAGAACGTCGAGAGGTTGCCGTCGATGACCTGTCGCGTGATGTCAGTCACGTCGGCCAGTTCGTCGTCGATTGCGGCCTGGATGTCCGCTTCGACATCGCCGACCGCGACGCCGTCTTCGGTAACAACTGTCGCGTCGGCGACGTGGGGTTCATCGATGGGCGAGCCGATCTGCGAGAGCAGGCGCATCTGGACCTGTCGGATGCCGTCGACCTCGCTCGCGACTGACTGTGCGATCTCCGTCGAGAGAAGATTGTATATCTTCCCGATGTGGTTGACGGGGTTCTTTCCGGATGTCGCTTCCATGCTCATCGGCCTGTTCGGTGTGATGAGGCCGTTCGCGCGGTTCCCGCGGCCCACGGAGCCGTCGTCGCCCTGTTCGGCGCTCGTGCCGGTGGTCGTGAGGTAGATCGATTCGGCGTCGTAGTCGTCAGCCGTGTTGACGTGGACTGTCACGTCCCGGTCGGTGTACTCCCCGGCGAGGTCGGTGACGAAGGCTTTCACGTCTGAGACGGCGGTCTTGTACGCCTCAAGGTCGGGAACGTGCTTGTCGACCATCGCGACGGCGACGGTCACGTCGATGTGGTCGCCCTCGCGTTTACCCATCACCTTCACGTCCTGGCCGACGACGGGGTTCGACTCGGCGTAGTCGCCGGTTAGCTCCTGTTCGGTGTTGCGGACGATCTGTTCGGTTTCGGTCAGTGGCGCGTGGCCGACGCCGTAGCTGGTGTCGTTAGCCATCGGGACCGCCTCGTCGTCGCCGAACACGGTCTGGAGGTCGCCCGAGCCCTCGCCGAGTTGTACGTCGACGATGACATCGGAGCCGAGATCGAGATGGGGGAACTCCTCGTCGAGATAGTCGCGTGCGGCCTGGAGGGCGATGCTTTCTGCGGGGATGCGCTCGCCGTCGTACTCCTTGGTTGCGCGGCCGACCACGAGCAGGTAAATGGGTTCGAGCACTTCGCCGCCGCCGTAGGCGGGCGCGGCAGTGCCGGCGACGAGCTGGGTTTCGTCGGTGTTGTAGTGTAGCACCGTGCCGAACCGGTCGATGTACGTTTGTGCTAGCGCCCGCGACACTGTCTCTGCGACCCCGTCACAGATGGAGTCCGGATGGCCGATGCCCTTTCGCTCTACGACTTCGATGTCCTGGTCTTCGACGGCGAGTCCGCTCGCAGGTTGGACGTGGATGTTCCGCTCGGTCATTATCTCGACTTCGGTTGGCCGGGTTCTATAACTTACGGGAACAGATGAGTGTGAAATGATTACTCGCCCGCATCATCGAGTAGCAGGCCGAGGTAGGAGGTCCGTTGTTGGTCGTTCGGATCGAGGTCGAGGTCCCGCAGCACCTCGTAGGCACCGTCTCGTATCGACTCGATTTCACCGTCGGTTTCGCGTTCGACTTCGACGAACTCGCCAACGTCGTCGACGGCGTCAAGCGTGACGTGGTACCGGCGGACCTCGTACACTCGGCGGTTCTTCCGGACCGTCGCCACCGGCTCGAAGCCCAGGTGCTGGACGATGGCGTCGATGTCGTCGCCGTCCTCGACGCCTGTTTCGAACTCCTCGCGGCTCTTGGACTCCGCTTCGAGGAGAGGTCCCTTGTAGGTGACTTTTGTCGTGGTTTCCCCTTTCCGCGTCTCTCGGCGGACCCGGAACGCCTCGTCGGTCTCGGCGAAGTCCCGATGGGGCGCGTCGTAGTACGTGTCTTCCTGAATGACCGTATCCACCTGCCCGGCATCGAGTTCGTCGAGTCGGTCCGCGACGGCCTCGATGTCCGCTGGCACTTTCACCTCGACTTCGTACATGTACTATAGCTTGGCCGGACTGGTGAAAAGCGCTCCCGTCGACCGCGTCATTTACTGTGTCCGCTCTCCCGGGTAGTAGTATGGCCGGTCGCTACGAACCGATCGACTCCCCGGACGAGACGACCCTCTTCCCGTATCACGACCTGACGCCGCCGACAGTGGCGACAGTCGCACGCGCCCGGCAACGGATCCGCCAGCATCTCCCCGAGACGCCCCTGGTCCGTAGCGAATCGCTCTCCGAGGTCCTCGACGCGGAGGTCCTGCTCAAGCGGGAGGACACCCTCCCGACCGGCGCGTTCAAAGTCCGCGGTGGCGTGAACCTCGTCGCGTCCCTCAACGATGAGTTCCGCGACGCCGGGCTGCTCGCCGCGAGCACGGGGAACCACGGGCTATCTATTGCCTGGGCCGGGCGTGAGTTCGACGTGCCCGTTACTATCGGCGTCCCGGAAGACGCCAACGCCGGAAAGGTCGACGCGCTGGAGCAACTCGGGGCGGAGGTCATTCCCTACGGAGACGATTACGACGAGGCGCGCGAACACATCGAGAAACTGGCCGTCGAGCGCGAGGCGCGCTATATCCATTCGGGCAACGAACCGAGGCTGATCGCCGGGGTCGGAACGGCAGGCCTCGAAATCCTCGACGAGCGGCCCGATGTCGACCGCGTCTTCTGTCCGGTCGGCGGCGGCACTGCTGCGGCCGGATATTGTCTCACGCTCGGCGCGATGGCCGATGCAGCAATCTTCGGCGTCCAGGCCGAAGGAGCGCCGGCGATGTACCGCGCCTGGCACGAGGAGACGCTGGACGGACTCGACAGCGTCGACACCATCGCCGAGGGCGTCGCGACCCGCGTCCCGTTTGCCGTGCCCACCGAAATACTGCAGGAGGGGCTCGCTGGGTTCCGACTCGTCTCCGACGACGCCATCGCTGATGCCGTGGCACGCCTGTTCGAGACGGATCGCATCGTCATGGAAGGAGCCTGTGCGACCGCGGTCGCCGCGGCGTTTCAGGCCGGCGACGAGATCCGCGGCGAGACGGTAGTGCTCCCCGTTTCGGGCCGGAACATCGACCGGGAGAAGTTCGAACGGCTGCTGGCTGAACGCGAGTATTAGCCGACGGTCAGCGAAGTCGCTGGTCCGCTGCTGGCCGGGAAACGTTGTCCTTAAGAGTGCCACGACTGACGAACAGGGTATGAGCAACGAGTCCGAGACTGAAGTCGATGAGGAAACCGCAGACGAAGAAGAGCAGGCAGAAGGCCTGCAGAAAGGCGATGTCGTCAAGCTCGCCTACACCGCCCGCACCGTCGACGGCGGCCAGCTCGTCGATACGACCGACGAGGAAGTCGCTGAGGACGACGGTATCGACACCGAACAGCAGGATTTCGGCCCGCGCACCATCGTGCTGGGCGAGAACCACATTTTCCCGGATGTCGAGCAGGACATCTACGGCAAGGAAGTCGGCGACGAGGGAAGCGTAACCGTTGCCGCCGCCGACGCCTTCGGCGAGTACGACGAGGAAGAGGTCCGAACGGTTTCGAAAGACAAGATCCCCGAGGACGACCGCTACCCCGGCGCACACGTCGACATCGAGGGCGAGCACGGTCACGTCGAGACCATCATCGGCGGCCGCGCGCGAGTGGACTTCAACCACCCGCTGGCCGGCGAAGATGTCGAGTACGACTACGAAATCCTCGAAGAGGTCACGGACCGCGAGGAGAAGGCCCAGGGCATCATCAAGATGATGCTCGACATGGAACTCGACGTGTGGTTCGAGACCGACACCGTCGAGGAAGAACAGCTCGTCGAGAGCGAGGACGACGACGAAGACGAGGAGTCCGAACCTGAGTACGAGACTGTCGAAGTCGAGAAGGACACGCTGTACATCGAGGCGACGCCGCAGCTGACGATGAACCAGCAGTGGATGATGGGCAAACAGCAGATCGCCCAGCAGCTCACGCAGCTGCTCGATATCGACCGTATCATCGTGCAGGAAGAGATCGGTGGCGGCGGCATGGGCATGCCCGGCATGATGGGTGGCATGGGCGGTGCCGGCGGCGCTGACATCGAGGACGCGCTCGAAGACGCGGACGTGGACGCCGAGGAGATCGTCGAAGAGATCGAAGGCGCCGAAGAGTAGCGCCACGAGGCGCTATCCGTTCTGCAGTAGTGAGCGGCAGCAAGCAGTTCTGCGGTACCGAGCGATAGCGCCAGCTATTTTCTGTTGGTCTGCACGGGAGAACCACTATACGGGTAGCATGTCATCACCACCCATGCGCGTGTCGCTGGTGTACCCGTCGCTGCTCGCGTTGCCGCCGGGAATCGCGTTTGGCGTGGGAACGTACGTGCTGACTGCAAGCGCCGTCCTCGGTGTGCTGGCGGGTGTCGGCGTGGGCCTCGGACTGTTCGTGTTGATACTCGTCGGGACGGAGTTCGGATCGACGGACAGAGAGCCACAGCCCGGCCGGAAATAGAATCAGGCGATGTCGCGGCTGGTGTCGATGCTGACCTCTTCGACGAGGTTGAGCTTGATCACGTCGGTGGGGGCGCGTCCGCCGCGGAACTTCGGAATCGCGAGGCGGTTCTCCACCTCGTCGCCGTTCGTCGTCGTATCGAGCTGGAACACCACGTCAGCGAAGTGTTCGGTCGTATCCCGGAGCGGCGGCACGTCGCGCCCGTCCAGACAGTGGACGATAGCGAGGCTGCCGGTGTTGACGATGTGGTTCTGCAGGTCGTTCATAAACGCGCGGAACCGGGAATGCGGCTCCTGGGCCTCCAGTACGTCGAGCGGATCGACGATGAGGTTCGAGGTCTCCGGGAGCGCCGAGACGAGCTTGCCGGCGTTGTCGAGCGGTGCTTCGCCGGAGATGTGTCGCACCGTCGGGTCACCGGTGTTGGCGGGCGTCTGCTCGATGCTCGCGATGACCGACTCAGCGGTCCGGTCCAGTGAGAGCCACAGGGTTCCGCGCGTGGCGGTGAGTTCGTACAGGAACAGTTCCGCCTGGCTGGCCGGTTGGGCAGAGAGCACGACGATGCTCCCGGCAGGGATGCCACCGTCGAGCTTCCTGTCGAGGACATCGATGCCCGTTCGCAACCGGTTGACCATACCAGTGAGGAGTTACTCATCCACGAGATTAAGTATTCCGCTTGGTGAGAACGTTCGCTATATCGACGTATTTCGGGGTCGTCAGGTCCGATGCCAGCGGCTTCGACACCGACGGAATATGGACCGTTCTGGGACAGGAAAGCAGGTTCGACGGGTCGACAGACCCGTCACTGCCGACGAGTACCGTGAGAACTGGTGGGGCATCGAGCGCCCGAGACATCGCCGCTGTTTTGGCCGTGTCAGTGAGGCTCTGTCGTCGTGGCTCGCTCACGAGTACCGTTCTGTCAGCCCCTCGAAGCGGGCGGGCGGCGTCCGGGCCAGCGCCCGCGGGACAGTCGAGGAGCACAGGGCGATCACAGCGGGAGAGGCTATCAATAGCACTCCCGATAGCTGCCGCGGATGCGGTCTGACAGGGGAGTACGTCGACGTTCTCGACGGTTGTGGCGCGCTGGGCTACCGTGGCCGGTTCAGTCGTGGCGTTGCTATCGGCGATTCCGGGTGTCGGATCGACGCCGGCACGGTGATGGAGGTTCGGCATGTCGCGGTCGGTGTCGACGACCAGCGTTTGGTCAGTTGTCGTACCCAGCGCCTGGCCGACTCCGAGGGCCACCGTCGTCTTCCCACAGCCGCCTTTGCCACCAGCGATAGCGAGCATACCGTGGCTGGCCCCGCTATCGCTTTTGAACCTATGTGTCAGGTGCGAACCGGTCGGGACTTCGGCTCTCGAAAGCGCGATAGAAAGACAGCCTTATCGCGGTTGGTCATTGCCTACTTTATATTGCACAGGCCGGTTCGCTATCATTAGCAGGTTTCTAGTATGCCTGGCAGGCGCATCAGCTGATCTACCGGTCGGTTACATTTTTATTGACCCTTGCTAGCTTGTGTGTAACGATAATGGTGACAGCCGCTATCACCAAGTATGGGTAGTGGACCCAAGAAGGCCTTCCAGTTATATAGTAGCCGCTCCCTTCCCGAATCGCTCTCCGAAATTGTTCGCCGCGTCGGCACTGCCGGCTACGACGGCGTCGAATTCGCCGGCCGCTTCCAGGAGGAACCGCCCGAAGATGTCGCAGCTGCACTCGATGACGCCAACGTCGAACCGGTCGCTGTCCACGCGGACCTCTCCGAGATCGAGGCGACCCTCGACGGCGAGTCGGATCTGCTGGTCCGCTGTCGAACGGTCGGCTGTGATACGCTCGTCGTTCCACATCTCCCGGCGTCCGAACTCAGAACCCGGAGCGATATCCGCTCGCTCTCTCACCGGCTCCGGAACGTAGCGGCTGGCCTCGAAGCGCACGGCATGGAACTCGGGTATCACACTGGCCGGCGGACGTTCCGCCCCTTCCTCCCGGACGCGGCGGGCGATATTAATAAGGACGTGCCGGTGCCCGAAGCGGTCTGGGAGTACACACAGCAGTTGCTTACCAGGCTCTCCACAACCGAACCGATGACGCTACCGAGCGAAACCCCGATGTGGAACCTCATCGCTCGGACCGCGCCGTCGGAACTCACGTTCGAACCGGAGGTAGCGGAAATCCGCGAGGCGGGCTACGACCCGACCGTTCTCTTCCCGCTGTGTGGCGACCGCATCGAGATGATACACCTCCGGGACGTAGCCTCTGGCGGGCTGTTTCGGGGATACGAGGATGTCCCACACGGCGACGGCCTCGTGGACATGGAAGCGGTCGTCGATGCCGCGACCGACGCCGGCGTCGACTGGGTAATATACGAGAACGAACTCGACAGCGACCCACAGGCGAAGATCGAAGACGGGGCGGCCACGTTAGCGCGGCTGCTTGATGGGAGTGAAACGCCGCAGCGTCCCGCGCAGGCTCCCGCTGTGAGTCAGTGACCGGACGGTGTTAGCCCGGCTATAACAATACCCGTACACGCGAACGCCTGGGACATGAATCTACAGCACGAGCGCATCGAAGCCTCGCCGCCGGCGAGTACGATGAGCTTCTGTCTCACAGCCGACCTCACGGGGAACGGTCGGCCGGATGTCATCGTCGGCGCGCTCGGCGACAAACACGAGGTGCAGTTCCCGCTCGTCGACAAGTCAGTCGATTTGCTGTCCGTCTTCGGCATGGGGCCGGTGGCCCGCCGTCTCCAGACGAACGTGTTCTGGTACGAAAACCCCGGCTGGGAGCGCCACGACGTTGCCAAGGCACCGAAACTCTCCGTCGGTGGTTCGCTCGGCGATATCACGGGGAACGGACGCCCGGATCTGGTCGCCGGCCAGAACATCCACCAGCACAAAC
The DNA here is from genome assembly GCF_031624315.1 of Haloarcula terrestris. NCBI lineage: Archaea > Methanobacteriati > Methanobacteriota > Halobacteria > Halobacteriales > Haloarculaceae > Haloarcula > Haloarcula terrestris. The sequence goes on along the minus strand of NZ_JAMQOM010000008.1, from coordinate 141,659 downwards.
TGTGGTGGTTCGAGATACCGGACGATCCTCGGGAGCAGTGGACGCGTCGGCTCATCACCGACGAGTTCGAGAAGTATCACGACACCGCCGTGGCGGACGTGGACGGCGACGGCGAAAACGAGGTCGTCGGGCTGTCCCAGGAGTCCAAGACCGTGTTCTACTACGACATCCCCGAGGATCCGACCCGAGAGCCATGGCCGGCGGCGAACCGCCACATCGTTGCCGAGGATCTCGATGTCGAGGGCGTCGCTATCGAGGATGTCGACGGCGACGGCGAGGTCGAGATCATCGCTGGCCCCAACATCTTCCACCGGACGGCAGACGGCTGGGACCGGGAGTCGATCGCCCCGGACTGGAAGTGTACCCGCATCGCCATCGAGGACTTCGACGGCGACGGCGACCTGGAGATCGCCCTCGTCGAGGGTGACGAACCGTATCTCGACGACCGCCCAGCCCGGTTGGGCGTGTTCGACCCGCCCGACTGGGACCTGACCTTACTGCACGACGACCTCTCGAACCCCCACAGTCTCGACGTGGCGGACTTTGACGGTGACGGAAACCCTGATATCTTCGTCGCGGAGATGGGCCTAGAGGCCGGACACGAACCGCGACAGTTCGTGTTCCACAACGACGGCGCGGGGAACTTCGAGGAGACACAACTTGATACCGGTATTGCGACACACGAGGCGAAGGTCGTCGACCTCGACGGGGACGGTATCCCGGACATCGTCGGCAAAGCGTACACGGAGCCCCGCGTCGATGTCTGGCAGAGTCGTCCCTAACGGGCACTCTGTCTCCCGTTCTACGCTCCTCTATCCCGCTGTTAGATCTTGATAGGCCTGTTTCCGGTGACTATCCCTGGGCACACATGACGCCACGGCTGAAGGTCCTGTTCCCGTGTCGGGGGATTCAAGACCGTCCGGAGCGCGATACCGAGTGAAATGCGGCACGACCACATCATCAGCGCGAAACAACTCTCGCGGGCCGACATCGACACGGTGCTCGACCACGCGGCCGACATCGCGGCTGACCCGGGGGCGTTCGCGGACCGGCACAGCGACACGCTGCTTGGCCTCCTCTTTTTCGAGCCGAGCACCCGGACGAAGATGAGCTTCACCACGGCGATGAAACGCCTTGGCGGCGACATCGTCGACATGGGCTCCGTGGAGTCCTCCAGCGTGAAGAAAGGCGAGTCGCTGGCCGACACCGTCCGCGTCGTCGAGGGCTACACCGACGCGCTCGTGCTCCGGCACCCGATGGAGGGGTCCGCGAAGATGGCGAGCGAGTTCGTCGACGTGCCGCTCGTCAACGCCGGCGACGGGGCCGGCCAGCACCCGACACAGACGCTGCTCGATCTCTACACGATCCGTGAGAACGCGGGCTTTGATGACCTGACTATCGGTATCATGGGCGATCTGAAGTACGGCCGGACGGTCCACTCGCTCGCGCACGCGCTCACGACCGTCGACGCCAGGCAGCACTTCATCAGCCCCGAATCGCTCCAGCTCCCGCGCTCGGTCCGCTACGACCTCCACGAGGCCGGCGCGGGCGTCCGCGAGCACACTGAACTCGACGAGATACTCCCGGAACTGGACGTGCTCTACGTGACGCGCATTCAGGCCGAGCGGTTCCCCGACGAGAGCGAGTACCGCGAGGTCGCGGGCCAGTACCAGATCGACGCCGAAACGCTAGACGCGGCCAAGGACGACCTGACCGTAATGCACCCGCTCCCGCGTGTCGACGAGATCGCTCACGATGTCGACGAGACGACCCACGCACAGTACTTCCAGCAGGCCCACAACGGCGTCCCGGTTCGGATGGCCCTGCTCGACCTGATGCTCGGAGGCGACCAATGAGCGACAACGACCAGCAACTCCGCGTTTCGAAGATCCGAAACGGTACCGTCATCGACCACATTGCGGGCGGGCAGGCGCTGAACGTCCTCGCGATTCTGGGCATCGACGGGACCAGCGGCGATTCCGTCTCCGTTGCGATGAACATGCCCTCGGACCGCCTGGGCCACAAGGACGTGGTCAAGGTCGAAGGCCGGGAACTCTCCCAGGACGAGGTCGACGTACTCTCGCTCATCGCGCCCGCAGCGACGATCAACATCATCCGTGACTACGATGTCATCGAAAAGCGCCGCGTCGAGCGCCCGTCGGTCGTCGAGGGCGTCCTCGAATGCCCGAACCACAACTGCATCACCACCGAGAACGAACCCGTCGACTCGCGCTTTGCCGTCGGCGACGACGGCGTCCGCTGTGAGTACTGCGATACGATCATCCGCGACGACCTGCCGGCACACATTCTCGCAGAGTAGATCGGGGCCGAATCCCCCTGATCCGGCTACTGCAGCCAGATGCTCGCAAATGAGTCGAAGTAGTCTTCGCCAGTGTCGACCAGGACGTGGTCCGCGCCGAGTGCCGTGACGCGGTTTGACACCGAGTCGATGTGGGCGTCGAGCCGCGACTGGTACGTCTCGGCCAGCGAGCCGCTGAAGTAGGACCGGCGTGTCTCGTCGCTCTCGGGGTCGGCAAACAGTACGTCGCCGACCACGCCGGGGTCCCGTTCCGTCGGCGCGACGACCCGAACGAGTAACACGTCGACATCGTTGCGCGCGAGCGCGGCGATACCCGACTCCAGCTCCTCCGGCTCGGTCAGACAGTCGCTGAACACGACAACGAGCGAGCGCGAACGGATGCGTTCGGCGTAGGCCTCAAGCGACGACTCGAAATCCGCCTTCCCTTCCGGTGTCACCTCGTTCAACTGATCGATGAGCGAGAGGAGCTCACCGCGGTTCGACTGGCCGGTATCGATCCGGTCCACCCGGTCGCGGAACGTACAGAACTGGAAGTCGTTGTTCTCCTCGGCGGTGAGATAGGCGAAGCCGAGCCCGAGCTTGGCGGCGTACTCGAACTTGTGTATGTCTCCTTCGCCGTAGTCCATCGACGCGCTCGTGTCCACGAGCAGGTGGACGGTCAGGCTCCGCTCTTCCTCGTACTGCTTGATGAAATACTCCTCTGTGCGAGCGAACAGCTTCCAGTCGATGCGGCGCGTGTCGTCCCCGGGCGAGTACCGCCGGTAGTCGCTGAAGGTGAGTCCCTCGCCGACCCGCGGTGACTGCTGGTCGCCCTGTCGAATCGAGGTGGTCCGGCGGTTGAGCGCCGCGGTGAACCGGCCGAGTTCGTCCAGAAAGTCCGGTTCGATAGTCACGGCTTGCCCTCCCACTCTCGCCGGGCCGCCCGCCAAACTGCGGTCGCAGGGCGAGTCATTCCATCAGCGCCGCGATGAGGTCGTCCGCCGTCCGACCCTCCCGTTCGGCCCGGAAGTCCACGATAATCCGGTGCCGGAGCACGGGGGCGGCAAGCGCCTCGATGTCCTCGCCGGTGACGTGCGAGCGGCCCCGGAGGAACGCCCGCGCCTTCGCCGTCTGGACGAGCGCCATGCTCGCACGCGGGCTGGCTCCGAACTCGATATCGTCGGCCTCGCGGGTCCGGCGGACGAGCTGGACCGCCCGGTCCAGCAGGTCGTCAGCGATGGGCATTTCGCGGACGAGTTGCTGGATCTCCTGGATCTCCGAGCGGGTCAGCGAGCGCTCGACGGGCACCTGCTCCGCACCGGCGGTGTACATGTCGACGATGGTCCGCTCCTCGTCGTAGTCGGGGTAGTCGACCAGCAACTTCAGCATGAAACGGTCGGTCTGAGCCTCCGGGAGCGCGTAGGTCCCCGACTGGTCGATGGGGTTCTGCGTCGCCAGAATGAAAAAGGGCCGCGGCAGTTCGTAGGTTTCGCCCGCGGCGGTCACTTGCTTCTCCTGCATCGCTTCCAGCAGGGCGGCCTGTGTCTTCGGCGTCGCCCGGTTGATCTCGTCGGCCAGCACGACGTTGGCGAACACCGGCCCCTTCTCGAAAACGAACTCGCGGCCGCTGTCGGTCTCGCGGATGATTTCGGTCCCCGTGATATCCGACGGCATCAGGTCAGGGGTGTTCTGAATACGGGAGAACTGGAGGTCGGTCACCTCCGCGACGGTCCGGACCATCGTCGTCTTCCCCAGTCCGGGGTTCGATTCGAGCAGGGCGTTGCCGTCGGCCAGGATACAGACGAGCAGTTGCTCGAGTACCTCCTTCTGGCCGACGATCCGCGTGCCGATCTGTTCGCGTGCTTTCGCGATCTTTCGCTGTAGCGCGTCGATGTCTTGCTCTGGGCTCATGGGTCGGTGTCTGAGTCGTCCGTGTCTTGCTCTCGGATCCTGAGATTGTACTCGCGGATGAGATCCGCGTCCTCGACTTCCTCCGGACCGGCGAACCCGGCCTGTTGGCTGTCGACTGTGCCGCTGCCACTCCCCGGTCCCCCAGCATCCGACGACGGGAACTCCTGGTTTTGGTCGATCTCCTCGTCGCCGCCCGTCGAATCGATCTGGGCAGTGAGATTCTCGTCGCCGGCCTGCACGTCCTCGCTTTCGCCGAGGATCGCGTCGCCGTCTTCGAGACCCTCGTACTCGCTGGGCCGGTCGTTCGGCGACTCCATCTCTGCCGGGCCGCGGTCGAGCAGGCCGATATCGACGACGGCCACCTGGACCGTCGCCAGGCTCAGCACGACGATGACGACGAGGGTCCCGATGAGCCGCCGGCTGTCGACGAGCGCGATGCTTGAACTCTGTTTCAGGCCGTCGAGCACGTCCTCGTAGAGCCGGGCCGCCATCCGCGTTTCAGCCCTGTCTTCGACCGCGTCCCGCGCCGTCCGGAGCGCGTCGGTGACGTTCGCGTTCGCCGCCTCGAACTGCTCGACGAGTGGCTTCCGGACCCGGTACAGATACTCCCCGAAAAACCAGAGGGTCCCGACGGCGAGACCGGCGACCGCACCTGTGGGGAACGAGAACCTCGGTATCGAGCGGCCGACGGCCGCGCCGATCCGTTCCGTCACCGCCGTCGGAAGCGACAGCTGTGTCGGGAGTTCGTTCGGTGCGAGAACCGTCAGGAGGACGTTCACGACGAGAAAGAGGAGCACTGCGTCGACAACGGCGTAGATGAACGCCGCCTTCTTGCCCTCGCGTCTGACCTCGTCGAGGGCGGCGGCCATCCGCTCGCGTGCTCGTGCCCGTTCGCCCGTAGACGGGTCCTCGCCGTCTGTCTGTGTGTCGTCCGTGTCTGGGTCGTCCATCAGTAGCCCTCGCAGGTCGGGTCCGGCGTTTCCATCCGGCTGCAGATCGTCTCTATATCGTCTCTCAGCTCCTGATTCTGGTCTTCCAACTCGTCGATGTCGCTTTCCAGCGAGCTAATCTCCGATTCCAGATCGTCGATCTCGTCCTGGAGGTCAGACACCTGCTCTTCCAGTTCGTCGCGCTCTTCTTCCAGGTCCTCGTTTTCGGTCTCCAGATCGTCGATCGTCGATTCGAGGTCATCGACCTCGTCTTGGAGGGTGTCGCGCTCGTTCCGCAGTTCGCTGACCGTCCCCTCAAGCTCCCCGACCCGGTTCTGACTCTCCCGGAGCGACTGCCGGGTCTCCGCCAGCTGGCTCTCCGTGGCGTTTAACTGCTCCTCCGTCTGGTTCAGATTAGTCGCAACCTGGTCTACGTCCGCCGACCGCGTCTCCAGTGTTTCTTCGAGCTCGTTGACTCTGGTCCGTGTCGACGCTAGATTGCTCTCGGTCTCGTCGAGCGTCTGGCGCAACTCGGCGTTTTCCTGTCGGAGGTTCTCGTTCTGGGTCCGCAGTTCACTTGCGGAATCCTGGTACAGCACCGTCGCTCCGCTGGCTCCGATCATCGAGAGGACGATACACACCACGAGTCCGACATTGATACGTCGGCCAATTGCGCTCACGGGAGACCACTCTCCAGGGAGGTGCGACCGCGATACACTTGAACACGACGGGCGACCACCTCGCCGGTAAACAGCAGGAGCGCGCCAAGCACGGCGACCCAGTCCCAGGTGTCCCGGACCGTGCGGACGCGGGTGGACTTCTGGCGAGCCTGTCTGGCGATCTGTTCGCCCTGACTCGGACTGAAGATTTGTCCGCCTGTCGCTTCGACGAGCGAATCGAGGTCGTCGCTCGGGCCGAAGGTACTGTACTCGGTGGGGTAGTTTGCGGCGTACTCGGTGTCGAGTATCGTCTGATACCCCGCCTCCGGTGGCGTGAACTCGCCACGATAGCGGCCATCACCGACCTGGCGGAAGGACGCGTTCGGCGCATCCGGCCGGGCGTCGCCCTGATAGGTCAGCGTCGCCGGGCTGCCAACTCTGGCGTCGCTGACCGCCGTGACACCGGTCTGTGTGCGCATCGGGTCGCCCACCGCGTAGTTGACGGACTTCGTGACGACAAGCGAGTCCGGTCGTTCGAGCAGGCCGCCCATCGTGTTGTCATCGTCGTAGGCGGTGATCGAGACGACGCGGCCCAGCCCGAACCGCCAGGAGGCGATGGCCGGTTTCCCGTCGGCGGTGGCCACCTGGTAGTCGGCCCCGGGCTTGACCTGGACGTTGTTGGCCTGGCCGGGGTTTGCCGTCAGCTCGACGCCTGAGGTGATGAACGTGTCTTCCGTGACGATGGTGAGGTTTTCCCCCTGGTAGCGCCGCGAGGAGCCGCCAAAGAGGAGCCGGAGCCGCTCGGTCTCGTCGGCGGCGAAGTACGAGCCGCCGGACTCGCTGGCGATCTGGCGCATCGTCGGGACGCCGACCCGCTTGCCGACGCCGACCGAGACGACCCGTGTCCCCTCGCGGCCGAGCTGGTTGGCGACGGCCGCCGGCGGGCCGAGCTGGTCCTGGCCGTCACTGAGCAGGATGATCGTCCCCTCGCGGTCGCCAAGCAGTTCGTCGGCCCCCTGGAGGCCGACGGCGATGTCCGTCGCACCGCCGCTGCTGAGCCGCCGTATCTTGTCGGCGGTCTCCGCCCGGTTCTGCCCGAGCGCCTGCATCTCGGAAACGCGGTAGGCCTTGTGGTTGAACGCGACGACCCCGACCTGGTTCTCGTCGCCAAGCTGGTCGAGCACGTCCAGCGCGACGGCTTTCTGTATCGAGAGGCCGCTCTCGGCGCTCCCGGAGACATCGACGAGGATGACGATGTTCGACTCGCCGCCGGTGGCGTTCCCGACGCGGACCGGGAGCATCGACGCCACCGGGGACGTTTCGTAGCCGCCGTTCTCGTAGGCGTTGTCGCCGCCCGCGACGACCAGCCCGCCGCCGTTGATGACGAAGTCCTGCAGGGCGGTGGCGTTCCCGATGTTGCCCGACGGCGTGTCCTGCATGACGACGGCGGCGTAGTCATCGAGGTCGGCCGGTACCGAAGAAGCCGTCGAGACGTTGTACAGGGAGTTGAGGTAGTTCTGCAGCGGGTACTCGCCCTGTGAGACGTACAGCACGTCGGGCTGTTCGACGACGCGGACGCTCTTGTAGAACACGTTGTTCCGGGCGTATTCGTCGTCGCCGGACAGCGTCGCAGTCACGCGGTGTGAGCCGAGTTCCTCGAACGTGTGGTCGACGGTCAGCGACCCGTCGGGCTGGAGTTCGCCCTCGGTGACCGTCTCACCGTCGATGGTCACGTCCACGGGCACGGGGTCGCGGACGTTCACACCCTGCATGGAGACGGTGTACTGGGATCGGACGCCCTGGCTCACCGTCGACGGCCCCGCTATCGACACGGCGCGCTCGGTGCGCGGGGACTGCGGGGTGACGCTGTGGACGGTCGCGTTGAGCGACGTGGCTTCCTCCGCGGCCGTCGCCAGGCTCCGCCCCTCCGTGACACGGCCGTCGGAGACGACAACGACCGTCCCGTTTTCTCGAAGGTTTGCCGCCACGCCGTCGCCGATCCGGGAATTCGACCCGCTGCCGATCGTCGCTCGCGTCACGGGAACGCCCTCGTCCTCGATGTCCTGTACCAGTTCGCCGGTCGTGTTCGGATAGATACCCATGCTCGCGGATTCATCGGTCAGTAGCGTCACGCCCGGCTCACCCGGCGTCTCGCGGGTCTGGACGGTGTACGGTTCCATCGCGCCGAAGACGAGCAGGCAGACGATGAGCACGCGGCTGGCAAGCAGGAGCCGCCGGCTCCGGTTCGAGGCCGACCGCGACCCGCCCTCGCCGCGTCTGATGAGATACGTAAGGAGGCCGACCGCCACCGGCAGGGCAAGCAGCGGCCAGAGGTGTTCGACGCCGACGGTGAGCCCCTCTGTGAGCGTGTAGGAAACCGCCATCAGAGGTCACCTCGCCGGCGCAGATAGCCGACCTCGACCAGTGCGAGCACCAGTCCGGCCAGCGCGAAGTATTCGGTCAACGGCTGTGGGACCGACCGCCGTTCGGTCCGAGTCAGGTTCCCGGCTGTCCCGGAGCGCTGGTCGAGTGGGTCGACGTTGGTGCTTGACTCGCCCTCGTCGAGCAGCGACGCGCTCACCTGTCGGCTCTCGGTCCGATAGAAGCCGGCCCGCTGGAGCGAGACCGTGTTCCCGGAGACGGAGCCGGCCGGTCCTTCGACGGTGGTGTTGCCGAACCGGACGGTCTCGCCGGTCTCGTGGTTCAGGGCCGGGAGCTGTTCCCTGTCGGCCAGGTAATACACCGCCCGCTTCCAGAACACGGGGTACTGATAGTTGAACTTGAAGCTGGACCGGTCCTCGATGTAGCCGTAGTACATAATTCGCCCGCCGTTTCGCTCCTCGGTCGCGATGAGGGGCGTCCCATCGCCCAGTTGTACCTGGGCCGACCCGGAGCGCAGCGAGCCGGATACGTACTCGTCAGGCGGCTGGAAGTCGATGCCGCGGGTGAGCTGTGTCTGTTGGGTCTGGCCAACCGTCGCGCCCGTTCGGATCTCGCCGGGTTCGATGAGCAGGAGGTTCTGGTACCGCTGTGGCAGCTCGTCCTGTGCGAGTACCGCCACACCGCCGCCCTCTTCGACCAGTTCACGTCCACTCTCGACGTTGCCGGGGAGCAGCGAACTCTGCTCGACGTTGCTGTACAGGATTACGTCGTACCCGTCCTGAATCGTCGTCGGCGGCTGTTTGACCGTCACGTTCACCCGGTCGACCACCGACAGTGCGGTGATCAGATACCGGTTCCGGTCGTTTGTCAGCACCAGCACGTCGACAGCAGTGTCCTCGGGCGCGGCGACGTAGACGCTGTCGTCAGTGGCGAAACTGTCGCCCGGGCTGAGTTGGGCTTCGCTCCCCCCAGCCGGGACCGGCATCGTCACCGATCCCACGTCGTCGGGACCGAGCTGCATCTCCTGCTGGGTATTGCCGAGCCGAACGGTCCGGGTGACCGATGAGTCGCCGTAGTTCTTCACCGACAGCGTCACCGACGACCCGGAAAACCGGCGGTCGATGAAGCCGACGTTTCCGTCGCCCCCGCCGTTGAACTGCTGGAGGTCGACGGAGAGCCCGCGCCCGCGCGCCGTCGTGACTGCCGTGGTCCACTCCTCGCCAGCGAAGTCGCTCAGCACGACGATTCTGGCGTTCTCGCCGGCGATCGAAGCCGCCTGTGAGATCGCGCCGCTGAGCTCCCCCGGCGTGTCCGTCGGGCTGAGCCCGTCGAGTGTTCCCCGGGCTGCTGTCGGCGTACCGCGCTGGAGTATCACCTCGCCGCCATCGGTGGTCGTGACGATAGAAGTCGTTCCGGTTACCTCTTCCCGGGCGGCTGCGACGGCCCGCTGGAAACGTGTCTGGCCGTCGGCATCGGTTCCCATCGACGCGCTCGTATCCACGACGATGACCGTCTCCTCGACAGTGGCCCGCTCGGAAACAGTGACGTAGGGCGACGCCAGCCCGACCGCGAGCACTAACACGACCAGCACCTGCAACAGCAAGAGGAGGCTGCGGGAAATCCGTTCGAGAAACGGCGTCGCTGACTGCTGGCGCTCTTCGGCGACGAGAAACTGGAACGTCGGCAGCGCGAGTTCCTGGGGGTCCGGTCGGATGAGGTACAGCAACACTATCGGCACCGCAAGGAGGAGGGCCGCCAGTCCCAGGGGGGCGAGCAAAACGTCCGAGAGGACCATTGTCGGTGTATCAGGCGGGGGCGGCATTTATCTTGTGAATCTCGTGACATCACCACGCTGGCCCCGACTCCGACGCCGTCTATTTGCGTCCCGCCGTCGGACACTCCGTATGCCTTTCAGTCGCGCCCGCACGGAGGAGGTCCTGCGGGCACCCGTACCATCATGAGACCAGAGAAGGTGTATCCGGCGCCCGTTTCGCGTCAGGGCTTCACCGTCTCCAGCACCCACGCATCGGGCGTCTCTCGCCGGACCTCGAACGGGTCGAAAGCTTCCCGTGGCGCCTCGGCGAGCCGGCCCAGGAACTGCCCGACCGGCGTCGGATCGCGGTCGCTGACAAGGACGAACGACTCGCCGCTGTCCAGCGCAGTGAACCGCTCGCGGACCCGGTCCTTGCGCTCCTGTGGCGGCAGGCCGCGGATGTCGACGGTTGGGTCGACCGTCACTTCGCCAGCGGTGTCGAGGGCTGATTCGACGGCAGCGCCCAAATCGGCGACCGAAGCGGGCACGTCGCCGGGCGCTGGCGTCCCCTGGAGGTCCTGTGAGAACGGGAGTTCGGCCAGCACCTCGGCATCGAGGTCCGCCAACGCGTCGCCGGTGAACAGGTCGTTCGGCTCGCCACAGCAGTCACAGACGTACTCGGCCATGTTGACGACGGTCCCCAGCACCGGCACGTCGTTGTCCCGGAACAGTTCCACCGTCCGGCTGGTGTCGCTGACGCTCGCGTGAAACGGCGTCGTCACGACCACGACGCCGTCAACGGGGACCTCCTGCAGCGTCGTCAGCACCACGTCGCCCGTCCCCGGCGGCAGGTCGAGCACCAGCGTCTCGTCGTTTCGCCAGGCAGTGTTCTCGAAAAGGTCCTCAAGCGCGTCGTGGGCCATCGCGCCGCGCCAGGCCAGCGGTGCGCCGCTTTCCATCAGGCCGACGCTCATCACGTCCATGTCGCCCGCCCGGACCGGGAGCGGGTCGCCCGCCTCGCTGGAGTGGACCGGCCCGCTCACGTCAAGCAGTTCGGGGACGTTCGGCCCGTGGATGTCGGCGTCGAACAGCGCCACGTCGCTGTCGGCGGCCAGCGCACAGGCGAGATGCGTGGCGACCGTCGACTTGCCGACGCCGCCCTTGGCGCTGGCGACGGCGATAACGTGGTCGAACGACTCGACCCCGCCGTCGCCCTCGCTGGAGGGGGTCGTCCGCTCGACGTGGACGCTCTCGACGCCGTCCACGTCGTCGACCGCGTGCAGCATCGCCTGGACGACCTGCGTGCTCGTCTGGCCGTCCAGGGCGGTCAGGTCGGCCTCGATGGTCACCTCGCCGTCGGCCGCGTCGATGTTCTCGACGAAGCCCGCGTCGAACACGGAGAGGTCGGCGTTCGGGTCGCGCACGTCTCGCAGTGCGGCTTCGATGCGGTCGGTCAGTGTGGTGGGCGTTCCGTCAGTCATCGTCAGAGGTCGGGCATCCGATTGAGTCTGTCTTCGCCGGGCAGTAGTCGGGCGTCGTTCTCCAGCGCGCCACCGAACTGTCGGCGGAACCGTCCGGGGTCCGCTTCGAGGGACCGCTCGGCGGTCTGGCGGACCACGGTAGCGGGGTCGTCGGTGAGCTCGCGGAGCCGCTCGCGGGCGCGGTCCTCGTCGACGCCGCCCAGCATGTGAGCGGCCCACTCGCGGACCCGCTCGCTGTCATCGTGGCTCTGCTCTAACAGCAGGTCGGCCATCGCCTCGCCGCGGAGCTTGAACAGCGAAATGGCCGCGTTGCGCCGGACGGCGTGGTGGTCGTCGTGAACGGCGTCTTCGATGTCGTCCTCGTGGGCCTCGCGGTCGACGTTGTCGAGCGTGACGACGGCTTCGGCCCGGACCCACGGATCGGGGTCGTCGAGCAGTTCCACCGCCACCGCTGCTGCCCGCTCGCCGCCGTGGGCCGTCAGCGCCTCGACGGCGAACTGGCGCACGTCGCTGTCGTCGTCGGTCGTCGCGGCGCGGGCCAGCGCCGCCACGATCTCGTCCGTGGTCGCGCGGTCTTTCAGTTCGAGGGCGGCGCGCCGTCGGTCGGTCTTTTCGCCGTGTTCGATATCCGACAATAGCGACGCCACCGCGTCGTCCTCGACGGGCTCGGTGTCGCTGGCGGCCAGTTCTTCAGGTGTGGCCTCGCCGATAGTCACGTCCTCCCGGCTCACCTCGATGTCTTCCAGCGCTTCGATGTCGGTGTGCAGCCCCGGACTGCGCTCGGGGTCAAGCTGTGGATCTGGGTCCTCTTCGAGGTGCTTCTCGAACTCGTCGTCGTCGTGACAGCCAGTCATGGCTGGCCCTCCTGTGCGGTGAGCGCGGCGATGCCGAGCGCGAACGGCAGCGCCCGTGGGAGTGTGGCTGGGACGCCCGCGAACGCGACGAGCGCGACGCCGGCGAGCAGCGCCCAGCGTCGGGTTCGACTCGCGGCGCTCGCGGTCGTCACCGCGCCGGCGACAGCCAGCGCGACGACCGGCAGGCTCGTCCCGATGACGCCGGTCCCGGTGAGCGTGACCGCGCCGGTGACAAAGGGGACGGCGCGACCGACGGCGAGGACGACGGCGAAGGCCGCGACGCCGCCCAGGACCGCGCCCCAGTCCGCCGTCCACAACGAACGCCAGTCCGTCGCCGCGAAGGCCGGTGTCGAGGCGATTCCCAGCAGCGCGACGGTCGAGGCGACCAGTCGGAGCCCCGTCCAGCCGCCGACGCCGCTGGCCAGCCCGACGCTCAGCGCCGCGACGAGCAGGGCGACCGCGGCGGCCGAGACGAGGTCAAGATCGCGTCCTGCGACGGCTGCGACGGTCGCCGTCCCGAGGACGATTGCGACGGCCGCCGGCAGCGCCGCCGCGCTACTGACCAGCGACAGCAGGCCGAACACACCGACGAACAGCAGCCCGATGCCGGTGAGCGGGTCGGCGTCAGTGACGGCGACGACGATAGCGGCGGACGCGACGACGGCCGTGGACACGACCGTCGCCAGGCCGGGCGAGACTGGGACGCCGCCGTACCCCGGCGCGTTGACGAACATGACGGCGAGATAGCGGGCGGCCACCGCGACAGCCGCAGCGCCGACCGCAAGGTCCTCGGGCGAGTGGCCCCCCACTGTCAGCAGCGGCCTGACCCGTTGCTGTAACGCCGCCGTCATCGCTGGTCCTCCAACCGTTCTGCGAGGTCGTTGCGGTCGGCCCGGACGAACGCCTCAAGCAGTTCGCCGAAGCCGCCGTAGATGTCTGTCCCGGGTTCGTCGGCCAGTCTGTCCGCCACGCCGGCGGCCGCGTGGCCGAGATGGCGGTCGTGGAAGTCGAGCCGAGCGATTGCGGCGTCCTCGCCGACGGCGGCTTCCCGGCGGGCCAGGTAGCCCGCGAACTCCAGTTCGTAGGTCAGGGCGTCGTGGTTGTCCCGCTCGTCCTGGTCGATTTCCAGGCCGTAGTGGCTGTAGGCCCGCGAGAGGTCGAGGTTCACGTCGTTCCAGGAGTGGTCCGGCCGGTATTTGGACTCGTACAGCGGGACCGGCGGCCCCTCCGCCTCCAAGGAGCCGTCGGTCCGGTCCGTGTACTCGCTGTAACCGAGTTCGAAGATGTCGTTGTAGCGGGCCGCGAGCGTCTCGTAGTCGTCGTCGGTGGTCAGCGACGGGACTGCCACGTCGAAGGTCGTCCGGTCGAGACACGCTCTCACATCGGCTTCGAGCGTCCCATCGGCCGCCGCGCTGTGGAACGACTCCTCGGGGTACTCGAACGCTTTGGCGAGCGTCGCGTACACCGCGCCGCGGGCGGCCGCGTCCTCGTCGATGTCGTCCATCGGGTCAGTTGGCGTCGTCGCCATCACTCAGCCCCCCGCGTGCGGTAGATGCCGAAGCTGGTGACGCCGACCACCGCGACGATGGCGATGCCGGCGACGGTCCACAGCAGCGTCTCGTAGGGCGGCCCTTCCGGGCCACCACTGAACGGGTAGTAGTGCCACTCGCTGACGGCTTTCTGGCCGGACCGCTCGCCGTTGGAGCCGTTCCAGACGGCGAAGGCCACGTCGAGGTCGCCGTCGGTCCGCAGGTCGGTCCGGTTCTCGCTCGGCGATTCGAGCTGTCGCGAGTAGACCACCGTCCAGGTGGCGTTCCCGCCCGTGCCGCTGTGAGTCGCGTTCGCCTGCACGCTGGGGTTCTGGAACGGCGTGGTCGAGCCAGCGCCGCCGGCCAGCAGTTCCTGGGTCCCGGTCGACCCGCTCCAGTACCAGACGTTGACGCGGTTGTCAGGGCCGCCCATCGCTATCGGCGGCCGGGAACTCGTGTTGATGGGGAACTGGACCGCCACGGCGTCGGCGAACTGCCGCGTGGCGTTGGCGTTCATGTCACGGGTCGCGTCCTGCCACTGGAGGCGGACGTACAGCCGCTGGTCCGTCCGGGCTGCCTGCACGTCGACCGTCTCGATGGACGTGTCGTCGGCGTTCGGGACGCTACTTGGGGCGCTCGCAAGCGGCACGTCCGAGGCCGGGACTTCCGCCCAGCCGTCGGCGGTCGGTCCGGCGAGGTTGGCGTCCGATACGTCTCTCACTGGAATCTCGTGCGCTGGCCGGGCGCTCGCCATCGGCGCGGCCACCGCCGAGACGAGGACGAGCGCCGAAAGCACCGCCGTGAGTGCGAGCGTGCGTCGGTGGTCAGCCATCGTCGACCACCCCCAGAGCGAGCTCGGATGTGGCCAACTGGGGCCGCTCGCGGGTATCGCCCGCTCGCGTTTCCGAGCCGCTACGCGGCTCGCTACTCATCGTCGAACACCGCTGGCGTATTCGCCAGCGGATTCGAACTCGCTCACTACGCTCGCTCGTTCGAACGCCGGAAGACCGCTGGTCTTCCGAGCTCGACGTTCGTTCGCGGTGCTCACTCATCGTCGAAGACCTCCAGCCGGTACTGTTTGGCCGGGTTCTTGTCCTGGAGCAGTTCCATCAGTTCGCTCTCTCCACCCTGTCGAACGCGTTGTCGGTGGGCGTCGATGGTGTCGAGTGCCTCGTCGACGCCGTCGCCGAACAGGTTCCGGAGGTACTGCCGCGGGATGCGGTCGATGTCGACCGTCTCCCCGTCCTCCGTGTGCTGGCCGGGCGCAAAGGGCGGAATGTAGTAGACGTTGGGCTGCGTGCGGAACTCCGGATGGAGCGGCAGGGCCACCTCGTACTCGTTGACGAGCTTGTGGATCGGCCCCTCCTCGTCGTCGAGGAAGCCGACCAGCCGGAGCTGTGGCGGACACTCCTCGGCGCAGGCCGGTGCGAACGTCTCCCCCTCGGGGCCTTCCCCCTCGATGCGGGGGTAACAGAAGATGCACTTCTCCGATTTCTTCGAAACGGTGTTGTAGTACACCTTCTTGTAGGGACAGCCCTCGACGCAGTAGCGGTAGCCCCGACAGCGCTCCTGGTCGACGAGGACGATGCCGTCCTCCTGGCGCTTGTACAGCGCCGAGCGCGGGCAGGCCTCGACACAGGAGGGGTGGGTGCAGTGGTTGCAGATGCGCGGGAGGTAGAAGTAGTAGCTGTTGGGGTACTCGCCGGCCCCCTGGTCCTCGTCCCAGTTCGGCCCCCACTCCGCGCCTTCGCGGGGCCGCAGCGGCTCGTCGCTGCCCTCGTACATGATTTCCTCGTGGTTGAACTCCCAGGCGCGGCCGTAGTCCTCCTCGTCGGGAATCTCACCCGGCGCGCGGTCGGAGTGCTCGCCGGACTCCCAGCCACCGCCGGAGTCCTCCCAGCCCCGCGGGTAGCCCTCGCCGGGTTTGGTCTCGACGTTGTTCCAGTACATGTACTCGCTGCCGCCGTCCTCCGTCCAGAGGTTCTTGCAGGCGATGGTACACGTCTGGCAGCCGATACATTTGTTCAGGTCCATCACCATCGCGACCTGGTGGTCGACGCCGTCGGCGACGTTGACCAGCGTGTCCTCCTCTCCCTGGTCGTCCTGTTGGTCGGTACTCATTCGGTGTCACCTCCAGTGGGCCGCACGTCCACGCGCACGTCGCTGTTGACCCCTGTCGGCCCCCAGTAGTTCGGGAAGAAGTACAGGTGTTCCCCGGTGTCTTCCGGGTACTGCACAAGCTGGGTCGGCTTCATGTACATCGGGACGAGCGTGTTGAAGTTGTCCCGGTCGGGGTACTGGAACTTCTCCCAGGAGAAGAAATGCCGGAGCGTCCCCGGTTCGCTGGAGGGGTAGATCTTCGCCTGTACCTCGACGGCCCCGAGGTCGTTGTACACCTCGACTGTGTCGCCGTCCTCGATGCCCCGTTCTGCGGCGTCCTCCGGATTGATGTACACCACGGGTTCGCCGCGCTGGAGCCTGAGCATCTTGGTGTCGTCGCGCCACGTCGAGTGGATGGACCAGCGACCGTGGGGCGTGTTGTACGACAGCGGGTAGTCGCCGCCGGTGTCCTCCGGCCCCTCCTTGTGAGTCGGGAGTTCCTCGCCGAGTTCGAGATACCAGTCGTGGTCGATGTAGTACTGCTGGCGGCCGGTGAAGGTCGGCCAGGGGTTCTTGTCGTGGACGTAGTCCTGCCACGGAACGTAGGCCTCGCCGTCCTTGATGTCCGAACTCCAGTGGTCGCCCGCAGTGAGGAACCGCTGTGGCTGTTCGTCGATATCGTCGAAAGTGATCTGCTCGTCGCTGTCCTCGGGGTTGGTCTCCTCCGAGTGTTCGAGGATGAACTCCGCGGCGGCTCTGTCCTCGACCAGCCCTTCCTCCTCGCCGGTTTCCCAGTCGCGGACGTAGTCGTCGTAGATGGTCGTGAGGTCGATAGTCCGGTCGAACTTCCGGTCCTCGACCGGCTCGACACTGCGTTCCCGGGCGCGCTCCTGTATCTTCTCGGCGAGCAGGCGGAATATCTCCCAGTCGGTCTTGGCCTCCCCGAGCGGCTCGACGGCCGGCGTGAACGGATGCACGTAGGTGTGCATGTCCGTCTCCGAGAGGTCGTACTTCTCGTAGTGGCTGGCCGCCGGCAGGACGATGTCGGAGTACATCGCCGTCGAGTCCATCCGGAAGTTGATGTCGACGACGAGGTCGAGCTTGGGCCAGAGCTGTTCTTCGAGGGCGACGTTGCCCTTGGCCTGGTTGAAGTAGTTCCCGCGCCAGACGAACATCGTGGAGGGATCCGGTCGGTTCCCGTCCTCGCGCTCCTCGGGATAGACCGGCATCCATCCCTTGTCGATTGACTCACGGATCTTCTCAGCGGTGTCCGGGTCCGTGTTGTCGAGGATGCCGGCGTGGAAGTACGTCCACAGCGTCGTTGGCACGCCCCGGACGTTCCCGGTCGGGAACGAGAGCACCTGCCAGCCGTGGAACGACCAGATCTTCTCCTGGCCGACGTAGTGGTCCAGCCCGGTGCCGGGGTCGCCGAGATTGCCCGTCAGCGTCACGAGCAACTGGATGGCGCGGTTGCCGAGGTCGTTGTGATACCAGTCGTTGACGCCCTTGCCGTGGATGATCTTGGCGGCGTCGGCCTCGGCGAACTCGCGGGCGACCCGCTGGTAGGTGTTCTCGCCGACCCCGGTCTCCTCGTGGACGACTTCCGGCGTGTACTGGCTGAGTTCGTCGGTGAGGTTCTCCCAGACCGACCGGACTGCGACGCTGCCCTCGTCGGTGTCGACGCTGCGCTCGACCGATAGCTGCGGGTCGAAGTCGAGTTCGATGCTCACCGAGTGGTCGTTCTGGCCGTCCCGCTCCCCGAGCGAACCGGGCGCACGGCGGAGGGTGCCGTCGGCGTCGACCATGACGAACACCTTCTCGGGGTCGTCGGCGTCCTCGGCGAGGCCGACCTCGCTGGCTCGGAGGAACTTCCCGGTGTCCTCCCGGACGAGCAGCGGCATGTCCGTCTGCTCTTTGAGATGCTCCTCGTCAACCAGTCCTTCATCGACGATGGTCTGGGCCATGCCCAGCGCGAGCGCGGTGTCGCTGCCGCCGTGCGGTGAGAGCCATTCGTCAGTGTGGATGGCCGTCTGGGAGTAGTCGGTGAAGATGCCGACCCGCTTTGCGCCTTCGTAGCCCGCGTCGAGGAAGTACTTCGCGTCGGGGATGCGCGTGACGTTGATGTTCGATCCCCAGGCGATGATGTAGTCCGAGTTGTGCCAGTCGGCGGATTCGGCGTTGTCGGTCTGGGTGCCCCAGGTGATCGGCTGGCCCGGTGGCAGGTCCGAGTACCAGTCGTAGAAGCTATGCGAGACGCCGCCCAGCAGATTGACCAGCCGGCTGCCGCTGGCGAAGGAGACCGGCGACATCGCCGGAATGGGCGTAAAGCCCGAGATAGCGTCGTAGCGGCCCGCCTGTACCTCGTCGATGACGTGGTCGGCGATTTCGGTCAGCGCCTCGTCCCAGCTAATCCGCTCCCACTGGCCCTCGCCGCGGTCGCCGGTGCGACGGAGCGGATGGAGGACGCGCTGGTCGGCGTTGACGTAGTCCGTGTAGCAGGCCCCCTTCTGGCACCCGCGTGGGTTCGGGTCGGGGAGGCTCTCGTCGAACGTCGGATAGTCGCCGGCCTGTTCCTCGCGCCAGACCTGGCCGTCCTTGACGTAGACGTTCCACGAGCAGGAGCCGGTACAGTTGACGCTGTGGGTCGAGCGGGCGACGGAGTCCCAGTCCCACTCGTCCCGGTAGAGGTCCTCCCAGTCCCGGTAGGGGTAGTTGCCGATGGGATCGTCGACGGCCTCCAGACCGTCCATGCCGTTGTCGGCGAAGGACAGCCCCGTCGCGCCCAGCAGCGACGCCGCTCCGAGGCCGCGAACGAAGTCGCGGCGACTGATTCCAGCACTGTCCGCCTCGTCGTCTGTCAGGTCGTTTCTACTCATTGGTGATGAACACAGTCGCAGTCGCGCAGGCAGCGCCGGCCACGGCCAGCACGATGCCGGCGGGCGTGCTCCCGCCGACCTCGAGGCCGGCGGCGACCAGCCCGAGGCCGACCAGCTTGCTCGTCGTATCCAGCAGGCGATACTGTCGCTCGGTGAGTGTGACGCTCGAAGTCATCCGTCTCCCTCCGACTCGGTGGTCTCCGTTTCATCGCCGACGGAGCCGCCATCGGCGGCCACGTCACCTTCTTGTGACGGCGTCGGTTCGCCGTCGCGCAACAGCAGGTACGTGATGCCGCCGAAGACGGGTGGGACGACGAGCAACGCGGCGGTCAGGATGGGGTTGACCACGTTCGTCGTCGTTCCCAGCACCTGATCGGCGAGGATGTTGTTCATGCCCGCAATCGAGGCGATCATGATGAACGCGACGGCGGCCACGCCGACGCCGGTCTGCCAGGCCCGGTCCAGCGGATCAGCGGTGAAGTGGGTCGGCTCCGTCCGGTCGATGAACGGCCAGGCGGCGACCGCGGCAAACACCAGGCCCGGCAGGACGATACCACCGACGAACTCCCCGTTGATGTGGGCGGGACCGACGTTGAAGCTGATCTGTGGCAGGAGCTTCAGGAAGCCATACACCCACATCAAGAACCAGTCCGGCATGATGAGCGCCGGCGTGGACGCGGGGTCGTTCGGGCCGTACTCGGCGACGTTGTGGACCGGGAGCAGGCCCGCAAGCGCTGACAGCGTCGCCGCCGTGACGAAGAACACGACGGCCGAGACCGCGGCCTGGTTCGGGAACGCCGGCAGGCCGATGATGATGTCGTCGTCGTCCTCATCGACGGCCTGGCGGCCCTCGGTCACGTCACCCTCGCGTGGGGCCTCGGTGTGTTTCTGCCGGATGAGAATGGCCATGTGGACGGCCAGGCCCACAGCGATGGCCGCCGGTATCACGAGGACGTGCAGGAAGTACAGCCGCGGGATGGTGGCACTGCTGGGGAACTCACCCCCGAACACCACTTGGCCGAGGAAATCACCTGCCAGCGGGATGGATATCGTGAGGTTGTAACCGATGCTCGTTGCCGTGGCGGCGAACTCGTCGAACGGCAGGGCGTACCCGGTGTAGGCCGCCCCCATCGAAAGGGCCGCCAGGCCCGTGCCGACGATCCAGTTTGGCTCCCGCGGGTTGCGGTACGCACCGGTGAAAAACACCCGTAACATGTGCAACCCGATGGAGGCGACAAAGAGGTGGGCCGCCCAGTGGTGGAGCCGGCGGATGAACATCCCGAAGGGCACGTCGTAGGTGATGTGCAACACCGAGACGAACGCCTCGGGCATCTCTTCGCCCTGGAACTTCTGGACGCTCCCCTCGTACTCAACGTCGGAGGTCGAGGGTTCGAAGAAGAACCCGAGGAAAATCCCCGACAGGACGAGCAGGAGGAAACAGAACAGCGCCACCTCGCCCAGCAAGAACGAGTCCTCGGCCGGGAACGCCTTGCCGAGGAACTTCTGGCCGTTCTCCAGATCGAGGCGCGTGTCGAACCAGTCGTAGACGGCTTTCGCGCGGGACATTATCCACCTCCGGGGCCGACTGGCCCCTCGAAATCACCGGTAGCAACGAGGAATCCGTCGCTGGTCACCGTGATCGGAAGCTGTGGGAGCGGGCGCCCCGGCGGACCGCCACTGACCGCCGCCCCTTCCAGGACGTTGAATTTCCCGAAGTGACAGGGACAGACCACCAGGTCATCCTCCCTGTCGGAGACCATACAGCCCGCGTGGGTACACACCTTCGAGAACGCGGCGTAGCCGCTGACGGTGAACCCCTCTGCGATGTCGCTGCCGTAGTCGGATTCGCCGTAGCGCACCAGCAGCGTCGGCGCGTCCTCGATGCCGGGGCGGGGCTCCGGGAAGACAGTTATGTGCTCGCCTTCCGAGAGTCGACTCTCGGTGATGCGCTCGCCCTCGCTGTCGACGAGGTGGATGCCGTCTGAGTACACCGGTCCGCTGTACCCCCGCTCGAACACCTGCGTGGTGCTGGCGAGCGGCGCGGCGAGGCTGGCCACAGCGGTCAGGCCGCCGACGGTCGCGAGGAACTTCGCGAAGTCCCGACGGCGGAGTTCCGCACGGGCGTCGCCGTACAGCGTCGGTGACGTACCGGTGCCCTGGTCACACGAGCAGTCGTCGCCCTGTTCCTCGTCGTCGTCGGGTTTCGGATACTCGATCATTCGTGCCCCCTGAATTCGGCGACTTCGACGTGTGGCATGAACCAGGCGTAGTACGCGACCGTCGAAAGTGCGAGCGAGAGGAACATCCCGGTCGCGTACAGCCCGAAGTACTGGGTTCGGGCGAGCGTGAGGTACTCGCCGGTGAACAACGCCGCGAAGACGATAGACAGGACCGTCAGCCCGCTCATGGCGACGAGTCCTTCGATTGCGTCCGAGGCGTCGTGGTACTCGACGACCCAGCGGTTCTCCGTGTCGAGCCACGGCAGCGAGACGGTGCCGCCGTCGGTGACCGGCTCGGCGTCATCCGGCGGTCGAACCGCTCTGTTCATGAACTGGTGGGCGGCCGTCAGCACGCCCACGAGGCCGAACAGGGCGACCCAGACGATGACGCCGACCTGGCTCGGCGACAGCTTGTTCGGCGTCTCTACCGGACCATCTAGTGGCCGGATGTCGCTGACGCTCTCGTCGATAGCGATCTCTTCCGATGGGGGCTCGCCGTGCATGGCGACGTACCACATCGGCAGCAACACCGCTGTTATCAACAGACCGATGAGTATCGTGTTGCGTCTCATAATCTTGTGTCATCTCGGTTCGTGAGCGATTCAAACGGCTGCGCCACGTCGCTGTGTTCGGGGTTTGTCCCAGGACCCCGATGAACTGCCAGCCCGACATCTTAGGCCCATTATATGGCGGTTTTTTATGCGAACATGTTCGCATTGACCTTCTTATGCGAGCCGAGTCATCCATCGAGTATGTCGGGCCGAATGCTCGCCGAGGTCGAAGTGTTCGGTCCTCGGTCGTGCCAGGTGCAGCCACACGCTGACGACGAGTGGTCGGTGTCGGAGGTCTCCCGGAGCGCGACGAGTGGCGGGCCGGACCGCGTCGTCGAGGAGTTCACGCTCAAGGGCGGTGATGGGCCGCCGTCAGTACGACAGCGAGACGGTTCGAACGTCGAGCACGTCTTCGCCTACGACCAGCGACACGTCTTCCAGCTGTCTCGGGCGGCCGGTCAGGGCTGTGTCTGTGAACGCATCGAAGCGGCCGGCTGCGTCGTTCAGGAGTTCTCGGCTGACACCGAATCGATCGTCGTTACCTTTCTCGTCGACGATATGCCGACCCTGCGGGAGATTGTCGCCGATCTCAAGTCGGAAGGCGAGACCGTCAAACTCCGGCGGCTACTCGAAGACACGTCATCGGAGGCGGACCGGCCGGTCGTACTCGACCGCGCGAAACTGACCAGCCGCCAGCGCGAGGTTCTCGGTCAGGCCCACGAGATGGGCTACTTCGAGCACCCGCGCGAGGCGACCGCCGGCGACGTGGCCGACGCGCTGGACATCTCGACCTCGACGTTTACTGAACACCTCGCCGCCGCCCAGCGGAAGCTTCTCGACGACTTGCTCGAAACGCGCTGAGTCTCCATGCCGGCGAAACTGACGGATTTCCCAGCGGTTCGAGCGCCGGGCGACGTATCCTCGCCGTCACAGAACCCTTTACCCTCGCCCCGGCGACACTGCAGCCATGACCGAGTTCGACGCCGAGAAGTTCGAGGAAAAATACGTCCACTACTTCGAGGAGCTCGAAACGGCGTACTCGAACGCGTATCAGGAGCTGCACGGCCAATACGACTCCGAGATCCTCCGCGGGATCGACCGACAGATTCTCAGCGAGAGTGAGCCGGTGTACGAGGGCGACGGGGCGTTTCACATCCGACTCCCGGACGACACCGCGACCCGCGCACAGTCTCTCCCGGGCGACGAGGAGACGTTCGACACGGTTCTGTCGGCGTTTACTGACGCCATCGAGCGCGAACTCCGTCGGCAGTTCGAGTTCGAGTAGTCGCCGCGCAACGCAGTCGAATACGAACCCCTCGCTAAGCGGCTGTGAACGGCCTGTACCGGCCAGCACACGCCACCGGCACCCGTCGGATCGAAAACACCAGAATCAATGCAGTTCCAGTGCTAGCCTCGCTAATTAATGGCGACCGATTCAGATCTTCACTGTCTCTTTACCGCACCCGTCGAGGAGCAGGACGACTCGTACGTGATCGAGATTCCGAAACAGGAGGTCGAGCTGGGAACCCTGAGTGCCGGAGCGCTGTACCGGATCGCACTGTTCCAATCCGATGCTGCGCTCCCCGAATCCGAACCCGAGTCCCAGCAGTCCGACTCAGAGTCTCAGTCGCAATCTCGATCTCGCTCCGAGTCCGACCCGCAGCCGCAGTCCCGATCCGAACAGCAGTCCCGGTCCGACCCGCAGTCCGGGTCCCGTTCCGATGAGCCGAGCGGCGAACCGGAGTTCGCACCTTCGGGGCCGCCGGTCGCAGAAGGCGAGACGCGCGTGGTCGAGATCGACAACATCGGCGACAAAGGCGACGGCGTCGCGCGTATCGACGGCGGCTACGTCGTCATCGTTTCCGACGCCGACGTGGGCGAGCGCCTCCGCGTCGAGATGGATCAGGTCCGCGAGAACGTCGCCTTCGCGGAGATCGTCGAGCGCCTGCCGTACTACGAGTGAGGCGCTGGGGCCGCTGACTCAGGCCCTCGCAGGCTGGGCTACCCGGGGCAATCCGGGGCTGCCTTCGACTACCGGGCCGGCCCCGCAGCCGAGGGTATATTTCCCCGCCGGCTGTCATGCCCGGTATGGGACACGATCACGACGGGGCGGGCCACGACGACGCGGCCCACGATCATGGAGACCACGACCACAGCCATACGGATCACGGGCACGAGGACAACGACCACAGCCATGCGGATCACGACCACGAGGACCACCACGCCCACGACGCCGAGGGGGTTGGAATCGGGGTTCTCACAGTGTCGTCCTCCCGAACGCTCGATGACGACCCGGCCGGCGATGTCATCGCCGAAGCCTGCGAAGACGCTGGCCACGAGGTCGTCGACCGCCGGCTCGTCGCCGACGAAATGGATGCTATCGAGGACGCCGTCGCCGCGCTGCTCGATGACGGCGTCGATGTCGTTCTGACGACCGGCGGGACCGGGCTCACGCCCGACGACGTGACCGTCGACGCCATCGAACCGCTGTTCGACCGGCCGATTCCCGGCTTCGGCGAGCTGTTCCGCTGGCTCTCCTACGAGGAGGTCGGAGCGATGGCGATGGCCTCGCGGGCGACCGCCGGCGTCGTCGACGACCGCCTGGTGTTTTGTCTCCCCGGCAGCGAGAACGCCGCCCGGACGGGCGCGGAGCGACTGGTCGCGCCGGCCGTAGGTCACCTGCTGGGTCTCGTCCGGCGGTAACCCGACCCCGTAGGTTCCGCCGGTAACCCGGACCCGCACGGTTTTGGGCCGCCGCCGGCTACGGGTAGCCATGCCCGAGGAGTTCACGCACGTCGACGAGGAAGGGGACGCACAGATGGTGGACGTCGGCGAAAAGGCGGAGAGCCAGCGCCGCGCGGTCGCGCGCGGACGGATTCGGCTCACCGAGTCCACGCTGGCGGCCATCGACGCCGACGAGGTGGAGAAGGGGGACGTGCTGACGACGGCACGCATCGGCGCGATTCAGGCGGTGAAACACACCTGGGAGACGGTGCCGATGTGCCACCAGATACCCATCACGAACGTCGAAGTCGAGTTCACCGTCGGGGACGAGGCCGTCGAAATCACCGTCGCCGTCGAGACGGTCGGCAAGACCGGCTGCGAGATGGAGGCCCTGGAGGGCGTGACGACGGGGCTCAACGTCGTCTGGGACATGGTCAAGGCCAATGAAAAGGACGAGGACGGCGAGTATCCAACGACGGCTATCGAGGATATTCGAGTCGTCGAGAAGACCGTCGACCGTTGAGCGCGGCCACTGACGACTGATTCGCGGCTGCCAGGAAAAAGGTCTATCTACGTCGCCCTGCTACTCGTGTGCATGCAAGTCCTCGGTATCGTCGGCCACTCCGAGTCGGGGAAGACCACGCTGATCGAGCGGCTGACCCAGCGCCTCTCCGGGTCCGGACGTGTCGCGACGGTCAAACACTGCACGCACGCGCCCGATATCGACACGGACGGGAAGGACACGGCTCGCCACCGCGACGCTGGCGCGGCCGAGACGGTCGCACTCACCGACGACGGCGAGTGGTACGCGACGGGCGACTCGCGGACGCTGGACGAGACGCTCGATGCGCTCGCGCCCGACTACGACTACGCGCTCGTCGAGGGGTACTCCGAGGCGGCGATACCGAAAGTCGTCTTGGGTGACCGCGAAGTCGCCGACCCCGTCGTCCATCGTGCGCCCCACGGTGCGGACGCTAATCTTGACGACATCATTGCGGCGCTGGAGGAACGAGACCCCTACATCACGCTGGAGACCCTCGTAGCGGACGTGAAACGGGACCCAGACGAGGTGTACTCCGGCGCGATTGCGACCTTCACCGGGCGCGTCCGCGCACAGGAAGGGCCAGAGGACCCGCCGACGGAACTGCTGGAGTTCGAGCGCTACGACGAGGTCGCCGCCGAGAAGATGGCCGCGCTCCGGCGGGACCTCGAATCGCGGGACGGCGTCTACGCGGTCCGACTGCACCACAAGACCGGCGTCGTCGAGGCCGGCGAGGACATCGTCTTCGTCGTCATTCTGGCCGGCCACCGCGGTGAGGCGTTTCGCGCCGTCGAGGACGGTATCAACCGTCTGAAAGAGGAAGTGCCGCTGTTCAAGAAGGAGGTCACCGTCGACGAGGAGTTCTGGGCGCACGAGCGGTCATAGGGCTCTTTTCGCGCCGCCGACCGCTATCGCCACGGTGTCGCCCGGAGCGCATGCACTACGAGTAGTGTCCCGAGCGCGACACCGAGCAGGACTACCGCCACGGGCAGCGCCGCGTCGAGGCCGTCCGAGATGAACGAAGCCCAGATTTGGACGGGGAGCGTCCGCGGGTAGTACGCCAGCATCATCGTCGCGCCGAACTCGCCCATCGCGCGTGCGAAGGTCAGCACGAGGCCGGCGAGCAGGCCGGGCTTTGCGAGTGGAATCGTCACCGAGCGCATCGTCCCGACCCAGTCGCGCCCGAGCGACCGCGAGGCCTCTTCGAGGTGGTCGTCGATGCCGTCGAAGGCGGCCTTGGCGGTGACGACGAAGAACGGCGACGCGACGAACGTCTGGGCGGCGACGACGCCCAGCAGCGACCGCGTCAGCGCCAGGTCGGTGAGGCCGCCGAGCCCGTTCGGGCCGACGACGGTCAGCAGCAACATCCCACTGACGACCGGCGGGAGCACGAGCGGGAGGACCACGGCCCCCATCGCGGCGGTCGCCAGCGCGCCGGTGTTCTTCGAGAGCCAGTAGGCCAGGGGCAGGCCAAACACGACGGCGATGGTGGTGCTCCCGAGCGCGGCGACGAGAGAAGTGATGGCGGCGTTGATGACGTACGTCTCCGTCAGACTCGAAAGCAGCGCCGCCGGGGAGTACGTGAGCACGAGCACCGTCACGGGGACGACGAAGTACAGCAGCAGCACCGCTCCCAGGACGGGCACGAGTTCGCGGACGCCGACCGTGTGGCCGGCTCTGGTCTCACCGCGTGACAGTGCTCGGGACATCTCCCACTAGCCGAGGATACGCCTCGCGGACGGTAAATCCGTGTGGTGCGAGCCAGTCACCGGACAGGACTGCCTCGAAGGCTGTGCGCGTTGATTCCTGTTCGTCGCGACGGACGGCACCGTACTCGATGGGGCCGCCGGTGATGGCCGTGCCGTCCGACAGTTCGTAGCTGGTGGTTCGATACCGCTCCGCGTGGGCGGGGTTGCCCAGATGTATCTCCGGCGGGAACTCCCGGAAGGGGTAGTCCCGCTCGATAGCCATGCTCCGGTAGACGAAGGCGGCGTCGACGGCCCCCGTCTCGAACTGCGCGAGTAGTTGCGTCTCGGGGTAGGTCTGGTCCGGCGAGAGGACGGCGTCGGCCAGACCGGGCTCGTCGTAGTAGTCCGCGGCCAGGTCGAGGACGAACAGCGTCCGGTACCCAAGCGGGTCGAGCGTCGGATCGGTTCGGCCCAGTGAAACGCCGTTTCCCCGGAGCGGGCCGTACCATGGCGCCGCGTCCGCGACGCGTTCGCCACCGGCCGTCTGTGGGTTGTACGCCAGCACCATCTTGTTGCTGGCGACCACGGCGTGCCAGGCGGTGTTCATGATCCGGTCGAACAGGGTCGGGTCCGCCAGTGCAACGATGGCCGGGTCGCGCTTCCCCTCGGCGACCAGGCGGGCGGCCTGTACCGATCCCCGGGCTTCGACGGCGAGTTTGACATCCGTCCGGGACTGGAGCGTTTCGCTGGCCGCGTTCTGTAAGCTCCCTGCGACCAGCACGTCCACCCGCTCCCGACCGAACGCCCCACAGCCCGCCGTCGCGGCGATACCGCTCCCCAGTGCCGCAAGCACCGCACGACGAGTCTGTCGGGCCATTGTTCGGTTATTTCTCGTTCGCGCACATCGGTGTTGGGGTCGGACCCATTATTGACGGGGCCTCTTTTCGATGACCGATCACCGCAGATTTATAATCCAGTAGTATAACTTAGTGATTATGACGCAGATAGCAGCCGCACGGAACGGGACCATCACCGAAGAGATGGCGCGAGTCGCCGAGCGCGAGGGCGTCGAGCCGGAGCTCGTCCGCCAGCAGGTCGCCGATGGACAGGCGGTGATCCCGTCCAACGTCGGCCACGACGCGCTCGACTCGATGATTATCGGTCGGGAGTTTGCGACGAAGGTCAACGCAAACATCGGCAACAGTGAGGAAACAAGCGATATCGAGGGCGAACTGGAGAAGCTCCACACCGCCGTCCACTACGGCGCGGACACGGTGATGGATCTCTCGACGGGGAGCGACCTCGATGAGATACGGGCGGCCAACGTCGAGCATTCGCCAGTCCCCATCGGAACGGTCCCCATCTACGAGGCGGTCAAGCGCGCCGGCGACGCGAGCGAAATTACCCACGAACTCCTGCTTGATGTCATCGAGAAACAGGCGAAACAGGGGGTCGATTACATGACCATCCACGCCGGCGTCCGGATGGAACACCTGCCCCTGACCGATGGTCGGAAAACGGGTATCGTCTCCCGCGGCGGCTCGATCCTTGCCCAGTGGATCGAGGAGCGCGGGATGGAGAACCCGCTGTACGCGAACTTCGAGGATATCTGTGAGATTTTCCGCGAGTACGACGTGACGTTCAGCCTCGGCGACGGCCTCCGGCCGGGGTGTCTCGCCGACGCCGGCGACGACGCGCAGTTCGCCGAACTGGACACGCTCGGTGAACTCACCCGAACGGCCTGGGACCACGACGTGCAGGTGATGGTCGAGGGACCGGGCCACGTCCCGATGGACCAGGTCGCCAAACAGGTCGAGCGCCAGCAGGAAGTCTGTGACGGCGCACCGTTCTACGTCCTCGGACCGCTCGTGACCGATGTCGCACCGGGCTATGACCACATTACGAGCGCCATCGGCGCGACGGAGGCCGCTCGGGCCGGCGCGGCGATGCTCTGTTACGTGACCCCCAAAGAGCATCTCGGCCTCCCGGAGAAAGCCGACGTGCGGGACGGACTCGCGGCCTACCGCATCGCCGCCCACGCCGCCGACGTAGCCAACGGGCGGGAGGGCGCGCGGGACTGGGACGACGCGCTCTCAGAGGCTCGCTATGCCTTCGACTGGCGCGAGCAGTTCGACCTGTCGCTTGACCCCGACCGTGCCCGCGAATACCACGACCAGACGCTTCCCGGCGACAACTACAAAGAAGCGCGTTTTTGCTCGATGTGCGGCGTAGAGTTCTGTTCGATGCGCATCGATCAGGACGCACGCGACGGCGGTGAGATGGACGTGATCGAGGCCGACGGCGACGACCGGACTGACCTCGCTGCCTCTCCCGCCGCGGAGGTGAACCGACCGCCGGTCGGCACTCACGACGAGGCCGATATCCCCGCCCCTGACGGCGAGACGCGTGCTGATCCAGAGGGGCGTGCCGACGATTAGCACGGCGATAGTTCTTTATAATCGGTGTTCGTTTATTGAAACGATGCAAAAGAAACTCATCGCCCTGGTCGCGGTCATGGCGCTTGCCCTCGCGTACTACGTCAAGCGGTAAGCCTGCAATATCGGCTGTATCGCCCTCTGAACCGTGCTGTCGGCCGCCCTGCCTGTGGCATCGCGGGGGGTAGGATCGAACCCCGCCGGTCGGCAGTATTTTTCGGCTTCTGCACCGCAAGCGACAGCGCCGTCGCTTTCCGAACCCTTACCCGGCGAACCGCCGTACCAGCGTGCATGTACGGCGTCGTCACCCGCAACGAGGAGGAGACGGAGTGGTCCGAGTTCGACCGGGCGTTCTACGAGGTCAAGGACGTGACCGGCCGCGCTGTCGAACCGATTGCGGGCGCGGTGAACATGGTGTCCTGCTTCGGCGACAACGCGGTCGAGAGTGAGGAGGACCTGCTCGCGTTCGACGACGAGGGGACGCCAGCCACACGGAACCAACCGTATTTCGACTGGACGTACGTCTGCCCGACCCACGACCGCTACCGCGAGGGCCTGCTCGACATCATCGAGGAGGCGGCAGCCGTCAACGAGGACGTTCGTCTCGACGATGTCGGCTTCCCCCGGGACGAGTACTGCCACTGTGATCGCTGCGAGCAGCGCTTTGCCGACAGCGAATTCGAGGACTGGTCGGCCTGGCGGACAAACGTCATCACGGAGTTCGTCGCCGAGGCCCGCGAGCGTGTGCCCGGCGACATGTACCTGACGCTGTATCCCGATCCCTACCCCGGCCACCTCGAAGCCCGCTCGGGCGTCGCCGTCGACGACATCGCCGAGTACGTCGACGAGTTCGTCGTCCCGATTTACGATATGGCCTACTCGACGACCTACTGGCTGGAGATTCTCGCAAAGGGCTGGCAGGACCGCCTTTCGACCCCATTCAGCATCGAACTGTACGCCGTCGACGTGGACGTGGACGACCTCTCGAAGGCCGTCGAGGTGGCCGAGGAGTACGCCGAGACCGTGCTGTTCGGCTACGACGCCAGCAACGCCCGGGCGACCATCCGGCGGATGAACGCCGATGCGCGTGAGGGGCAGTCGTTCGGGCCGGAGTGAGCGGTTTCAGCGGACTACCTCTCGCCGCCGAACCGCTGTCCGCGCCACTCCAGAATTTCCTCGCGGTCGCGCGTATCGGCAGGCAGTTCATCGAACCACCGAGCCTCGCTGATCTCCTGATCGGGGTCGTCGACGGCGATGTCGGTCGTCTCCGCTCGGGCCTCGTACACCGGCAGGACGCCCCAGGCCATGTTGCCGTCGCAGTAGAACTCGATGCGCCCGAGCATCGCCAGTCCCTCGATTGTCGCTTCGATGCCGCTTTCCTCGCCTAACTCCCGCAGTGCGGCCTCCTGCAGGGACTCGTCGCCGTCGAGTTCGCCGCCGGGCAGGACCCACATGTCGACGCCCTCGTGGCGGACGAGCAGGAGTTCGCCAGCGGGCTGGTAGGCGAGTGTGTGCGCGCCGTAGGGCGCGCCGTGGTCCCGGGCGGCCATGGCAACGTCCCGAAACCGGTTTCGCGGGACGTTCCGGTGGCGCGTAAACTCGACGTAGCCGCTGTACTGCTCTCGGAGTCGGTGATACGTCTGCTCGGCGGTCTGACAGGCGCCGTCGGCGAGAAACCACAGGTCGTCGACGCTCGTCATCTGTTCGAACGCTGTGTCAGCGCCCGTGGTGAGGGCGGCGAGTATCCGGGGACCCCAGCCGTGCTGCTCATGGCAAGCAGTTGGCGCGAGGTGCCTATAAGCCTTCGACACTGAATCAGTCCCTTTTTGACGAGCCACCGAGTACCGCCGGGTATGGCATTCGAAGAGGACGACAGCGTTATTCTCCACGACGAGCACAGCGACTACGACGGCGAGGAAGGCACTATCACGCAGGTCGTCGAAACCATGTTCGGCGACGCCAACTACACGGTTTCCTTCGAGGACGGCCAGGAGCAGGGCGTCCCCGAGGACAACCTCGAAGCCGCCGAGGACGAGTAGGGCCTCGATGTCGTCGGTTCCGTTCCACTACGTCGACCTCCGGACATTCTGCTACGCGACAGAGGACGACAAGCGCGTCGAGGATGCGCTCCGGACGTTCCTGCCGGAGGACTACCCCATCGAGCGCGCACAGAGCGAGGGGCATTACGGCGACCGTATTATCGTCCTCTCGGCCCGCGTCGAAAACGCGGATGACATCCGCCACGTCCTCACGCAGGTCGCGTCAGCGCCGGATATCGAGGCGGTGCGTGCGGAACTGGACGACCGGGTCGACGACAACTGTTCGTTCTTTCTCACCTTCGACAAGCAGGCCGCCTTCGGCGGCGATGTCGAACGCGGCGACGGCATCACGCTCCGGGCGAAAGTCGAGGCCTACCCCGCAAAGCGGGAGAAGGCCGTCGCGAACGCCCGCGAACTCTTAGAGGAGTTGTGATGTACGAGGCCGTCTACGCCCACCCCGACGGCGACAGCACCGTCGCCCGGCACGCGCTGACGGCCGCCGACTCGGGCTACGACGGCATCGTCGTCAGGAACCACGGCGACGAGCCGGCGGACTACGACGCCGACGCCATCAGCGACGCGTACGATATCGACGTTGCGGTCGGCGTTGAAGTCAGAGCCGACGACCCCTCGCGGGCGAGCGGCTTCGTCGGGAACTACCGGAGCGACCGGACGGTCGTCGTCGTCCACGGCGGCGACCGCCGCATCAACCGGTTCGCGGTCGAGCAACCGACCGTCGACGTGCTCGCCCATCCGATGCGCGAGGACGGCGATTTCAACCACGTGCTGGCGAACGCGGCGGCCGACAACGGCGTTCGCGTTGAGTTCGACTTCGGCCCGGTGCTCCGGGAATCCGGCGGCAGTCGTGTCCGTGCGATCAAGGAACTGCGGAAGCTCCGGGAACTTGTTGAGGACGCCGACGCGCCCTTCGTCGTCTCGGCGTCGCCGAGCAATCATCTGCAGATTCGCGCGGCGCGGGAAATCGTCGCCGTCGGGGAGACCATTGGCTTCGACGCCGACACCGTCCGCGAAGGCCTGGCGGAGTGGGGCCGCGTCGTGGAGCGTAACCGCGAGCGCCAGAGCGACGCCGTCATCGAACCCGGCGTTCGGCTGGAAGACGACGACCAGCGCGACGACGAATAGACTGCACAGGTTCTCTGCGTACGTAGCGAAGAGGTTTGTCGGAGCAGGTCCTTGGAGACGTATGGATACCCGTTCGCGGCCCGTTGTCGGTCGTGTTGTTGCAGCCGCAGCGGGCACTGAGCGCCGTCGGCTGCTGGTGGTCCTCGGGGTTCCGGTCTTGCTCACGGCGCTGATCGATCTCACCGCGAACTTCGGCGTCGGCATTCTTTTCGTTGCAGCGGGGTTGGCGGCGTTTCTCTACACCCGACCGACAGCCCAGAAGACGGTGGCAGCCGGCTGTTACGGGGCCGGAACGGTACTGATCGGGCTCTTTTTGCTTGAACTGTACTTGAACGGGGCGCAAGGCAGTACAGAGCCACTACTCGGCACGGCAACACGGGTTCTCTGGCGCGCTGTGATGGGTGTGTCGTTGATCGGCCTCGGACTGTGGGTTCGTCGGATCGAACTCTGACGTAGCCAGCACGAAGGCCGCCGGTAGCCACACCGCACCGCTCATTGTCCTCCGGACCAACGCTGGCGTATGAAACACCTCCCGAAACATCTTCGGCCCCGGTGGCGCTATCTCGCCGTCGGTATCGAGACGTGGCCCACGGCGTCGCTCGACCGCCGGGCCTTCCAGCGGGCGGTGTGGTACGCCGCCCAGAACCTGCTGGGCGACACCGGCAGCGCCGAGACGGATATGACGGTCCTCCAGTTCCACGACTACGACGGCACGGCCGAGGCTATCGTCCGGACCAGACGCGGCCAGACGGACCCGGCACGGGCCGCGCTGGCCTGTGTCGACAGCATCGATGACGCCGAGGTTCGGGTCCGCGTCCGGGGGATTAGCGGCACCGTACGCGCCTGTGAAGAAAAGTATATACGCGGGCCGCCGGAAGCCACTGAACAGAGACACGTCGTGTTCGAGAACGCAGACCGGAAGGCCATCGTTCGGCCGCCGCGCTACGATGTCGAAACGGCCTCCGACGGCGCGTTCGTCGGCGCGACAGCACTCGATTTCCGATAACTATGCAGGGACAAAACCAACAGCAGGCCTACGACCGCGGGATCACTATCTTCTCGCCGGACGGACGCCTCTACCAGGTCGAGTACGCCCGCGAAGCGGTCAAACGCGGCACAGCAAGCATCGGCGTCAGAACGAGCGACGGCGTCGTTCTCGCCGTCGACAAGCGCATCCGGTCGCCGCTGATGGAGCGCTCCTCGGTTGAGAAGATCCACAAGGCCGACGACCACATCGGCATCGCCTCGGCCGGCCACGTTGCCGACGCCCGACAGCTCATCGATTTCGCTCGCCGCCAGGCGCAGGTGAACCAGCTCCGTTACGGTGAGCCGGTCGGCGTCGAGACCCTCACCAAGGAAATCACCGACTACATCCAGCAGTACACCCAGGTCGGCGGCGCGCGTCCGTTCGGTGTCGCGCTCATCATCGGCGGCATCGTCAACGGCGAGCCGCGCCTGTTCGAGACCGACCCGTCCGGGACGCCCTACGAGTGGAAGGCCCTCGCCGTCGGGGCCGACCGCGGCGACATCCGGGACTACCTCGAAGAGCACTACGACGAGGGGATGGACCTCGACGAGGGCGTCGACCTCGCGCTGGCCGCCCTCGCGTCGGTCAACGAGGACGGACTCACGCCGGAGGGCATCGGCGTTGCCACGGTCGATGTCGAAACGGAGACCTTCGGCCAGCTGACCGACGAGGAGAAGGAGACCCACCTCGCGGAAGCTGACCTGCTCGACACCGGTGAGGACGAGGCAGACGAAGACGAAGACACCGAGGAAGAGTAACGCGTCCGACGGCCCTCGCGGGCGACGTGACTTTTTCATGTCCGACTACGCAGTAAGGCCTTTAACTGGCCCACTGCTACCGACGGGTATGATATCGCTTGACGAGGCGGTGACGGCGCGCCTCGAATCCCACGGTCAGCGGTTCGAGGTACTGGTGGATCCGGACGCTGCGCTAGCGATAAAGCGCGATGACTTCGACGGAGATCTTGAAGATGTCATCGCGGCAGAGGACGTGTTCGAAGACGCCTCGCGGGGGGATCGACCGCCGGAGAACATGCTCGAAGAGGTGTTTGACACCACCGATCCGATGGCGATTATCCCCGAAGTCATCAAGCGAGGTGAGATTCAGATCACGGCCGACCAGCGCCGCGAGATGCAAGAGCAAAAGCACAAACAGCTCATCCAGCGGATCACGCGCAACGCGGTCAACCCGCAGATGGACGACGCGCCGCACCCGCCGGAGCGAATCGAGTCCGCGCTCGAAGAAACGGATTTCCGTGTCGACCCGATGGAGCCCGTCGAGGCACAGGTCGACGAGGCCCTCGATGCGCTCCGGCCGGTCATTCCCATCCGGTTCGACGAGGTCACCGTCGCCGTACAGGTCCCAGCGGACTACGCCGGGAGCGCCCAGGCACAGATCCGGCAGTTCGGCGACCTCGAACGCGAGGAGTGGCAGTCCGACGGCTCCTGGGTCGGCGTCATGACGTTCCCAGCCGGCCTGCAAAACGACTTCTACGACGTTGTGAACGAACACACCAGTGGCGAGGCGGAAACCCAGATAATCAAAGACGAAGACGACATTAGCACGCGCGGCTGACGCCGCGGCGTCGCGTTACCCCTTCTTGAACCCGACCAGAAAGCCGGCGGTGAACCCGGCGCTGACGGGCAGCGCCGCGAGCAGCGACATGATCCAGGACGGCGGCTGTGTCGCCGCCGCGTCCCCGGCGGTCCCGGTCGCGTTCTGTGCGGCCCCGCCTATCGCGTTCCAGTTCACTTCGAGGATGCCCCGCGT
The DNA here is from genome assembly GCF_031624315.1 of Haloarcula terrestris. Lineage (NCBI taxonomy): Archaea > Methanobacteriati > Methanobacteriota > Halobacteria > Halobacteriales > Haloarculaceae > Haloarcula > Haloarcula terrestris. Next base: position 106,749 of record NZ_JAMQOM010000008.1, on the reverse strand, counting down.
CTCGAGGAATTTGAACAGTGCCAACTCGATGCCGACGATGACGGCGATGAGTTTGGCGACTTTCTTCGCGGCGAACCCGATGATACCGCCGATGAGGCCGCCGCCACCGAATTCGAGACCCATCTGTTGGAGGCCCAGTCCATCTAGTTGCAGTACGAACTCACCCATACAGCGTACCTGACTGCCTGTTTTTAAATCCTTTGTGCTCCCCTGGAACTCTCTTTTTATACTCAGGTGCGGTCCCGGTAGTGTGGTATCGCTGCGAAACGGGAGGTCCCGAAGAATTCAGGGAAATATTTTTGACACGGTGCTATTTCTTTACTCATAACCAAAGATTTGTATGCGACGGACGAATCTTACTTACTGTTAAGATGGCAGAAACACCGGACACCAACACGAGCGATACAGCAGACACGGCTCCGAAGAGACCGAAGTCCAATCAGGACTGGTGGCCGAATCGGCTGAATCTGGAGATTCTCGACCAGAACACCCGTGATGTCGGCCCGATGGAAGACGACTTTGATTACGCGGAGGCGTTCCAGCAGCTCGATCTTGAAGCGGTGAAGTCGGATCTCGAAGAGCTGATGACTTCATCGCAGGACTGGTGGCCGGCCGACTACGGCCACTACGGACCGTTGTTCATCCGGATGGCTTGGCACAGCGCCGGCACGTACCGAACTGCTGACGGCCGCGGCGGCGCGGCTGGCGGTCGACAGCGCTTCGCTCCCATCAACAGCTGGCCGGACAATGCGAACCTGGATAAGGCTCGACGCCTGCTCCTGCCGATCAAGCAGAAGTACGGCCGCAACATCTCCTGGGCCGACCTGATGATCCTCGCCGGGAACGTCGCTATTGAGTCGATGGGATTCAAGACGTTCGGCTACGCTGGCGGCCGCGAGGACGCCTTTGAGGAGGACAAGGCCGTCAACTGGGGCCCCGAGGACGAGATGGACACCCAGGAGCGGTTCGACGAGCCCGGAGAAATCCAGGAAGGACTCGGTGCCTCGGTAATGGGGCTTATTTACGTGAATCCGGAAGGGCCGGACGGCAACCCGGACCCGGAGGCGTCGGCGAAGAACATCCGGCAGACGTTCGACCGCATGGCGATGAACGACAAGGAGACGGCCGCGCTCATCGCTGGCGGACACACGTTCGGGAAAGTCCACGGCGCTGACGACCCCGACGAAAACCTTGGTCCCGAGCCCGAGGCTGCTCCCATCGAGCAGCAGGGCCTCGGCTGGGAGAACAAGAACGGGAACAAGGGCGGCGAGATGATCACGAGCGGTATCGAAGGGCCCTGGACCCAGTCGCCGACCGAGTGGGACATGGGATACATCAACAACCTGCTCGAATACGAGTGGGAACCGGAGAAGGGTCCTGGCGGCGCGTGGCAGTGGGCTCCAAAGAGCGAGGAGCTGAAAAACAGCGTCCCGGACGCACACGACTCGTCGGAGACGCAGACGCCGATGATGCTCACGACGGACATCGCCCTGAAGCAGGATCCGGAGTACCGAGAGATCATGGAAACGTTCCAGGAGAACCCGATGGAGTTCGGAATGAACTTCGCGAAGGCCTGGTACAAGCTGACCCACCGTGACATGGGGCCGCCGGAGCGGTTCCTCGGCCCGGAGGTTCCGGACGAGGAGATGATCTGGCAGGATCCGCTTCCCGAGGCTGACTACGACCTCATCGGGGACGAGGAGATCGCCGCGCTCAAGGAAGAGATCCTCGACTCGGACCTCTCTGTCTCCCAGCTCGTCAAGACTGCGTGGGCGTCGGCGTCGACCTACCGCGACAGCGACAAGCGCGGTGGCGCGAACGGCGCACGCCTCCGACTCGAACCCCAGAAGAACTGGGACGTGAACGAGCCGGAACAGCTGGAGACGGTTCTGGGAACGCTCGAAAACATCCAGGCAGAGTTCAACGACTCGCGTTCCGACGGGACGCAGGTCTCGCTCGCCGACCTGATCGTGCTGGGCGGTAACGCGGCCGTCGAACAGGCGGCAGCGGACGCCGGATACGACGTGGAGGTTCCGTTCGAGCCCGGACGAGTGGACGCTGGGCCGGAAGACACCGACGCCCCCTCCTTCGACGCCCTCAAGCCGAAGGTCGACGGGGTGCGGAACTACATCCAGGACGACATCGCACGACCGGCGGAGGAAATGCTGGTCGACAACGCGGATCTGCTGAACCTGACGGCGGCGGAACTGACGGCGCTGATCGGCGGGATGCGCTCGATCGGTGCGAACTACCAGGACACCGACCTCGGCGTCCTCACCGATGAGCCGGAAACGCTGACCAACGACTTCTTCGTGAACCTGCTCGACATGGGCACGGAGTGGGAACCGGCGTCGGACGCCGAACACGTTTACAACGGTCTCGACCGTGACACTGGCGAGGTCAAATGGGAAGCCACGCGCATCGATCTGATCTTCGGATCGAACGACCGGCTTCGGGCGATCTCGGAGGTCTACGGCTCGGCCGACGCAGAGGAGAAGCTCGTGCACGACTTCGTGGACACGTGGAGCAAGGTCATGAAGCTCGACCGCTTCGATCTCGAGTAATTCCGGTTTCGACCCGCTGAATCAGCAGCTACGTGCGCGCTCAATTGAGCGCACACGGTCTTCATCTGGGATTTGCGGCTTTTGTCTGTGTTCTGTATCCATCGCCGGTGACCACCCCGGGGGTTAAATAATCGGACGCCGTAGTTTTCCAACGAGTGACGGCGACACACACCACGGAACGGGCAGTTATCGCGAAGCGTGTCGACAGTGGCACCGCCGACACGGAGGAAATCCGGGACCTCGCTCGGGCGGCCGGCTACGAGGTCGTCGGCGAGATCACACAGACCAGGACGGAGGACCCGGCGTACCACCTCGGCGAGGGGAAGGTAACGCGACTGAGCAACGTGGTCGCTCGTGAAGGGGCCGCTGTCGTCATCTTCGACAACACGCTCGGCCCGTACCAGACGTACAACATCGGGAACGAACTCCCCGAGCGGGTGCGCGTCATCGACCGCTTCCGGCTCATCCTCGAAATCTTCGGCCAGCGGGCCCAGACCCGGAAGGCCCAGCTCCAGGTCGAACTCGCGGAACTGCGCTACGAACTGCCGCGTGCCGAAGCCAAGGCGAGCCTGGCCAAACGCGACGAACGTCCGGGGTTCATGGGTCTGGGCGAGTACGACGAGTCCCGCGAAGAGGACATCAAAAAGCAGATCTCCAACATCCGGGACGAACTGGAGTCCATTGAGGAGACCGAGCGCCACCGCCGGGAGCAGCGCCGCGAGTCCGGCTTCGATCTGGTCGCGCTGGCCGGCTACACCAACGCCGGGAAGTCGACGCTCTTGCGCCGCCTCGCCGACGACCTCGATGTCGACGAGAACGACGACCTCCACCCCGATCTGGATACGACGGCCGAGAGTGAGGACCGTCTGTTCACGACGCTTGGCACGACCACGCGGCGCGCAAAGGTCGGCAAGCGCGAAGTGCTGGTCACCGACACGGTCGGATTCATTCAGGACCTCCCCCACTGGCTCGTCGAGTCGTTCAAGTCGACGCTGGGGTCGGTGTACCACGCCGACCTGGTCTTGCTCGTCGTCGACATCTCCGAATCCGTCGAGGAGATCCGGGAGAAACTGGTGACGAGCCACGACACGCTGTACGAGCGCAACGAGGCCCCAATCGTCACGGTGCTTAACAAGACCGATATGGTCGACGATGAGGAGGTCCAGCGCAAGACGGACGCGCTCTCCTCGCTGGCCCCGAATCCCGTTGCTGTCAGCGCCAAACAGGGGCTCAAAATCGACGACCTGGCGGACCGCATCGACCACGAACTACCGGACTACGAGCGCGAGCGGCTCGTCCTCCCGATGACCGACGACACGATGAGCCTGGTCTCGTGGATTCACGACCACGCCAGCGTCGAGACGGTCGACTACGGCGATCAGGTGGTCATCGAGTTCGAAGCGCGGCCGGCGATAATCGAACAATCCCGGGCGAAAGCCGGGGACCTGGTCGGTGCGTCGGCCTGACTACGATCCCTACGTTTCCGTTTCTCGCTGCCACAGCACCTGCGGGATGCCGTCTAACAGGTCCGTTGCGACCAGCCCGTAGCCGCGGTCGTCGACGACGCGGTCGCCGACGCTCCCGACGGCGTAGGCGGCGATAGCGGCCGCGTCGATCGGGTCCTGGACGCAGGCGAGCGCGCCCGTCACGCCCGCGAGCACGTCGCCGGTTCCGCCGACCGTCATCCCCGGATTACCCGTCCGGCCGACACGGGTCCGCTCCCCGTCGGAGATGATATCGTACGGGCCTTTCACTAGCAGCGTCTGGCCGATCTCCGATGCGAAGGATTCCACGAGATCGGCTCGCTCCCGCCAGTCATCCGCGGTTTCGCCGCCCATCCCTCGGAGTTCCCCCTGGTGAGGCGTACAAATGAGTTCGGCGCTCGTGTCGGTGTCCGGCACTACCGACAGGGCGTCGGCGTCGACGACCGCCGTTCCCTCGAACGCTGCCAGGAGGTCCCCGACTGCCTCCAGCGTCGCGTCAGCGTCGCCCAGGCCTGGCCCGAGAACGAGCGTGTCGTGGGCCGCCGCCAGTTCGGTGAGGCGGTCGACGTGGGGCGGCGCGAGGTGGTCCCCGTCGAACGGCCGCAGGATGAGGTTCTCGCTGTAGGACTGGATTTCGCGGGCGACGACGGCCGGGCAAGCGACCCGGACGAGGTCGGCACCCGCTCTGAGGGCGGCCTGTGCCGCGAGCGCCGGTGCGCCGGTGTACGGGCCGCCGCCGACGACCAGCACTTCGCCGTTGTCGCCCTTGTGACTCGCGGGGTCCCGTTCGAGTCGCGTAAGGTCGCCCCGCTCGACGAACAGTTCCGCCGCGTCGGGGATGCCGATGTCGGCGACGGTGACCGGCACGTCGAGGTCCGGGAGCCCGGGCTTGGTGTCGTGAAACGTGACCACGTGGTCGGCGTCGACGGCGTTGTCGGCCAACTGTCCCGTCTCCGCGTCGAGTCCGGACGGGACATCCACAGAGAGAACAGTCGCGTCGCCCTCGTTCATCGCCGCGGCGGCCGTTGCCTCCGGTTCCCGGAGGTCGCCAGCGATACCGGTTCCCAGCATTGCGTCAACGACAATATCGGGATTACCGAGGTCGAACGCTGTGGCGTCTTTGACCGTCTCCGTCGGATACTCGGCGCGTTCGAGGGCGTCCCAGTTCTCCCTGGCAATCGCCGTCGAGATGGCGTCGGGCCGTCCCAGCAAAAGAACGCGGAGATCGTACTCGTCGAGGAAGCGGGCGGTGACGAGCGCGTCGCCGCCGTTGTTCCCGCGGCCGGCGACGATAGTTACCTGGTCGCCGGAGTCCGCGAGGGTACGGACCGCCCGGGCGACGGCGTGGCCGGACGACTCCATCAACTGTTTGCGCGGGACGCCGAGTGCGGCGGCGTTCTCGTCGACGACACCCATTTCGGAGCCGGTGAGCATGCTCACGGGTTCGTTCGCCAGTGAAGTAATGCTACGGGACTTACCACTTGACCTCGAACCCCTCGATGCCTTCGGAGTCATCGTACTCCACGTCGACATCGGTCACGTTCGCCCGTTCACTCCCCTCGTGGCAGAACTCGACCATGGTTTCCACGTCGGCTTCGGGGCCTTCGAACACCGCTTCGACGCGGCCGTCGTCGAGGTTGCGGACCCACCCGTCGACGCCCTGTTTCTGTGCGCGTTCCCGCGTCGTCGCTCTGTAGTAGACGCCCTGAACGCGACCGGAGACGAACACGTGTGCTCGCGTGCGAGCCATATCCGAGGGTTGGCCGGCGGACTCCGTTATACTGTCGCCTCCCGTTACCCGCGTCAGTTCTCGTCGCTGCCCGTCCGGAGATAATGGAATAGATAGGTCTGCGTGTAGCCGGCATATTCGCCACCGAGTGCGGCCCGGATGGCCCGCGACGTGTCGGTGTAGTTCCCCCGTTCACACTCCGGATAGTACTCCTCGATGGTCGACCGGATCCAGGTGTCTAGCGGGACCGCTTCGAGGTAGCCAAGCGAGAACAGCAACACGCAGTCCGCGACTTTGTCGCCGACGCCGACGAAGCGGGTGAGCGACTCTCTGGCGTCCTCGTAGTCGAGGCCGACGGCTTCCTCGGGGTCGGCCTCGCCGTTTGCGACCATCTCGGCCGTCCGCTGGACGTACGGCGCGCGGTAGCCCAGTCCGAGGTCCCGGAGCCGCTCCTCTGTCGTCTCGGCCAGCACGCCGGGCGTCGGAAAGGCGCTGTACGTCCGGCCGTCGAATTCGATTTCTTCGCCGAACGCGTCGCGGAGTGCCTGCTGCATGCTGTGGATCCGCGCGACGCGCATTTGCGCCGAGCAGATGAACGAGATAAGGCTCCCGAACGGCGGGTCCTGCACCAGTCGCATCCCCCAGAACGTATCGTAGGCCGACTGGACTACGTCGTCGTCGGGGGCTGTTTCCCTGATCAAAGGGAGGTCATCATCGAGACGAAGTAGGCGCCTGAGATCCGCCTCGGCGTCGATAGACGATTCCCATTCGAGGACGCCATCCCGCTGGCGGACACGGAGGACCTCCGGCGACCCGTTTCGGCGGACCGTCGTCCAGTACCACGCGTCGCCGCCGGTTGCCCCGTCGCGCTGGTACATCGCGCCGTCTTCCCGGTCCCAGAGGTAGGACTGTCCGCTCTCGACAGTTGCTTGCAAGTCGATACCGCCGGCCAGCGATCCGACATCAATGACGCCCTGGTCCATTGTCTGTTCGGAACGGTCCCGCAGGTAATGGCGTTACGAGTTCCGTTCACACGGAGTGGTGGCATCAATCCACCAGCAGCCTCCATATCCGTTCCATCTGTCACTGATTTTCGCCGCTGTGATGTTTCGTGTCACTCGCATCCGTGCGACTCAACGGTGTTTTCCGCCCTTCTATACCACGATATCTGGGATGAAAGACGCCCAGCGTTTCAGGGCTAACCTTCATTATATTGGAAAATAAACATGCGTGTATGAATTGCCGAGTTGTCGTTGAGGCCGCAGTCCCAGTGTACGATGTGGCGTCCGCGGACGAGGCAGTTCGCATCGCCATCTCGAAGACGGGGGAGATGCTGAACCCCGACCTCAACTACGTCGAGATCAACATGGGTGATCGCCATTGCCCGCACTGCGGTGAGACGCTTGAGCCGGCCTTTCTCGCGGCAGACGAGAGCCTCGTCGCACTCGAACTGGAGATGACCGTCTTCAACGTCGAACGGGACGAACACGCCGCCCGAATCGCGCGCAAGGAGATCGGGCAACGACTCGAAAACATCCCGCTAGACGTGCTCGAAATCGAGGAGATCCCGGAGGAGTCTGACGAGGAGGAGTCGTCCACGGAGACAGCGTCGGCTGATGACTCGTCGAGCCAATCCGAGGACGAGTCGGATGACGTATTGCCCGAATTCGAGGAACTAATCGACGAGTAAGCGGGACCGACGAGCAACGTCGCGTAGCTTTATTCCCATTGAGTGTATGGCGGTTCTGACAACAATCTGATAGTAATTATCAAGTCACTAATCGCGTCGCTCTCCGGGAACACTTCGTAGAAACTACGGACAACCGTTAGTCCGCGGCGGCAGAAACTGGCTCTTTGGCTTCGTCAGACATCTCGGATGCAATTCCGTCAGCAATCGCAAAGACAGCGGCCTTATGGTCGGTTTTCGACTTGTGAATCGATGTCGGCTTGACACCCAGTTCCTCGTATTCGTCGTGATCTACGTTTGTCCCGGATTCGGCTTCGTAGTGGTTCTGTACCTGTGCAAGCAGGCCGTGAAGGTGGATGAGCTCCTGCTTTTTCATAGTCAATCCAAGGTAGCAACTCGAAGGTTATAGTACTACTCTGATGAAGGTTAACACACGACTCTACTTTTACTACGTGATCGTTTATGATGATTCCGCGAACCGATATATATTGCGTATATTTATATCTGAATTTTATTACACCTACCTGGTTTCACCGTGTTTCGACGGCTGGCACCCAGGATTATGGGCCGTCTACACCTACTGTCGGTATGGACCAACCGTCGCTCCCGTCGGAATCCGACATCGGACGAGTAGCGCTGACTGTCGCCGAGTCGGCCCCGGTCGTTGCTTTCTATCGTGATGTCGTGGGGCTGACCGTTCTGGATTCGGGTGACGACCGGACGGTACTCGGTGTGGGCGACCGGGCGCTTCTGGTACTGATCCATCGACCGGACGCAGCGGCGAGAGGTCCGGCAGGGACCGGGCTGTACCACGTCGCCTTTCGCGTTCCGTCGCGAGCCGCATTGGGTGATGCACTCCAGCGTATCGAATCGGCGTGGACCCTGTCCGGCGCGTCGGATCACGGCGTCAGTGAGGCGCTCTATCTGTCGGACCCGGCCGGTAACGGCGTCGAGATCTACCGGGACCGTCCCCGGAAGTCGTGGACTGAGACGCCCTCCGGTCACGTCGAAATGGGGACCGAACCACTCGACATGCAGTCCGTTTCCGCCGTTGGGACCGGCGAGCAGTCGATGCCTGCCGAGTCCGACATTGGACACGTGCATCTGGAGGTCTCATCGGTGGCGACGGCCCGCTCGTTCTATGCCGATGCGCTCGGACTACGAGTCAGGGCCACGTACGATGGTGCGGTGTTTCTGGCGGCCGGCGACTACCACCATCATATCGGTGCCAACGTCTGGCAGGGGCGGTCCGAGCCCCACCACGGGCAGGGACTGGCCTGGTTCGAGGTCCGACTGCCCGACCGAGCGAGTCTCGATGCGGTACGTGAGCGTCTCCGCTGGTCCGACTTCGCCGTCTCCGAAACCGACACCGGCATCGCGGTGCGCGATGGCGACGACATCGAACTCCGACTGCGAACCTGGCCACGGGACGTTTCGGCTCACTGATCGATGTGCCAAGTCAAGTATCTCCGCCCGCTATCTGGGGTATGCACACAGCACGGTGGCTGATTTCGGAAACTGGACGAGGAGAAACAGAGATCGCGGGCTTGACAGCACGCAGCCGACACCTGGGTGGGAAGCGATGAGCGGCCCACACCAGGATCAACAGCTCGTAACCGCGGGAACTACGCTGTCAGAGGCAAGCGCGGCCGCGATACTGGTTCACGGCCGAGGCGCGACTGCCCGTAGTATCGTCCAGATGGGTGCGGAGTTCCAGCAGGACGGGCTGGCACTGCTTGCACCCCAGGCCGCGCGCAACACCTGGTACCCCAACTCCTTCCTTTCGCCGGTCGAGCAGAACGAACCCGGTCGGACATCGGGACTGCAAGCCATCGAGGACGCCGTCACCGAAGCAGAGCAAGCCGGAATCCCGACCGAACAAGTCCTCGTTTTGGGCTTCTCACAAGGTGCCTGTCTCGCAAGCGAGTTCGTCGCCCGAAACCCACAGCGGTACGGCGGCTTGGTGGCTCTCAGTGGCGGTCTCATCGGCGAAACCATCGACGAAAGCGAGTACGAGGGTGACATCGAGGAGACGCCGGTGTTTCTGGGCTGTAGTGACGTTGACCCGCACATCCCTGAAGAGCGCGTTCACGTCACCGCTTCAGTCTTCGAGCAGTTGAACGGGGACGTGGAGGAACGCATCTACGAGGGAATGGGCCACGGCGTCAACGAGGACGAAATGGAGTACGTCTCGTCGCTGGTCGCTGACCTCGTCAGCTAGCTGGTTTGGCTGCTGGCTCAGTCACCGTAGTTGCGGCACTGAGCGGACGGACAGGGAGTTACCGGCCCCTCACCGCGAGACTTAGTGGTTGGGAAACTCACACATTGTATGGGCCTCTCCCGCCGGCGTCTGCTCGCTACGCTCGGTGCCGGTGTGACTCTCGGCAGTGCCGGCTGTGTGGGAGACGATAGTTCGAATCCCGAACCCGACAGGGCCGGCTCCGCGTCCGGCTCCGATACTGGACCCAGTGCAGCGTCGACGGCTACCGACCAGCGTGGGGGACCGAGACCACCGACAGCCGACAGCCGGCTATATCTGGAGTACGAAATCGAGACACTCGAAGAGAACATCGTAAGCGGCGGCGTTCCCAAGGACGGGATCCCGGCCATCGACGATCCGAGGTTTTCGGACACACCCCCGGACGGACTGGCGCGGGACGACCCAGTGTTCGGCGTGGTCCGCGATGGGGAGGCGAAAGCCTATCCGCAGTACATTCTCGTCCACCACGAGGTCGTCAACGACGCCATCGCCGGCGACTCCGTCGCCGTCACGTACTGCCCACTGACGGGCACTGCACAGGGGTTTGCACGTGGGCCGGTGGAGTTCGGTGTCTCCGGTCGGCTGGTGAACTCGAACCTGACGATGTACGACCGGGGCACCGATAGCTGGTGGCCACAGATGCTGGCGACGGCGATTAAAGGCCCACTAACGGGCGAGTCGCTTCAGGAATTCCGGGTCGTCTGGACGACGTGGGACCGCTGGAACGCTGTGTATCCGGAAACCACGGTCCTGACCGAGGACACCGACTTTTCGCGACGCTACGGCGTCGACCCGTACGGCCAGTACAACGGGAAGCGCGGCTACTATTCGAGTACTCGGACGCTGTTCGAACCGCTGCAAGGCGACAGCCGCGCCCACCCGAAGGCCGTCGTTATCGGGACCCGGACCGAGACGGGGGCGGTAGCGTTCGACAAGGAGACGCTGCTCAGTCAGCGTGTCTTGACCGGCCGCAGTGACGACACACCGTACGTCGCCGTCGCTGACACCGCCCTCGCCACGGGCTACGTCTATGCGAATCCGGCGTCTGTGACGGTCAAAGCGACAGATGGCGGCTACGCGATCGACGGAACGACACACGACGCCGATTCACTGCCGCTGGCCCGCTCACTGGCCTTCGATGCGATGTGGTTCGCCTGGGCCGGCTTCTATCCGGGGAGTGCGTATGTCGGCTGACAGCCCGACGAGTGAGTCCGGTGTCGCTGCCAGAATCGAAGGCTTGCTTCGGAACACGGCTATCGCGGTCCAGGGGGCACTCACCCGCGACGACGGGCGAGTAACGCTGGGAATGACGGGACTGGCGTACTTCCTGTCGTATCTTGTCGGCCTCAGACATCTCGGCTTCGGGCCGTCCGGATACGAGATGTCTGTCGTCAGTAACCCGCTCACCCGTGCGTTCCGGCAGGTCGGGCCGTTTCAGTGGGAACCGGTCGCGCTGGTCGTCGTCGGCCCCATCGAACTGCTCGTCTCGCCGCTGAACATCCTGCTTGGCGGCGTCCTGGCAACCCTGGTCGGACTCAACTTGGCCGTCTCTGTCGTCGCGTGGCGTGGCCCGTCAGCCTGTCGCCTCGGCCCAGGTGCAGGGGCCGCCGCGGGCCTGCCGGGGCTGCTGTCCGGATTCGCCTGCTGTGGTCCCACCGTCCTGCTCGTCGTCGGTGTTCAGGCGAGCGCTGGCATCCTCTCGCTGTTTCAGTGGCTCCTCCCTATCACTGTCGTGGCACTGCTTGGAACCCTTCTCTGGGTCGGTAGCCGAGTCGAGACAGACGACGTAGATAGCACCTACTACTGAGAGAAAGTTAGTAGCTACAGGCTACTGGCCCCGGCGCGGGTGGAACTTTTTTCCCTCGATTTGAGGGAAACATATAATTACTCCGTACGACCCAACTAACAGTATGACCGCGACCCTCGTGAGTGAGGTCAACCGACCCTACGTGCCGACGGGTGGGGCGAAACTGACCGCTGAAATCGAAGTCGAACCCGGACGGCTGGAGGAACAACCCACGCGACAGATCGCCCTCTGCATTGACGCGAGCGGATCGATGGCGGGCGACGACATCAAGCAGGCACGCGCGGGCGCCGAGTGGGTGTTCGGACTCCTCGACGAGGACGACTACATTTCGATCATCGCCTTCGACAACGAGGTCACGACGGTACTGGACCCGACGCGGTGGGGGACTATTTCTCGTGAGACGGCAGTGGACGCCGTCGCTGATATTTCGGCCGGCGGCGGCACGGACATGTACAGCGGCCTGCTGGAGGCGAAGGCATCGCTGCGTGATTTGCCCAGCGACGACAGCACGGCCCGGCGGGTTCTGCTTCTCTCTGATGGGAAAGACAACTCCCACGATCCGGAGGCCTTTGGCCAACTGGCCCGCGAAATCGACAGCGAGGGGATTCGCATCAAGGCGGCCGGCATCGGGAGCGACTACCGCGAGGAGACGATCCGGACGCTGGGTACCGTGGCCCGCGGCGAGTGGACGCATCTGGACGCCGCCGGTGACATCGAGTCCTTTTTTGGCGACGCGGTCGAGGAAGCTGGGACCGTCGTCGCCCCTGACGCCCGCCTCGAACTTGATGTGGCCGACGGCGTTGAGGTCAGCGAGGTGTATCGCTCGCTCCCACAGACCCAGTCCGTGGACCCTGACTGGGAGGCCAACGCGGCCGTCGTGCCGCTGCCCGATCTCCTCGACAGGGAAACCCAGCGGGTCGTGCTGAAGATACACGCACCGGCCCATGACCTCCGGGACTCGGTTTCCCTGGTCGATGCCACGCTGAACGCCGGCGGAGAGACAACTAGGGAATCTATCACGGTTGATTACACCGAAGACGAGGCCAAACTGTCCGAACACAACGAACAGGTCGACGTGGACCACCGCCAGACGGTCATCAAGACTGAACTCGGCAAGGGCAACGTCGCCGAGGCACAGACCCAGCTAGAGCGGATGACGCGCATCCACGGCGAGGACACCGAGGCAGTCCAGACCGCGGAGCGGGAGACACAGATTGTGATGGAGGGCGGCCGCAAGGAACAGAACAAAGCGACGAAGATCGTCACTGACGACGGCATCCAGAAGTGATTCCAACAGCCCACGGGGTCGGCGGCGTCGCAGGCTGGAGCGACGACTGACGCATGACCTGGGAACCTGAAAGCGGTGATGTCATCGCCGGCCGGTACGAGCTCGATGCGTTCCTCGGCAAGGGCGGGTTTGCGAAGGCGTTCCGCGCCAGAGACACCGAGACGGGCGAGACGGTTGCAGTCAAATACCCCAACTACACCGAATCCCAGAACGACCCCGATATCATCGAGGAGTACTTCAAGAAGGAGGTCGGCTCGCTTGAGCGTATCCGCCGGGCCGGCGGCCACGAAAACGTGATGGACTACTACGATCAGGTCACGGAACGCGACGTTCCGTTCCTGGTCGTCCAGCTAATCGTCGACGGGATCGAACTCGACGAGGTCATCGACCAGCACGGCCCGATCGACGACACCGAGCAGGTCCGCCAGATCGGCATCGACCTCTGTGACGCGATGGGCTTTCTCCACGAGAACGAGATCGTCTACCGGGATCTGAAACCGGAGAACGTGATGCTCACGCCGGACATCACGCCCACGCTGATCGATTTCAACACGGCGACGGGGTTCGACGCAACCGGGGACCCCTCATCCGGGAACACCGGGACGACGATTCTGGGGCCGTTCAAGCCACGCGAAGTCGCCGAGGCCAGCCGGACCGACGTTCGGCAGGGGCCGTGGTCGGACGTGTATTCCATCGGGAAGATACTCCTGTTCCTGCTCAAGGGGAGTGTCCCGAAGAAAGACGGCGTGAACCCCCAAGATTTCGGGGCCGACTGCGAGGACTACCTGGCTGAAATCGTCGAACGGGCGACACAGACGCATTATCGGGACCGATATCGGAACGCCACAGTGCTCAAGCAGGTCCTCCAACGGCGAGATCCCACGCCGCCTGCCACGGCATCGGTGACGTACATCCAGGCCGACCGGCAGTTCACCGTCGAACCCGGCGACACTATCGGTCGAGAGGGTGCGAGCGGTCCCCCGGCGTCGATAACAATCGAGGACCCACAGGGGGAGTACATCTCCTCGGTCCAGGTGCAGTTCGACATCGAGGACGGCGACTGGTACCTCCACGACCGGAGCCTCAACGGCACGTTCGTCCAGAAAGGGGCCGGCTGGCAGCGGGTTCTCTCGACGCCCGGGCGCGACCGCCTGCGCTCCGAAGGCGAGGACCCGACAGACAGGCACGGGAACGTCCCGCCGGAGTCGGTCGAACTCACGGACGGCGATCTGGTGTCGCTCGTCCATCCGACCTACGGCGTCACGTTCGAGTTCCATCCGGAGGAGTCATGAGATACAGCACGAATTACGACATCGGCGACAGGAAGCGAGGACAGGGTATCAACGAGGACAGCGTCTCACTGACGGTGTTCGAGGAGGGCCACCGGGACGGGTACCGCGGCCAGGACAGGGCACGGTCCCCGAACGCACCAACAGCGGCCGACGAAGCGGGCGACGGGACAGCCGAGGCATTCGACGCTGCGACGGCGGCGGACACTGCTGATACGGAGACGGAGGAGACAGATCCGTCCGACATTGACGGCGACAGTCGCCCGATGAACCGCTCGGCCGGCGTGTTCGTGGTTGCCGACGGTGCCGGCGGGCACGACGCGGGCGACATCGCGTCGTACATCACGACCACCATCGTGGCTGAACACCTTGCTCCCGTGGCGATTCGGACGGCCCGGAGCTATCCTGGCGGCTTCGACGTGGATGTCGCCCGTGATGTCCTCCCGGACCCGCCCGGCGAGCAGGAACTCGAAACTGCTGTGGCCGAGGCGATCACGGCGGCCCACCGGGAAATTATCCGGTACGCCGACGAGACCGGCACCCAGTCCTACACGACGGTCGTCGCGGGGATCTACGCCGACGGCAAGCTCCACTACGGCTGGGTCGGTGACAGCCGGGCATACGTCGTCAACGGGGTTCGTGAGACGATTTCGCCACTGACCAGGGACCACGCCGTCGTTCAAGAGTGGGCCGACAGCGACGAAATCGACCCGGTCGAAGCGCACGTCCATCCGAACGGCAACGAGATCACGCGCGCGTTGGGCGGGTCCGGCTACGAGGACCCCGACGAGGCGACCGTCGAGGTGGACACGCGGACGGTCAGGCTGTACGCCGAAGACACGGTGCTTGCGACCAGTGACGGGCTCATCGACGCACAGACCGATGCGCCGGAGCTGTACGAGGAGTACGTCGACTCGGACCACGCCGACGCGGTGGCCGAACGGATCCGCGAGCGGGTCGTCACCGACGACGAAATCCGGGACGTTATCCTCGATGCGCCATCACTCGACGCGGCGAGTCGTGAGTTCGTGTCACTGGCAAACGACCGCGGCGGGAAGGACAACATCTCTGTGCTCATGTTTGCCGACAGTGCCCTCCCTGAAACGCCGGAAAGCGGCGGGATGCCGGTTCGGAATATCGACCCTGATATCGACGTGTCCGAACGCGATACGGTTATTATGACAGACGAATAGAGAGAAAGTTTCGTGGGGCAAGTATTTTATTTCTTGGCTCTTTAGGGCCTAACGAAACCCATGCCTGAACCCGACCGCACCGTAAAATGCCCTATATGCGACGAGGATTTCGATCCGACTGTCGCCGGTGGGTGGTGTACGAACCCGGACTGTGGTGAGTGGCAACACACTGATGATACCGCCACTGACTTGGACGACGACGGGGTCTCGAGCGATGCCGACCTAGTAGCGGAAGGCACGGACGACGCACCCGCATCAGAAGGCGCGAGTGACGAGGTCACCGACGTGGATGCGTCCACTGGTGACACAGGCGGCAACGAGGCAACATCGGCGGACGAGGTGTTCTCTTCGGATACTGCAACAGCCGAACGCACGGACGAGACGGCAACAGAGCGCAAAGTGGAAGACAACGCCGAGGACGCTCATCGGACCGAACCGGCCGCTGACGGGGAGACTGACCAACTCACCGAAACCGGTGGTGACTCTGACACCGCTGGCAACGATGACGAGACCGACGAAGCCGACGAGACCGACGGAGTTGACGAGACCGACGAAGCCGACGAGACCGGCGAAAGCGTCACATCTACTGACGAGGACCAGGCAGCAGACGGCGAAGCGACGATCACCTGTCCGGACTGCGAGCGGGAACTCGACGCCGACGCGAATTTCTGCCTCGATTGCGGTGCCGACGTACAGGACATCACACCGGGTGACGACGGGTCGCTCAACGCGTGCCCGTCCTGTGACACCGCCGTCGATGACGATGCGAGCTTCTGTGTCAACTGTGGGGAAGACCTGGACGCTCACCGCGGCGGAAACGACGGCTCGACGGCCGATTCAGCATCGGAATCGTCGACGACCGACGAGACGGCGGCTGAGTCAGCGACCGCGGACAACGCCGTCGAGACGCTTGCGTCACAGTCCGACGACGAACCGGTGCCCGACACACTCGTTCTCTCTGTCGAAGGTCGAGACATCGCCGTCGAAGACGGGGACCGTATCGGCAGAGAGATCCGGGCCGCGCTGCTCGACGCCGGCCGGCCGGAAGACGAAGCGGTTCGGATCCACCGTGAACACGTCCGGTTCGACCGCCAGCCGGAGGGGTTCTATCTGGTCGATCTGGGTGACAATCCGACGCGGCTGAACGGGACCCCGATGCAGAAAGGCGACCGAGAGCCGGTCGAACTGGGCGACGAACTCGAACTGTCCGGTGTCATCACGATGACGATTCGGGCGGCGTAACCACCCATAGTTAAGCGGCCGGTCGGGAAACAGCATACCGATGGAGCGTGGTCGACTGGGGTCGGAACTCCGCGAGTCCGCCGCACTACTGCGAGCCGAAACCTGGCTGTTCGTCGGCATGGGTTTGGCATGGGTCGCCTACGGCGGCTGGGTGATCGCAACTGGACGAGTATTGGGGGTGCTCGGGGTTGACGGACCTGTTTTCTCGACTGGGATTCCCCTCTCGCTGCGTACTGTTCTTGCTGTCGGTCTCTGGCTCGTCGGTCCGGGGCTCGTGAGTGTCGTGCTGATCAACCGACGACTCCGAAACAGGCACGGTAACCTCGTCGCCGCGTACCGGTTGGACCACCCCAGCCTGTTGCTCGCTATTCCCGGGTGTGTCCTGCTTGGTAGTCTCCTGTTGCGTGTCATTCTCGGCCAGTGGCTGCCGCTTACGGTACTTGCGGTGGTCGGGTCAGTGCATCTGGTCGTTCGGACCGTTGCGTACGGACACCGCGTGTACACGCTTTCGTTCCTGCCGATCCTGTCGGTGCTGGTGTTCCTGAGCGCGGTTTCGTTCGGGGTCGCGTGGCTCGTCCATGCGACGACGGCACCCGGCGTGTCGGCGGCGCTGTCCCCGTGGATCGCGGACGCCGGCGTCGGTCCCGTGGTCGAAACGATGCTGCGACTGATTGGTATCCCAGCGGCACAGGCCGGCGCTGTTTTCATCGCCGTTCCCGGTGTGCTAGCGAGTGTGTACCTGCTGGTCCAACTGCTGACAGGGGCCGTCGTCAGGGCCCGTGCGCCGCT
Source organism: Haloarcula terrestris (assembly GCF_031624315.1). Taxonomy (NCBI): domain Archaea; kingdom Methanobacteriati; phylum Methanobacteriota; class Halobacteria; order Halobacteriales; family Haloarculaceae; genus Haloarcula; species Haloarcula terrestris. Next base: position 89,417 of record NZ_JAMQOM010000008.1, on the reverse strand, counting down.
TGCGAACCCGCAGCGTCGCCCGGACCAGCGGTTCCCGATCATGCCACCGGTCGACAGTCCGCGGGACGCCGACGAGACTGCGGTTGTCGAGCGTGCTGTCGACACTGACTCCCGTGAACAGTCTGTAGACAAGACCGACACAGCGGACGAGGCCGACGACGACGCCACGCCGGCACACACCGGGACGCGCGTGTTTTCGCCCGATGAGGTTGCACAGACGCATCCGCCCGCTCACGAATCAACACAGGGCGACGGTCAGTCTCCGGCGGACGCCACAGCGGAACCAACGGCTGTGGAGGGCGGGACCGACACGGAGGGATCGACGGCCAAGACGGACGAGAGTGACGCGGACGACGCTGCCAAGGCTGATGCTGAAGAAGACGCTGCCGACGAGGAGTGGATCGACGACACGGCTGTTTTCACGCCGGGCGGGCGCGACGACGGCCCGTCTTACTGTGGCGAGTGTGGCGAGTCGCTCCCGCCTGCTGCGGACACCTGTCCGTCCTGTGGTGACGCAATGGATAGGTGAGCCGGTTAGCGGTTCGAAACGGGGATATCACCGAGTGCAACGGTGTACTGTGTCGACCGGGCTGTGCCCTCGTCCGGATACACGAGGACTGTCATAGTGACCGTGTCCGGTCGTTCTCCGGGCGGAAGCAGCCACGACTTTGTCACTGCGCCCGTCTGATTCGTCGCTAGCCGCTCAGTGCTTGCGCCGTCAGTGCGTGTTTGTCCGTTACGGGTAGTGACGCTGTCGAGACGAACCTCCGCGGCACTGGACGCGGTGTTCGTCACGTTCACTGTGAGCGTGAACCGCCACCCATCGTCCGCTGTGACGACAGATGCGGACGCAATACGGGCTGTTACCGCTGACTCTTCGAGAATCGGATCACCGACAGCGGCACCGGTCGGTGCAGCCGTTGGCGTCCCGGCGGCCGCTTCGCCACCAGCGTCGCCCGTCAGATGATGGCCCAGCAGACTCCCGAACGTCGCGATTTCGATGAGGATCGGCAGGCCGATCCCAACGATAATGAGGACTCGTATCAGCGTTTTCTGCTCAGGACCGTCAACGTCGTCGAACATGATGAGAGTGGTTGTGAAGTAGTGTTAGACGGGGATAGGTGGACTCCCGGGAGCGAACAGGCCGTCAGCGACCATGCTAGCCAGCGGCGGCCCATAGGCGATGACGATGAGGAGGAGTGCGATAGCCGTCCAGAGCTTGTAGTTGTCGAGGATACGCGGACTGTGGTCCGGGCCGGACAGCGGCTCCGGGATATTGCTGTTGACTGACAGCGTCCCGCCACGTTGAGCGAGCAAGGTGTCGGCCATCACGATGAGGAACATCGCCGCGCCGACGAATAGCAGGAAGCCGCCGATGGCGATCTGCAGGCGCATTTCGCCGACCGTTCCGGCGACGCCCTCGAACGCGAACTCGTCGTACGTTGGTTCGGCGGTCCGTCGCGGAATGCCGGCGAGACCTGCCCGGTGCATGGCGTTCGACATCAGCGCCATGCCGACGAACCAGACGTACGGCTGGAGCACAGCGATACTGCGCTGTCGCAGTTTCTTCCCGGTGATCTGTGGGACCAGCCAGTAGCTGATAGCCATCGCCGTCAGCGCGAACGCGGTGCCGACAGTGAGGTGGAAGTGGCCGGGCACCCAGATCGTGTTGTGGATGAGGTAGTTGATGTTCATCCCGGCGTTGATCATGCCGGAGAAGCCTCCCGCCGCGAACATCAGCCCGGCGAGCATACAGCCGGCGAAGGCCGGTTTGTCCCATGGCAGATTCCGAAGCCAGGAGAGGTAACCCTTTGCACCCCGCTGGCGAGCGCCGTGTTCAACCGAGGCGACCACGGTGAACGCGGTCAGCAGCGACGGCAACAGCAAGAACATCGTGTTCGTCATCGCGATGAACTTGTAGCCCGAGGGGATGCCGGGGTCGGTGTACTGGTGGTGGAAGCCGACCGGGGTCGAGAGCAGCAGGAAGGCGACGAAGACCACGCGAGCCAGCGGGTCACTGAACAGTCGCCCACCGGCCAGTTTCGGCAGAATCGTGTACCAGACGAGGTACGCCGGCATGAGCCAGAAGTACACGACCGGGTGGCCGAAGTACCAGAACAGCGTCCGCGTCAGCAGCGGGTCGATGTTCTGGATGAGTCCGAGCGACCACGGGATGAGGAAGGCGACGACCTCGACGGCGACGCCGATGGTGGAGATGTACCACATCAGCATCGTCGTCAGGACCATGAACGTCTGTAGCGGGATGCGCTCGCCGGGGTTGTCCTCGCGCCACTCCCACAGCGCCTTGAAATACGCCAGCCCCGCAATCCACGAGCCGACGATGATGAGCGCGGCACCGATGTAGAACGCTGGATGGGCCTTCATCGGGGCATAGAAGGTAAACAGCACGTCGGCTTCGAGGTCGTGACCGAGAATCGACGGCGAACCGACGATACCGCCGATGATGGACACGGCCGCAAGCACTGTCCCCGTGAGCATTATCCAGAATGCCGTCCAGGCGATGCGATGTGGCAACTCGCGTTCGAGACTGTTGGCGACGGCCCACGTGAACAGCCCCGCGATAAAGAACGTCGTGAACACTAACGCCAGCAGGACGCCGTGGCCCGTCAGAATCGTGTAGTAGTCAGCCGAACTGACAAAGCCCCGGAACACGCCAGTGCGATGCAGCGCCTGGATGACGCCGAACAACGCCCCGATCCCGAGGGCGACGAACGCCACGATGAACTCGCTCCGGACGAGCTTCGACGTTTTCGGATAGGAGTCAACGAACACCATTACTGATCCGCCTCCCCTTGGGCCTGTGCATCATCTTCGGGTTGCTCGATTTCCTGTTGCTGCATATCGTACTCCTCTGGTGGGACGACTTCGACGGAGCCACCCATCGTGTGATGGGCCGCACCGCAGTATTCGTGACAGACGAGTCCGTACGTTCCGGGCTCGTTAAATCGGGCCGACACTTCGGAGACCTGCCCCGGAATGACCATCGTGTTGATGTTGGTCTCGACCACGGCGAAGCCGTGTGTCACGTCGGCACTGGTTACTTTGAACGTCACGTTCGCACCCGCGGGCACACGAATCGGCGTGTCCCCGCTGCCGGGCACGAACTGGAACTGTCGGGCGACGACGTACACGACGTACTGGTCTTCGCCCTGTTTCACGACACCGGGGTCGTCGAACGGGGTCTCGGTGTTCCCGTTCTGGACCGCTTGCGCACTGATCTGTCCGCCCGAATCGTCGACCATTCCGACACCGACGCCGACCGAACCATACGCGATGGTCGCGATGAACCCGACGATGAGCAGTATCGCTGCACCGAGCCAGATTTTTTCGAATCGATGAACCTGCATGGTATCACCCGATGATTGAGACACGGCCGAGGAACTCGACGAAGTACATGAACACCCACAGCAGGCCGATCAACACGAAGTAGAAGGCGACCAGTGCCGCCGTTCCCTTCGGGTCGTACTCGTCGTGTCCCAGCTCGACAGCCGGTTCGGTTTCCGCAGCCTCTTCAACAGGCTCCGGGCCGGTCGCCCGCCGGAGTTCGCCACCGCCACCCGTTTGTGGCGGTCGCCCGTTCTGGCGGCGTCGCATCGCCACTGCGAACAACAGCGGCGAGAAGAACGCGAGCAGGACCGACCCCGAGAGAAGCCACTGTGGGCCGGAGAGCTCGATACCGCCACCCTCCTGCCCGCTTCCGCCACCACTGCCGCCACCGCTGCCATCGAGCGGGCCACCGACAACGACGGCCCCCTTCATCCCGAGTGTTTCGTGGGGCGTACAGACGTACTTGTAGATGCCCATCTCCTCGAAGGTATGGCTGTAGGTGGTTCCGGCTTCGCTGACCGCGCCGCCTGAGTCGAGCGGGCCGTCGCCGTCGGAGACGACGTTGTGGCCGCCGCCCTCCCCGGTCCAGGACCACGTCACTTCAGTCCCGGGCGTCACCCGGACTGCCGGCGGGTCGAAGGCGAACGCACCGTTGTTGCCCTGCGCGCCGACCGATATCTCGACGCTGTCGGCGTCGGTTCTATCGACCGTCGTGCCGTCGTAGTTCGAAACGCTGTCGAACCAGCCGCCGTAATCAGGGTTTTCCGGCGGTCCTTGCTGTTGGCTGCCACCGCCGCTGCCGTCGGAGCCACCCCCACCGCCGCCGCCGGACCGGACGACGACGGCCCCTTTCATCCCGAGCGCTTCGTGGGGCGTACAGACGTACTTGTAGATCCCCTCTGACTCGAAGGTGTGGCTGTAGGTCGTTCCGGCTTCGCTGACCGCGCCGCCTGAGTCGAGCGGGCCGTCGCCGTCGGAGACGACGTTGTGGCCGCCGCCCTCCCCGGTCCACTCCCAGACGACCTCCGTGCCAGGATTGACCATCACGGCCGGCGGGTCGAAGGCGAACGCACCGTTGTTGCCCTGTGCACCAACGGAAATCGTGACGGTTTCCTGTCCACGCTGGTCGACAGTGCCGTCGTAGTTCGATACATCGTCGAACCAGCCGCCGTAGTCGGGTTCCTCCTGTGCTGTCGCGGTGCCGGTCGCGGCCAGTGCTGCCGTCCCGGCCGCGGCACCGACGAACTGTCGGCGACTCAGCGCCATCGTCGCACCCCCATCATGCCGTACGGATCCGGCATCGGGCTGCTTCTAGCTTCGTGCCATACCATACCTGAGAGAATTGTATATTACATAAAAAAACCCATGCCGGTGTTTTCAGGCGGCAGGAACGACCCGCTTGTTTTTATAGCCCCTCTAACCTACGGCCGTGTATGTCTGGCACAAGCCCTCGAATCGTTACACTGCTTGCGCTGCTCGGACTCGCGCCGGTCGCGTACTACATGCAGGGAACCGGACGGTCCATTGTCGCACTCTCGCTGGTCAGCGTCGTCATCATCGCTGCGAGCCTGTTCTGGATGACCAAACCGACCGAGTCGAGCACCGTCTGACATGCAACTCGGGACGGCGGGGCTGAGTTCCGGCGAGACGGCCGGAATCGCGGCCTTTGTCGGGCTGGGACTCGTCGGCAGTGTCCACTGCCTCGGGATGTGCGGCCCGTTAGTCACCACCTACGCCGATAGACTGGACGACGGCGGGCCGGTGTCGGGCCACGAAATACGCCAGCACGCGCTGTTTAACGCCGGCCGGACGCTAAGCTACACGCTCGTGGGGGCGGTGCTGGGCGCTACCGGCAGTCTGCTGTACGACGTGGCCGGCCTGGCTCGTCTCGGAACCGCCGTCCGTGGAGCCGTCGGAATCTGCGTCGGCCTTGCTATCATCACCGTCGGTCTCGGCTATCTATCAAGCGGCCGGGCCGTCGATGTAGCCCGGTCGCTGCCCCTAGTTGGGGAGTTGTTCCAGCGCCTCTCCGCCTCGCTCGTTGCCAGAGTTGACCAGTGGGTCGACGGCCCGGGGATGGTCGCGCTGGGCGCGATGCATGGGTTCCTTCCCTGTCCGCTGCTGTACCCGGCGTTCCTCTATGCGTTTGCGACCGGCTCCGCGCTCACCGGCGGGCTCTCGCTGGCCGCGCTCGGCCTCGGGACGTTTCCGCTGGTGTTCGCCTACGGGACCGCCTTCGGCACGCTGTCGCCCGGCCATCGCGCAACGTTACACCGGGCGCTTGGCGTCGTCTTCATCGTGCTCGCGCTCGTCCCGCTGTCGAACGGGCTGGCGGCGTTCGGCATCGCTATCCCGAAACCACCCCTGCCAATGCCCTGGACATGACACACTGTACGCTCTGTGACCTGCCGGTCGACGCCCCGGTCACCGACGACGCAGTCGAGGGGATGTTCTGCTGTCGGGGCTGTCTGGAGGTCGCACGGACGCTTGATGATCCGGCGACCCAGGGTCGAGACGCGGCCGATACTGGACCTGATACGGCTGACACTGACGGTGAAACGGTGTTTCTCTCTGTCGAGGGGATGCACTGTGCGACCTGCGAGACGTTCCTTGAAGCGCGGGCCACGGACCGCGACGGCGTCGTTGCCGCCGCCGCAAGCTACCCGACGGGGACGATGAAGCTCACCTACGACCCGGACGTGCGTTCGGAGGCTGCCCTCGCGGACGTGGTCGCCGGAACGGGCTACGACGCCAGCCTGCAGGCCACCGAGACCGACGACGAATACGAACAGGAGGGGCGTCTCATCGTCGGCGGCTTCTTCGGGATGATGACGATGCTGTGGTACGTCCTCTTTCTCTACCCCGCCTATCTCGGTGTCGACCAGTCCCTGTTGCTGTTTGACCCGGCGGGACAGGCAGGGGACTACCTGCTGTGGAACATGGCTGTCATGACGGGCGTCGTAGTCGGTTACACCGGGTGGCCGCTGCTTCGGGGGGCCTACGTCAGCCTCCGTGCCGGTCGGCCGAACATGGACCTGCTGGTGGCGATGGCCGCCGGGACCGCCTTCCTCTACAGCGTCGTCGCCGTCGTCCTGGGCCACACTGAGGTATACTTCGACGTAGCGACAGTCATCGTCATGGCCGTCTCCGTCGGCGACTACTATCAGGACCGGGTCCGGCGTGGCGCGCTTGACCGGCTCACGGAGTTCACGACACAGCGGGCCGATAGCGCTCGGCGACGCACTGACGCGGGCCACGAGACGGTCGATGTAGAGGCGCTGTCGGCCGGCGACGAAGTCGTCGTCCGCTCCGGCGAGCGAATCCCCGTTGACGGGACTGTCATTGAGGGAACGGCAGCCGTCGACGAGTCGCTCGTCACCGGCGAGTCACTGGCAGTCCGGAAGACGGCCGACACGGAGGTCATCGGGGGGTCGCTGGTCACGCAGGGCGGCGTCGTCGTGCGGGTCGGCCCGGATGCCGAGAGCACCGTCGACCGGCTCACGAACCTGCTGTGGGAGGTCCAGTCTACTCGCGGCGGCGTCCAGCGGTTGGTCGACCGCATCGCCGCCGTCTTCGTCCCGCTGGTGGTCCTCCTGGCTGGTCTCGCGACCGGTGGCCACCTCATCGTCGGAGCGACACCCACCGACGCGATGCTGACAGGACTGGCGGTACTCGTGGTCTCCTGTCCCTGCGCGCTGGGCCTGGCGACGCCGCTGGCGACCGCAGCCGGCATCCGCCGGGCGCTGGACCGCGGGACTGTCGTTACCGGCGACGCGGTGTTCGAGACGGCGATCGACGCGGATGTGGTCGCCTTCGACAAGACGGGCACGCTGACGACCGGCGAGATGGACCTGCTTGAGCGGGCCGACGACCGGGCGATGGCCCGGGCGGCCGCGGTCGAGCAGTTCGCGGCCCATCCCGTCGCCGAGGCAGTGACAGACGCCGTTTCGGTCCCAAGTGTGGCTGTCTCCGGATTCGAGCAACACCCGGGACGGGGCGTCAGTGCGACAGTCGACGGCGAGCGCGTCGCCGTCGGGTCGCCGGCGCTGTTTGACGACCTCGGCCTCGACGTGCCGACCGACCTCCAGAAGCGGTGCGGGCGCGCGACAGAAAACGGCCGAGTTCCGGCGCTCGTCGGCTGGGACGGCGAGGCGCGGGACGTGTTCGTCGCGGGTGACAGGCTCCGCCCACACTGGGAGTCGGTCGTCTCGACGCTCGCTCAGGACCGCGATGTCGTCGTCATCACCGGCGACCGCCCGGAAGCCGCCACCCCGTTCGAGCGCCACGACGGCGTCGATGAGGTGTTCGCCGGGGTCCCGCCCGAAGCGAAAGCGGAGGTCGTCGAGCGACTGCAGTCCCGCGGAACCGTCGCCATGGTCGGCGACGGGAGCAACGACGCCCCAGCGCTGGCTGCTGCTGACGTGGGCATCGCCATGGCGTCGGGCACGTCACTGGCTGCCGACGCGGCCGACGCGGTCGTGACGACAGACGACCTGCGGGCCGTCCCCGACGTGTTCGCGGTGACGGCCGCAACTCGAACACGGGTCCGCCAGAACCTCGCGTGGGCGTTCTGTTACAACGCCGTGGCGCTCCCGCTGGCGCTGCTTGGCGTCCTGAACCCGCTGTTTGCGGCGCTGGCGATGACGGCCAGTAGCTTGCTCGTCGTCGGGAACTCCACGCGGACGCTCGCGGGGACGGCGTCACATGTGGAGTCGGAAACCGAGACTCCGACACCGCCGCAGCAACCGTCGACAGCTGACTGACACCGTCGACCGCCGAAACGATTTGTTATTTGGTAGCACGTCTGAAACAGATTTAATATATCACCGGTTCAGGGTACACATACGTCGCATTCACCGACGTGGTGACCCATGACTTACGCAATTCCCGTTCCCGCGCCAACGTCGTTCGCTCGCTGGCTGTACAGCGGGCGGTCGGCTATCGAACGTAGCCTCGACGCTACGGTCGAGTATGCACCCCTTATTCGGGGACGGGCTGCCGCGGACACCCGCTCGGTGAAGAGTCCGTTCGTGGCACCATAGACCAGTTCGCCGCCGTGGGACCGGCGTCCCACTCACGGACGCCGCACTGCGGCAGCGATTCGACCCACCATCGAGCGATGGGGTTCGGTCTCTCGCTCGACTGACCTGCTCCGATAGGCCCATACCGTCCAGTGGGACCTGTCAACATCCCGGGACTCGTTCCGGAGCCTGTACTGTGTCGTGTAGCTGTATCGCCAGCCAGCCGCTGGGTTCCCCATCGTTCTGGTGTGGGAATCCTGCACCGGCCGCCCCGGGCCGGACGTACGCGCCCGCCACCCGCGCAGTCCCCGACCGACGCGACTCGACCGGCGAGTGCCTTCCCGGCCCGGTTCGACTCCGGCCGTCGGCGTTATGTCGCTGCAAGCGACTCCCCCGACCGAGGTATCGGCCGACGTATCACTGCGCGTCCCGCGTGGCGGGTCCGAGACCCTCGAAGCCGGTGTCGCTGGCGTCCTCGCGGCTGTCGACGGCGTCGAAGACGTGACCGTCGACCGCGTGACGAGCGTCCGGCCGACCTGGACTGACATCCGGGTCGACGCCGACGTGTCGCTGACGCTGCGGGTCGACGACGACCGGAACACTGCGGACGGCCGCACCGAACTCCTTCAAGAGGGGTTCGGCGTGATGGCGGTCAACCGCGTCGACGTGGCCGGTGACACGTAACGCCGCCTGCGCTCGGCAAATTCCGCTGGGGATGCCCGACGGCCCAGCCTGTAAGATACTGGAGGGCGAAGCAGTGCGTATGGCCGTACACACGTCCGACGACCGCTGGATCGATGCGCCCGTCGAGACGGTGTTCGTGTTCATGGACGAGCCGTCGAACCAGGCGGCCGTCACGCCGAGCCTGACCCGCGCCGAGCGCATCGAGCGACTGCCGAATGGCGGGAACCGAGCGGCCTACGAATACGAGATGTTCGGGGTCAGGTTCACCGGTGAAGTCGGGGCGACGACCTACGAGCCGCCCGAGCGCATCGTCTACGAGATGACTGGCGACCTCTCCGGACGGATCGCCTGGCGGTTCGAACCGGAGCGTGGCGGCACGCGGCTCACCTACGCGGCCGACTACGAGGTGCCAGGGCCGCTCCCGGGATTGCTCGTCGCACCGCTCATCAGCTGGTACAATCGTCGGGAGGTGCGGCGGTTGCTGGAGAACGTCGCCGAGGCAGTCGAAGGGGAGGAGCGAAGCGCCGTCGCCAGCACGTCCTAGCTTTACTCGTCGGTCCAGAGCGCGTCCGAGAGCGTCCGCTGGACCGCTTCCTCGCCAACCGCTGTGGCGAGTGTTTCGAACCCGTTTCGCTCGACGGGGTCTTTGGCGTTCGCGACCAGTCGGGAGACGATGAACTCCGGGGTGGACTTCCCGACAGTGCCAAAGCGGGGCTGGTAGTCGACCTGGAGGTCGAGGTCCTGATTCAGCCCTTCGGCGAAGATGCCGTCGACGCGGGCTTCGGTCGGGAGGGGTTCGAGGTCGTCCGCGAGGTGGGTAACGAACACGCCCAGCGCGTCGCGGTCGACGGTCAGGGTCACGAGTCCGTGGAGGAGGTCGGCGGCGGAGCCGGGTTCGGTGATGGCCTCGAACTCGTCGACGAGCATTAGCGTCCGGTCGCTTTCGGTCAGCGGCGGGACGACCGAGCGAAGCGTCGATTCGAGGACGCCGGCGTTGAACGAGGCGTGCCGGCGGTGGAACACGACGGTGTCGACGATGCCCACCTCGGCGGCCTCGGCGGGGACCGGCAGCCCCATCTGGGCCAGCAGTTGCACCTGACACAGCGTCTCCAGCAGGGTCGTCTTCCCGCCGGAGTTCGCGCCAGTCAGAACGGCCACCCGGTCGCCGCTGGGCGGCTGGTTCGCCCGGTCGAGGTCAAGCGTGTGGTCGCCGATGGCGTAGGTAATCGGCTGGACGCTGTCCACGTCGGCGATGGTCAGATTCCGGGCCCGCTTGACGGCGATCGTTTTGCGGTCCTCGACGAACGTCGGTCGCGTCAGGTCGAAGGCGATGGCGAAGCGCGCGAGTGACACTGAAAAGGCGATGTCGTCCACCGCTTCGACGGCAGCGTCGATATCCTCGCGGGCGTCCGCGAGGTCGTCTTCCAGCCGGTCGGCGACCGCCTGTTCGCGCTCCTGCACGTCGCTTCGGAGCGTGCTGCGGAGTTCCCGAAGCGCCACGTCGACGAAGTCCCGCGCGTCGGTCGCCTCGCGGGGCATCGCGTCGCGAACTCTGGCGGCGTCGATGCCCGTCTCGCCCGTGACGTGGCGAACCAGCGCGTCCTGGAACTCGTCGGGCCGGCGTGCGCCCTCCTGCACGGCTTCGACGACCTCCATCGAGGCGGCCGCGAGGTCCTCGATCTGCCCGAGTTGGTCGCGCAGGCGGTCGAGTTCCTCGTCGGCCCCCTCGCCGACGGACTCTCCGTCACCCGCGAGGCCGGCGAGCGCCGCCCGGCCGGCCGTCAGCGATTCGCCGTCGAGGGCCGCCAGCGGTTCGAACACGCCGCGCTCGATGCCGGTGTCTCGGAGGGCAACTGCCACGTCGACCGCGGCCAGTTCGCCCCCGTCGGCGTCGTAGGCGTCGAACGCGTCGAGGACGGCCCGCTGGTCCGCCTCGGCGAGGTTGGCCCAGGTGTCCCGCGCTTCGAGCACGTCGTCCAGCCGCTCGTCCATGGCCTCGCGGGTCGGCAGCGGCGTCAGCACGCGGATGCTGTCGGCCGCGTCCTCGGTGACCGCGTACTCCTCGGCGAGGTCGAGCAGTTCCTTGTACACGTCGCGGGTGTCTCTGGTGGCGAGCAGGTCCATCGACTCGGCCCCGGTCGCCCGCCGGAGGATGCGCGTCGCGCGCCCCCGGGAGAGGCCGGCCGTGGTTAGCGCTCGTGTATCCGCCGACTCGATGGCCTCGATGGCCCGTTCGACGCCCAGCTCCTCGGTGAGCAGTTCGGACGTTTTCGGGCCGATGCCCCAGTACTCCTCCAGTCGCATGCACGGGTTGAGAACGGCGGCCCGCTTAGGCGTTTTCAGTTACCGGGCTCGTCGTCGTCGAGTCCGAACCGCTCGTGGAGCGGTCCCGGCTCGCCGCGAGCCTGGCGGTCGGCGCGACGGGCCGCGCGGCGTGCGATGAGTGCCCCCAGCGCCGCCGGTATCGCCAGACCGAGCGACACGAGTGCGGTCTGTTCGGACACCACCGACGGGCCATCGGCCAGCAGCACCTCGTAGCCGACCGCGAGCACGACGACGGCCACGCCGGCGACGACGAGATACAGCCCGCGGGCCAGCACCTCACTGGGGTTGCGCAGTCGCGAGAGATACGCGGCCGGGCCGAGCCAGCCGGCCAGCAAAACGCCGACGGCCACGGGAACCGAGAGATCGCCGACGAGAATGACGACGGCGTACAGCACGAGGGGCGCGACGGCGACCCCGAGCGAGAGCCCGGTGAGCGCAACGGCCCACGTCGGCGCACCGGAGTCCATCGATTCGAGCGTCTCAGTCAACTGCTCGTCCAGCAGCTCGGCCTGCTCGTCTGTAAGCAACGACGCCTCGCAGTGCGGGCAGGCCATCGCGGTCGGCTCCAGCGGCTCGCCACACTCCGGGCAGGCGGGGTCCGACGCCTCGCGCCAGTCAGCCATGCTCCCTCTTGACCGTCGAGATGCTTGAGTTCCCCGGCAGCGACTGGTTCTTTCGACCCCGAACCACCACGAAGTTTATACCAAATGACGGGCGAACTGCATATCACAGATGAAAGACGTGCTCTCCAGAATCGGCATCGGGTCCGCCACAGTTGACACCGTTCTCCCGACGGACACGGTCAGAGCGGGCGAGTCCGTCGACGCGGAGGTTCACGTCGAGGGCGGCTCGACGGACCAGGACATCGACGCCGTGTACTTCGCACTGGAAACCGAGTACCGGTCCGACGAGGGCTACAAAGACGCCATCGTCGACCAGTGGCGACTCACCGACCCGTTCACTATCGAGGCGGGCGAACAGCGGCGCTTCGAAACCACGATCGACATTCCCCGCCATACGCCCGTGACGACGCGCTCGACGGCCGTCGAGATCGAGACCGGCCTCGATATCTCGATGGCGGTCGACCCCGGCGACGAGGACCACATTGAGGTCGAACCCACACGCCGTACGCAGGCGGTGTTTGACGCGCTTGACTCGCTTGGCTTCACGATGCACTCGTCGGCCTGTGAAACGACGGCCGGGAGCCTCTTTTCGACCTCCGCGAACTTCGTTCAGGAGTTCGAGTTCCGGCCCCAGCGTGGCGAGTTCTCCGGCGAGGTCGACGAGGTCGAGATCATCCCGGTGGTCGACGCGGAGCAGTTGACGGTGTACGTCGAAGTCGACCGCAGCGGCGGGCTGCTTTCGGAGATGACCGACACCGACGAGCGACACACGAAACTCACCGTCGAAGCGCCCGATGCCGACGCGGTCGAAGCGCGACTCGCTGAGGCGATTCGGGACCTGAGTTAGCTCGTGGCCGCGGGGCTGTTGTCAGCCCCAGAACGACTGCGTGCGCGCGTACTCCCGCTCCTGCCGCAAGATGTCCCGGTAGAACTCGTCTTCGTCCTCCCGCAGGCGATTGATGATGCGGGCGGCGTTGTGCGGCCCGACGCCGCGGGCCGCGAGCGCGACCACTGCTTGCTTGCCGTGGCTCTGGACCAGCGACCCTGATCGGTACGCTCGCTCAGTCATCTTCTCCTGCTCGTCGTCCTTGTCGTCAGTTCGGACAGCAGAGACGACTTCCTCGGCCCAGGGATTGAGCGCGGCGATCCGGGTTGAGCCACACTGCGGGCACGAGGGCTGGTCGCGCACGCGCTTGACCTGCTGTTTGCGGTCCCAGTCCTTGCAGTGCAGGCACATGAGGATGACGCGGTCGCTCTGGATGCGTTCCTTGACGGTCTTGATGACGCTCGCGTCGGCGTTCTCCGGGGAGAGGAGTTCCCGGCCGGAGGAACTGCCGCCGGTCCCGATGGCAGTGTGCTCGCCCACGGTTTCGAGCGCCACGTCACCGTGCTGGATGTCTCGGAGGAGGTCAGCCGTCGCCGCAATCGCGAGGTCCTCGTGGCGCACCTCGCGCAGGGCTTCGTCGTACATCGGAGTGTCCTCCAGGGCCGCCAGCAGTCGGTCGCGGCCGAAGTCCGTCGAGCCGCGGCCGCGCCAGCGCTTGAGCGAGCCGAACTTCGTCGCTACCTGCGCGAGCTTGAACTTCAGCGCGTCGGCGTTCTTGAGGCTGAGTTCCACCAGCGCCGGGAGGTGCTCGGGATCGGTCTCTTCGATGACCTCGATAACGTCGCCGGCGGTGATCCGCCGCGGGACCTCAAGCGTGATCCGGTAGGGGTCGACATCCATCGCGACCGACGACCCCGCCCGCTGGCCGAGCAGGGCCGAGAGGACCCGTCCTAGCGTCTCGTTGATCTTGTGGCCGTAGCAGGCGTTGACGATGACCTCCCGGCCGTGGAACTCCACGACGACAGTCGTATCGTCGGGGATCGGCCCCTCGTGTTTCTCGACCTGCGAGAGGCCGTCGGCGACAGTCTCGGGGCCGGCGGCGTAGCGTGTGGCTACGTCCCTGGCGACGGAATCGATGTCAGCCCCGTCCTGCAGTTGTCGGCCAGCGACGCGGCGCAGTTCGCCAACCTCCGCGGCGACGGCTCTCGGAACGGGGATCTCCTGGCCGACCCAGGAGGGGACTTCGCCGGCGGGGTCCTCGATTGGCGAGACGGTCACGACTTCCTCCTCCTCGTCGATGTTCGTGATGCGCCACATCTCCCCGCGCTGGACGAACACCTCGCCGGGCGTGGCGAAGTTGACGACGAACTTCTCATCTAAGGTCCCGACCTGCTGGCCCGAAGCCACGTCCTCCACGTCGTAGGTGGCCTCGTCGGGAATCATCGAGAGGTTCTGATAGAAGTACTGCCACGTGCCGCGGCGCTTCTCCAGGGTGTCCCGGTCCTCGTCCAGCCAGATGACGTTGTTCGCCGCGAGTTCCTCGACGACCTGCTTGAACTGACCCTCATCGAGGTCGCGGAACGGGTACGCGCGGGTCAGAATCTCGAAGGCCCGCATCGCCCGGATTTCGCCGGTATCCATCACCAGGCCGGCGATCTGGTTGGCAACGGTGTCGAGGCTTCCGTCGTGGATCTCGGCCGGTTCGACATCGCCGGCTTCGGCCTGTCTCGCAATCGCCAGCGCTTCCAGCGTGTCGTCGGTGTCCGTCGTCACGACCGTCCCCGAGGAGACGAGGTCGCGACGGTGGCCGGCACGGCCGACCCGCTGGACGAGGCGGGATACCTGCCGGGGGCTCCCGTACTGGACGACGTGGTCGACGTGGCCCACGTCGATGCCCAGCTCCATCGAGGAGGTACACAGCAGGGCGTCGAGGTCGCCGGCCTTGAAGCGGTCCTCCACGTCGATTCGGGCTTCTTTCGAGAGCGAGCCGTGATGGACGCCGAGGTCGGTCCCGAGTTCTTTGAACCGCGAGCCCAGCGCCTCCGCTGTCTGACGAGTGTTGACAAATAGCAGCACGGACTCGTGGTCGTCGATGAGGTCCGCGATGTAGCGGACGTGGCTGGCCGTTCCCGCGTCGGTGACCAGCGTGCTCGACAGTTTCTCGTCGCGGTCGGTAATCTGGGGCCGGACCACCTCGATGTCCAGTCGGCTGCCGATGTCCACTTCCACGATGGCACACGACCGGCCGCCGGTGAGAAACCGGCCGACCTCGTGTGGGTCGCCGACTGTCGCCGAGAGCCCGATCCGCTGGAACCGGCCGGAGAGTTCCCGGAGCCGTTCGAGTCCGACCGTCAGCTGTGCGCCCCGCTTGGCCGCGGCGAGTTCGTGGACCTCGTCGATGACGATATGTTCCACGTCTTCTAGCGCCGTCCGGAGCTTCGACCCCGTGAGCATCGCTTGCAGCGTCTCCGGTGTGGTCACGAGCACATCCGGCGGGTCGTTGGCTTGCTTCTGGCGCTGGTAGTCCGTCGTGTCGCCGTGGCGCACGTCCACTTCGAGGCCCAGCGTCTCGCCCCACCAGTCGAGGCGCTGGCGCATGTCGCGGTTGAGCGCCCGGAGCGGCGTGATGTACAGCGCGCCGATGCCAAAGCGGTCCTCGGATTCAGACAGCGCATCGAAGACGGGCAACATCGCCGTCTCAGTCTTCCCGGTTCCGGTCGGGGCGACCACCAGTGCGTCCCGCCCGTCGGCCAGGGTCGGAATCGCCTTCCGCTGGGGGTCGGTCGGCGTCGTGAAGCCCCGCTCCGAGAGGGCACTCCGCACCGCTGGCCCGAGCGCAGTAAAGGCATCGTCGCCGCGAGCGACCCCGTCAGTCATCGCCCCTCTCTAGCGACTACATCGGGTTAAACACGTTGTGTCAGCGCTTCTCGTACGGAGTGGTAGACGAGTCACTGGGAGCGTTGCCGACCAGTTGCGGGTACAGCCTTATGTCGCTGCACTGGGATTGTGGAACCATGACTGACGCCTGTGCAACTTCGGCCGGTGGTCGGCTGTGAACACGCTCGATGAGATAGAACGGGCGGTAAAGGATACGGCCCACTACGTCAGCGGGAACCTGGCGAACTACGCCAACAGGTCGGCCGGCGAGAACCCCAGCGGCGAGCAACAGGTCGGGGGCGACGTGTGGGCCGATGACCTGTTTTTCGACGCGCTGGCCCACATCGACGGTATCGGCGCGTACGCGAGCGAGGAACGCAAAGACGTGGTCGACTGCGGCGAGGGCTACAGTATCGCTATCGACCCGCTCGATGGCTCCTCGAACCTCGCCTCGAACAACTCCGTCGGGACGATAATTGGCATCTACGACGCCGCCCTGCCGGCGTCGGGCCGGGAGATGGTGGCGTCGGTGATGGTGCTGTACGGCCCCTACACGACCCTGACCATCGCCCGCTCCGACCGCGAGGTCGTCCAGGAGCACCTCCTCCGGGACGGTCACAGCGAGCGGTGGGGCCAATTCGTCCTGCCCGACGACGCGACGGTGGTCGGGCTGGCCGGCAAGCCGAGCGAGCGAAGCGACGAGTTCAACGACATCGCACAGTCGTTCGAGCAGGACCTGAAGCTCCGCTACGGCGGCGCGACTGTCGCCGACCTGGCACAGGTCCTCGAGTACGGCGGCCTGTTCGGCTATCCGGCGACGGCGGCGTATCCCGACGGCAAGCTCCGCGTCCACTTCGAGTCAGCGCCGCTCGCGTACCTCGTCGAGGCCGCCGGTGGGGCTTCTAGCGACGGCTCACAGTCCTTACTCGATGTCGAACCGGACGGTATTCACGCCCGGACCCCGACGTTCCTCGGCAACATAGAACTGATCGACGAACTCGAAGCAGGGCTCTCGGAGACGTAGGCGGGTACTGACGCGCTCTCAGACCTGCTTGTAGGGGCCTAGCCGCGTGCCATCGAGCAGGAACGCCTCGGCACCTGTCATGCCGTCGGGCAGGAACGGGGCCAGAAATTCTTGGCCGTCGACGTTGACCCACGTCCCTCCGGAGCGGTCGTTAAACGCCGGGAAGACGACGAATTCGGGCACACTCTCGACCGGGCGGTCGAACTGCTCGGCAAAGGGATCGGGCACCAGCGAGCCACGGAGCCAGGCCCGCTCCTTCTGTGCGCCACCGACACTGTCCTCCAGTCGGACGACCGGATGCTCGTGGCCGACACAGAGAACGTCGGCTTCGAGCACGTCCGGCGCGGGCCAGGTGTGGCCGTGGGCGAACCCGATAGCGCCGATACGGGTGCCATGTCCCGGCGTCACCTCGATGTCGGCGTCGAGGTCGGAAAGCACCGGTTCCAGGCTGCCGTCGTGGTTTCCCTTTACCAGTGTCACGGGCAGGTCCAGCGCCTCGAACAGCGCAGCGAGCTCCGCCCGCTCGTCGTCGAACGGGTCACCGATGGCGTGGCCCAGGTCGCCGATGACGACCAGCCGGTCGGCACGAGCGCGGTCCAGACACGCCAGCAACCGCTCCCGGCGGTCCTCGGCGGCCGACCGGAGTTCGACGCCCTCGTACCTGAGCCCCGCTTCGATGCCGGCGTGGTAGTCGGCCACCGCCAGCAGTCGCTCCCCGTCAGTATCGACGGTCGCCGCCGGAACGCCGGGAAGCGGTTCGACACGCATCGCTACTGTGTTGGCCGTCGGGCGAGAAAAGGGCCGCGGCTCGGTCGTTAGATGGGTGTGAGCTTGCCGTCGTCGGGCTCATAACACCGACCGCCCATCAGGGCGTCCTGAATGGCGTCCTCGACGGCATCGGGATCGGCCCCGTAGCGGTCGACGACCGCAGCCAGCAGTTCCTCGCGGTCCGCGCCGCTGCCGTCGTCGAGGTCCTCCATGACCTCCATGACGGCGTCTTCGAGGTCCACGTCCTCAGCGGACGCGTCGTCACCGGCGGACTTACCGGCGGTCGTCTCGTCGGCTCCGGCGTCGGTCGCGGTCTCGGGTGTTTCGGCGGGTGCGTCGCTCGTGGCCGCATCGGCGCTTGGTTCGGGGGACTCGTCGCCGGCTGGTGCGCCGGCTGACTCGGGCGCTGGCTCGGCGTCGGCGGCGTCTGCGGGTGCCCCCTCCTCGGCCGCGTCGGCCAGGTCTTCGGGGTCCGGCGTCTCGATGCCGGCCTCGCCGGGCTCGTTGACCTCGGTCCCGCTCTGGAAGTCCGTGCCGTACTCCTGTTCGATCTCCTCGCGCTCGTCGTCGTCCAGTTCGAACTCCGGATCGAATTCGCCGAGGTCGTCGTCGGCGTCGGGTTCTGACGACGATTCCGGTTCGTCCGCCACCGTGGAATCGGCGTCGGTTGCCGGCTCGCTCGATGCCGGAGATTCGTCCACGGGCTCACTCGGTGTGGGTGTCGTGGGTGCGTCCGCACCCGCGGAGTCGCCGGCGGTGGTTTCGTCGGCTCCGGCGGCTGTCGCGGTCTCGGGTGTTTCGGCGGGCGCGTCGCTCGTGGCCGCGTCGGCGCTCGGTTCGGGGGATTCGTCGCCGGCCGGTGCGCCGGGCGAGTCGGGCGCGGGCTCGGCGTCGGCGGCAGCCGCGGGCGCACCCGCTTCGGCCGCGTCGGCCACGTCCTCGTCCGTCGTCGGTTCGCTGTCTGCCGACGCGGCCGCCGGTTCGTCCGGCTCGGTTGCTTCCGCGTCGTCGGTCGCTGACACCGCTTCGGCTGTCGCGTCGATCTCTTCGCCGGTTGTCTCCGGCGTGGATCCCTCAGTATCGAGGTCGAGGGAAGCAAGCAGCGGAATCGGGTCGTCGGTCCCGTCGCCCGGTGACAGCGACAGCCCTGCCGCTTCGTCCGTGTCGCCGGCGACGACGCGGGCAGCGTCGAGCGCCGTCGTTCGGAGCGCGTCGAGGTAGTCGCCGGTCGTGCCGTAGTGGTCCAGCGCGAGCGTGATGCCGGCCGCCGAACTCTCGTCGATGCCCTGATCGAGCAGCGACAGTCTGAGTTCGTCACCGGCCAGGCCGGCCTGCTTCGCGCTGGCCATCTGGCCGATGCGTGAGACGGTCTGCTCGGCGGCTTGGACGACCCAGCGGTCCCGCGTGTCCGCATCGACTTCGCTGATACTCTCGGGCCGGACCGAGGTGAACACCCGGTCGCTGTCGTCGGGCTGGAAGGTTCGGGCCTTGCCCGTGACGGCGACGAACATCGGCGGGTCGGCGGCTTCGAGAAATGCCAGTTCGTCGGGCTGGTACTGGCCGGCATAGATGACGAACGGGCCGGTCGGGTCCACGACACGGGCGCGCAACACGTCGTCGTTGACCTGTTCGAGTTCGGTGAGGACGCCGGCGAGGAACAGGCGGTTGACCCGCGCGCCGGTCGGTGTGACAACGTAGTTCGGCGCGCGCTCCTCGTCGGACTCCGAATACGAGAAGTCGGCGTCGTCGAACTCCGCGGCGAACAGCCGATGGGCGACCTCCCGGCGGCCGGGGCCGCTGTCGCCGGACTCGCTCATGCGTCTGCCTCCTGTAGGAGGGTTCGGGCACGCGTTGCTGGGTCGTCCTCAGCCTCGGTGAATGTCGAAGCGGTGAGGTTCGCGCCGTACTCATCCACGGAGAGCGATCCACGAACGACGTACTCGCGGCCGACGATGCGGTCGCTGATGCGCTCGGCGACCACCTCTTTATCCATCGCGTCGCGGGCGTGTTCGCGGGCGTCGTCGAGGTCACCGCCGTACACACGAGCGGTCAGTTCGTCGTCAAGCACCGCGGTGACGGTGTCGGTCCCGTCGTCGAGGATGGCTTTCGTCCGCAGGTCGTCCTCGCCCTCGACTGCGCCGTGGGAGCGACACTGGCCGTTCTGGATGACGCGACTGCACTCCGGACAGCGCTCGATGAGGCCGGAGCCGTCCCGCACCTCGATGACGTTGCCGGCCAGTTCCACGTCGAACAGCCCGCCGCTCTCGACGGCCTCGCGGATGGGCATCCGGGGTGCGGATTCGGCGACCTCGACCGTGCGGTCCAGGGCGGTCACCGTCGAGAACTCCGAGACGTTCACTGACGGTGCGCCGCGGAACTCGCGGACGAACGTCTCGTCGAGTCGGACTGCGGCTCCTTCCTCGATTTCGTCGTGGGGCTCCCAGTCGGTAAAGGGGAGTCGTCCGCTCTCGTCGCCGAGGACGCCGCTGAGAATCGTCGTCTCGCCGTCGCGGCCGTCGATGACTTTCTGTTCGCACTCCAGCACCTGCACTTCAACGGTGATGCCGCGGTCACCGGGTGCGAGGTCCTGCAGCGCGGCGCGGCCGCCGACCTCGTAGTCAATGTCCAGCGTCTCGTCGATGACTTCGGGGTCGGTGCTGTCGCCCAGATTGAGCTCCGGCTGGCCGTCCCACTCTCGGACGCCGGCGTTGCCCAGCCGGACGGTCTGGCCCGGCTGGAGGTCGCCCGAGAAGCCGTCCCAGGCGGTGTAGGATATCTTTCCCGTTTCGTCGGCGAGTTCGCCCTCGCGGATGACGTGCTGTTCCCCGTTGTACTGGATGGACCGCCGGCCCGACGTGAGCACCACGGCGGTGACTGTCACGTTCGAGTCGTCGGTCGAAACCTCGCTGATGGCCTTGCTCGACGGCGTGCCGTCGCCGCCGGAGCTGCCATCCCCGTACTTCCGTCTGAGGCTCTGCTTGGCCTCGTCCATCGGGACGGAGTAGTTCACGAGGTTCTCCAGGTCGCGTGTGACCTCCTCTTTGTCAACACCGAGGTCGGAGGCGAGCTCCTCGGCATGGTCTTCGAGAGACATCGACCGACGGTTCGGCGGGAGCACTCAAAAGCGTTTTCTGCCAACTGTGCGCGACACGGTGGGTGACACCGAGACAGAATCGCCCACAATTCTTATCTGTGATACTGTAATCTCTCACGGTATGCGCGTTGACTGTGTTGAAGTGGCTCAGGCGGCTATTAAATCAGTTTCTGGAGTGACATGGTTAGCTGAGAACAGAACTATCAAGGAGAATAACTTGGACAGCCGACCGGAGGGCTGACTATGGGCAGTCTGTTCGGGTCGAAGCCGTCGGAGTCCCACGTCATCTGGCGGAGCGGTCGCAACAGCGACGGCAAGAAGAAGTTCGACTTCGAGTACCTGGAGCTGTGGGCCGCCCACTTCGGCGTCGACTTCGAGCAGTGGACCCGCGTCGATCACGATCGCGGTGACGAACCCCGCGAGCAGTTCGCCTGCGTGTTCCGCTGGTCAAAAAGCGGCGGGCAGGAACTCTCCGTCGGCGACGAGGAGTGGACGATGGGCTCTCAGCGCAAGCCTCGCACGTTCATCGAAATCGACGAGGAAGGGATGGTCAGGCTCCGGGGCTGGACTACCGAAACAACGCTCGACGTTGCTGAACTGCAGCTGCAAAAGACGGTGCTGAAGCTGAAAACCGCAGACGGAACCGTCAAGAAACTCGACGTTCGGAAGCTGTCGAAGCAGCCTGAGACCACCTCTTCCTGATCGTAACCCAAAAGCCGTTTGGCCGGTCACCGGTACGAACGAGTATGCACGTCGTCGTCAACGCCGCCATGAGTGTCGACGGAAAGCTCTCCTCGCGCCGCCGCGAACAGATCGCCATCTCCGGCCCGGACGATTTCGACCGCGTCGACCAGCTTCGAGCCGACAGCGACGCGGTGATGGTCGGTGTCGGGACGATTCTCGCCGACGACCCCTCGCTGACCGTCGACGACCCCGACCGCCGCGCCGCCCGGGCCGACCGCGGCGACCCGGAAAACCCCGCCCGCGTCGTCGCCGACTCTCGCATCCGGACACCGCCGGACGCCACCGTGTTGGACGACCGCGCCCAGACCTACCTCCTCGTCAGCGAAGCTGCGCCGCCGGACTTCATCGAGGAGATGGAAGACGCTGGCGCGTATGTCATCGCCGCCGGCCAGGACCGGGTGGACCTGACGACCACGCTCGCAAAACTGGAAGGCGACGGGATCGACCAGCTCATGGTCGAAGGCGGCGGCGAGCTCATCTTCGGCCTGCTAGAGGAAGCGCTGGTCGACGACCTGTTCGTCTACATCGGCCCGAAGGTCATCGGCGGTCGGGACGCGCCGACGCTCGCCGACGGCGACGGGTTCATCGAGGACTTCCCGGAGCCGGAGCTGGCCGGCGTCGAACAGCTCGACGACGGCGTGGTGCTTCACTGGGAATTCTGAAAACTGGCCGCCAGAATTAGTGGTCGTGGCCGGTCAGCTCGGCGAAGGACTGGCCGAAGCGCTCTTCGAACAGTTCGCTGGTCTCCTCTTCGAGCGCGACGATCTGCTCGTCGGGCTCGCCCTGGGCGTGATGGACAGCGCTGTGGATCCGCTGGGTCATGCCGAACATCGCGATGTCGCCGACGACCTGGGCGTCCGTCTCCTCGGGCGACTCCCGAAGGATGTCAACGAGTTCGCTCGGGACTGTGAGTTCGTCGCTCTCCTCGCCGTCGTCGATAGTCAGCGTGACAGTGTCGGTTGCCATGCCATCGACTCCGTGGGCTATCCTAAAGGGTCTGTGGATGTAGCGACGGACAGCGAAACAGAAGAGCTAGTCGTCGGCTTCCGCGGCGGCTTCGGACTCCGCCTCGGCGGCGGCTTCGGCCTGTGATTCGAGGTACTCGTCGGCGTCGATGGCGGCCTTACAGCCCATCCCGGCGGCGGTCACGGCCTGCTGGTAGTGGTAGTCGACCACGTCGCCAGCGCCGAAGATGCCTTCGACATCGGTAGCGGTCTGGTCGCCGCCGGTGCCGCCGTGGGTCTGGATGTAGCCGGTGTCGTCCAGTACGACGCCGGTGTCTTCGAGGTAGTTCGTGTTCGGCGTGTGGCCGATGGCGACGAACACCGCGCCCACGTCGAAGTCGTAGGTCTCCGTGTTGGGGTCGTCGAGGTTGTCCGCGGGATAGCCGGCGTCGTTGCTGGCGAGCGTGACGTGGTCGACGCCCTCCTCCGGCGAGCCGTGGACCTCCAGCAGTTCGGTGTTGCGGAGGATCTCGATCTCGCCCTCGTCGACTTTCTTCTGGACGCGGTCGATCCAGTAGTCCTCGGCGCGGAACTCCTCGCGGCGGTGTGCGATGTAGACGGTGTCGGCGAACTTCGTGAGGAAGTGGGCCTCCTCCATGGCCGCGTCGCCGCCGCCGACCACGAGCATGTCCTCGCCGCGGAAGAACGCGCCGTCGCAGGTCGCACACGTGGAGACGCCGTAGCCCATCAGGTCGTCCTCACCAGGGACGCCCAGTGTGCGGGCGCTGGCCCCCGATGCGGCGATGAAAGCGTCGCAGGTGTACACGTCACCGTTGGACAGTTCCACGCGGAACGGCCGCTCGCTGTCGTCGATGTCGGCGACGATACCGTGGTCGACCTCGGCCCCGAAGCGCTTGGCCTGCTCTTTCATATTGTTGATGAGGTCCGGTCCGGAGAGACCTTCGGGGAAGCCGGGGAAGTTCTCCACTTCGCTCGTCAGCGTGAGCTGCCCGCCCGGTTCATCCCCTTCCAGAACGAGGGGGTCGTTGTTGCTTCTGGCGGCGTAGATGGCTGCTGTCAGTCCCGCTGCGCCCGTGCCAGCGACGATGAGTCGTCGGTGTTCGACCGATTCTGTCATTAGCTGAGTTAAACTATCTGGCCGTATTTAGCTTGTGTTGTCGTGCGCCGAACTTGCGCTGGGGCAACACGTTTAGGCCGCTGCCGTCGCTTTCTGGGGATATGGCTGCCGATCTCGAAAAGAAGACCGACCGCTACGAGGGATTGCTCGCGGAGGCGCTCGACGCGGCATCAGTGGCGCCACCGGAAGGAACGCCGATGCACGACGCTGCCCTGGAATGTGAGGAGATGGCGGCGTCGTATCTGGAAGACGGTCGTCATTTCAGAGACGACGACGATCTGGTCAACGCCCTGGCGTCGTTCTCGTACGGGCACGCGTGGCTGGACGCGGGCGCACGCATCGGCCTGTTCGACGTGCCGACCGAGGGGCACCTGTTTACCGTTTGATCTCGATATCTGGTTCCGATGCTGTCGGCTGTACCTATTGCGAGATATTCGCCCGGGTAAGGAATTGCTTCACAGATCTACAAGCCGACAGTATGAACAGTTACTCCGATTGCGCTGGTGATCGTGAGTCGCTGGTACCATTCAGCAACTAAGTGTAACCAATAAGTACCGACTGGTAACATCGCTTTTTATAACACATCTCCCCCCAACGATGTGCGGAAACACACTCTGACGCCCGCTGACCCGGCGATTTCGAGGCTGTCGCGGTGGTCTCTGTCCTGCTCTGACGGCAGTGTACCCCGGCAGGGGCTGACTACTGGGTCGGGTGTCAGCAGTGCCACACGGCGCTGGAATCCCCCATATATGTGTTACGTACGTGGGGCCGGTGACCACCAGCAACGTTATATACCGCTACCGAGGGCTGTGCTATCTTCTACCACGCCGTCGTCTGGCGATTTCACTGATAAGTCGGCGAAAGATTTATATACTTTACGGACTAACTATAGGGTAAGACAGTTTCCCCAAACGGTCTTAAGATTTCTGCACCCGGCAGAACAGGACTTCAAATCATGAGTGAATCAACAACGCGGACCAGTACGCGAGAACGAGACGAGCAGATACCCGAACAGTCGACGGAGCAAGAAGCTGTAGAGGCCTGTCCGGAATGTAGCGGCAACATCGTGACGGACACCGAACACGGCGAAACCGTCTGTGAGGACTGTGGCCTCGTCGTCGAAGAGGACGAGATCGACCGCGGGCCGGAGTGGCGCGCCTTTAATTCCGCCGAGAAGGACCGCAAGTCCCGCGTCGGCGCGCCGACGACGAACATGATGCACGACAAGGGCCTCTCGACGAACATCGGTTGGCAGAACAAGGACGCCTACGGGCGCTCCCTCTCCAGCGAGCAGCGCCAGAAAATGCAGCGGCTCCGGACCTGGAACGAGCGGTTCCGGACACGGGACTCCAAGGAGCGCAATCTCAAACAGGCGCTGGGCGAGATCGACCGGATGGCCTCTGCACTGGGACTTCCCCAGAACGTCCGCGAGACGGCCAGCGTCATCTACCGCCGTGCGCTCGGCGACGACCTGCTCCCCGGCCGCTCCATCGAAGGCGTTGCTACGTCCGCGCTGTACGCGGCCGCCCGCATGGCCGGGAACCCCCGGTCGCTCGACGAGATGGCCCGCGTCTCCCGCGTCGAGAAGATGGAGCTCACCCGGACCTACCGATACATCGTCCGAGAGCTCAGCCTCGAAGTCCAGCCGGCGGACCCGGAACACTACCTTCCGCGGTTCATCTCCGACCTCGGGCTCAGCGAGGAGACCCAGCGACAGGCCCGGGACCTCGTCGAGGGAGCCCGCCAGTCCGGCATGCTCTCCGGCAAGTCCCCGGTCGGCATCGCCGCCGCAGCCGTCTACGCCGCTGCGCTGCTGACCAACGAGAAGGTCACACAGAGCCAGGTCAGCGACGTGGCCGACATCTCCGAAGTGACCATCCGGAACCGCTACAAGGAACTCCTCGAAGCCGAGGACCTGCCGGCCTGAGGTCCGGGTGCAGGCAGACCGGTGGGGAGACGCCAAGGTTTTTTACCGTTGATGATGTGTGTGAGTAACATACATGGAGGAAGCGTACGTGCGGTTGCTCTGTCCTGAGTGCAAGAAAGACTGGGAGTCGACGCCGACGGCCCTGCCGCGACACGATACGACCTATCACTGTCCGAACTGTCACGCGAGCCACCGGCTCGCCGTTTTCACCCGCACGGAAAACGACTTGCAGACGCTGAAAGGCCTGCAGTAACTACTCGCTCGTCGCCGAGCGTGCGCCACACGCCTCACAACGAAGCAACAGCGCGCCCTGTTCTCGTTCCAACTGCGTGTCCGGCAGGCCACATTCCGAACAGAGCACGAACTCCTCGACGTAGTCGTCGATTGATGCCTCGATGCGGTCGGCGTCGAACTCGCCGGTCAGTCGCGCTCGGCCGCTTTCGTCGATGTGGCCGCTCGTCCCCATGTCGTTCTGGAGGAACTTCATCACGTGGTCGTCCGTGCGCCCGAGCCGGGAACACGTCGACTGGAAGTTCTCGTAGACGGTGGCGTTGCCCTCCTGTCGCACGTCCGGGTCCGGCACCTCGAAGCGCTCGCTCGTGCCCTTGATGTCGGGTGTGTCATCCATCGCCCGGTCAAGCATGTCGTCGTATTCCATATGCCTACGTCACGCAGCAGTCGACAAAAACTTTTCATACAGAGCGGTGCAGGTCGCGCCCGGACAGTGCCGGCTCCGAAGTCGCTATATCACAACAAGCAGTATGAGCCGGCGGTCGCCCGTTATCGCCAGGCTGTAAGCAGACAGGTTTCGTCCGCTACCATCGAGATCCAGGTGTCATCGTGGGCAATATCGGCGATGACGAACCGCTGCTGGCCGTCGACATCGTCGACAGCACACATCACATCAGACGCAGTTCCCGACCGACGGGTGGGACGTTCAACCTCGTAAGACACGATTGTTTATCTAGGATGTGCTGTAATGAATGTGTCGTACTCGTTTCGTCTTTTGATACTCTGAGACCTGATTATTCACTCCACGGAACGACTCTCGTCCCTCTATTTCTGTTGTGGGTATCAGTGATTGTCGCTACCAACGCGGCGAAATCGTGGCACCGAACCGCCATCAAATGAACCTGGTCCTGTCAGGGTGCGAGCCGGTTCTTGCGCCCCTTCATCTCCCGCTCGTAGTACTCGAAGGTCTTGGGACACCAGTCCGCGGCCAGATCGAGCATTCCCTCGGTCATCTCCCGAATTTCCCACTGGGCGTCCGCCGCGGCCCGCATGTCCGCGACGTGCATCAACATTCTGGCGTTCATCGACATCACGATGTTCACTTTGGTGCCGATGGGAAGCACGAACCGGGCGTCTTCAGGCGGCATGCCCAGCTCAAGCAGCTCCTGGTATGACTCGACGGCCTGCTCGATAGTGTCTTTGAAAATCTCCGAACGCTTCTCGAACTCCGCCTCGGAGACGCTGGCTTTCTGCTGGTTCCGGCCGACCCAGTCCGGGTCCGTCGCGGACGGTGGCGTCACTACCAGTTCGCCCTCGCGGACGGCCTCGGGGTCGACATCGTCGAAGGAGACGTACCGCATCGACTGCACGTCGAAGGAGACGTGTCGGTGGCGAGTGATCTGGGCCATACAGGAGCGGGAGACACCTTCGACGGCGAAGGTCGCCTGCGCGTGTTCGAAGGGGCCGAAGTGGCCGTGACTGAGCAGGTGCCCGATAAGCGTCTCTTTCTTTTCGTCGATGGTGTCGCCGTCGATGTCGGCCATCGTGTCTTCGAGCGATTGGCCGCCGACGAACTCGTCGCTGTAGTCGTTGCGTGCTGCCTTGCAGATGAGGTCCTCGGGGTCGTCTGTCGCTTCGAGCAGCGTTACGTCCATATCGGGTGGGTGACCCCGAGCGGCAAAATACTTCCTCACCGGAGCGGCGATACACCGTTCGGACCGCCTGTGGGTGGCTGCGATGTCAGATCTTCTGCCAGTCGGTCGGTTCGCCGGCCAGCCCGAGGACGCGGGCCTCGCGGCCGCCGCCCTCAGCGTCGCGCACGTCGATCATGCCGTCGAAGGCCTGTTTGATGACCTGCAGCGTCTGGTCGTCGTGGGCCCCCGAATCGATGGTGAACACGCCGATGTAGCCCGCGGAGTCCAGCCGCGAGGACAGCACGTGACAGAACTTGAAGACGGTCTTCTTGTCGGTGTAGGTCAGCATCGTCGACAGCGAGACGAGGGCCAGACGGCCCCGTTCGTTGCCGGCGTTGTGCAGTCCCTCAAGCGCCTTGGTGATGCCGATACCGATCCCGGTCAGGTCACCGGGCGAGGAGACGTGGTGGGCGTGGGCGTTGCCGATTGCGTCCTCGTTCGCGCCACCCTCGCCCCGACAGTCGATAACGCCGAGTTGGGAGTCGTCGAGGTCGGGAACGAGCGACCGGAACTCCTCGACGACGCTGCCCGCGCCGTCACCGGTCGTCACGACCACTGCACCGTCCTCGTTGCGCATGCCGTCGGCGAGAATATCGTATGCGAGCCGTTCCTTCCCGCTCATTGCCGGCCCGGAGATCAGGATACTGGACCCTGGCCGGACCTCACTGAGCGCATCGAACTCTAGTACTGAGGTGAGATCATACATTGTTTGTCGCTCAGTTGTCTTCATCGTCGCTCAGTCCGCGAAGCGTTGCGATGAAATCGGAATCGTCTTCGATGCCACCGAGTGTCTCCGAAAGATCGTCTCGCATCTCCGCGACCCGCTGAGTCAGTTCGTCGTACTGGTCGCTCTCGGCCAGCTCTGCGCTCGATTTCGTCGCTTCGAGCGTCGCCTGCTTCTCGACGAGTGCGTAGTACTCCTGCAGCAGAGAGTCGTACTCGGAGCGGTCGAGCAGATTGTCGACCGTCTCGTGGAGCTGTTCGCTCCGAATCGGCTTCGAGAGATAGGCGTCAAAGCCCATCTCCAAGATGTCGAAGTCCGGCTCGACGGCAGTGACCATCGCCACCCGACAGCCCAGATCCCGCTCGCGAATCCGCTCCAGCACTTCGTCCCCGGAAAGCCCGGGCATCATCCGATCGAGTAACACAACGTCGACATCCGCGTCCAGTTGCTCCAGGCCCTCGTCGCCGTTTTGTGCCATGCGGACCTCGTACTCCTGTTGTAGCCACAGTTTGTACGTCTCGGCAACATCTGGTTCGTCTTCGACGATAAGCACCACAGGTAGGTCCGAATCTGACATAATGTTCTACTATCCCCCGTTTGCATATCCACGTACATAGCCCTGTGGGTGCATGATTGCACTGCGTTTTCGGCCGTGACGGAACGATACCCACATCCGAGACGACGGCCAACAGACGGGTAATGATTCGAAACCTCGCCCGCGGCCAACAGGTGTTCACGAGTAACGTCTTCCTCGTCACCGGGGACCGAACCGTTCTGGTCGATGTCGGCAACGAGTTCGACGTGGTGTCGGCCGTCGAAGACCACGCCGAGGGCCTCGATGCCGTCATCGCTACCCACACGCACTACGACCACGTCAATAATCTCGATAGTGTTGTCGAAGCCTTCGACGTGCCCGTGTACGGCTACGACACCGACCAGGACGGTATCGGGCACGCTATCGCCGACGACGAGACGGTCCAACTGGGCGACCACGACTACCAAGCGTTGCACACCCCCGGCCACAAGAACGACCACCTCTGCTTCTACTCGGAGGCTTCGGGGGTCCTGTTCGCCGGCGATCTGGTGTTCGCCGACGGGAGCTTCGGCCGGACCGACCTCGAAGAAGGAGACAGGGACCTGCTCATCGACAGCATCCAGCGGGTGCTGTCCGTCGTCGACGAGGACTTACAGGAGATGCACACCGGGCACGGCCCGAGCGTCACTGACGCGCCGTATCAGGACATCGAACTGGCGCTCCAGGCCGCGAAGTTCTGAGGCGGGCGGTGTCTGGCGGACTCAATCGAACGCACAGGCCAGCAAGGCGTCGTAGGCGTGGTCGTACGCATCGGCGACAGCCGCCGGGTCACTGCGCTGGTCGCTGTCGAGGGCGGGCAGTCGCACTGCGGCGACCTGCTCGATGAGGTCGACGACGCTTGGCACCCGTTCCTCCAGTTGGCCGTCACCGGGGCCGCCGGTGGCGATCTGACAGGCTTTGCTGTACCGGTCACCGTCGTACATGCGCACTCGGCCCGGTTCGACGACGGCCACGGCGTCCGGTTCGATCCCCGACAGCGGCCGGGCCACGTCGCCGTAGGACTCGACGACCGCTCGGTCCGTCGACTCGATGTCTGTGGCGAGGGACTGAAGCGCCTCGACGTGCATCACGCGCATCAGGTCGTTGAAATCCGGGACCGAGGTGACACGGGGTGCGTCGGAAACCGGCAGTCGCTCGGCGACCGAGTCTGGCAGGTCGACGGTTCCGTTGACGACGTACTCGACGCCCGTTTCGGAACTCGGCCGGCCGACACGGTCGACGACGAACTGCTGGTTCTCCTTGCCCAGCAGGCCCGCTTCGGCCCCCGGCGACGGGTGCCAGAGCCGATGGATGGGATTGATCTCCTCGGGGACCACGTCGCCCGGGGAGGCAGTGGCGAGGCGTTTGGCGTCCTTCCCGTACAGCCGCCCCTCGCCCGTCGCTCGCTGGTAGTCGTCCTGGTCGAACCAGTAGTTGTTGCCCGCTCGGGGCTTGAACCCCTGCGCGCTGGTCCGCTCCAGCAGACCGACGCTGAACGTCGTTTTGCCCGCGTCGACGCGGTCGCTGCCGGCGACGAGCAGTTTCATGACTCGGCGAGGCCGTACAGCCCGACCACGTCGTCGTCCTGCGGGTCGGCGATCACGAGATTGTCCTGATTGAAGATCATCCACGGGATAGCCCAGTCGATGAACACCGACTCGTTGGCTTCGCTGAGTTCGGCGTCCGCCGGAAGTCCCTGTAGGAGGCGGGCCAGCTCCGGGATGGTGTACAGTTTGTCGGGGTCGAGGATGTCTGCGGGTTCGTGGAGTTCGAACGACAGTATTTCGTCGAACTCCCGCTTGTCGACAGGCATACCCGCCGGTATGCCGAGCGAGTGGGTAAATCCCTCGGACTGGCCGGAACTGCTTTCCCGGGCTGGAGACGGAACCGGCGGTGACTGTCTGATCGGACTGCTGTCCGGTCCGTGCTTCTGCCGTCGGCAGCGGTCATTCCGGTCCAATTCCGCACGAAACACTGGTTTTCCGGGTACCACCCGTCTGAAAGGGGGGATTCGTGGCCGGGGATTTCAAGCCCCCTGAATACATATAGCCAGCTATGAGTCAGACGCTCGAAACCATGGAACCAAATCCGGTGTGGGTCGAAGACGCCTACTCCGACACTGTCGACGTTCTCACACGCTACGCCGACGACTTCGAGTACAAGATCTGGGGCGGCGACTGGTGTAAGGACTGCCGGGCGCAACTCCCCGACTTCGGGGCGGCCCTGAAAGCCGCTGGCGTTCCGGACGCCCAGGTTCACCACTACCCCGTAGAGAAGGAAGACGACGGGTCGAAGACCGGCCCCAAGGTCGAAGCGTACGACATCGAACTCATTCCGACGGTCGTTGTCGAACACGACGGCGAGGAGATCGCCCGCTTCGTCGAGGAAGAGCCGGTCCCTATCGCCGTGTATCTGGCCAACGAGATCGAAGACGCGATGGCGTAGCCCTTACTCCGCGCCGTCAGTCGCCGCGCCCCATTCTAGCGCCGTCCCGAGGTCGTGTTTCGGCGGCGAGCAAGCGAAGTTCCGGCACGCGTACACCGTCGGTTCGTCGTCGACCTGCTCGCGCCCGGCCCAGATGGGCGGCGACTCGTCTAATTCGAGCGCGTCGAGCCACTGCTCGAACTCGCTATCGCCAGCCGGTCGGTGGGCGAGCAGGCGGCGCGGAATGTACCGCTCGGCGAGGGTCTCCGTCCACTCGTTCGGGTAGTCCGACTGGTCGCCGACCAGCGTCAGTTCCAGCGCGCCCTGCTCGTAGGTGTCCGTCGCCAGCGTGAGTGAGGCGTGTTGGAGCGGGTTCGAGGAGACGCGGTCGGCATGGGTCCGGATGACGTGCTCGGCGACCGCTTCGAAACGGTCGTCGTCGCTGAAATGCGACAGCGACAGCAGGAGGTCGACAGCGACGCCGGTGCTGGAGGGCGTCGACTGGTCGGTGAGTTCTTGCGGGCGGGCGACCAGCGTCTCGCCGCCGGTCGGCGTGAAAAACAGTGTCTCCGCCTCGTCGTCCCAGAAGGCTTCCGTGATAGCCTGGCCCAGGTCCACCGCAAATGCGAGGTGGTCCACGTCGCCGGTCGCCTCGAACAGCGTCAGCGCGCCCCGTCCGAGGAACGCGTAGTCCTCCAGGTAGCCGTCGATGGCCACGTCGCCGTCCTTGTACCGGCGGTTGAGTCGGTGTTCCTCGTCGTCCCACAGGTGCTCCCGGACGAACGAGAGGGCGTCGGCGGCCACGTCGGCGTACCGGTCATCGAGGACAATCGCGCCCTCGGCGAGCGCCCGGATCATCAGCCCGTTCCAGCCGGCCAGCACCTTCTCGTCGCGGGCCGGTCGCGGGCGCTCCGTGCGTGCTTCGAAGGTCTGGTTTAGGGCGCGCTGGAGACTTTCCGTTATCTCGGCCTCGGTTTGCTCGTACTCCTCTGCCAGCACCGACACCGGCTTCCGGACAGCGAGCACTGTCGCCCCCTCGAAGTTGCCCCGCTCCGTGACGCCGAAGTAGTCACAGCAGACCTCGGCGTCTGTCTCGTCCTCGACGGCGTCGTGGACCTGTTCGGGCGTCCAGACGTAGAACAGCCCTTCCTCGCTGTCACCATCGGGGTCGTCTCGCGGGGTTCCCCCGCTCGACTGTTCCGAGTCGCTTCGCGACTCGCTATGCGGCGCGCTCTCGGCATCCAGCGTGCTGAAGAAGCCGCCATCAGGGTGCTGGAGTTCGCGCTGGACGAACTCGAAGGTCTCCCGGACGACCGAGGCGTAGCGTTCCGAGCCGATGGCCTGGTAGCCGGCGAGGAAAGCCCGGGGAATCTCGGCGTTGTCGTACAGCATCTTCTCGAAGTGGGGGACGGCCCACTGCTGGTCCGTCGCGTAGCGGTGGAAGCCGCCACCGACGTGGTCGTACAGTCCCCGGTCGGCCATCACGTCCAGCGTCTCCTCGACGACAGTGAGATAGTCCGCTTGCCCCCCATCAGCATGGGCTCGCAGCAACACGTGCAATCGCCCGTTCTGCGGGAACTTCGGTCCGCCGGAGCCCCAGCCGCCGTCCTGCCGGTCCGCGCCGCGGTGGGCGATGGTCGCCGCGGTCTGGATGATGTCTTCGGCGGGGTCCGCCGGGTCGGCCGGCGTCGCTTCGAGGTCGCTCTCGATGGCCTCGGTCCACTGCTGGGCGCGGTTCTCCATCTCCGCGCGCTGTTCGGGGTCGGCCCACGAGTCTGCAAGCCGCCCGAGCAGGTCACCGAACCCGGGCTGGCCGCGCTTCTCCTCGGGCGGAAAGTACGTCCCGACGTAGAACGGCTCGCCCGCCGGCGTGAGCCAGGCCGACAGCGGCCAGCCACCGCCGCCGGTCACCTGCTGGCAGATGCTCATGTACACGGAGTCGAGATCCGGTCGCTCCTCGCGGTCGACCTTTATCGGGACGAAATTCTCGTTGAGTTGCTCGGCGATAGCCTCGTTCTGGAAGCTCTCCTCTTCCATGACGTGACACCAGTGACAGGCCGCGTAGCCGATAGAGAGGAAGATGGGCACGTCCCGCTCCTCGGCGGCTGCCAGGGCTTTCTCGTCCCAGGGCTGCCAGTTGACGGGGTTGTCCGCGTGCTGGCGGAGATACGGGCTCTCCGCCTCGTCGAGTCGGTTGCGAGATGTCGGGTCCGTAGCGTTGCT
The DNA here is from genome assembly GCF_031624315.1 of Haloarcula terrestris. Taxonomy (NCBI): domain Archaea; kingdom Methanobacteriati; phylum Methanobacteriota; class Halobacteria; order Halobacteriales; family Haloarculaceae; genus Haloarcula; species Haloarcula terrestris. Next base: position 56,204 of record NZ_JAMQOM010000008.1, on the reverse strand, counting down.
CATATCCGAAAATGGGAGCGCCGCGGGGAAAAGAGACGCGACGGCGGCAGCCGTCGTAATCCCGGAAAAGACAATACTTAGGTGAGAGCCAATCCGGCCTTCGAGTATGACAGAGACAGTGCTGCTCGTGGGTGGCGGCGGCCGGGAACACGCGATCGCGCGTTCACTCGCAGACTCGCCGGCGGAGCTGTACGCCTGTGCCGGCAACCGGAACCCGGGTATCGTCGCCCTCGCCGACGGCTTCGAGGCCCTCGATACGACCAACCCCAAAGCGGTGACGACCTACGCCCGGGGGGTCGACGCCACGCTTGCTGTCATCGGCCCCGAGGCAGCGCTCGCGGCAGGGGTCGCCGACGCGCTGGACGACGCCGGGGTCTACACCTTCGGGCCACAGGAGCAGGAGGCCCGTATCGAGACGGACAAGGCGTTCCAGCGGCGGTTCATGCGAGAACACGATATCCCCGGCTGTCCTGACTTCGAGACGTTCGAGGATATGGACGCCGCCTGCGAGTACATCGACGAGTACGACGGTGACCTCGCGGTCAAGCCCGCCGGTCTCACCGGCGGCAAGGGCGTCCGCGTCATCGGCGACCAGTGCACTGCCGCGGAGGCCAAAGAGTATCTCCGGAGTTCCGACTACGACCGCGTCGTCCTCGAAGAGCGTCTGGTCGGCGAGGAGTTCACCGTCCAGGCCTTCGTCGCAAACGGCCAACTGCGCGTCACGCCAGCAGTGCAGGACCACAAGCGCGCCTACGAGGGCGATGAGGGACCGAACACCGGCGGAATGGGGAGCTACTCCGATTCCAGCCTCCACCTGCCGTTCATGGACGAGGACGACTACATGGACGCCGTCGACGTGCTCCGGGCGACCGTCGACGCGCTTTCCGGCTACAAGGGCGTCCTCTACGGCCAGTTCATGCTCACCGAGACCGGGCCACGCGTCGTGGAGTTCAACGCCCGCTTTGGCGACCCCGAGGCGATGAACACGCTGCCGGTGCTCAACACGGACTTCCTCGACGTGCTGACCGCCGCCCGCGACGACGAGCCCCTGCCACAACTGTCCTTCCGCCCGATGGCGACCGTCTGCAAGTACGCCGTCCCGGACGGCTACCCCACCGATCCCGACGCCGGGGCGAAGGTGACCATCGACGACGACGTGCTCGCGGAAGTCGTTGCAGAGCACAGCGACCAGTCCGACGACGCGGAGACGGCCCCGGAGGCGCTGCTGTTCTACGCCAGCGTCGACGACCGCGAGGACGGCATCTACACGACTACCTCCCGATCCTATGCCGTCGTCGGCCTGGCAGAAAGCATCAGCGACGCGGAGGCCATCGCCGAAGCGTCGCTCCAGCGGGCCGGCACGGAGGGCCTTCGGGTCCGCCACGACATCGGGAAAGCGGACCTCGTCCAGCAGCGCATCGACCACATGAACGACATCCGCGGCGGCGCGGACTGAGCGCGTGGTGGCAACGCCAGCCGTCACTCGGCATTGCGGCGGGCGGTGAGCACCTGTGGCACTGACTACTGTCGACGTTCGCTCGTCGCTGAACGTTCTGGGCGCGATTTTGCAGTGGTTAGCCGTGCCGCTGGTGATTCCCGTCGTCGTGGCTCTTCTTTACGCTGAATCAGTGCTCCCGTATCTGGTCACGATTGCGGTGGCGCTCGGAGTCGGCACGGCGCTCACTCGCCTCCCGCGGGACCGTATTGAGGACCGCGAGGCGTTCCTGACGGTGTCGCTGGCCTGGCTTTCTATCGCTGTCGTCGGCGCGATACCGCTGTACATCGAGGGGACGGGCGTGTTCGCCAGCCCCGTCAACGCCCTGTTTGAGGGGATGAGCGGCATCACGACGACGGGGGCGACGGTCATCAGGGACTTCGACGCCCATTCGCAAGCACTGCTGATGTGGCGACAGGTCCTCCAGTGGCTCGGCGGCCTCGGGGTGCTCTTGCTCGCGACGGCGGTGCTCTCGCGGCTCTCAGTTGCCGGCGCACAGCTCATGGAGACAGAGTCCCGCACAGAGGACGTAACGAAACTCACCCCCGGTATCGAGGACACGGCGCGCATCATCGGGTCACTGTACCTCGCTCTGACGGTCGCCGCGGCGCTCATACTGTTCGCGCTCGGACTGAGCGGCCTCGCGCCGGAGATGACGCTGTTCGACGCAATCGCCCACGCCTTCACCGCCATCGCGACGGCTGGCTTCTCCCCGCAGGCCGAGAGTATCGGCGCGTTTTCGCCGGCCGTCCAGTGGGCGGTGACGCTGTTCATGATTGTCGGCGCAACGAACTTCGTCCTGCTGTACGCGCTCGTTCGAGGCGAGACCGATCGATTCCGGGACAGCGAGGAGTTCCACTTCTACCTGGGAATTCTCGGCGTCGGGTCCCTGCTCATTGGCGGTCTGCTCGTGCTCGACCAGGGGTACACGGCGGGAGTCGGCGACACCGTTCGTCACGCGGTCTTCCAGACTGCCGCCATCGTCACGACGACAGGGTTCGCTTCCACGGACTTCAACACCTGGTCCGCCGGCGCGAAGAACGTTCTCTTCGTGATGATGTTCATCGGCGGGATGGCCGGGAGCACCACCTGCTCGATAAAGACGCTCCGCTGGCTCGTCGTCACCAAATCGTTCTGGCGGGACCTGAACGTCTCGGCCCACCGCCGGAGTGTTCGGCCCGTCCGCCTGGGCCGTGATGTCGTCAGCGAGGATACCGTCCGGGACGTGTACGCCTACACGCTGGTCGCGTTAGTGTTTTTCATCATCGGGACTGTCCTGCTCGTCGTGGACGGCGAGCGAGCGGGGGCACCCATCACTGAGTTCGAGGCCCTCAGCGCCGCGGCGTCGATGTTTTTCAACATTGGCCCGGCGTTCGGGCAGGCCGGTCCCTATGGGACCTACGACGGGTTTGTCCGGTCGAGTAAGGTACTGATGATACTGCTGATGTGGATCGGCCGAATCGAAATCGTCCCCGTGCTGGTGATGCTCACGCCGACGTTCTGGACGCGGTGACCGCCGGCGAGCCGACGGGTTTGATTACCGCGGCCTCGTACACGACGCACGTGAGTGGTCCACGACACGACCGGCTGACCCGGCATCCGACGCCCGGCCCGCACAACTCGCTGTTCCCGTGGCCGGACGGCAAACACCTCCTCCGGGTGATGGTCAACTACGTCGTCATCCTCGTCTGTCGCATTTCGCCGAGCCTCCGGCTGAAGAACTGGCTGCTCTCGCGGCTCGGTGTCACCGTGGGCGACGGCGTCGCCTGGGGGCTGGAATCGACGCCGGACGTGTTCTGGCCGGAACTCATCACCGTCGAGGATCACGCCATTATCGGCTACGACGCGACGCTGCTGTGTCACGAGTTCCTACAGGACGAGTACCGTACCGGCGAGGTTGTCGTCGGGGAACGGGCGATGATCGGCGCGGGCGCAATCGTCCTCCCAGGCGTCGAAATCGGGGCGGGCGCACAGGTCGCGGCGAACTCGCTTGTGACGGAAGACGTGCCGCCAGAGACGACGGTCGCCGGCGTTCCGGCTGAACCGCTCGAATCGGACGACACGGCGACCGACACGTCGTAATCCCGTGTTCAGTCCCGGATACGGACGATGCCGGCGTTGAACACGCGCTTGTTCGGGATGATGTACTCCTCGCCGTCGCTTTCGATACGCGTCACGAGGATGTCTACCTCCTGGACGATGCCACTCTGATCGCCGATGACGATTTCGTCGCCGATGCTGTACGGTTCCGTCAGGAGCAGATAGATACCGGCCGCACCGGCCTGCAAGATGTCTTTCAGTGCCAACCCGCAGACGAATACCAGCCCGAAGGCGTACGCCGCAAGGAGAATGAGCAGGGCGAGGGTCTCGACGCCCAGTTGGCCGAGCGCAATCAGGACGGCCAGATAGAAAATGCTGTACTTGACGAGTTCCGGCAGTACTGTCGCCTCGGGCATCTTGACGCTGCGCAGTCGCTCCGAGACCACGAGCTTGGCCTTGTCACCCGCGATGAGACCGATGATGACGGCAAACAGGGCGATAAACAGATCGGGCAGGAACGACGTGAAACGAGCCCAGTACAGCTCCGGATCGGTTAGCTGGGCGATGTTGAGGACGGCAGTGACCGTCGTGATGTAGATAAACAGCGCCGCCAGATTCGAGACGATGCCGACGGTCGACGTGCCCAGTCCCCTCGCCGTCCGCTCGAAGGGTGTTCCTTCGACCGCTTCCGGCACGCCGAGTTCGCGCATGAACCGCCGCGAGGAGCGCCAGACGAGGTAGCCGAGGATGATACCTGCACCGAGCACCACAAGCGAGAAGACGAACGTCCCTTGCGGTGAGAACACCTGCCTGATTATCGTCGCCCAGTCGAAGCCCAGCTGCATCCTCAGTACTCCTCGGGGTCGATTTCGAGGACCAGTTCCCCGCCCTTGAACGCCCGTACGAGCCCGTCGCTCTCCGAGAGAACGATAGCCGTCGCCATGGTATCACGGGTGACCGCGCCGGCCGCCATGTGGCGAGCGCCCAGACCCTTGGGGATGTCGACCCCCTCCGCGGAGGGTTCGAGGTACCGGTACGCGGAGACGATTTTGCCGGCGTCGGAGATGACGAACGCGCCGTCGAGCCGCGAGAACTCCTTGAGCATCACGTTGACGATGGGATCGCCGACGTGGACGTGGGATTTCTCGAAGGGGTTGTACGACAGCGGCCGGGACTTGTTCATCACCTTGCCGGCGTCGCCGACGACGAACAGCGCGCCGACGGGCTTGCCCTTCTGGCCTTTCTTCCCCAGTTCGATAGCGACCTCGAACACGTCCCGGACGACGCTCGCGTCGGCCCTGGAGTTGACGAACATGTCGTACACGCCGGAGGGGGAGAAGTCGTTCGTCTGGACCCGGACGAGCGTGTTCTCCGCTCCGTCAAGCACTTCGGTCACACAGAGTACCTCGTCGCCTTCGTCGACAATACCCTGTTCCAGCGCGCCCTCGATACCGAAGCGAAGCCGCCCTTCGAGGTCGGTGAAATCGATCGGCAGTTCGACGAACGGATCCGCATCGAGCGTGTTCTCCGGGCCGACGACGACGACCTCCTCGTCGACCTCGTCGAATTCGTGGAAAAACGACGCGTTCGGGGAGAAGAGGAACACGGAGTCGACATCTGCGACCAGGTCACCGAGCAGGTCGCGCAACTCGTTCATTATCAGAACGATGCTGCCAGGCGGAAAAAAGGTTGCGGGCGGTCAGCCGCGCGTCCGACGGGCGGTTACGGTTCTGTTCATACTGTCGGCTGTAACTATTGCACGAGATTCGCCACCCCGGGGTGGCGAAATTCGTCACAGACGTACAGCCGACAGTATCACTTCGAAGGCCGTTCCAGCAGGCGGTCGAACGCACCGCTTTCAGCGTGGCAGTGACAGTAGGTCCCGAGCGTGTTGTATTCCGTCAGCCCGTCGTGGTCGCCGTCGATCCCGTCGCCGCGAACCACGTCGAAGGCAAACGACGCGTCGCTGCCGAGAGTTGCGGCGGAGTAGTGAAACTCGTGCCCGCGGAGGCTGTCGCCGGCCGACGCTGTCACCGTCTCCGTGCGGGCGTCCAGTTCAACGTGGTCGAGTGCCTGGTACCGGTCCTGCATCTCGATTTCTGCCGGGAGAACGCCGGCCATCTCGTAGGTGTCGCCGTCGGTCGTGGTCAGCGACTCCGATAGCGCCATCAGGCCGCCACACTCGCCGTAAACGGGGACGCCGTCAGCGGCACTGTCAGCGATTGCATCGAGCGTCCCGCCGGTTTCGAGTGCCTCTCCGTGGAGTTCCGGATAGCCACCGGGGAGATAGATCGCGTCGGCGTTGGGAACCGGGTCGCCAGCGACCGGCGAAAACGATTCCAGGGTCGCGTCGGACCGGAGCCGTTCGAGCACAGACGGATAGGTGAAACAGAACGCGCTGTCCTGTGCGACAGCGACCCGGCGGTCGGTCGGCGGGCCGTCACTGTCGGTTTCCTCGGAGGGAGTTTCCGGCGGTGCCCGCGCCACGTCGACTAACCGCTCGATGTCGATGGTTTCCGCCGCCGTCGACAGCGCCTCCCGGTCGAGGCCCGCTTCCGAACCCATGTGCAACCCGAGATGGCGCTCCGGTATCTCCAGATCGGACAGCGGCGGAATCCGGCCGAAGTACGTGAGGTCATCGGGCAGTGCGTCTTTGATGCCGTCGGCGTGTCGGCCGCCGTGGGCGCGCTGGGCGAGGATGCCAGCCACGTCGATGTCGACGCCGACGCGGTCGGCATACTCCGCGAACCCCAGCGCCGTCGCGGCGACACTCTCCATCCCGGCCTTCGCGTCCACGACCAGGACGACCGGAAGGTCCAGTCCTTCAGCGACCGCTGCCGTCGATGTTTTGCTTCCGTCGTAGAGACCCATCACGCCCTCCACGACGCAGATGTCGCCCGTACCGCGCCAGTAGGTCCGTCGCATGCCGTCCTCGCCTGCCAGCCAGGGGTCGAGCGTCCGCGAGGGCGTATCGACGAGTGCCTCGTGGTGGCTCGGGTCGATGAAGTCCGGGCCGGCTTTGGCCGGCTGTGGGTGGTAGCCGGCGTCTTCGAGTGCCGTAAGGGTCGCCAACGTGGCGACGGTCTTGCCGACGCCGGAACTCGTGCCCGCGAGAACGACCCCCTCCATCGTCACGGCCCCTCCTCGGCCGTCGCCATGGTCGCGTCGCCGATCAGGTCGTCGTAGATCGCTGCGAACCGGTCCCGGACCTCCGCCATCGGGATGCCGGCGCGGTCGGCCAGCGCCAGCGCGCCACCCATGCCAACGCCTTCCTTGGCTTCACCGGCGACGAACCGCTCCATGCCGACGTGGTCGCTTTCGTCGAAGCCGGGGTCGGTCACGGTCAGGTCGAGGTCGAGTCGATCCGCCGACGCCCGAACGTCGGCGCTCTCGTCCTCGGCGACGTAGCTCGTCGTCGCCAGGCCAAGCGATCCCTCGTAGCCGCCGTGCCGGACCAGCGCAGCGACGGCGATGCACTGGCTCCCGCCGGCCAGGGTCACGGCCGTGTCGCTCTCGACGGCCCCCGCTGTGAGTCCGGCGAGCGTCGCCAGAACGGGGTCACCCATCCTGCGGACCGCCCGCTTGGGCTCGTTTTCGGCCTCGCCCGGCTCCAGCGAACTGGCCAGCAGGCCCTCTGCGACCAGATTCTCTTTTTGTTCTGTGGGGTTCTCGGGAAGCGATGAAGAGACCATTCCGTTTTCACCGAGCGCCCGAAGGACGCCGAGTGCCGTCGTCGTCCCGCCCGGGATGGACTCGCCAAGATACAGTTCGTCGGCCGGGAGCGCCTGGCCGAACTGCCGGGCGGCCGCGAACGCCCCGTGGGCCGTCGGTACCGGGTCCTGCTCCGCGATGTCTTTGCCCGGCCGAGCGCCGACAGATACCGTTGGCGCCCCGGTCTTCTCGGCCAGTCCGCCGTCGATAATTGTAACATCCAGTCCCAGCACCTCACGGACGGCTCGTGTCACCAGCGCCGGTGTCGGACAGCCGCTCGGACTGACCGGAACCACGTCGGTCCGGACCGGACTCCCGTAGGTCACCAGCTCGGCGTCCGCTGCGGGCGTTACCGACAGCAACTCGGAATCAGCTCCGGCGGCACTGATCCCCGCCCGCCCGGCGGTGTCTGTGGTCCCTGCGACGAGTGCGAAGCGCGTTCCGCCACCGGATGGAGTCATTGTAGTTGTATTACCACAACTCCACTTTAATACGTTGGTGGCGTGGACGGCGCATGATTTATGTCACGCGCTCCCGGTTCCCCGAACATGGACGATTTCGACGAACTCCTCTCGTCGCTGACGCCCCGCGAGGACAACGAAGCCATCGCTTCCTACCAGAACACGACGGCCGTGGCTTGCCCCTCCTGTGCGGAACCGTTCGACGATATGGTCGTCTGCAAGCAGGAGTTCACTTCCCTCAACCTCGATTTCGAGATGGACCTCTGTGCGACAATCAACGACGGTAACGTCGTCCTTTTCACCCACAAATAGCTGTTCGCGCTTATCGGCTGAATCTGCGATTCGGGTTGGTCTTGGCGTATTCTAACCAATTACAGCGGTGCTGTCAGCGTCCATGCTCGAGCAGTATCAATCTTGATAATCCTCCCGCTGGTTTTTTATACAACTGACCCAGTTGTTTCAGATAGGCACCGTACTGGTGCCGCACCACCCCACCCCCCACCCCCCACATTCCGTATCTTTCCACTTCCTGTTGAGCGTCGGTCTCCCCCCTCCGACGCTCGTTTCTACTCGACGTACCCAGTCACTACCACGTGTTATGCAGAGAGTACAGTCGCTGTTGGCGAAACAATGGAAGGGGCGGGAGTCGAACCACGCGGAGCCCTTTTGCGGGGTAACTACCGACCGATATCTGGCATGCCAGTCGGTAGCGCTCTACCACTGAGCCACCCTTCCAGGCTATCTGGTATACGCTCCTGACAACCAAGTAAGTGATGATTCCGGGTGTTTCCGCGACCCGACGCGCGCTTGCGTTTGGTGTTTCAGTCGGTTCTCTGTTCGTATCCTCTGAGCAACGGCTTCCGGACGAAGCAACTTCAGCGCTCAGACCTGTCCTGTCAGGCCCACAACAACCTATTTGCGGGTGGGCGGCGATACTTGCGTTCGTGAGCTACAGGAAAGTCAACTACACTGATGTGGACCCTGTCGCCGATGCGATGCATTTCCTCCGAGACCCGCTGGACTGTGAGCAGTTGGGCGTCACCGTGGTCGACTGTGACGCCGGCTGGTCCGGTAAACCGCACGACCACGCCGACGAGGGCCATGAAGAAGTGTACGTCCTCGTCGAAGGGGCGGCAACTATCGAGGTTGATGGCGAAGACGTAGCCCTGGACGCGGGCGATGCGATCAGGATTCCACCGGAAGCAGAGCGAACGATTCACAACGGCGACACCGAGAGCACGTTCGTCCTCGTCGGCGCGCCCTGACACTCATAGAAACAGCGACGACGGCGGTCTGGTCGTCAGTACGACCGGACCTTCGGCTCGTAGGTCTGGTCGTCGCCTTCGAGGATGACCGGCTTGTAGTACAGTTCCGGCTGGCCCTCATTCCAGGCCAGCATCGTGTGCTTGATCCACTCGTCGTCCTTGCGCTCCTGGTGTTCGGCACGCCAGTGTGCGCCCCGGAACTCCTCGCGGGCGAGCGCGCCGAGCGTGATGGCCTCAGCCACATCGAGGATGTTACGGGTCTCGATAGTGTGGATGAGGTCCGTGTTGTAGGTCCGAGACGGATCTTCGACGGCGACGTTCCCGTACTCCTTGCGGGCCGCCCGAAGGTCCTGAAGGGCTGTCTCCAGGCCCGCTTCCGTCCGGAACACGTTGACGTTCTCAGTCATCGTCTCCTGTACGTCCGCGCGGACTTCGGCGTGGTTGATGCCGTCGGACTCGATCAGGGTCTCGATACGCGTTCGCTCTTGCTCGACGGTGTTTTCGAGGACCGCTTTCGGTTCGACGGCTGCCCCGTCGGCGGCAACGTCGTCGCTGCTGGCGTCGATTGCGCCGGGGTCGACCGGCGGTTCGACATCGCCAGGCTCGCTCTTTGCGGAAGGACCCGTCTGGATCTCGGCGGTCTTCATGTCCTTGCCGGCGGCGTGGTGGCCGGCGCGAGCGCCGAACACGAGTAGTTCCGGCAGAGCGTTGCCGCCCAGGCGGTTCGCGCCGTGCAGCGAGACACACGCGGTTTCGCCGGCCGCGTAGAGGCCGTCAATACACGTCTCGCCGTTCTCGTCACACTCGACGCCACCCATGGCGTAGTGCTGGCCGGGCTTGACCGGCATCGGCTCGTCGAGCCCGTCGACGCCCTCGAAGTCCTCCGCGAGGTGGAGGATGTTCTCAAGCCGGTCGAGGATGCGCTCCTCGCCGAGGTGGCGCATATCGAGGTCGACGTACTCGTCCTCGACGCCGCGGCCCTCGTTGACCTCGGTCAGTTCGGCACGGGCGACCACGTCACGGGAAGCCAGTTCCCCCTCGTTGTTGGCGTAGCCGTGTTCGAACATGAACCGCTCTTCGTTGTCGTTGTAGAGGATCCCGCCCTCGCCGCGGACACCCTCGGAGATGAGGACGCCCGTCGACGGCAGCGTTGTCGGGTGGAACTGGATCATCTCCATGTCTTCCATCGGGACGCCGGCGCGGTAGGCCATCGCACAGCCGTCGCCGGTGTTGGCGACGGCGTTCGTGGTGTGGTCGAAGGCCTGCCCCAGCCCGCCGGTTGCGAGAATCACGCCGTTGTTGGCGCGGAAACCCTGAATCTCGCCGGATTTGATGTCGTAGGCGACACAGCCGTGACAGACGCGGTCCTCGGGGTCGTCGTGGTCGGTGACCGCCAGCTGTGTCACGTACCACTCGTCGTACACCTCGATGCCGCGTTTGACCGCCTGCTCGTACATCGTGTGCAGCAGATGGTGGCCGGTTTCGGCACCCGCGTACGTCGTCCGTGGATAGGAGAGGCCGCCGAAGGGCCGCTGGGAGACGCGGCCGTCGTCCTCGCGCGAGAAGGGCATCCCCCAGTGTTCGAGCTGGATGACCTCTTCCGGGGCGTCCTTGGCGAAGGTGTCGATGGCAGGGGCGTCGCCGAGGTAGTCGGACCCCTTCATCGTGTCGTAGGCGTGGAGATCCCAGGAGTCGCCTTCCTGGAGTGCGGCGTTGATGCCCCCCTCCGCAGCGCCTGTGTGGCTCCGAACCGGATGGAGCTTGGTCACGAGGGCGACATCCGCACCCTCTTCGTCCGCTGCAATCGCCGCTCTGAGGCCAGCGCCACCCGCGCCGACCACGATGACATCGTGTTCGTACATTGTGAAAGGGTCTCTTGGCGTAGTTTCGGCTTAGGATTAGCCAAACTTAAGCCTCCCTGTTGCGATACTGTGTGTTACGTCAGCGGGGGCGGTTTCGTTCCGACTGCCGGTTCTAGCTGTCAGAGAGCCAGAACTATTGACCCGTCCGATGGAGTTATATCATTTGGCGTGAATATCTATGAATCGACTGCTGATACCATACGCTACACGTGGTATCTGTACACAATGCTGTCATGCTCCGACCCTGATGTCAGACCAGTATCTCACGTCGACAGACGACTTCGAAGCGATATTGGCCGATGCGCCGGCAGTACTGACAGTAACCGATCAGGACCTTGAGACGCAGTTCGTCAGCCCGGCTATCGAACGCGTGCTGGGGTACGACGCCGAGTCAATCGTGGGGACGAACTGGCTCGATTTCGTTCACCCGGAGGACGAAGACCGTGTCGTCTCCGCGTTGACCGACGGAACCGGGGACTCGGACACCGCAACCGAGCGGGCGGACGGCGGGATTGAGTATCGGTTTCGCAACGTGGAGGGGGACTGGGTATGGCTCGAAACTATCGTCTCACCGGTCGGTGAGACCGACCGTGACTACAGAGTGTTCACGTCCCGCGATGTCAGCGACCGGCCGCGGTTCGAGGCCCGCTTTCACCAGTTCGTCACCCACACCTCCGACGTTCTTACCGTCTTCGACAGGGACGGCAACGTCGACTACATCAGTCCATCCGTCGAACGCGTGCTGGGCTACGATCAGGAGACGATGGAGGAGGCCGACCTCTTCGAGTACGTCCATCCGGACGACCTCTCGAACGCCTTAGAGGAGTTCGGCCGGATGATCGAGGAGCCGGGCTATGTCGCTATCATCGAACATCGGTATCGCCACGCTGACGGCGACTGGATATGGGCCGAGTCCCGCGGTCAGCAGGTCAAAAGCGGGCCGCTGGAAGACCACATTGTCGTGACGACCCGCGACATCTCCGAGCGGAAACAGCGCGAGCAGGAGCTTCGACGGCAGAACCAGCGCCTCGAACGCTTCTCTGACGCGATCAGCCACGACCTCCGGAACCCACTCGACGTACTCGATGGCTCGCTCGAACTCGCACGCGAAACCGGCGCGGAAGAGCACTTCGAGCGCGCCGAGCGCAGCATCGACCGGATGTACACGCTCATCGACGACCTCCTCGTGCTCGCCAAACAGGGGGTCGACCCCGAAGAAGTCGAAGCGGTCGACCTCGACAGCCTCTCACAGCGGGCCTGGTCGATGGTCGACACACAGGGCGCGACACTGGACACCAACATCGACGATACAGTCACGGCAGACGAGGGCGCGTTGCTCGAACTGCTAGAGAACCTCTTTCGGAACAGCGTGGAGCATGGCTCCACGAGCAGCCAGACGGCGTCCGACGACCCTGCCGAACACGGCGGCGACAATGTGACCGTCACTGTCGGAACCGAACCGTGGGGGTTCTACGTCGAGGACGACGGCGTCGGCTTCGTCGACGGGACCGACGACCTGTTCGAACCCGGCTACTCGACGGCCGAGGAGGGGACGGGCTTCGGACTGTGTATTGTCGAACAGATCGCCGACTCGCACAACTGGGATGTCATCGCGACCGACAGCGAAGACGGCGGTGCCCGGTTCGAGTTCGTCTGTCGCGATAACTGAACCGCGGACTGCGCTCGCTTCGTGACCGCGGTTGCCGCCCCAAACCCATTTTACCCGTTCCGGTGTAGCCGTACGGAACATGAAACTCTGCATCTTCGGCGCTGGCGGCATCGGCGGCTATCTCGGCGCACGACTCGCCAACGCGGGCCACGAGGTCCACCTCATCGCCCGGGGCGCGCATCTGGGCGCCCTGCAGTCCGACGGTCTCCGGGTCGAGAGCATTCACGGCGATACGGCGGTCGACCTCCCCGCGACCGACGATCCGGCCGCGGTCGGTGCTTGCGACGCCGTCCTGCTCTGCGTGAAGTCTACCGACACACGAGCGGCCGCCGCGGACATGGACCCGCTGCTCGACGACGAAACCGCCGTCGTCTCCTTTCAGAACGGCGTCGACAACGAGGTGTGGCTGGCGGAGACAATCGACGAGGCCCACGTCGTCGGCGGCGTGGCCTACATTTTCTCGACGATCAAGGAGCCCGGTGTCGTTGCACACACCGGCGGCCCAGCCCGGTTCGTTTACGGCGAACTTGACGACCAGCGAACGGAGCGGATCGAGTCGCTGGACGACGCACTCTCAGCGAGCGAAGGGGTCGATGCGGTCCTCGCCGACGACATCCGCGTCGAACTCTGGCGGAAGTTCGCCTTCATTTGCGCCCAGGCGGGAATGACCGCGACGACCAGGCGGCCGGTCGGCGATATCCGGGAAAACGAGGCGTCCTGGGAGATGTACCGCCGGCTCATCGAGGAGGTGTGTGCCGTGGCCAGGGCGGAGGGCGTCGACCTGCCCGACGATACGGTTTCGGAGTGGCTGGACTTCGCCGCGGACCTCGACCCGGAAATGTACTCCTCGCTGCACTACGACCTGACCCACGACAAACCGATGGAACTCGATGCACTCAACGGCTCGGTGGTCCGCCACGCCGAGGACGTTGGCGTCGCCGTACCGATGAACGAAGCCGTGACCGCGATTCTCGCGCCGTGGGCCGGGGGGAGCGACTGACCGGGCGAGCGATCAACGGACTCTGCTCGCACTCGCTGTGGCTATCGGGAATCGAACGCGACCCAGAAAACTCGCCAGTCGAACCGCGTTACCAGAACTTGAGGTTGTTTTTGACCGCTTCCCGCTTCAGCTCCTGAATGTGCTCGGTCAGCGGGATGTCCTTCGGACAGACCTCAGTACAGGAGAACTGGGTCTGGCAGCGCCAGACGCCGTGTTCCTGCTCGATGATGCGAAGCCGCTCCTGCTTGCGGTTCTCGCCCTCGCGCTCGTCCATCGCAAAGCGGTAGGCCTTGTTGATGGCGGCGGGGCCGAGATACTCGTTGTCGCCGGCGGCGATGTTACACGAGGACATGCACGCGCCACACCAGATACACCGCGTGGACATCTTGACCTTCTCGCGGTTCTCCCGGGTCTGGCGCTGCTCTTCGAGCTTGTCGTCCGGGGTTTCGTCGGCGTCGAAGTACGGCTCGACGGCCTCCATCTGGTCGTAGAAGTGTTCCATGTCGACGACGAGGTCCTTCACGACTTCTTGATGGGGCAGCGGCTCGATACGGACGGGGTCGTCAAGTTCGGACATCTGGGTCTTACAGCCCAGACGCTGCCGGCCGTTGACGAACAGCGCGTCCGACCCACAGACGGCCTGCCGACAGGAGTGTCGGAAGGTGAGCGAGGAGTCGTAGTGGTCCCGTGCGTAGATGAGCGCGTCGAGGACAGTCATCCCTTTGTGGAACGGCACGCGGAAGTCGTCGAAACGTGGTTCCTGCTTCCCCTCCACCTCGGGGTCGTAGCGGAACACTTTCAGCGTGATCGTGTTCTCGTCGTCGAGGGACGCCTCTTCGACTTCGCGCTGGGCCTGCTCCTGTGCCTGTCGTTCGTCTCGCTGTGCGCGCCGACGCTCGCCCGGGGATTCGACCTCGGGTTCTGTCTCTTCGTCGGCTTCGGTCTCGGTCTCCTGTTGTTCGATTTGCGTACTCATAGTTTCAGACGAGGGTCGTCATGGCCAGCGACACGCGGGTCCCCTGCACAACGAGCAGGAGGCCGGCGACGCCGAGCAGGTATTTGACTGCGTTCTTCTGGGAGCCGGTGAGTCCCTGGTTGACCAGCGCGTTGTACACGCCGTTGACGCCGTGGAACGTCGCGGTGACGAGGAACAGCCACATCGTCGCGAAGTAGCTGACCTGACTCATCCGGGCCTGCGTCCCCAGGAACGTGATGTCAGAGGCGTGATTCACGAAGTGCAACAGCATGAAGTGGAACGCGAGCACGCCGATCAGGAACACTGCGGTCAGCCGCTGGAACAGCCAGCGACGCCCGCCGCGGTCGAAAGAGGAGTAGTGCTGTGCCATTAGACCAGCTTCCCCCCGAGGAACGTCGGCACGCTGGCGACGACGATAGCGCCGGTCAACAGCAGCGACGCGTAGAAGCTCTTGTCTTGCGATTCCAGCCCCACACCCAGGTCAACCATCAGCAGGCGAATCCCGTTGAGGATGTGGAAGACGGCGACGGCTAGCAGACCGACTTCGAGGAACCGGACGATCAGCAGCGATTCGAGGCCGCTGAGCGTGCTGGTATAGAGGTCGCTGCCTGCCTGCGCGCTCGCCGGATCGACGCCGACAGAAGTGCTCAGTACCGCGATGTGGGTGAACAGGTAGCCCACGAGCACCCAGCCGGTGAACTTGTGGAAGATCCAGGCCCACATCCCGGCCGTGAACTCCCGCCACCGTCCGAAATCCTCGACGGTGCCGCGATTGTAAGACTGACTCATACACAGGGGGGTTAGTCCGGGGACAGATAGTAGTTTCTACAGCGGACGCGTATCCCCGGAAACCCGGCCGAAGACGTTCGTCAATTGACTACTCTGTCGTCACCAATCGTCGTCGTCTATCCGGCGGTTCCACTCGATAGCTCGCTGGGTCCGGTCGTCTAGCCGAACCAGATGACAGAGTGGGTTACCGGGGTACACCAGCGGGTTCTCCAGGATACCGACCAGCAGGCCCGTAAACGGCGCACGCATCAGCGTGTTCTCCGTCTTGAACGGGTTCGTGATCGTACAGATCACGTCGTCCTCGTACACCAGGTCGCCGCGCTCGTAGTGCATGTCCACCAGCCCACCGGAGTCCGCGCGGATCCAGGTCTTCTCGCCGTTGTCGTCGATGATCGTCCGCCAGCCCGGCCATCGGACAATATCGGACCCCCTGAGACCGAACTCCGCCAGCACCGACCGAACGCTCTCCAGCGCCGAGTCGATGAGCGGGCGCTGGAACCGGTGGGCCTCGCCCATCTCTATCGTTATTGTCGGGACGCCGGCATCGCTCAATTCCTGCCGGAGCGACCCCGAGGGACCCGATGACGAGATGATGACGTTCGACGCGAAGGCGTTGGCGACCCGCGAAACCTCCGGGTCGTCCATGTCCGCCCGGACGTGCAGCATGTTCGTTCGCCCGCGCGTGGACGTATGGAAATCCAGGCCCACGTCACACGGGGCCAGGAAGTTTCGGAATATCTCGTGGGCCATCCGCTTCGCACTGGTCGAGTCGGGGTCGCCGGGGAACGAACGGTTCAGGTCGCGGTCGTAGATGGGCAGGTACCGCTCCTGTGCCAGAAACGCCGGGACGTTCAACACCGGCAGGCAGACGAGCGTGCCCGCCAGCCCCTCGTGGTTCCACTCGTGGGCCACCTCCCGGACGACCTCGATGCCGTTGAGTTCGTCGCCGTGGGCCGCCGCGGTGAGAAACACCGTCGGTCCGGGTTGCTCCCCGTTGACGATTGTGACCGGCATCCGGACGGGGTCGCCGAGATACGTCTCGCTGACCGTGTAGCGGATATTGCGGGTCTCACCCGGCTCGACGCGGCCGCCGTCGAAGGTGAACGCCCTGGCCTCCTCCATGCTATCACAACGAGAGGCGGCGGCTAAAACCTCTCCGGACGGGCGAGTATCCCCACATCTATATTATGGCCGACAGAAGCCGACGGCATGAGCGACCAGGACATCACCGTCGGCGTTCTTAGCCTCCACTCCAGCAAGGAGTCGAAAGCTATCCTGAACGCGGTCGACGAGATGGGCTACAATACCGAGTGGCTTCGTACCGAAAACACCGCAGTCAGCGTCACGGACGGCGAGATGACGCTCGAACCGAGCGTTGACGTGGTTGCGAACCGACTGCTGCTGTCCAGTAACGAACACCCCGCGGAGGGGATCGGGCTTGGAATGACTATCAGCCGGCTCGCGCCGATGCTGAACGAGCCGATGGCGGCGACGACGGCCCTGCACAAGTTCGCCAGCGCCGCGGCACTGGCCGATGCCGGCGTCCCGGTGCCCGACGCCCTGCTCGCGCTGTCGAACGACCTACTGAACGACGAACGGGGCCGCTTTGGCGACCGCGCGGTGTACAAAACGGCTATCGGAACCCACGGCGGCGGGACGTGGATGGTCGACCTCGAAAACCAGGTCAACGCCCAGGTCGGCGGCCGATACGCCTTCTTACAGGAGTACATGGAACACGACGAGAAGCGCCACCACGACCTCCGCGTCTACGTCGTCGGCGACCGGATCGTCGGCGCGATGAACCGCTACGCGCCCGAGGGCGAATGGCGCACCAACGTCGCGCTCGGCGGCGAGGTCGAGGATATGACGGGCGAGCTTCCCGAGCGCGTCAGAGAGATCGCGCTCGATTCGGTCGAGGCCATCGGACTGGACTACGCCGGCGTCGATATCGTCCAGAGCGAAGACGGCTACTACGTGCTCGAAGTGAATCCCACCGCCGGGTTCCGCGGCCTGTTCAAGGCCAGCGGCGTCAGCCCCGCTCCATACATCGCCAAACTCGCCATCGAGCGGGCCGGTGGGAGCGTCGACGAGGAAACCGTCGAACGGCTCTCCGACCGACTCGACGACTCCAAGCCCGCGTGTACGCCGAAAAAGCCCCAGCCTTCGGCCCAGAAGAACGTCGTCGTCGGCTACATCGAGGAGGTCGTTGTCACCGGAACACAGGGGACGAAATCGGTGCTGGCCAAGTCCGACACCGGCGCGACCCGGACCAGCATCGACGCCAAGCTCGCCGCCGAAATCGGGACGGGGCCGATTCTCGACATCGTGAAGATCAAGTCCGGGAGCGTCAAGTCCGGCCGCTCGCGCCCGGTCGTCGACCTCGTCGTCGGCGTCGGCGGAACCCAACACACCGTCACGGCCAGCGTCGAGGACCGCTCGCACATGGACTACCCGCTCCTGCTCGGACGGGATATCCTCAAACATTATCAGGTCGACGTGAACCGCCGCGCGGACGACGAGTCGGAAGTGGAAACCGAGGAAGAGGAACAGAGCGAGGAGTAGGGACACACCAGGGCCGGCCTCCCGGTCCGGTGCTCGTCGGCTCAGTCCTCGGTTACTTCCTCGACGCTCTCGGCGATGTCCTCGCTGGCTCGCCAGAGATACAGACTCGCGTAACTGCGATACGGAGCCCACCGCTCGGCGTACTCACGCATTTCCCCGCGGCTGTACCCGTCGCCGACGACGGCCTCGAACCCCTTGCGGATGCCCAGATCGCCGACCGGGAACACGTCTTCGCGGCCGAAGGCAAACAGCAGCTGCATATCTGCAGTCCAGTCGCCGACGCCAGTGATCGCCGTCAGCTCCTCACGGATTTCCTCATCGGAGGCATCTGCGAACGATTCCATGGCGTAGCCGTGTTCCAGAAACGCGTCGGCGACCGCGTTGACATAGCGGGTCTTCTGGCGCGAGAGCCCGGCGTCCCGGAGTACCTCGTCGGCAGCATCGCTGATTCCCTCGGGCGTTACGGTGACGGCGTCGAACAGCCGTTCCCGCGTCGCTGCAGCCGAGGCCATCGACACCTGTTGGCGGAGAATCGAGACGACGAGCCGTTCGAACAGGTCCGGCGTCGGGTCCAGCGTGAGTTCTCCGTGGGCTTCGACGAGCGGGCCGATGTCGGGATCCGCACGCAGCGTCTCGTGTGGCGAGTCACTCATCGCTCGTCAGTAGCGCCCCGAGCGAAAAGAACGTGTCCGTCGCTGTCGTGGCGACGCTCAGCCGTCGGCGATGACGGGATCGGGACTGGGCGAGGCGACGCCGGCCGCGCCGACGGGCTTTGCCGGGTTGCCGACGACGGTCGTCTCCGGGGCAACGTCGTCGACGACGACAGCGCCAGCGCCGACGGAGGCGTTTTCGCCGACCGTAATCGGCCCCATAATCGAGGCATCAGCGCCGATGGTTGCGCCGTCTTCGACCGTCGGGTGGCGCTTCTCCCGCCGCATCGACGTGCCGCCCAGCGTCACGCCGTGGTAGAGGAGCACGTCGTCGCCGATCTCGGCCGTTTCGCCGATGACGATGCCCATCCCGTGGTCGATGAACACGCGCTCGCCGATCTCCGCGGCGGGATGGATCTCGACGCCGGTCAGGAACCGAGCGAGATGCGAGACGACTCTGGCGAGCAGTTTCCGGTCGTGGCCCCAGAGCCAGTGGGCGACGCGATAGGCCCAGATCGCGTGCAGCCCGGGGTAGGTGAGCACGACCTCCGTGGCGCTCGTCGCCGCCGGGTCCTTTGCGAGTGCTGTGCGAATATCCGCTTTCAGTCGGTCGAACATAGTGTGTCTTGTGAGAGTGTGTCGTCTGTAAGCAGGGCAACCAGTCGTGGTCCGAATCACCGGACGGGAGTCACCGGCAACAACAGCGACAGGGAGCGCAGCAACTGATCGCGGTCCGAGACGGGCGAGTACCACGGCGGGGGAATCGGTCGCCCATAGTTGGGCTAACTACGTCGCTCAGCGGCTTAAAAGGCAATGGTTCGACCAACGGTCGTGTCTGCTGAAACGAATCTGATGAAACGAACGAACGGCCCGGCAAGCGGCGGCGACCTCCGATCACTGAGGGGCGCTCAGGTCATCCCCTTCCCGAGCAGTTCCCGGGCGATGATGTTCTTCTGGATTTCGGTCGTCCCCTCGTAAATCTGGGTGATCTTGGCGTCGCGGTAGAACCGCTCTACGTCGAAGTCGTTGACGTAGCCGGCCCCGCCGTGGATCTGGACGGCCTCGTCGGCTGTCTCGACGGCGACACGGGAGGCTTTCTCCTTGGCCATCGAGGCGAGTTGGGTGAGCTGGTCGTCGGCGTTGTCGACGCTCCAGGCGGATTTGTACGTGAGCTGGCGGGCCGCCTCGATTTCGGTGAACATCTCGGCGAGCTTGTGCTGGATGGCCTGGAACTCCGAGATGGACTGGCCGAACTGCTCGCGGTCCTGGGCGTACGCCAGAGCGCGCTCGGCGGCCCCGCGGGCGATACCGACGCCCTGTGCGGCCACGCCCGTTCGGGTCTCGTCGAAGAACTGCATGATCTGGAGGAAGCCGGCCCCGCGCGTGCCCACGAGGTTCTCCTCGGGGACGCGCACGTCGTCGAGAATGAGTTCAGCCGTGTCCGACGCGCGGATGCCGAGCTTGCCGGTGATTTTCTCGGCCTCGAACCCGTCGCGGTCGGACTCGATGAGTATCTGCGAGAAGCCGTTGTACCGCCCTTCGGCGTCGGGGTCGGTCTCACAGAGCACGACGAAGTAGTCGCCGACGGAGCCGTTCGTAATCCACATCTTGTTGCCGTTGACAACCCACTCATCGCCGTCTTTTCGCGCCTGTGTCGACACCGACGACACGTCCGAGCCGGTATCCGGCTCCGAGATCGCCGCCCCCATGATGGCGTCGCCCGTTGCCACCGGCTCCAAGTACTCCTCTTTTTGGGCCTCGGAGCCAAATCCGATGATGGCGTCGGCCCCGAACGCCGCCGACTGGATGCTCAGGCCGATCCCGGGATCGGCCGCGAACAGTTCCTCGGCGATGATGGCGTTCGTCAGCGTGTCATAGCCCGCACCGCCGTACTCCAGCGGGATGTTCGCGCCCGTCAGCCCCATCTCCGCGGCCGACTCGACGATTTCTCGGGGGAACTTCTCCTCGGTGTCGTACTCGGTCGCGACGGGTTTGATCTCGTTTTCGGCGAACCGAGCGACCTCGTCTCTGATCTGTCGCTGCTCGTCTGTCAGTCCGAAGTCCATATGTGGTGTGTTGACGTGGAGTTCATTAATGGTTCGCAATCCGAAATAAACTGAATAGTGGTTTGCTCCCGAGAGAAACGTTGAAGCGTCGGCCGGCAGTGGAACGATATGTCATGGATTTCGAGGATATTGACACTATCGCCGTGCTCGGTGCCGGGAATATGGGCCATGGAATCACCGAAGTGGCTGCGCTCGCAGGCTACGACGTGCGCATGCGGGACATCAAAGACGAGTTTGTTCAGGACGGCTACGACAACATCGAGTGGTCGCTGAACAAACTCGCCGAGAAAGACCAGCTCAGCCAGGATGAGGCCGACGCGGCGCTGGATCGGGTGACGCCGCTGGTCGATGTGGAAGAGGCCGTAAGCGATGTCGATGTCGTCATCGAGGCCGTCCCCGAGAAGATGGACATCAAGAAGGACGTGTACACGGAAGTCGAGGAGTACGCGCCCGAGGACGCCATCTTCGCCACGAACACGTCCAGCCTCTCCATCACGGAGCTGTCGGAGGTGACCGAACGGCCCGAACAGTTCTGCGGCATGCACTTCTTCAATCCGCCGGTGCGGATGCAACTGGTCGAGGTCATTTCCGGAGCCCACTCCAGCGACGACACGCTGGCGGCCATCGAGGCGCTTGCCGAGGACTTTGAAAAGACACCGGTCCGCGTCCGCAAGGACTCGCCGGGGTTCATCGTCAACCGTATCCTCGTCCCGCTGATGAACGAGGCCGCCTGGCTCGTCCACACCGACGAGGCGACCGTCGCCGAGGTCGATTCGACGACGAAGTTCGACATGGGCCTGCCGATGGGCTCGTTCGAGCTTTCGGATCAGGTCGGCAACGACGTGGGGCTGCACGTGCTTGAGTACATGCACGAGGTGCTGGGCGAGCCCTACGCCCCGTGTCCCC
The DNA here is from genome assembly GCF_031624315.1 of Haloarcula terrestris. NCBI lineage: Archaea > Methanobacteriati > Methanobacteriota > Halobacteria > Halobacteriales > Haloarculaceae > Haloarcula > Haloarcula terrestris. The sequence goes on along the minus strand of NZ_JAMQOM010000008.1, from coordinate 34,752 downwards.
TGCTCGAAGAGAAGGTCGAGAACGAGGAACTCGGAAAGAAGTCCGGCAAAGGCTTCTACGACTACGAAAACGGCGGCGTCGACATCCCGACCGACGCCGGCCGCGAGGACATCGAGCACCGCCTCGTCGCCGTGATGGCAAACGAGGTCGGCAAGCTCGTCGAGAACGACGTGGCCCCGGTCGGCGACATCGACCAGGCCGTCAAACTCGGCGGCGGCTTCCCGGACGGGCCCGCGAAGATGGCCGACAAGACTGGACTGGAGACGCTCGTCGACACGCTGGAAGCAACCCACGAAGCGACCGGCGCGGAGCGATACGCCGTCTCCGACGGGCTCCGCGAGGCTGCTGCGGACGGCGGCTTCTACGGCAGCGACGACGAGGGCGATGCGGAGTTCGACAATATCAACGTCGAATATCCCGGCGATATGGTCGGCCACATCGAACTCGACCGCCCCCACCGGATGAACACCGTTAGCCCCGAACTGATGGACGACCTCGCGGACGCCGTTGACCTGCTCGAAGACGACGACGAGGTGCGCGCCATCCTGCTGACCGGGGCCGGCGACAAGGCGTTCTCCGCCGGGGCCGACGTGCAGTCGATGGCCTCGAACGCGACGCCGCTTTCCGCCATCGAACTCTCCCGCAAGGGGCAACAGACCTTCGGCAAGCTCGAAGAGTGTTCGATGCCGGTCGTCGCCGGCATCGACGGCTACGCGCTGGGCGGCGGGATGGAACTGGCGACCTGTGCCGACCTCCGCGTGGCCTCGGAACGCTCCGAACTGGGCCAGCCCGAGCACAACCTCGGCCTCCTGCCGGGCTGGGGCGGCACGCAGCGCCTCGCCCGCATCGTCGGCGAGGGCCGCGCCAAGGAGATCATCTTCACCGCCGAGCGCTACGACGCCGCCGAACTGGCCGAGTACGGCTTCATCAACGAGGTCGTCGACAACGATTCGCTCCACGAGCGGGCGCTCGAACTGGCGACGGACATGGCCGCAGGGCCGCCGGTCGCTCAGGAGCTGACCAAGCGCGCGATGCTCGCCGGCCGCGACGATATCGACGCCGGCCTCGAAGTCGAATCACAGGCCTTCGGCCACCTCATCGGCACCGACGACGTGATGGAGGGCATCAACGCGTTCATGGGGGACGGGGAGCCGAACTTCGAGGGGAAGTGAGGCGACCGTCGTCAGAGCGGAGCTCTGACGGAAATGAGCCCGAGTTCGAAGGCAAGTAAGCGCATAGAACGCCGCCGACCTGACCTTCACCGCTGGGACTAATTTGACTGCTGGCCGGCTACTCCGCCGCCGACCTCGTTTTCGTCGAGTCGGATGATGTCTTCCGACTGTGCCATCCCGGTCGTCATTAGCATCCGGATGGCCGCTCGCACACTGAGGTCGGACTCGTAGGTCTGGCTCTCGGGGACCATCACGAGCATTCCCTGCGTGGGGTTGGGACTTCCGGGGATGAACACGCTCGCCGCGCTCTCGCCGGCCGCCTGGGAGATGTCCGCGGGACTGGTCCCCGTTTTGAGCCCTAGCTGGTAGACGCCTTCGCGGGGGTACTCCACGTACACGACGGATTCGTAGTCTGACTGCCGATTGACCACGGAGGTGGTCATCTGCCGGATACTCCCGTAGATGGTCCGGATGACGGGGACGAACGTGACCAGTTGGCCCGTCCTGCCGAAGAGATGCTGGCCGACGCTGCGCTGGGCGATGTACCCCAGCACCGTGATGAGCGCGATGAGAACCGAGAACGTCAGCAGTTGGGCGAGCAAAACGTTGTTCGCGGTCAGCGCCGCCAGCCGCGTCCCGCGGATGATCGGATCGAGAAAGCCGCCGATCCAGCCCAGGAGAATGCGGATGATGGCGATAGTTACCACGAGCGGGCCGACAAGAACGAGTCCGGCCAGAAAGTTGCTCTTGATGAAGGAGTTGACAGACATATCCAGGGACAGTCGGTCAGCCGAATAAAGTGTGCGGCCACTTGTCAATGAGAGGCAACCACCCTGTGAGTGGTACGCATCCTCAGGTAGCGGCTATTTCGATGGGATTAAATTGGAGCACCCGAAACGCCAGAGTACGCTCGGTTGGTGTAGTCCGGCCAATCATCTTGGCCTTTCGAGCCGAGGACCAGGGTTCAAATCCCTGACCGAGCACATTGCTGTCGCGAACAAATCCGTAAGCCACTGCTGTGGTGTGGGATTTGAACCCTACAAGTCGCAGCGGGCGAAGCGAGTGAGACCGACCGTCTTGCTCCAGTTTATATACCGATAGACACTCACGACGTGCTTCGGTTGACTGCCGGTGTGTCAGTCGGCCCGTCGACGGCATCAGTCGCGTTCTCACGGAACTCCACTGCGCCGATATCCGGTGTGGACCGTCCTGTACCCCAGTTCAGCGAATCAATGGCATCGCCCGCGTTCACGGCCTCTGACCCGGACGCCGGCATCAGGAAGTCCGGATCTGACGGATCGGTGCTCTGGAAGGTGATCCGGTCGTCTGCCGTGGTGAAGATGTTGAACTCCTCGGGATAACTGATCCAGATTTTGCTTTCGACATCGTTTCCGACTGCGAGATTGTTTATCAGGATCGCGCCGTCGTTCTGGAAATTGAAGCCCATCTCGTTGTTCCAGGCCGTGTTGTGGTACAGAATGATCGACTCTCCGGCACCGTTGTAGTCGAACCCGGTTGCCTTCGCGTACTCCCCTTCTTCCTTTCGCTCGTTGCCCCACGCCAGGTTTCCGACCACGAGGTGGCCGCCGGCGCTGTGGGGACCGAACTTGAACCCGTTTCCGTTCCCGGATTCAGCTAATGTGCTCCCGTTTATTTTCCCGTTCTCCCAGGCTCGGCTGTAGAAGATGTCGTTGTCGTTCGACCGGTACCCGTCGAAGCCGTCGTCGGAGTTCATGTACATGTCCGTACAGTATACCATGTTCTCGTTGGCGTTCTTGCCCTGGGGGTCAGGCCCCTGTTTGATCCCGATCCCGTCGGCGTGTTCGCCGGCGTTCATCGGATCGTAGTTGTGGTGGAAGCTGGAATGCCTGATCTCGTTGTGGGAACTCTCGATCAGGGCAATCCCGGTCAGCGTGTTGTTGTATGACGCCACGTTCTCGACTACCAGATGGTGCTCACCGTGTTGGGCTCGGATGCCGAACCCCGGACTCTCTCTCACCTCGACGTTTCGGACCGTCCAGTATTTCCCATCCACCTCGACTGCAGCGCCGAAATCGAACTCTGGATCTTCCGTCTCGGGTGCCGATAGCTGCGAGAAATCAAGCACCGGCTGTTCGCCCGGTTTCCCGGCCAGTGTGATCCTGTTTCCGTCTGAGCCGTTTCCGTCCAGGGAGACCTTCGAATCCATCTCGTAGGTTCCGCCTTCGAGATAGATCAGGTCGCCCGGTTCCGCGTTGTCTATCGCCTGTTGGATCCCCGAGGAACCGTCTTCGGGGGACACCGTATAATCGGGCTCTTGTCGCGCGGGGACCTCGTAACTGCAGAACTGCCGGTTTCCTGCGACATGGACTACCTCGCGGGTCGTCGCACCGTCGCCACCTGTCTCAGTCCCTTCTGCGGTGTCCGGAGCGCCGGAGTCAGGTCCGGGTTCTGTCCCGCTCAAACTCTCACCTCCCAGCAAGCCGACCCAGCCGAAGCTGACGCTAACCGCCAGCGTGACAACCACCAGAGCCAGCACGACGGCTGCAACAGCACGGATAGGGTGTTCCCCCACCCAATTTCCGCGGAGACCTAAATCCATAGAACATTTAACCTACCCTTCATTAAAAAGAAAGCGGAACGTAATCGAGTCAATCGCCGACTAACGTCCGATTTCCGGTGATCGGCGGTTCAAACCCTCTCGGCCGCGAAATATGGCTGCTGCGATGACTGTTACCCGTCGTCATCGGCTCCTCACGAGTCAACAGCGGTAGGTATTTTTCGGGGCCGGGCGACGGGCCGACCATGCAAGCAGTCGTACTCGCGGCGGGGCAGGGGACACGCATGCGGCCATTGACAGACCACACACCGAAGCCGATGCTTCCGGTCGCCGACCGGCCGCTGGTGGCCCACACCGCTGACACGGCCATCCAGGCAGGGGCCGACGAACTCATTTTCGTCGTCGGCTACGAGGCCGAAGCGGTCCGGTCGTACTTCGGCGACGAGTACGGCGGCGTCCCGGTCCGCTTCGCCGTGCAGGAGGAGCAACTGGGGACCGCCGACGCCGTCGCCGCCGCGAAGGAGTATCTTGATGGCCCTTTCGCGGTCCTCAACGGCGACAATCTCTACGATGCCGAGAGTCTCAGCGGCCTCTTCGATGCCGCGCCGTCGGTCGCCGCCTATCGCGTCGATGACCCCACGAGCTACGGCGTGCTGTCGACGGATGGTGACACGATAACGGGCATCGTCGAGAAGCCAGCGGACCCGCCGACGGACCTGGCAAACGCCGGCGCGTACGTCTTCCCGGCCGAGGCGCGGGATTGGCTGGACGTACCCCTCAGTGACCGCGGAGAGCGTGAGATAACGGACGTACTTGCGAAGGTCATCGAGGAGTCGACGGTCTCCGCTATCGAAGTCGACCGCTGGCTGGACGTGGGCCGGCCCTGGGAACTGCTGGAGGCCAACGAGTGGAAACTGGGCCAGTTGGACCGGCGACTCGACGGCGAGGTGCGGGGCGATGCCGACCTGCGTGGCGAAGTCGTCGTCGAGGAGGGTGCGGTCGTCGAACCCGGCGTCGTCATCGAGGGGCCGGCGCTGGTCCGTTCGGGCGCACACGTCGGGCCGAACGCCTACGTCCGCGGCGCGACCCTCTTGGGCGAAGACACCCACGTCGGCCACGGCGTCGAACTCAAGAACACAGTCCTGATGGCGGACTCGAACGTCCCCCACGTCTCATACGTCGGCGACAGCGTCATCGGGCGCGAGGTCAACTTCGGAGCGGGCACGCAGGTAGCGAACCTGCGCCACGACGGCGATCCCGTTCGCGTCACGGTGAAAGGCGACCGAGTATCGACGGGGCGACGGAAGTTCGGCGTCGTCGCGGGCGATGGCGCGAAGACGGCCATCAATACGAGTCTGAACGCCGGCGTTGTCCTTTCCTCCGGAGCCACGACGACGCCCGGTGAATCCGTGACGCGGGACCGGTAGCACCCACCTGCGAGTGTCTGTCGCCCCCTCTTGTGGTGCAGGCGGGTATCTGGCTCCGCCTTTCTGCTATCGCGTCGGTGCGCGTGTAGGACCGTGACGTACGCCGCAAATATGTGGGATTAAGTACCGTGAAAGTCACGCTCAAATAAGATGGTCGACCCGACATCCGATCACCACGAAGATATCGACGAGGACGAGGCACCGGAGTGTGCCACATGCGGTACCCCTATCGCCAACGAGGTGACACACCGCGTCATCACCTGGATCGAAGACAACAGCGTCGAAACCGCCCACTTCTGCGACGAAGAGTGCCGGATGGAGTGGCAGTAACGTTCCGTTCGACTGTTCTTCGACGGCGACCGTTCGCTGATTCTTCCAGACGCTCGCGAATACGCGACGGCCCCCTTGTGTGGCACTGTCTCTTGGTCGATATCGGCGTAGGCGGCGGTGTCTCATGCTCCCGGACGAACTAGTCAGTCAACACATCCTGGCGAGGCCCGTCTAACCGGCGTGTTCCGATGCCCTGCTATCTCAACGCCGCTGTGAGTTTGATAACCCCTGTGCCTGTTCGAGTATTCCTTCCTTCGTGAGAAACAACTCCGACAAACTACCCGAGTGTTAACATCCTACACGTATTTGGGGCCACCCGGCGAACACCGAGCCATGACATGACCGCGGGCGACCATCCCGGTGGCTGGCGCGAAGCCGAGGGGACCTACACTGACGAGGTTATCCGTGATGACACACTGGGCGAGATGTTCGACGAGAGTGCAACGCGAAACGCCGATACGGCGGCGCAACTGTACAAAGGCGGCGTCTACGACCGGTCACTGACTGCTGACGTGATTCCCGCGGCCCCCGACGGCGACTACGCAGAACTCAGCTACGAGCGGATGCATCACGTGGTCAAACATCTGGCCGCGGGGTTTCGTGACCTCGGCGTCACCTCGGATACACACGTCGGCATTTTAGCAGACACGCGGATGGAGTGGGCGCTGAGTGATTTCGCCCTGCTTTCCGCTGGTGGGGTGGTGACGACCGTCTACACGGACTCCTCGCCCAAGCAGGTCCGCTATCTGCTCTCGGATCCAGGGGCGAGTGCCGTTGTCGTCGAGAACGACGAGATGCTGGAGCGCGTCCTTGCTGTCGAGGACGACCTGTCGCTGTCGTTCATTGTTGTCATGGACGACACCGACGTGGACCGACCGGACGTGTACACGCTCAGCGGGGTGTACGAACGCGGCGAAGAGACGTTTGACGAGGCCACATACCGGAGCTGGCTCGACGAGCGCGACCCCGACGATCTCGCGAGCATCATCTACACCTCTGGGACGACGGGCCAACCGAAGGGGGTCAAGCTCACCCATCATAACTTTCGGGCGAACGTCAACCAGACCCGCAAGCGCATGGGCCCGCGCCCGGACAAAGATCCCGACCTGCCGACGATTTCCACGGACACACGCTCGATAGCTTTCCTCCCGCTGGCACACGTGTTCGAGCGCCTTGCGGGCCATTTCTTGATGTACGCCTCGGGTGCCGCCGTCAGCTACGCCGAGAGTCCGGATACGCTGGCCGACGACCTCCGGACGGTCGAACCCACGACCGGCGCGAGCGTCCCACGAGTGTACGAACGGATCTTCGATACGATGCGAACGCAGGCCAGCGAATCATCGGTAAAAAAACGGATCTTCGACTGGTCGCTGGGTGTGGCCCGTGAGTACGCCCGCACCGACGACCCGGGAGCGGTACTCAAAGCCAAACACACGCTCGCGGACCGTCTGGTCTACAGCACCGTCAAAGAACAGCTCGGGGGCAATATCGAGTTCATGGTCAGCGGCGGCGGCAGCCTTTCGAAAACGCTCTGTGAGACGTTCCTCGGGATGGGGCTCCCGATACTCGAAGGGTACGGGCTCACGGAGACAGCGCCGGTCCTGACGGTGAATCCAGCGGAAGAGATCCGCCCCGGAACCCTGGGACCGCCGGTCCCGGACGTAGCTGTTCACCTCGACACCACAGTCGTCGACGCCAGTGAGCTAGATGACGTGACCGGTGAAGTCGGCGAACTGCTCGTCGACGGCCCGAACGTCACCCAGGGCTACTGGAACGACCCCGACGCGACGGCGCGGACGTTCACCGAAATCGACGGGACTCAGTGGTTCCGAACCGGCGATATCGTCGAGCGGACCGACGGGGACTTTCTTGTCTATCACGACCGGCTCAAGGAACTCATCGTCCTCTCGACGGGAAAAAACGTCGCCCCCCAGCCCATCGAAGATCAGTTCGCGACCAGCGACCGGATCGACCAGATCATGGTTGTCGGCGACGACCAGAAGTTCGTCGGCGCGATACTCGTCCCGAACTTCGAGGCGTTCCGTCGGTGGGCCGACAGCCGGGACCTCGATATCCCCGACGACCCCGAAGCGCTGGTCGGTGATGAGCGCCTCCGGGAGTGGGTCCAGACGGCCGTCGACGAGATCAACGAGGACCTCGAACGCGTCGAGCGAATCAAGGCGTTCGCGCTCGTCTCCCGGGAGTGGACCGCCGAAAACGACTTGCTCACGCCGTCGATGAAAAAGAAGCGACGCAACATCCGCAGCGCACACCGCGAAAAGCTGGTCGAGATCTACGGCCCGGAGCAGGTCGAGGCCGCTTGACCAACGGTCGCCAGTGATTCGCCGCCTCACCCGTTGACGACCACGTCGACGGCTCGCTTGCGCGGCCCATCGCAGTCCACCAGCAGCACGGACTGCCAGGTCCCCATATCCAGATCGCCGTCGCGGACGGGAATCGTCTCGCTCGGCCCGACAACCATCGCCCGGACGTGGGCGTCCGCGTTGCCGTCCAGTTCGTCGTGGTCCCACCCGCTGTCCGGAATGAGGTCCCCGAGCGCGTCGCCGAGGTCGCCAAGCAGTCGCGGTTCGGCCTCGTTGACGGTGATTCCCGCGGTAGTGTGGCGGACGAACACAGTACACGTTCCCTCTGTGTCCTCGGGGATCGCGTCCCGGACTCGCTCGGTGATGTCGACTACCGAAAGCCGGTCGTCAGTCGAGACGGTGAACCGGTTCGTTGGCATACCTGCACCAAGGAGCGGACGGGACACAAACGCACCGGTCAGGACCCGGTTGCTGGGCCATCGCTCGGAACGACGCGGACGCCGTTGGGCCGGTAGGCGATGGTGTCGTCGCCGTCGTCGATGGTCGCTTCGTCTATGTACAGGGCCGCGTCTGTTGTGCCGAGGTTCGCCGTTATCTCTCCAGTTTTGCTTCTAATTATCGATCTATTCGCGTGTATATCTCCGTTCGATTCGAGTACCACGTTGTTAGTCTCGGCGCGAAGATCTGCATCTGTCACGTCAAGCGCCCCGCCGCCGTTTTGCGTCGCTGAAAGTCTGATATAATTAGTTTGTTTTTGAATGTCTGCCCTCTGAGCTGATATCGTCTGTCCTTGCAGTACGACGCTCCCGGCCTTAGCCTTGAAAAATGTGTCATCAGCCACGAGTCTGCTTGAAGTCGTGATATTAACATTTCCAGTCTTCGATCTGACCTCAGAGTCGGTTAGATCGATTGGCCCGTCTGCTGAGAGAGTAACGTGGCCGCTTTCTGGCCTAATATAGCTATCCACCATCGAAATATCACCATTTGGTGCGCTGAGACTTATTTTCTGGTTCGATCTGATCTTTGCCTCATTCATCGAAATATCTCCGTTAACCGCTGTCAGCAAGACAGTCGAGGTCTTGGATCTGATTTTTCCACCGTACGTGATGGTACTAGCTCTGATTGAAACTTGGCCATTCTTCGGCTTTATTTGGTTGACGCTCTCTGGAATCACAAGATTCGCTGAAGAATCATTGAAATTGACTAGCTCCTCTTCAGAGTACGTCATCTCCCCGTCGTCGTATCGCCCGTTGCCGTTCGAGTCGTTGTACGCGCCGCCGTTCGGCGGGGTTGCCGACCCGACATCGATCTGGATAGTTCCGGACACAGTCTCGCTGTCCGACAACAGCCCGTACGTGACGCCGGCCCCGGCCCCGGCAGTCACGACTAGCCAGACGGTGACGAGCACAGCGAGTCCACCCGTTCGTATCCGGTTGTCCATCTCACATGGAGCGCTAGCCGGCGCTCAATACCTGTCATCTGCTACAGACCCCGGACAAATAAGGGCAACTATCATTTCGCGACGAAAAACCGTCTGAAAGACGCCCCGGTCAGGCCAGCCACTCGTCGGGCTTGGTGTTGTAGTCGATATCGGTCGCGGTGAGGTGTTCAACCTCGCTCCAGTCCACGTCGGTGACGGTCACGCTCTCCCCGTCGTAGCGGATTCGCTTGCCGACCTCCTCGGGTTCGGGTTCGCGGTCGCGGCGCTTGGCGACCTCCACGTCGTGGTCGTCGAACTCCTTGACGATAGTCAGGAGGTTCACCGGGCGGCCCCACAGTTCGAAGGTCCGTTTGAGGACTTCCTTGGCCTGATTGATGTCGAGCATCACGCCGTTGTACTGGTGGGCCAACAGCAGTTCGTTGCGGTTCTTGTAGTTCCCGTCCTCGACGACGACGGTGGGTTTGCCGAAGTTGGTGAACTGCAACATCAGCTTCTTCTTGACATCCTCGTGGTCCGTCGAAGTCACGCGGTAGTCGCCCGAGGCGTGGGTGTATTCGTAGGTGAAGTAGTCGTTGTCGTCGACGAACTCCTGGGTGAGGAACTCATCGAGGAAGGTCACGTCGTTGTGGCTCTCCCGGATCTCACGCATGCGTTCCCAGCCGCGGGTGTAGTCCACGTCGGCCAGTGCGTCCGCGACGCTGTCGTAGCGCGAGTCGTCGAACATGTAGCGGGCGGTCCGCTCCAGTTCCTCCTGACCGATACGGGAGACGAAGCCGCGGTACTGGGGCTTGACCAGCGAGTAGTGCCGTTGGGCCAGCCCCTCGTAGGTCAGCACCTTCCACGGGTACTGTTCGATGTCGAACTCGCCGTTGCGGGCCGTCGCCAGCCCATCGCTGTCGACCCGCGGGTCCTCGGGGTCCAGTTCGTCGAGGTGGCTTGGCACGTCGGTGAGCCACTCGGGCGGTTGCAGGTGGTCCTGTACGGTCTCGTAGTCGACGCTCTCGTCGAAGTTCCGCCAGGTGATGCCCTCGACGCGGAGCAGGCGCTCGATGACCTCCCGGCGGTTCTCCGTGTTCTCGACGTACTCCCAGATCTCCAGCCCGAGGCTGTAGGGGTTCAGTCCGCCCGACCCGAGTACCTTCGACATGTGGTCGGAGTAGAGGATGAACTCGTCGTCGCCGGCGAAGCGCTCGCCGGTCATCATGATGGATTCCCAGTAGGAGGCCCACCCCTCGTTCATCACCTTCGTCATTTTCTGGGGCGCGAAGTAGTAGGCCTCCCGACGGAGGAGTTCCAGCAGTTCCGTCTGCCAGTCCTCCATCTCCGTGGCGCGCTCGGCGTCTTCGTCGTACTGCATGCCGTGTTTCCGGAGGAAGCCGAGTACGTCCTTCTCCGGTTCGGCGGGGAACGAGACGTTCTCGTCGTCGTCGCGCTGGGCGTCGAGCCACTCGTCGTCGAACACCTGGCGTTTGACCTCCTCGGAGAGGTCCAGGTCCTCCAGCTGGTCGGTCACGTCAGCTCCCTCGATGTCCTGGAACTCCTCGGGAACCGTCTCGACCGGGCTGTAGGGGACGTGCTGGTCGATGTTGTCCTCCAGACAGAGCACGTGGTCGATGAACCGCTCGACCTCGGCGCGCTCGATATCTGGGTCCTGCATGTACTCCTGGATGGTGTCGCTGTGGCGGGCGAGCATCCCGGCGGCGTCGGGACCGCGACGGCGTTCTTCGCCGGATACGTCGGTAGTCGTCCGGGAGGAGCCGTCGGTAAACATCCGGAACCACTCGTTGTTGGCGAAGAAGTCCGCGTGGGCCTCGACGTGGGTGATGACGGCCTTCTGGTCGGCCAGCGTGTTGGACTCCTGGAGGAACGCATGCGCCGGGTCGTCGTTGTTGACGATCTCGAAGGCCTTGCCGCCGAGGAACTGGCCCTGCTTTTGCTGGCGGTCGTACTGCATCCCCCAGCGCCAGTGCGGGTAGCGCTGCTGGAACCCGCCGTAGGCGATGAGTTCGTTCATCTCGTCGTAGTCGACGATCCAGTAGTTCACCGGGTACGGCTTCAGCCCGAGCTTTCTGGCGAGGTTGCCGGCCTCTTCGACCGGCTCGTCGAGTTCGTCGGCCACGCGCTGTTTCGCGAATCTATCGTTGTTCATTGGTCCTCCGTGCTGAGTATGTCGTAGATGGCGTCCACCACGTCCTCCGGCGAGGAGACGTACGCGACCGCGACGTTGTCGGCGTCGCGGAAGTTGCGCTCGACCTCCTCGGCGTGGGTGGCGTTGATAGCGTTCCCGCTCGGCTGGGTCTCCACGTAGGCGTGGAGGTTCGCCGGGATCTGTTCCATCAGCGGGATGACCTTTTCCTCGGTGTCGTTCGAGGAGTTCTCGCTGTCGCCCGCCGCGAACACGTAGCGGTTCCACTCGCTCCAGGGGTACTCCTCTTCGAGGATCTCCGCCGCGAGTTCGTACGCGCTGGAGATGCGGGTGCCACCGCCCGAGCGGATGCCGAAGAACTCGTCGCGCTCGACTTCCCAGGCGTCGGCGTCGTGGGCGATGTAGACGAACTCGGCGTTATCGTACTTGCCCGTGAGATACCAGTCAAGCGGCGTAAACGTCCGCTCGACCAGTTCCCGCTTCTTCTGGCGCATCGACCCCGACACGTCTCGAATGTTGACGACGACGACGTTTTTCTCCCGTTCCTCGACGATTTCGGGGTAGCGGTAGCGCTCGTCCTCACGGCGGAACGGGATCTGGTCGACGCCCTCTCGCCGGATGCGCTGGGACGTTTCGACCTTCTCGACGTTGTCCTCCATCTCCTCGATGGAGTCCCAGACGGCTTTCTCGTCGGCGGGCAGGTCCTCGTAGGCGTCGTCGATCCACGCCTTGGAGACGGGCATGTTCTGCTCGCGGGTCCACTCGTAGACGGTGGCCGGCCCCCAGCCCTCGACTTTGAGGGCTTCGCGGACGTAGTCCTCGTCGAAGTCCATCGCGAGCTTTCGCTTGAGGCCTTTCTTGAACAGTCGCTCGAAATCGAGCGTCGAGGAGGGACCGGTCCGGGTGATGTCCGTGAAGTCGCCCTCCTTCTCCTCGATGACTTTCTTGCCCTTGGGTTCGAGATCGAGTCCGAGTTGCTCGTCCAACTCTTCGGCGAACTCCTCGGGGTCCATCTCGTAGTACTCGTGTTCGCCGCCCTCTTCGCCGGGTTCGCCGTCTTCGTCGCCGTCGCCGGGCTGGGGCTGTGGCTGGCCGACCGGGTCACCTTCCTCGGCACCTTCGCCCTGGCCGACGCCGCCCTGGTCGCGCTGGTCATATTCGAACTCCGGCAGGTCGACGATCTTGATCGGGATGCGGACCGAATCGCCCCGTGACTGGCCCAGATCGCCGTACTGGATGAACTCGGCGAGGTCCTGTCGGCGCTCCTCGCCCACGTCGCGGTACCGTTCGAGGTCGTCTTTCAGTCCCATCTGTAACTCACCTGGCTCATGACGTGTCGGCTCGTCAGCTCGGCCGACGCCGGCGTGTAGTCGAACATCTCGACCATGTTGTCCAGCGTCTTCTCCTTGAGGCGGGCCGTCTCGGTCCCGGACGGCGGGTTGTCCCACTGCCCGGGTTCGAAGTCCTCGTAGGTCCGCTGGATGTCGTCCCAGTCGTAGCTGCCGAGGACGGTGTTGATGACCGGTATCTCCTTGGGGTTGACATCGCCGACGCGGAACTCCTCGTCACGGCGCTGCCACGCGTGGCGGTTCAGGGCCGTGATGATCTTCTCCGTTCGGAACTGTTCGACGGCGTGATCGGGCTCGTTGCCGTCGTAGTTCTTCTCGTCGAACCGGCCCAGGTGCTCGATCTCGAACACCTTCATCTTCAGCGGGTCCGGGTCGACGCGCTCGCCCCGCTCGTTTTCGATCTGGTCGTCCGATTCCCAGGCGTAGACGTGCTCGATGTACTCCTCGACGGTCGCCTCGTCGACGCGCTTGTCCCGCATCATCGCGTCGAGTACGTCCTGTTCCTGCTGGCCGAAGATGTAGTTCTTGACAGTCACGACCCGCTCCTCGTATTCTGTGGCCTCGCCGGTCGAGAACACGGGGGCGTCCGCAAGTCCTTCGGCGACGGCGTTGAGCACGTCCCGGGGCATCAGGACGTGTTCGACCGGGAGGTCCGGATGGTGACGGTCCTGTGGCTCGTGCAGCAGGTCGGCGATGATATCGCGGACGTAGGTGACCGGGATGCCGTGGTCGCCGTCCTCGGCGGTGGTCTCTAAGTCGTAGTCGTCGATGTCGACGCGCTCGTCGCCTTCCATCAGGTACCCCCGGTCGAACAGCAGCGCCTTGTCGACGAGGTCCAGTCCGGTCGGGATCTCGGCGCTGTCGAGCCGCGAGACGACGGCATACAGCGCGGCGGACTCGATTGTGTGTGGGGCCAGCTCCTTGTCGGTCGCTGTCTCGACCTCGTCCCGGACCGAGATGGTCAGTGGCTCCTGAATCCACGTCTCCAGCTGGTCCCAGGACTCGGGATCCCAGACCCGTGTCTCGTTGGTCAGCTCCCGCCGCAGGAGCTGGGCCTCCAGCGAGAGGTTCGTCAAATACGTGAACTCGTGTTTGTCCAGCCGGCGCTTGAGCGCCTTCAGCGGGTCCTGGCCCTCGCGGTCGGCGTGTTTGTTGAGTTGTGCTTCGAGGTCCGGGTTCGAGATGATGATGAGCTGGGTGTCCACGTCCATCCCGATGCCCTTGTCGAGTTTGACGTGGGACTCGTCGGGGACGTTCAGCAGCTTCTGGAGCAGGTCGGCGTGCTGGGCGGCGTCCTCGACGACGGTCAGTAGGCCGTTGCCCTGCGAGAGGACGCCGTCGTAGCTGAACGCCTGCGGGTTCTTCCGACCCCGCGAGTCCAGTTCGCGGAGCATCCCGTGCATCCACGAGCCGACGAGCCGTTCCTTGGGCGTCCCCTCGTCCTCGGAGTGGAGGATGCCGATGCCGTGGCCCACGTCCACGACGAAGTTCTTCACCCGGAGGTGGGCGGGCTGGGTGACCGCCGAGAACAGGTCCGTCTCGCCCTGCCGACGGTACTGTTCTTCGAGGAAGTCGTAGGCCTCCCGCGAGAACGGGTCCAGTTGGCCGTCGACGCGGATCGGGATGTGGTCGTCCAGCCGTTCGTTGATTTCGATGAGCAGGTCCGTCCGCACGTCGTCGGGGAACACCGTCAGCGGGTGGGCCTGGACGGGGCTCTCGTACCAGTCGTCCTCGTCCTCGATGGCCGCGTTCCCGTAGGTCATGCTGGTGGCGTTGCCGCCGGCTCCGGCGACGTTCCACTCGACGGTGTAGCGCCGTCCTTCGGGCGTTTTCGAGTACTCCCGCAGGCCGTTGATGAGACAGCGCTTCAGTTCGGACTTGCCCGTGGCTGTCGGCCCCTCCAGCCAGATGATCTTCTCGTCTTTCCCGCGGCCCGCCGCAATCGAGCGCAGGTCGTCGACGAAGGCGTTCAGCACCTCGGTGTTGCCCAGAATGGCGTGCTCGCCGTCGTTGTGCGGGTCGTCGAAGAAGCGGTAGCGCTCCTTCTCCTCGCCCTCCTCGATGACGGTTCGGGTCCCGGCCGCCTCGATGGCGTCGAGCAGGTACTTCGAGGCATGCGCCGCGACCTGGGGCGTTTCGAGGACGGTGTCGACGTACTCCGCGAGGCTCATCGGGGCCTCGTAGGCGGCGTCGAGTGACTCGTCCGCGCGGTCGATGTACTCCTCGCCGGACATTACTCTTCCATCTCGCTTTTGGCGACCTCCGCACCAGCGAACTCGAGCACTTCCTTGGCTCCCTCCTCGGAGTAGCCCTGTTCGATGAGGGCGTCGATCCACTGGTTGCGCTCCTCGTCGTCCATCTCCGAACTGGAGACCAGCGCGGAGAAGTTGATGTTGTGTTTCTTGTCTTCCCAGAGCTTGCGTTCCAGCGCGCGGCGCAGGCGGTCGTTGTCCTGTGGGTTGAACGTGTCACCCTCGCGGGCGCGCCGGGACACCCAGTTCGAGACCTCCTGCCGGAAGTCGTCCTTGCGGTCCTCGGGGAGGTTCAGTTTCTCCTCGACGGAGCGCAGGAACTGCTCGTCGGGCTCCTGTTCGCGGCCGGTGAGTTCGTCCTCGACGGTCGCGTCGTCGATGTAGGCCATGACGTGGTCCATGTACTTCTCGCCCTGGCGCTGGATCTCGTCCATGTCGTAGGCCAGCGCGTGGCGCACGTCCTCGATGGCCCGCTCCTTGTACTCCTCGCGGACGAGTTCGAGGAAGCGGTAGTACTTGCTGAACGACTCCTCGTCGATGGAGCCGTGGTTTTCGAGGTTGCCTTCGAGGTGGTTGAACGTCGTCAGCGGGGAGAGGAAGTCGCGGCTGCGGTGCATCGAGTCCATGATCGCCTCGGCGATCTCGTCGCCGATGAACCGCGGGGAGACGCCGTCCATCCCCTCGCCGATGTCGGCCATCTTCTCGGCCTCCTCGCGGAGCTTCTTCACGTCGACATCCTCGGCCTCGTCGATCTCGCCGTTGTAGGCCTTGGCCTTCTGGATGAGGTCGACGGACTCGTTGTCCGGCTCCTCGATACGGGTGAGGACGCCGAACAGGCCCGCCATCTCCAGGGTGTGTGGCTCGACCTGGATGTCCGGCAGGTCGGCGTTGCGCAGCATCTTCTGGTAGATCTGAGCTTCGGCCGCGTACTGGAGGACGTACGGGAAGTCGATGCGCTTGGTCCGGTCGTTGAACGCCTCCATCTTCTCGTCGCCCTTCTTGTCCCGGTATTCGGGCATGTTCGTCCGGCCGACGATGACCTGGTCGATGTCGATGCGGGGGTTGTTCTTTGGCTTGATCGTCTGCTCCTGGCTGGCGTGCAGGAAGTCATAGAGGAACTCCCGCTGGAGCTTCAGCAGCTCCTCGCCCGAGAAGATACCCCGGTTGGCGTTACAGAACGCCCCGGAGTAATCGAACGCCCGCGGGTCGCTCTCGCCGTAGATAGCGATTTTCGAGTAGTTGACATCGCCCGTCAACTCGGTCTCGTCCTGATTTTTCTTGTCCTTGGGTTCGAAGGTCTCGATCCCGCGGCGCTGGTTCTCGTCGGCGACAAAGCGGATGATCTCGACGTGGTTCTCCAGGACCGACTGGAGGTCGTCGTCGTATTCGGCCAGCAGGCGGTCCATGTAGAACTCCGAGGCCGGGTCAAGCGACTGCTCGTTCCGGATGGTGTAGGGCGCATCGAGGGCCTCGTTGATGTCCTCGATGACCTTGTCCCGCTGCTTCTGGGGAAGCAGCACGAGCGGGTCCTGGTTCATCGGCGACCGGACCACGTCGTCGGCGGGGTCCTGGTCGTGGATGACATCACAGAGGTTCGTCCACCGGAACGTGTACATCCGGCCGTCGTCCCGGCTCGTGTAGTCCTCGAAGTAGCGCCGGACCTGCCGGTCGAAGTCGGATTTCCCCGACCCGACCGGGCCTAACAGGAGTTTGATACGCTTCTCGGGGCCGAGCCCGCGAGCGCCGGATTTGACTTTGTTGACGAACTCGTGGATAGCCTCGTGGATGACCCGTCCGTAGAAGGTGTTCTCGCCGTCGTTGAGCGGATCCTGGCTCGCCAGTTCGTACTCGACGACGCCGGCCTCCTCGTCGTAGGTCGTGCCGTAGTAGTCGAACATGTCCGCGACGCGCTGGTGGGCGTTGCGGGCAATCGTCGGTTCGTCGTACAACTGTTGCAGATACCAGTCGAACGAGTTCGTTTTCCGGAGGTCCGCTGGGATCGTGTCACGGTACTCCTTGCTCAGCGCTTCGAGTGTCTCTTTGTTCTTGCTCATGCTATCTCAGTAGTTCGTCGTGGCACCACGGGATCACCTGCTGTTGCGGGACGGACCCGCCGCTGTGTGTATCCATTCAACCGCCGGGGCTGTCCGCTGTAAGCGTGTTCGCGTACGGCCCCCGAACACTCCGCCACTGTGGGGGTAATGGGTGTGCTTTTCCATGGCTGACCAGCCCGGGTCCGGTGCCGACCTCGTATGGTAACAGGAGACAGTGTGGGACTGTATCCGATACTATTTATTATATGACATCCAGCGGTATATGATCTTTGTGCCCTTACGGGTATACCGCCGACAAATTCTGACCCTGTAAAGGACCGAATACGGGGACGGCAGGCCTTGGGTATGTTAACGTGTGTCATTTCTATGGGACTGGATTTATATACTGTGTCGGTTGTCAACTGTTCTCGCCGGTGAGTCGGACAATGTTTAGCGCTGCATTGATGTGAATCTGTTGCTGGGTTGATTGGCGATTGAAAACAGGTGACACAGTCTGGCCGGTACTGAATGCGATTTGCTAATGCACGAACAGGTGTCTACGCTGCCAACTTCGGGACAGACCAGCGGATTCTTGCCGATCCACACTAATGCGATGCCATGGACCTGTCGGGCCTTCCGGAAGACTGGACGGTGTGGAACGAGACCGACGACAAGCTCATCCTCGCCTATCGCCCGGATATCTTCGACTCCGAGCAGTTCCCAGCACCGTGTCTCCCGACGATATATCTCACGCGCGGGAAACGGACCCGACGCCCCGGCGCTGACCGAACTGGAGAGAACTGGTACGTCACCTTCTATCTCGAACCTGAGGTCGAGCGCGACGCCGATTCCTACGAGCGCCGCGACGCTGCCGTCGAGGGCGCGGTGGAACTGGCGACCCGGTTCGCCGACGGCGAGCTGGACTACCGCTCGCTGTATCAGGTGCCTCGCGAAGCGTATCTGGACAAACTAGATGAGTTGACCGGGCGGTCATGACGCTTTACCGTGTTCGCAGTGTATAGGCTAGCATGACTACTGTCACGCTCGTCGGGACGCGCCTCGCCGAGGTCGGCGAGGAGTTCGTCTATCGCGGGGAAGCCAGCGGCTGTGAGGGTTGCCCCTACCGCGACCAATGTCTCAATCTGAACACCGGCCGCCGATATCGGATCACCAATGTCAGACAGAGCGGCCAAACGCTAGACTGTGCTATGCACCAAGATGGCGTGCGGGCCGTCGAGGTCGAGCCTGCGCCGATCAGGGCGAACGTGCCCTCGAAGGGCGCGTATGCTGGCAGCAAAGCCTCACTGATGGGTCCCTGTCCACACACTGAGTGTCCGAGCCATCCCTACTGTGAACCTGCCGGTGCTGAGTTTGATGAAGAGTATCGGATTGACGAGATTATTGGCGACCCGCCCCACGACTACTGTATGCTAGATCGGGATTTGACGTTGGTGGAGCTGGAGGCCCCCGGAGAATAAGTCAACTACCCCGTCCTCTGTCGGCAACCTTGGGGAAATCCTCCGGTAGAATGGATCAAAGCGGATCTAGTAGTCCCTAGATACCCACCGACAAGCACACCAAACGGGCAGGCGGGCGAACCAGGTCCAAAAGCCAGGCAAGCAGGGCGCTGCGTGGGAAATACAGAGCGCCCAAGCAGAACATGCCAATATCCCAATCAGTTCCAATCTTAGATCGAATCGCCAGACGGCAACTAAGGTTGAAAATTTATGTGCAGCACACCTATCAAATTCACTGAACAAATCTCAGGTGCACGGTATTTCCGAACTACCCGCAAGCAGGGCGCTGTCCCACGAAAAGAGCCGCGTTGGCCAGTGAGCCACGGCTTTCGCCAGTTGACTTTCCCACGCATCTAGCCAGGCTTGACAGCGATAATGTACCTTCTTGCGGTGGTGGGGGCCCTGGGTTGGACACCCCCAGATCGACAAAGGACGGTTTTGGCCCGGTTTGCCGGTTTCACTCGACCCAGGCTAGCCTTGCAGGTCACGCGGATCCGGGCGGTCGATGCGGTCGAGCAACTGGTTGACCGTGAGAATATCCGAAAAGCCGGGTTCGTCGATAGTGAAGGAACTCGCGGGAGTACTTTCGGAATACGTTTTCTCGACACGGGGCTCGCCCTCCAGGGGGTCATTCAGTGCGGCGAGAATCTCGTGGGCAGCGTCGTGTGACATCGCGACCCAGATAGCCTCGTCGGGACTGCAGGCAGCCATCTTGTCGAAATCAGCGGGGACAGCACGTCGAAGGTCATTGTTGACCCGCTCGGCCTCGACGGTGACACGAATCTCACCATCGCCGTCCAGCCCGACGAGATCGAGCCGATGTAGCGAATAGGACTCCGAGACTGTCTCGACAGCCGCCTCATCAGTGCCCATGAACGTCGCAGCCGGGAGCGAGCCGTCCTGAATCTCGTAGTAGGGCACGACCTTCGTCACCGGTGAATCCCCATCTGCAACGTATTCGTGTTCGAGATACAGCCGAGCTGCCTCCACAGCGAGAACGTGCTCACTGGATTCCTCAAGGTCGCCACATTCGTGGCCGTAATCGACGCCACGGCGGTACGACTCCCCGATAGCGTCCCGGCCCGCGGGTGTGACCGAATACAGGCGATGGGGGCGGTCCGTATCGTGGCGCAGGACATCGGCATCACACAGGTCCTGGACGGCGTCGCTCTCGATTCCGACGTACTCCTGCAGTCGGAGCATCGAATCGGACAGGAGATCGTATTCCAGCGGGTCATATCGGAGTTGCTGGGCGTTGTAGACGGCCTGCAGGAAACACAGCTGTGTCGTCGACCACTCACTGGTTTCGCGTTCCTCGGCCGACCGCTTCAGATTCAGCGTACAGATCGGCACGTCATCGGGGTCAACATCGGCAAGCGAGCCACAGCAGGCGATCGCTCGTCGCATGCCGTCGATAGACGGATCATACCGGTTGCCACAGTCCTGGCAGTGCAGCGCGTGACTCTCACGGTCATAGGAGACCATTTCCGGGAGCCGTCGTGTATGTGGCAGGGCGCTATCGACACGCATGGCCCCGGACTCGTCGGTCGGATCAGTGCTGTCGTCGGTTTCACCAGCAGTACTCGGTGCCTGGAGCGTGAGCCCGGCGTTCGACCGTGTCCGGGCCGTTACATCCGCAATCAGTGGCTCCATCTCGTCGGTGGCAATCGACTGTCCGGGACCGTCTGGATCGCCGGCTGGCAGCGGCAAGGACGCCACCTGAAACGGTCGTGGTTCGGGCTGGTCGAAGGGAGCAGGCAACTGGACCAACCATTCCCCTCGGGGGAGCCACTTGAGCTGATCAGCCATCTCCGTCGCTGACATATCCGCGGTCGTGAACCGGCTGGCCAGCCGGTCATCAGTCGGGACGTTCCCGGTGACGTACGTCGAGACGTTGTTGAGTAGCTCCCGGTAGACGGCGTCGTCGATGCGGCGTAGCTGGTCGGGAAACTGCATCGCGAGTGTGATCCCGACGCCAAAGCCGCGGGACTGTGAGAGCAGATCCTGTAAGATGCTTGAGGTGGCAACCGAGGCGGCTTCTTCGAGATACACATTAACGAGATTATATGATTCCGTCGCGGGTGTCGACTGGGCGCGCCGGCGCAGCGCAGACCAGAGGTTCGACAGTAATACAAGCGTCATGACACGTTGGGTATCCGTCCGAACGCGGCCAGTGTCGACGATGATGACGACATCGTCATCGAGAAAGTCGCCGAAATCGAAGTGGGGGTCATCAGCCTCGGGGACGTGATTGAACATGCGGGCCAGTCGACGGTCGACGGGGATTTTCTCGATCCGGTTGGCGACTCCCTGCATGATCTCGTCGAACGAGCGAGCGCTGTTGGCCACGACACCGGCAAGCAGTCGTTCGAGATCCTCGTCGGCCACGGCCGGGGCGGACTGGCGATCGTGCATTTCCTGGGCAGCGGCGTGCAGGTCCCGATGCTGGAAGGCGTCGTCGCCGTTGACCGGGTCGAACAGTGCTTTGACTAGGTATCTGATGATATCCGGCGAGCGGACGGCCTGTTCGAACCGGTCACGGCCCATGATGCCCACGAGCAGTTCGAGGTAGTGGTCGGCCTTGTCCTCGACAGCGGTGGTTCGGGAGACGCCAGCCGCGAGGTCCTTGCGAATGTCGAAAACGGAGAGAGCCGGTAACAGGGCGGCACAGTCGAAGTACAGGACGTTATCGAGGTCCCCGTACGTGACGTAGTGAGCGCACATGTACTCGGTGGCCATCCCACCGCCTTTCGGCAGGAACATGATGTCCGCACCGTCGGTTGCCGCGTGATTCGTGACGATCCCGTTCGTGAGACTCGTCGACTTGCCCGAGCCGGTTTTGCCGAACCACGCGACGTGGAGTGACTGGAGCGAGGGTGGGAGTGTTACCGGTTCGTCCTGGGCCGTGCCGTCCTGTGAGAGCGGGCGACCGAGTGGGAGGCCATCGCCGCGAAACGGAGTGAGATGTGTGGCGGGTGGTGGTGGGAGCATGCGTCGTTCACCGGGTGTCGTCGCAAGGGCGCGTCTGGCCGCAGTGGTGAGTGTGCTACCATCGAGGACACAGAGACTCCCGAGTTCGCTGGCGTCGGCGACAATGCCCGGACTGGCTGGGGTGGTGAGTGGGAGGCGGTTCTGTAAGCGGTCGTAGTCAGCGGGCTGGAACGTCCGGTCACAGATCCGTGTTCGGAAGTCTTCGGCGTCAGTGTCTGTGTAGACGGTGCCGGTCAGTTCGTAGGTGGTGTGGCTTACCTCGGCGAAGGCCGTTGCGAGGTCATCGGCGACGTGCTGGTCAGTGTTGTTGGACAGGATGGCCCGGATGTTGACCTCGAAGGAATGGCGGGGGTCTCGGTCGGCGAGTTCGTTGAGGCGTGTTCGGTCTTCGACGGGAACCGGTGTGTCGGTGTGGGTCGGGTCGGCCGGTGCGATCAGGGCGGTGATTATCTGTCCGAGCCAGGATTCCCGGCCCTCCTCGAGTTCGCGTCTGTGGAGGTCTCTGTCGGTCGACCAGTCGGCCTTTGGGCGGATGAGGATTTGCAGGAGTGCTGGGCCGTCGGTGGCGGCCACCGCCTCGACGACGCTTGCCAGTGGGGTACGGACGTGTTTGCTTTCGTTCTGGAACTCCTGTAAGGGCGTGAGTCGCGTTTGCCAGTCCTTTCGACGGTCAGGTCGGCCTTCGAATTGCACGCCGGCTGCGGGCTGTGCAGGGAGGAGTGAGGGTGCCCACTGGACCGTTCGGAACTCGTAGCTGTCTGGAAAGAGGGTGCGGAGGATGCGTTCGAGTGGTTGGTGGAGGTCTGGGGTGTCGATGCCGACGTAATACTGGATGGTCTGGGTGTCTTCGGGTGGTGCGACCAGGTAGAGTTCGATTGTTGGTGGGGTATTGATGAATCTGGATAGGAGGGCAGTGTCGGTGTTGCGGGATTTGAGGGTGTGGAGGCGTTCGAATTGGGCTGTGGCGGTATCTGGGTCTATGGGTTCGTCTGTCGGTGTGATCCGGATGTACTGCCGGGTCTCCTCGACTGGGACCGGTAAATTGTTCTGCTCTGCCATTGGAATTTACTTGTTTTGTATTTGGTTTAAAATGTTTGGAAGAAAGATTGTGTTGGCATAGAAAGCCCCCGGTCGCTCCAGTCGAGGGGCTCGCTGCGCTCCAGTCGGTGCTTGCATCGCCCATCGTCCCGGAGCGACCGGCCCCTTTCAGTCCCAATCCGTTCAGATAGACAAGCAGCTACTCTTGAGTAGCGTCAGGTTCCCCGGCAGACGTTATCGTACGGTTCTGGATAATCAGGATCTGCACCGGTTTCATTACTTCCGTAGTCTGGATCAGCTGGTCCCTTTTCGAGGGTACCACCATAGTGGCCCATATAAACCAGACTACTCCAGAGTCCTTCGTTGTACTTGAAGGCCCAGTTGTACCGAATGTAGTTGTGGCCGTATACCGTCCCGTCCGCAGTAACACTCGTAAGGCAAACCATATCCGGGAGCCATGTGTGGTCCTTGTCCGGATACTCGTCTGTGTTCCAGCTGTCCGCGACGACGATATACGAGATAGCAACATCCCGACGTATGGCCGTATTCTTGGAGTGGTTCATTGACGCGTTCAGCTGGTAGGTGAGATGATACGTCTCGTTTTCCGGATATGCCTGTGAGTCCAGTACCATTACTTCCGTACCAGTGTCCCGGAGCAGGAAGCGATACGTCTCATTGAAGGCTGCATATTTTTGCCGTCGTTCAGCGAGAAGGTCAGACTCTGTCTCCGTGGGAGTGTGTTCAGGGGCTTTTGTCTCGGCTTCTGTGGGTGTTGGCGTCGATGTTTCTGTGACAATTGGTTCTGGTGTTGGTGTTTCTGTTACAGTCGGTTCGGGCGTCGGTGTTGATTCTGGGCTGGATCCAGCCAGTGTCGAACAACCGGCAGTTATGAGTAAGAGACTGATGCTGAAGAGCACAAACGTTTCCAATCTTATTTTCATTTATTCTCACTTAATTTCTGAATCGGAACTAAAGTATTAAGCTTGCTATCTCATCCAAAAAATCTGGTGGTGAACTAGGACAACTAGAGTGCTTCAGAAGGGCTACCTGTGTCTCGCCGACAGGTATTGAGAGGGGGTGACAGTCGGTTGCCTCAAAGGGTGAGTTCTATAAATACAATTCATACACCGAGAGATTCCTAAGCCAGAATCTCAGCGAAGTCGAGTAAATCAAGAGAGAGCAGTACTCAGTTGGGTTAATCTAATCTTTATCATTCTCTCCGTATCGACTATATACTTCTCTCCTTGATCTGAACAAGAGATGTTTCGAGGAAGATTTCTTATATATGGCTACAAAACTAGAATAATAAGTAGCTACCTAGTTAATAATCGACTGGTAATTATGACCGGTGACCGTGTTCAACTTCGATCTCGGGTCTGACATCCACATAGATACCGAAGGAGAAGGTATAAATCTCCGATTCAACGGAGATACACTTGGATTTGAACCGACAGCAGACGGAATGTCAGTAACGAACGACTGGAATAATCGTCACTTCACCCTTGCATTCGACGAAGACTCGATTTTCTACCACATCACACGTGAAGACAGTGAGAGCGACGGAAGCGGAAATGAAGGCGTCCTGCCAGAACACTTCATAACTGAAATCTACGGCTACG
Source organism: Haloarcula terrestris (assembly GCF_031624315.1). Taxonomy (NCBI): domain Archaea; kingdom Methanobacteriati; phylum Methanobacteriota; class Halobacteria; order Halobacteriales; family Haloarculaceae; genus Haloarcula; species Haloarcula terrestris. Next base: position 10,574 of record NZ_JAMQOM010000008.1, on the reverse strand, counting down.
TCCGCTCGATTGATCCTCCCGTTCCAGCAGATCAATTAGACTTCGAAGTTGTCGGACGTGCAGACTTAGATGAGATGCAGGCCTACCTGGACGACAAAGCCGTTGTACAGGAGACTGACAATGGGATCCGGATTGATCACGAAAACCGAGTCGGGTTAGGAGAATTCCTGAACAACAACCCGGCAGAACTTGGAAAGTTGTATGAGCGGATACTTCATCCAGTACCCTTTGAAGAAGCAATCGACCCAAAGAGCGGTGAAAACATATTCCTGTATCCCACAAGCGATATCATCTATGTGTTATTCACCTTTCCAGACTGCTACGTGAGCGTCGTACCTGCTCAGAGAGCACTGTCACTTGCCGATGAAGCTGGCGGATCACAAGTGATTGATCACGTTCTCCGCTCAATGAGTCCCGAATAGCTCTCGGTTTTGGAATTTGTGAGAAGAGGTCAGTACAACACGCCTCCGTTGATTCAATTTCTCTTGGTGTAGATTCTACTGGTATAGATACAATCACCCATAGAGTCACACCTGTTGTGACGAGCCTATCAGATGGTATCTCACTGAGTCTGTAATAACTATCCACATTGGATTTGAACCGAAGGGGTCCTGCTGAGTCCTGCAGCTATCGAAAGCGGGCGTCGACGACGACAGGGCATGTGCCGTCGCGTTCTATCGCCGCGGTCGTCGGTCGATTCGTCGCTGTGGCTGGTCTGTCACAGGGTTCAGGTTGGACCCCCCGTCACAACGGGCGTGACACCACCAGTCTGTGCTTTGCCAGTCGTGGTCTCAAGTAAATCCAGCCCGATGTAGCGTTTCTCCAGCAGTCCCTCTGCAGTGTCTTTGTCCATCGTGAGGATCTGTTTCGTCGCTTGGTTGCGCCCGACTGTGCGTCGCTTTTCGATGACATCGCTGCCGCCCAGTTCGAGGAGTTTGTCCAACACTCTGGCGACAGTCTGGCGATGGGGTTGTTTCCCAAGCTCTGCAGTGAGAGCCGTCTGTACGTCGTCTTTGGTCAGGAAGACGCCACTACCATCGGTGCGTGTGGTCGCGAACTCTGGCCAGCGTTTCGCGACGGCGATTGCTCGGTAGGTATTCTGGCGATTAGACTCCTCGACGAACGCTTGCTTGACTTTGGTCTGGCGGCAGTTCGCGAAGAAATCCAGCGGGGAGGAACTCGGCTCCACGCCGTCCGGGAGCGTCTCTGCGTCCTCTTGCTGGTCGGCCTCAAGTTGGTTGGCCTTCGCGACGGCGCTGGTTGCGATGTCGTGGGTCTTCTCGTGGTCGGCTTCCAAATCGGTGATGTCGCTGGCGTTGGTTTCGGCTTTGCCGCTAGCCGTGGTGGCGATGTCGTGTGTTTGCTCCTGTTTTGTCTCGAGGTCGTCGATACGGTGTTGCAGTGAGTCGATAGTCTGGATGAGCGTCTGGAGAACACTCGAAACGAGGGGTGGTATAGTGTCCTGTATCTGGTTGAGGAGGGCCTGGAGATCGTCGGTGGAGTGGTCGGTCTGGGGGATGTCTACGTCGAGGTCGGCGGCAACGGCTGCGTCGGTGGTCGTACGATCGACAGCATCGTCGTGGGAATGGTCTGAAGTCATTGGGACCAAAGGACCCGTGCCCGGAATCGAACCAGGTGTGCCGACCACGGCACGGGCTAAGCGAATTGGACGAGACGGTCGCTCAGACTGCAGCACTGCTATGGTCGACAACTCCTCTAGATCTGGTTGCAGGGCTCAGCAGGGACGAAGCGTCTCGAGAGTGTGCTGGGGAGCGATGCGACTCATCGATGGTTGGAGAGCGTTCGGTCATTGGTGAAATGCGACGACTGTGGTGTCTCTGTGTCGTCTATTTCGAGTGGTACATTGCCACCACTTAACCTTTGCTAGCCGTAAATAGAAAACACCGTATGACTTAATCGCTACCCGAGAATTTGACTTACTGTGTCTAGTGGACCAGATCCGGCTGTAAGCTCTCGTGAGATTCTTTTGTTCATGGTCCAATCTCCAGATCCTGCCTTTACTGCCAAAGAAGTCGGTGATGAATTCGACAAAACCCGGCAATGGGGACACCAGCAACTCCAGAAACTCGAATCCTCAGGTTACGTGAATAGCAAAAACCCAGGCGGAAATTCGCGATTTTACTGGGTTACAGAGGGCGGGAAGCAATACCTTTCTGAGACTCGCCAAGGCTAATCCTCAACCCACCAAACAACAGATTGTTTGCCAGTCTTCTTTTTGTTCACAGTACCGTCTTCATGCAGCTCACTAAGCCTCTGATGTGCCCACTGACGGGTGTGACCAAAGAATTCAGCTATCTCAGAGGCCCCCGCAAATGGACCTTCGATTTCTTCAAACGCATCTACTATTTCTGAATCACTCACCGAGCGCTTACCTTGAGGCATTCATCCATCAGCACAATTGTTTACGGAGAGCAAAAGTATTATGGTGTTACCGACCAATCAATAAAGCACAGGAACAGGCGCGCTACTGGGCGATTTGATCCCTTGAAAGCAAATCGCCCCGGTGTTGTAGCACCGAGGCGCGTTGGTTCCAACCAAGAACCAATGACAACTACGCAATCCAATCCACAAGAACGTACCGCACGCAAGCTGCTCACTCAAAACCAGCCGTTGTTCCTTGGCATCGATAACGGAGGTGCGGCCCACTACTGGGACAGCTACGAGTTTGCCGTGGCTGTTGTCACGGCTGATGGACAAGCAGAGACAGTCGAACTGTCGGAGACATCGTTTGAGACGCTTTCCGAGTGGTGTGAGTACACCCAGAACGAGCGTGGCTGGGATATCGGCCCCCACGTTGGCGGCTCACTGATTGACGATCTCATTGAGGGGGTGAAAGCATGAGCTGCACCGTGGAGAAACGTGAACGGGTTCGGCGGGCTGCTCGTGAGATTCGTGACTGCGTGCCCACTGTCGCCGTTGACGTAGTCGCCCCAAACGCGAGCCAGTACGATGCCTGGACGCTTGATGCCGTGCTTCACGATACCGGCGGTGTGCCACCAGAAGTGCTACGGGAGTTAGCACTAGCTGAGTTAACGCTACGGCCCACACCCTCCCAAGCAGAGTATCAGCACGTGACTGCGACGGTGTAGGTAAGCGACGTACTTTTTGTCGATCCGGGGGTTCAGCAGGTATTGGAGATCGACAAAAACGGTGGAGTGAAAACCGTCCATTGGCCTCAGTCATCTGCCTGAACCGGGCATAGTTTCAGTTGGATACTTATGCAGTTGAAGCTCACACACCACCGTTTCCGGAGAAAACCACCCTGTGGTTTCAGACGGAACCTCGTGGGGTTGAAGCTCCGAAGGCTTCCCGGTCCGAGTACTGGACCGACGATTACGGACGAACCTTCGACGGTTTAAGCTGAGTTTGGGTTGGACAGAACTAGGCTAGATCGCGGTTAAAGACAGATACCGAGACGCTCTACCGATCGATAACCTCGCCATCCCCGACAGCCAGCTCGGATTCAAGCTCAGCGATCAGTTCCGTCCCCTCGGCATGGAGTTCGTTCGCCCGTTCCAGCGAAACGTCACCGTCTTCGAGCTGTTCGATGATCTGTTCGAGCCGGTCGGTTTTGTCGGCAATTGTTTCGTCTTTCATAGTGGAAGCAGGATGTACAGGAGCAGGGCTACAACGAGCAGTCCTAGAGCGGCCAAGATGAGCAGCAGCCGTCGACGCTGGCGGCGATGGGCAGCGGCCTCCTGTTCTCGTTTCCGCTGCTGATCGTACTGCGTTCGTGCTTGCTGTAGTCGATTTTCAAAGTCGGTCAGTTCATCGCGAACGTGTGTGTCGTATGCGCGATCCAGTTCAGCTTCGAACGATGACATATCCGACTCGACTTTCCGGTTATACGCCCGAGTAAGTCGGTCGTCCATCGTCTCCAGCGTCGTCTCGACAGTGTCAGAGTAGACGGTATCCAAGCGCTCTTCGAGCGTGTCCAGTTCCGTCTCCAGCGTTACCTTCTCCGGAACGATTTCGCCAACCTCGGTCGGTGTCATCACCCGTCGGTCGGCCACTTCATCGGCCAGTGTTTGGTCGTTCTCGTGGCCAACGCCGACCACAACTGGCGTGTCGGTTTTGTGGATAACACGACAGAGTGGCGTCTCATTGAACACACGGAGATGTTTGTCGGACCCGCCTCCACGGGTGAGGACGATAACGTCGACCAGCGGGTCGTCATCGAGTTCACTAATCGCGCCCATGATCGACATCATCGCATCGTCGCCCTGGACACTCGTGTTCTGGATGACGATATCCACGTCAGGATAGCGTTCGCGAATGCTGGTGATCGCATCCTTCCGGGCATCGCTCGTCGCACTGGTAGCGATCCCGATCCGTTCAGGGAAGTCTGGAAGAGCCTGTTTGTGTTCCGGATCAAGCAACCCATCCGAGTCCAGCAGTTGCCGGTTTTGCTCGTAGATCTGCTGATACGTGCCTTCACCGACCTCCACGATATCTTCGACGATGACGGAGACGTTACCCCCGTCCTCGTAGTACGATAGCGAGCCCTTGACGGCAACCTGCATGCCGTCCTCGATTGTGGCGTCGATGGTCGACCGTTTGTATCCAAAGACCACGCAATGAATCGTCGAGCCCTCGTGGACCAAGTCAAAGTGGACGTGATCGTTCGAGGACTTACCGTAGTCGGAGACATCACCGACGACATAATCGAATGCGAGCTGGTCTGCACTCTCGACGACTGCGCCGATATCCTCGTTCAGTGTATCGACGTAGGTGATTCGCTCAGTCTGGAGTGCTTCCTGGAGTGTCTCCAGCGACGTATGCGTCGGCTCCGGCTCCGAACCCATTCGACTCCCCTGTAGTATGGTTGCGTACTTAAGTCATGGTGGGGCGGTCGAATCGCTCGTAACCGAAGCGCTCAGACATGGTCCCAGCAATGTTCGTGTTACTATTCGATTTCCCGAGACAAGCAATACGACCATTGGTCTTACAACCAATACTACTATGGTGTTGGTCTGTGTACCATAGCTGAGGATGGGCTCGTTGACTGACGACGACCTCGATGGCGTGAGTGAGGGCCAAAAGTATCCTGACGGGACCGTTGTTCGCGTGTTCTGCATGCGGACTGACCGTGATGCATACCCGTCTGGGTGGGCCTACAAGCTCCATTACGGTGCAACGGAGCCAGACCCACCCTGCACGCTTGCGGACGGAACGATCCGTCGCTATGACAACTCTCACGAGGATACGAAAGGGCACGAACGCCACGTTGCACCCGACCCTGAACCAGACATAATCGAGTTCCCAGGGATGGTCGAACTCTGGGAACAGTTCTGGAGCGAAATTCCGAAATCCGAACCTCAGGTCACATGAGTCCATCACAACGGTGATACACATGACCGATTCAACGCCACCACTGCATCCGATGGAACGCGAACAGCTTCGGGCTGCGTCCACACTTGTCGTGACTGTGAAGTCGGCCGACGAGTTTCACGACGATGTCACCGACGACATTGCGTCACTGGAACAGAGCGATGCAGTGGACGCCGCGCCCGCGCTCTCGTTTACCAGCTACGATGCTCTTATGGAGACGCTGACCCCGCGTGTCCTCGAACTCATCGAAGCAATTCGTCGGGAAGAGCCGTCCAGCATCAACGAGGCTGCCCGGGTCGTCGACAGAGATGTAAAAAACGTTCACGAAGAACTCAGTCGCCTCGCGCAACTGGGGATTATCTTGTTCGAGGAAGATGGCCAGAGCAAGCGTCCGATCGTCTGGTTCGATGAACTCGTGATCAATCTCCCATTTGATCCCGAAGCGGGTGACACTGCGACCGCAGCCCCGTAATAACGACTCGTCCCTCAGTGTAGGCGCGCCGAAGCTCCGCTTTGCTCGTGTCGGTGTATTCGTCTTCGTACAAGAGCGCAAGGAGAGCGTTCGTATCGACTGCCGTGATCACGTCTCGCCCTCCACGTCATCGTCTTCCTCGGTGCCGACCTCGCGGGGGTACTCGCCACGGAGTCGACGCATCCGATCCGGCATTGTCTCATCGCTTGCCGCGCTGCCACGGTATTTTTCGAACGGATCGTCTCTCTCTTCGGTGGTTGGTTCTTTCCTTCGGATCGTGTAGCCGGACTCTCCCTCTTCGAACGCGATCTCGTCACCGGGTTCGATTCCGAGCGCGTCCCGAATTTCTTTTGGGATGGTGACCTGCCCTTTGCTGGTAACACGCGGCATATCGGTACTATTAGAGTAATACGCAATGGGTAGCACGACTGTTCTGTGTATGAACTAGCCCGTCCTTCTCGCCGCCTCTGGTGGTTCCTTCGATACTGACCTCAATCCATCTCCGTGTCCAGACAGCTCTTGTCGTCCAGTTTCAGGCCCGTTCGATGCGAATGGCTGCCCCGCCTTGAATCGCATCAAGCGGTGAAACATCATCAACCGTAGCGACCACAGCAACTGGTGCAGCTGCCCGTGGTTCCTGGTCGTGACTTGCCGGTGTTGGTCCCCAGAACAAACATATAGCGTTCCCCTGAGGCCAGTAGGCTACTGATCCAACCGGGACTTCTGTCTGTGTCGTCTTTGGGTCGACATCGATCCCAGTTCGGAAGTATAGTTCATCACCCCAACGACTCGCATCACCCTCCAGTGGGAGCGCTGCAGCGATGGCATTGCGGGTTTCCGCGTTTTCCTTCGTCCAGTCCGCGGTCAGTTCCTGTCCATCGACAGTAATCTGGAGGGCAGCCATAGGCCCCTGTTCGATACCACCGCTAAAAAGAATTCAGGGCGTTTCTTGTAGCGATTACACGCTATTCACCGGCTACAGCCAGTCTACTTTGCTCTCTGTAGATCATGAAGCGCTGGTGTACAGCGGGTATTCCGATAGCCGGCCCCTGTTTAGAATTGTCGAATAGTTGTCAATCTCCTACTTATATAATCATGCGTTGTGTCAACTCATATCACACTCTGGCCAGAGGGCGGTCAAGGGTGTATGAGTCATGACACGCGAAACTCAGCTGTACCGACGGCGAACCGTTCTACGAACAATTAGTGGTGCCGTCGTAGCGGGTGCTGCATACACGGGTGTCGCAGGAGCGAGCAATCACTGTGATGTGACTGTGAGTGATGGAGATTCAATCCAGGCTGCGATTACTAGTGCAAGCAGTGGCGCGACGATCTGTGTCGAACCAGGCACGTACGCTGAGGATGTCACAGTTGACGAGGAACTTACACTTGACGGACCCAATAGTGGTATCCCTGGTGACGGGAACCGCGGCGACGAGGCAACCATCGAAGGCCGAGTGATACTTGGAGCTGATGGGGCCAAGCTGGACGGCTTCGATGTTACACCACCGGCAGCCGAGTCCAACCAGACATCCGAGGCTGTCAGGGCCAGCAATACACCGAACGACATCGTGATTGCGAACAACGTTGTCCGGGACTTCGAGCGAGATGATTCAGGCGGTGGGTTTTACGGTGTTGATGGAATCAATATTTTCGGCGGCGATGCGAGCGAAGCCATCGAGAATGCCACTGTGCGCCAGAACAAAGTCCAAAACCTGCGCAACGAAGATCAGGCTGGTGCCGCCGGAATCAGCATCCAGGGCAATGTCAACGGTGCCGATGTTGAGGACAATGTCGTAACGGAGATCGCCGAGGAAGTGACAGCCTACGGCTTTGGTGTCGTCATTCGAGGGACCGGGAATCACGATGAGGTGCCAGAGGATGTTACTGTCACTGGCAACGAACTGACGGACGTCTTGTCGGATCCATCGTCACAGTTCGATGGCGTTGGGTTCGAAGTGGAAGCTGACGGGAGTGGGTACCAAGCCACCGAGAACGTAATCGAGAACAACAACCTGGGTATCGAAGTCAAAGTGGCTGCCGACGAGACGGTCATTGATTTCAACGATATCGTGGACAACACGCGTCGTGGTGCGCTCAATGTCGATAATACGACGTTAGATGCGACAAATAACTGGTGGGGCCATGCGAGTGGCCCAGGTGGTCCTGACGGGCGGCGTAATCCAGCCGGGAAAGAAGTCGGGAAGGGTGACGATATCGAGGGCGATATCGACTTTCGACCGTGGCTCAGACGGTCGATTGACAGTCCGTCACGGTGAGTCAGCGGTAATAGATTGAAGTCTCTGTATTTTTTGGGCTGTGATCTATTACTCCGCTCCGTATAGCTGAGTCGTCTGTGGCCCGCCCCGCTCGCCCTGCCGCCCTCCGCATGCTCACGGGTCACTGCCGTTCCCCGTTCGCAGCGAGCCGCGACCGTCGCGAGTCGTGCCTCCCCGCTCGCGACGGTCACGGCTCGCGACGCTCGCGACTGACCATTCCGGGCATGCGGACGCTCTCCGCACCGCGAGCATCCGTTCCGGGCTAAAGTGCATGTGCCTTCGACGCCAGCGGGTTAGCTTGTCGGTTGCGCCCCTCGCGGGCCGGACACGAGCAAGCTAATCCCGCTGGCCGCTCGCTCCGGGCGGCGTGTCGGCGCGCGGGGCTGGTTTATTCATTCCACGAAAGCGCTCTCGCTCGCGCCCACAGGGGCGCTCGCGAAGGCGCGAGCGAGAGCGCAGTCGGGACTGTCGGTCGTTATCGTTGAGAAAACCGCGATGTTGCAGCATCGCGGTGTCGGCGCGTGAGCGCCTTCAGGAACCTGTGAGTTCCAATGTCAGGTAAGAAGGTCATTCGTGATAAGCGTACGGTCGCACAGAAGCGAAAAGACGAGAAGCGCGGTTGGGTCGTTGACGAGACACCCGAACTGCGGCGGTCGGTCGAACAAGAGATCCAGGGAAAGGTCGATACGAATCACCCGGACAGTTGCCGGGCGAGCATGACGCTGGCACAGGAAGAGGAAGCGATGGCGCGGGACATCGAGATTGCACGGACTCGTGCCCGGGTCGGCGAGCACATTGAAACGCGGGAAGCCGGATCGCGACAGGCAGTGCAGGAGGCGAGACAGCAGGCAGGAGAGCGGTTCGACAAGCGGGCCGCGAGCGTGGACCGATGGCGGGATCCAGACAAAGACGATCCCCGAGAGGTGCTCTCGCAGTCAAAACTAGCAACGGTCAACAGGCAGGCTGCACGGTTGGAGCAGCAACTCGATGGCTGGACGCGGGCGGCGATCAGTCGGCGGCTGGCCGAGCGGGTTGCAGACGGCCGTGGAATGACGGATGCAGTCGTCGATGTCTACGACGAACTGGATCAGGCGGCCGGGACGGTCATCCCAATCTCGAAAGTTGAGGAGGTCAATCGCGGCGAAGTGAGTATTGAAGGCCGGGTGGAGACTCTGTGGGAAAGTAGCAGCAGTGCGATTCAACAAGTTGGACTCATCAAAGACGACTCTGGTAGAATTAAATTTACAAGTTGGGCAAAAAGTGATGTTGCGTTTGTCAGAGAGGGTGAGCAGATCACCCTCCGGTTAGCTGCGAAAAATTGGTACCAGGGTCGTGTCTCGATTGCGCTCACTGGTCGGAGTCGAATTATCCGTCAGAAATAGGAAGTCTCGACCGTCTGTTTTCAAATTTTTTGTCTCGATAGTTGCACCGAATTTTTTGACGCCCAGAGGGCTGAGGCGTCGGTCAAAACGCCTTCTGAACTATGGATGAAAAAGAAACACACTGTTGTTATTTCTGCGACGTATCGTTCGAAGACCCTTCGAAACTGAAACAGCATCATAAGTCCCATGACAGTAAAATACCCAAGACAGAGATTCAAGACGAGATTCTTCGACTTGCTAGCAATTTTGGTAGAGCCCCAACGTGTGATGAGATGAAACGAGAGGGTATATTCTCGGTGTCTATTGCAAAATTGCGGTTTGGGTCGTGGAGCTCAGCTCTCCGCTCTGTCGGTTTGGAGCCTGCGGTGGAATTTGGGGTAACTCCAGATGACATACGTGAGGATATCCAAGATGTGGCTGAGACATTAGGACAGCCGCCGACGGCTTCCGATATGCGTGAATTGGGGACGTATTCAGTCAAGCTTGCCCAGAAGCGGTTTGACAGTTGGAATAATGCACTATCAGCGGCAGGTTTTTCGCCTAATCAACGTCATGCGATACCGGAAAGGGAGTTGTTAGATGAACTAACTCGACTCAAAGAGGAGTTAGGCCAAGTTCCGACGGCGGATGACATGGACGAACGTGGTCAGTTCTCGAGACGAGCCTACTTTCGCTGTTGGGATGGCTGGCAAGACGTGGTCAGGGCGGCTGGATACGAACCCAAGGGATACCCAACCGGTTCTGACAATCACCGCTGGAAAGAGGGTTCTGTCTGTGATGAAACTGAATATGGTCCCGAATGGGGTGAACAACGGAAAGTGGCTCTAGAGCGGGACGAACATACGTGCCAGATGCCGGGTTGTAGTATTAGTAGTGACGAGCACCTCGAAAAATATTCTCACAATATTCATGTTCATCATGTACAGCCCCTGAGTTCCTATCGTAACGAGAATGGAGATATTGGCTCTGTAGTTTCGCTAGCCGCGACAGCTACGACTGCGTTATCTTGGTAGAAAGCGAAGAGACAGATTGGTTTGACATCCGAAATCCGCCTCTTCACCCGTGTTACGGTCGCTAAGTCTAAATCAG
>NZ_JAMQOM010000007.1:0-173999 GCF_031624315.1 Haloarcula terrestris | reverse complement strand
AGACTGCGACCGCACCGCCTGAAGATATCGACCGCCTGCCGGACGGGAGAACAGCAGAGTACAGGACGGCGCAACTATTTTGTCGAAAACGGTGGTTTGTGTAAGTAGCAGCGTTTCCATAGGTGAAATAGTGGTTTCACCGGGGGCCGTACTGAAATACCCGGCTCACTCAGTCCAACAGCCCGTCCCCGCCAGGCCTGACTTGCTTTGCCCGCTCGGGCTGTCGGTCAAACACGGCGACAACTGGGCTGGGATCGGGCACGTGTGGCAGTGTGTATTCCCCCTCAGCGTGTTCAATAGTCACTGTCTCGGTACCGAGAAGCGAGTCAACCGACGTTCGCTCAACACGAAGACCATTTTCGTCCCACGGTTCAATGCGCCATAGAGCTTTGCCGAAGAGGCGGTCGTACGCGACAATAGCACGCTCATCCGGATCAACTCGGTATTCGACTGTCCCGTAGCGGAGGAACTGATCGAGACACAGCAGGAGGACTGGGATACCGACACTCCCGACCAGAATTGCGGTAACGATACCCCACGCTCCGCCAATTGCGAACAGCGCTGCACCGAGCAATCCGAAACCGCCGACATACAGCAGTCCCGTGTGTTGGCAGAGGCGAACTGGGCCACCGATGATCCGGCCCCAGCGAACCGGCCGGACCCGCTCGGGCGCACTGGTGAGCGTCCCGTCAATCGATTTGGCCTGTGATGGCGGCTCTTGCCAGCCGTACTTCTCGTTGTATGACTTGAAATAGACGGCCAGGCGGTCACTGTAGACGCCCAGGTAGTCCGATGTGAATTTGAAACAGATGACCATGAGCAACAGCGGCAGCCCAACGGCAGTCGGATCGAGAGCCCCGAGTTCCGCCTCAGGCCCTTCTGTGGCCGCCGTAATCAATACTAGCGTGATTATGCCACCAAACACGACAGTAACCATTCTGAATAACAGCCCTCGAAAGGCCGTCCGAGAACTGTGTTTCCGATACTCTCCGTTATAAAAGTACTTCCGGATATTCGTCGCTCCCGTCGAAATAAAAATCCCAGTGGCAGCCGCTGTCACGCCGGCTATCGTGTCCGGACTGGGCTCTGGCAGTGGGCCGACAAGCAGTGCGCCGGCGAAAAGCCAGGCCATGCCGACGATGAGCACAGTAACTGGGAGGACAACCACCGATGTGAGGTATACTCGCAGGCCGGTTCGCGGGACTGTGAGGCTATATTGTCGTGCCGCCAGCGCACCCACGAGTAAACTGTCGGTTTCAATTTCCGGTGGCCGACCAGCGAACAGTGACCGGACGAGCGCCCACACCGAGTCGATACCGAGTTCGAGCCAGTAGAGGAGCAACAGGCGGGCCGCACTCCAGTCGAGTAGAACGACACCGATAACGGGGAGCGAATTCGCAACGCTGATGCTGAGTAGCTCTGTCCGACGGTCGTTCTCTGTACTGAGAACCCGTCTGGCCAGGGGCATTACTACGTGGTGGTTGCCAGTGATACATGAATGAACTGATCGCAAAGCCAGGTGGTTACGGACAGGGGGTGTAACGCCCTCGAAACAGTCTACTGGCCGACACCGCACCCGGACCGCTCCTGTGTTTCGAGTGCCCACACGTTGGGATTTTCCTGGAGTTCGTACTCAGAGAGGAGGCAGTACCTGTAGGCGATGTCAAGCGATTGCAGAACGTGATCGGTGTGGTCTCACATCGATGAAGTATCCGTCTACTAATACTCAGAGAAATTCTATGCTCGGCCAATTAATTAGGACACAACCCATCAATAACCCTCTGAAAACTCAAAAAGGGGAAATATTTAAAATACTTCGGTGACACACACAGACTATGAACGAACGGCTGCGAAAAGCACTGGAGTCGCTCCCCGTCTCGCGTGATAATCGCAGTACGGCTCCCGATACGTGTACTGAATGTGGTGGTCCGTCATTACCGGGGGCCGGTCGTTGTACTGACTGTTTAGAAGCATGAGGGCCCCGTGGCGGCGAATATCCTGAAATACCTACAGCCGACAGTACGGGCTTGCTAGTAGCCATTGCAAATCAATGCATACCTGATCGCACAATCGCAGTGCGACCAGTGTGTCACTCGTTTCAATTGTTATTATAGCTGTTTTACACGCCGAACGTGGTCGAACTAGCTGCCCGCTTCAGGATTATTGCCTTCGGTAATTATCCCGGCAACACGGTCGCGATCGAAGAGGTGCTCATCGGACGGAATCTCCGGATAGTGATCGCCGTTTCGGTAGGTCGGCCACTCGCCGAAGATATCCGGATACAGCTGTTTGGCAGTCATTTCGAGCTGGAAGAGGTTCATGATCGGGCCGTGGTATCGCATTCCGTGTGCGTACACACGGTCGTTTTTGACCGCAGAGAGTTCGCTCCCGACGTTGTGCTCGGTGAGTTGGTCGCGGACGTTTGCCATGTCATACCGGGGTGTCATTCCCCAGAGGTGGAGGATCACGTCGGGATCGGCCTCCGCCATCGTTTCGTAGCCGACAGAGCCCCAGAGGCCGTCCCACGTTTCGTCCCCGAAGGCGTCGTTGGCCGCGAGCGGTCGCGTGTCGGCGAGCCAGAACCCGGGTCGGTTCAGGTGGTACGTCCAGAACTGACCGTCTCCCAGTGTGACTCGAACGGCGGTCGGTCGCTCTTCTTCCGGCGGAAGCTTTGTCTGGATAGTACTGATGAGGTCTTCGTGGACAGCCCTGAGCTGTTCGTGCCGCTCTCGCTCCTGGAAGACTGTGGCAACACGGCCGAAGAGGTCCCACAGCGTGTAATACTGGTAGCTCTCGGCGTAGGGTGCCTGTGGCTCACTGTGGGTTCCGCTGTAGAAATTACCGAAGAACGGACCGACGTTGTCAGCGATCTCCTCGATATCGGTCACGTCCCAGTTGTCCTGGGTAATCGCCCAGGCGGGGTCGAGGAGGTGAACGTCGCTGTCGAGACTGTAGAAGAACTCCTTGCTGAAGTTGTTGTAGGGATTCGGAAGTTCCGCCCATTCGAAGGAGACGCCATCGAGTCGCTCGTAGTAATGGTTCATCGACGGGCCGGCCATGTCCGGCACGAACATCGAGTTGACCGCATCACCGTGGTTAAGCGCAACCAGCATGTCCGCGTACTGATTGTACATCGTGAAGACGTTCTGTGGGACCGAGTCAAACTCAACATCCCCCACAGGTGCAATCGACGCGGTGTAGGAGCCGTTGTCTGTCGGTGTCGATGTATCTGTTTCGCCGGTGTTCCCTGTCCCGGCCGCGGTGCTGGTCGGTTCGCTACTGTCACCGGAGCAGCCGGCAATGAGAGACGAACCGAGTACCGTACTCCCGGCGGTGAGGTAGTGCCGTCGCGTGAGATCCTCCGTCTCGTCCATGCTTTTAGGTTTGCCTAATATACTGTATATGACTTTCGGATCGCCTGAGACTCACAAGACAGCACGGAATGCGACGACCGCCCCGACGCCCGTGACGAGTGCGAGAAAAATATTTCCGGTCCGCCAGGCGACAGCGGCAACAACGCTGCCGGCGAGCCACTCTGGGGGGCCACCGCCGGCCAGTTCCGGTCCGAGAACGGCAACGACAATTGCGCCCGGAAGCACTTCCAATGCTGCTTCGACCCGGTCGCTGACACCAACGCGGGTCAGAAGCCACAGACCACCTGATTTCGTGAGATACGTGGCTACAGCCATCGCAGCGATAATAGCGACGACCGTCGGATCGAGCGCAAGCGGATCAGCCACGCCGGACCACCTCGGCGACAGCAGCCGCCACCCCGCCGGCGATGACGTGCCACTGACCGGCCAGTACCTCTGCGGTGAGCAGCGCCGTGACCAGTGCGACTGCCCACGGGATGGCTGTCGACGCACCGTCCCAGAGTTCGACCGCGAGCGCGACGAAGGTCGCAACGAGGACGAAATCCAGTCCGAACGTGGTCGGATCGTCGATCACGCCGCCGAATGCGACGCCGACGACCGACGAAGCGACCCAGAACACCCAGATGGCGAGCCCGCTCCCGAGCAGGAACGCACCCCGGTTACTGCCGGACGTGAGGTCACGCATCGTCAGCGCCCAGTTCTCGTCGGCCATGAAAAACAGGCTGCCGTAGGTCTGTGGTGCCGACAGGTGCTTGAACCACGGCCGGAGAGCTGCGCCCATCAGTGAGTACCGGAGATTTACCGCGAAGACCGCGAGCACGACCGCTGCTGCTGGAATCGGGTCGGCCCACAACTCGACGGCGATAATCTGGGACGCACCGGCCAGGACGGTGGCGCTCATTACCGCGACTTCTGCGGCGCTCAGACCGGCCTGGTCGGCGAGCACACCGAACGCAATCCCGTAGCCGGCGACGCCGAGTGCCACCGGGACGCAGGTCACGAACCCGGCACGTATCCCGGCCCAGTCGAACGTCACCGCATCCGGTGTGGGGTTGTCTGTCGATACCCCCGCCTCGTCGGGCGTGCTATCCGTCGACTGCTCCGTTTCGGGAGGCGCATCGGTGGTGGGCATTTCGCTACTGACACTCCAAGTATACCGGCGGTGTGACACCGTCGTCCCGGGACCGTTGTCCGAGCCGAAGCGAGTCTTGGACTAAACGGTGTTGAAAACGAGCCTTGTCAGTAACCGGTTCCGAGATACGTGTGGACGGCGTTTTCCGCTTCGAGTTCGTCGACGAGGGCGATTGCGAAGTCTTCCATCGAGATGTAGCTGTCTCCCTCTTCGTCGGCCACGAGTTCGTGCTCGGCGGTCCGGTACTCTCCGGTCCGCTCTCCAGGTTCGATAAGCGCTGCCGGCGCGACGTACGACCACCTCAGATCGTCGGTCTCGCCGAGGATGTCGTACGCATCGATGGCCGCACGGGCGACTGGCTCCCACTCTTCGGGGAAGTCCTCCGTTTCGATGAGCATCGTGTCCGGACCGACCTTGAGTCCGCCAGCCCCGCCGGTCCAGACGAGTCGGTCGACAGCAGCACGGCTGAGGCCGTCGATAACGGCCTCTATCATTTCCACAAGTACTTCCGGCGACTCGTCATCGCTGGGTCCCAGCGCCGATACTACGGCATCGTGGCCTGTCGCCAGTTTCGTGATGTCGTCGGCGTTGGTTGCATCCCCTGCCACGGCGACGAACTCGTCAGCTTCGACCCCGTCTCCTGTCCCACCGCGGGAGACGCCTGTCACGCTGTGACCGCGGTCTGTGAGTTCTGTCGCTGTTCGCTGCCCGATTCGTCCGCTCGCACCGAGTAGTAGTACGTCCATGTATTGTGTATAGCCGCTGATAGTTGCGATACGGTACAGAGCCATGTGTCCGATATTGCGGTCACATGATCTCACTTGGTTTTAGAGCATGACCTTAATATAGTTCAGCAAACGTACGCTTGACCAGGTCACACCGATGTCATCTCATGACTCCCTGGAAGCAAAATACAGGGACTGCCCGGTTATCCAAACCCTCGAAGAGATCGGCTCGCGTTGGCGAATGACGGTGATTCACGTTCTTCGAGAGGGCGAACTCCGATTCAACGAACTCAAACGGGCGACGAACGCGAACTCGCAAACGCTGTCCCGCGTACTCGATGACCTAGAGGAAACCGGATACGTGCAACGCCGTGTCGAGGAGGGAAGCCCGGTTGCGGTCTACTACTCGTTGACGCCGAAGGGCAACGAACTGCTTTCGGCGTTCGATGAGATCTACGAATGGGGGGAGAAGTGGATCTCCGATAGTGACTGAATACCTGTTCCTTGCTACCGATTTCGAACGACTGCGAGCGCAAATACATAGATAGAATAGCCAATTTCACATAAAGAACGTCGGTTCTACGAACAGAAAACAGATATAGCATTATATATGTCGTGGTATATCTGATAAATACCCGGAGATAGAGATAACTGTCTCGCGGCCAAGTAAAGTGGGCTACAGAAATAAATATCTTATCAATAGATACAATATCAAAACATATAGTATCTGTATATTATTCTGACTTCTGCAGGCTACATCATGTTTGTGCTGTAGCGTCCATCTGTCCCGCTTACATAACATCAGTACAGATGTTATTGTATTTGATCGTTTAGTCTCAACTCACAATTCACGTGCCTGATACTTGATGCGATGTACCGAGCGCCCCGTCATAGACCGAACGCTATAGTAACAATTGAAACGATGTACACACTGATTACACTGCTATCGTGCGATCAGGTGTGCATTGATTTTCAATGGCTACTATAACACCCGACCGGACTTCCCATTCCGTATGAGTGAATAGCACCGGATACTCTATTCGGGACCCATTTGAGACCTTCTGGACCCACCTGAGCCCTTCTAGTGCTCGTTCTGTGGCTTCGACCGGTGGGTCACAGGGGAGCATGTATATCGACCAATGCGGCTCCGCAGTCATGTCTCACCGACTCAGCTTTCGCGCTCACCTGAGTGTAAGTACCGACAGCAGGCTGCCAGTGCCGAACTGACGATTCAGGCATAAACATAGCACCGACATTGCACGCCCGATTCTATGAGGTGGAAAGAGAACCCAGCGGCACCACCGATTTCGTTCGATTATTTTGAACACACCTCGGCACTGGCGAACGTATCGCTTTGAATAACATGGACAAGCCATTGTCTGTACGGTAGCGACCTCAAAACATCAAACAAACGAGAGTCTCACGAACCCGAGTTATAATTCGACGATATCGTTGCTCTCAGCGGCTTCGTGAATGGCCCGGATGATCCGCATGTCTTGGAGCCCATGGCGACCGTCCGGGAATATCTCTCCGTCAGTCAATACGCGATCAGCGAAGTAGTCGAACTCCTCCCGCATCTCGGCTTGCGCGTCAAACTCCTCGTGTTCAACGGTGATGGTGGTCTCGTTTCGGGAGAGGTGGAGCTTTGCCTTGCCGTGGAACGCCGGATTGAGTTCGATCTGTCCGTCTGTCCCGGTTATCTTCAGTTGTGTGTCCTCGTGCGCGTTCTGGCTGTCGGTCGTAACCATCTTCACACCGTCTTCCAGCGCGAGCAGTGCCCCGGACCGTTCGTCGGGCACGTCTTCGAAGGCGTCCGCATGGGAACTCATCTGCGATTGAACCGCCTGTGGTTCCCGGTCAAGTAGGAACCGGGTCGTGTTAATCGAGTAGATCCCCAGGTCCATCACTGACGTACCATAGCCTGACAGGTCGGGATTGAGCCGCCACTGGTCAGTGTTGGGATTCATTTCGAGTAACGGCTGGCTGTTGTTGCCGTGTACGGACACCGGTTCACCGATGAATCCGTCCTCGATGAGTTCCTTGGCGCGCCTGACGGCTGGATCAGTCTGCATTCGATACGCGATCATAAGCGGCACGTCGGCGTCGTCACACACCTCAACCATCTCCCGAGCGCGCTCGACTGTCGACTCCATTGGTTTCTCACAGAGGATGGCCTTGTCCAGATCCGCAGCTGTCTCGGCATACTCTAGATGGAAGGTGTTCGGTGTCCCGATGTAGATCGCATCGTATGCGCCGGCCGCTTCGCCCTCGTGGAACTCATCGTAGCTAATCCCGTGATCGACGCCGTTCTCGTCGGCGAGTCGTTCGGCCTTCTCCGAGGAACTGCTGACGAACGTCGTGACTTCGCCGAGATCGGAGTCCCGAATGGCGGGGAGCGCCAGGTCGATTGTCCACCAGCCAAGGCCTAACAGTGCGTACCGAACCGTTCCGTCAGTGGTTGTTTGCCAGTCGCGCTCCTCATACGCCTCAATCCATTCTTTCATAGGATTCAGATTCAACCGCTGGCGCTAAAAACTTCGGATTCCGGACACGCACCCCACGTGTCGGTTGTAGTGGCCGAGAGTGTTTTGCTACTGTCATCAACCGACTAGCGCAGTCTTGACAATAGGTCTCGATAAACATGAAATAATAAAAAACTCACAAAAACGATCTGGTAATGCACTACTACTATCCTGCTCACATTTGACCGGTTGACGGCAGCAATACTATTCCGAGGACAGAACAAATAATTGGTTTTTCGATAATCAGCCAATTATAACCAGGACTGAGATGGAGAAATTATCCCGGAATTTCTATCGGGTATTTGTTTTTAGCCTGTTAACACATGATTATACGGGTAAGTTAATCCTTATAGACATGAATCTGGCACAACCATTCATAAAAATGTCTATCATATGGAGATACTATCCCAGGCTCAACTTGGAGTACGTAATAATTGCCACTACTCACGATCTCCTGAGTCCGCCATCAAAACCATCAAGAAACCTGTATAACATGATCTCTCCCCCGATGTAAGTTGAGAGTAGACGGTTCATACCTTTGATTCAAAAGAACTGACTGGGGTCCTTCGGTAAATTATATCATTAGTTGAAGCCTCATACAATAGAATAATCACGCAGTGAGCCGGTAGCAACCGATGTGCCGCGTGCTGCAGAAATCTGGGCTTAACGTATATGTTCCCCGACCATTGAGGTCTTCTATGTGTAGACTCGAATAACGTGATCCGATAAGACAGTGAAGTCATCTATACTCTATCCGATATTACACTGTCAGTCTGTTTTAGCAAAATTGTCAACGGTCGATAGTCCTTCTGATGCATGGGGATACCCAGCCTACTATATGAATGTCTCTACGACAGCACGCGATTAGAACAGACTATATTGCTGTTGTATGATTGTCAGCTCGGACCTGATTCGACCGATATCATAGACGGTCTATCTTTTGTCGAAGTCTCCCCGTACGTTCGTGTATCTGTTCGGACAGCGGCATAAAAAACGCAAATGGAATCGAACAGTTCTTACCGGCTACTCGTCGTTCGTCTCTTCCCGCTCGACTGACCACTGAAACACGGAACACGCGGCTGCTACTCCCACTACAAGCGAGAATAGAGCCAGTACCGTGCCCCCGGAAAGGGAGAGAACAATAGAAGCAGCAAGGACGAGTGCACCCAGTCCGGAAATGGACGCGTAGTACCGGTACCACTGTCGATCCTGTTTCTGGTTGGGCCGGTCGAGATACTTCTCGAAGTCGCCGGCTTTCTCGGTGAGCGTGATACGGCCCCGGTCTTGATTGAAATCAACGACACCGATGTCGTCCATTTTCGGAAGATGGCACTGGTAGAGGCCTACGTACACGCGCTTGCGCTCACTAGATGTCAATGCGTCAGTCGTGGTGTCATTTTCGATGGCTGCAACGTGTTCCGCGAGCTCTCCGAGAGAGACCTGTTCGTCTCGCTCCCGGAGAAAGTGGAGGACCTCCCTTCGACGGCTGTTTTTCAGTATTTCAAAGATAACGTCCAGGGACGCACTGGCATCGTCGTCTTCCTGTGACGCTACTTGACTAGCATTGCTCTCGGGCCCGCTTGGCTCTGATACGGACTCATCGCTCAGTTCAGTACTCGGTTCTGCTTTCGTTTGTGCGGTGTCTTTGACTCCCATATTTACCCACTTCCTGTGTGCTGCGACATCGTTTACCCGTCTGGAATCGCGCTCACACAGCCCCCCGGCTGTATCGACGGAACGTTACGCTGTCAGCCAGCATTTCAATTCAACATCACCTTGCTACTTAATACTTTGTTATGTAATGAATTGGATAATTTTGATCTGGTTACCATCAGGGGTAGTCAGTGATTGTTTCGGTATTCTGGGTGTAATCGCGCTCTTCCCACGGATATTGGCTAGTTCACACTACGGGGTCTGGATTAATTCGTATGCTGACTGATACCCTTGCAGAGGCCGATTACAACCGTTGAGATGTGTGTCCGTCCAGTTAGTACGCGATTTCTCGACAGGCCTCCCAGCAGGGTACATCCTACCGGCACATCATGCCACCCCCTACCATGTAAGTAACGTGATCTTACAGGTAACTGTCGAATGCCTCTCGGCTTACACAGACCAA
The DNA here is from genome assembly GCF_031624315.1 of Haloarcula terrestris. Classification (NCBI taxonomy): domain Archaea; kingdom Methanobacteriati; phylum Methanobacteriota; class Halobacteria; order Halobacteriales; family Haloarculaceae; genus Haloarcula; species Haloarcula terrestris. The sequence goes on along the minus strand of NZ_JAMQOM010000007.1, from coordinate 164,130 downwards.
TTTAAGTGCATTGGCATTCCGTGATAGTGGATAGGCTTCGATAGCCGTCAGGAATCGGAGCAGTACAATCATCCACGGCAGCACCGACGAATTGGCTGTCGTCTGGAGTGACTCATCGATAACACGCCTGGAAGTGTAATTCTAGCGGCAGAGTGGTGTTACTCACCATATACTCATTATGCGGAGTAATCAACTAAATCCATGTATGGCTACGAAACGAGACCAAACGACACGAGCGAAACAATTAACCACAGGCACATGGAATAACATTGTACACGAGTCTCTGTCCAATGAAGGTAGCTGGTACACTCGTGCATACGAATAGATACGATGGCAGACTTTGATCAGTGGGACGAAGTGAGCTACGTTATCAGTTCACGGTATCGAGTCGAGACTCTCCGTAGATTGTCTGAAGGCCCGGCGACACCGTCCTTAATCGCGGATGACAGGGACATGAGTATCGCTCACGTTTCTCGCGCGTTGCAAGAGCTTCGGGAATCGGAGCTTGTTGACCTACTCGTTTCGGAAGACCGGAAAAAAGGGCGCGTGTATGATATCACCGAGAAAGGTGTCGACATCTGGGAAACGATCGAACGGAAGAACATGGCGTAACTATCACGACTCGGTGCCGCTCTGATCGACGCTTGCTTGCCGCTAGGCGTATCGATCTAGAATCATCTCTTTCTCTGTCACCCATTTGAAACTCGCGTACGTCTCTGCAGGCAGGTCAATCTCCCGTAGACCGTCTTACTGCGTCAATTTTGTGTACCTAAGCGTCGCGCGCGCGACAACGGTCATGTCGGTCAAACCACCCTAGATTAAATACGACGATAGCGGCTCCAGTGGGGTCGGGAGAACCAACGTCTCCAACGGTGATCGCGCGTCGCTTGCTGAGCTGACCCAGGACAGGTACGGCCGCTACTACGATGAGGTGAGCAGCGAGACGAAGGGGCAGATCAAAGCGATTCACGAGCGTCAACCGTTTGCTGATGGGCTTGTCGCTGCCGACGTGCGGACCTGTGAGGAGATTGCCCGCCAAGACTACGGAGCCGACATCCTGCCCGACGGAGACTTGAATTTCACTGGCCTTGCCATTGCGGTCAAACAGCAGGTTGAAGCGGACTTCGATACACAGTTCCAGAGCTAAGCCGGTGACCAGATCGAGTCCTGGGATGAACTTACACAGGACACGTACGGAACTTCCTGCGCGAACTCACCTCTAGTCGCCAGCGGCGATCAGAACGACGTATCAGGCCCAATTCGAATAGCTCTCTGCATAATGCGGGTAACCGCATTACGTCGGCGTTTCTCAGACTCCGTCTAACGCGATATTTATTGATCGGCTGATCCGCTGTATACGACTGCTAACTCTGGAAAGTAAGGAATAACAATAGCTCGATTTGTCCAACATGGGGATAGAGAGGGCCGTGTACTGATGACCGGAGAGCGGTCCTACGACCTACCATGACTATCACTGAACAGGAGGTTGCTATTGACGAATGGGTCTGGCACGGGAGCCGGCCCGAGACGAGTAGTTGCCAGTTCGGTAACGCTATCTGCACTGTTGTAGCGCCGCCTCAACGATGGACCCGCACTGCGCAACTCACAGAAACGAAACAGCGCTGCCCAGTTTCCAGGGGGGTATAACGTGTACAAAAGTTCGACGGTCGGCGTCGTTATCCCCGCGTACAACGAAGAGGGGTTCATCGGCGATGTCATCGATTCACTCCCGGAGTTCGTCGACCAGGTGTTCGTTATCGACGACTGCTCGACGGACAACACGTGGGCCGAAATCAAGGAGTACGTCGACGCAGAAGCACAACAAGCCAGTGGAACCGTTGCTGCCACAGATCAGATGATGATTGCCGATGGGGCTGGAGAGACGGTTCCCAAAAGCCAGCGGTTCCTCGATAGGCGAATCGTTCCGGTACGTCATCAGACCAACGGGGGCCGCGGGGCCGCTGTCCAAACTGGATACGAACTGGCACTGATGAGTGATATGGACGTGGTTGCGGTCCTCGACGGTGACGGACAGATGGACCCAGGCATTCTGGAGCGGATACTTGACCCAGTCGTTGACGGAAACGCGGATTACGCGAAAGGCAACCGCCTGATATCTCGAAGCCACTGTAGACAGATGTCCAACTGGCGGCTGTTCGGCAACCTCCTCCTCACGATGCTGACGAAAATAGCCAGTGGGCACTGGAACATGCGCGATCCACAGAACGGGTACACTGCTATTTCCACGACGGCGCTCGAACAGCTCTCGTTGAACGATCTGTTCGATGACTACGGCTTCCTGAACGATCTCCTGATTCACCTGGACGCACACGGGATGACCATCCAGGACGTACCGATGGAAGCACTCTACGGCGACGAGTCAAGCGGTATCCGGTATGGTTCGTTCATTCCACAGCTCTCCATGCTACTACTTACTGGATTTCTCTGGCGTCTTCAGCGGAAATATTTCCGGCTTGAGTAATTTCGATCCCCCAGGTCCGGAAAAGAGCGACCTGATATTCCCTTGTCAATAAAGGTTCGTGAACTGTTCAGTTCGTGTGGATCGGGACACGGGCGGAGGGGAGTCAGATTATGCTGTTGCTACTTATGCGTCTGGAGTAGTGAGTACCGGTCATGGGTCGGTGGTCAGATACGTTGACAGCGGTTTCGGATTTAGTTGGTGTCGTTGCACTCACAGTGATTGCGCTTGCTGCGACTATCTCACCGCTTGACGGACTGTTGCTTGCTGGCGTTGCGATCCCGTTTCTCCTGTTCGTGCCGGGCTATGCGCTCATTGCTGCCCTGTTCCCGGACCGGGAGTCGACGCACCAGCAGCATCGGCTCATCGGTTTAGAACGGCTCTTGTACGCTGTGGTCGCGAGTATCTGTCTGGCAGTTGTCGTCGGGGTAAATCTGGATTTCACTGGGTGGCCAATCCGACCGGTTCCAGTCGTATCGATCCTCGCTGCGGTGACGCTTTTGTCGACGCTCGTTGCCCTGTATCGCCGGACCGTGTCGGAGTCGGATTCGACTAAGACAGCGGTGCAGTTCAATACGGGTCCGAACAGTCGGACACAGTCAAGTGGCGGCATGCAGCTCGGCTCAATCGTTGTCGGAGTGGCTCTCATGATTACCTTGGCCAGTGTTACCTTCGTCGCGGCACAGCCCCAGCGTGGGGAAGCATACACCGAATTTGGACTGTTGACCGAGAACAATGGGACGTTGCAAGCGGACGGATATCCCGCCGAGATGTCGCTTGGCGAGTCGAGTGACCTGTACTTTACTGTCACGAATCGTGAACAGCAACAGACGAACTACATCGTCGTCGTCCAACTCACCCGAACAGCGCCTACGGGAGATGTGATCGAAAAAGCGCGCCTCGATACGTACACCGAGACGACCGCTCCAGGTGAAACGTGGCGACAGAGTCACACTGTCACGCCAGTTCTCGAAGGTGAACGGCTTCGGTTGACGTATCTCCTGTACCGGGATGGAGTCCCGGCGCAACCGACGGTCGACAATGCCTACCGGGAGACGCACATCTGGGTCGATGTCGTCCAAAGCGAATAATACTGTGGCGTTGTGCTTTTCGGCCTCACAACGTGGTCGGTGAGTCGGGCGTCGACTCGACTGGCTCACTGGTGGCAGGCTCGGCGTACTGGTGAACGAACGCCTCGTACTCGTCTATCACGGCATCGGGTGCGAAATCGGTTGCCCGTTCGATGAGGCGATCCGCAGGTAGCGGGGAGTCCAGCGTTGCCTCGATTGCCTCCGCGAGTGCCCTATCGTCTCCAACGGGTGTGAGACGACCATACTTGCCGTTCTCGAGTATCTCTGCGGGACCGCTCGGACAATCCGTTGACACGACTTGACAGCCACAGGCGAGCGCTTCGATGAGCACCGTCGGAAGCCCCTCGTGGATCGATGACATCGCGAGTACGGACGCGCCGCCCATGTAGCCGTATGGGTTCTCGACGAATCCGGCGAAGGACACGACATCGTCGATACCCAACTCAGTCGCTAACGCTTCGAGTTCCGTTCGTTTCGATCCCTTTCCGACAAGTATCGCTCTCGTCTGTGGCCGGCTCTCGTGGAGGTGCGCGAAGGACCGGAGGAACGAACTGAAGTTCTTTGCCCGCTCAAGCCGTCCGACGCCCAAGATAACCTCGTGCTCCGGGGAGTCGAGCCACCGGTGGTCGACAGACTCACGAGCCTGTTGCTGGACTTCACGCACCGGAACAGGGTTGTGCAAGACGGAGACTTTTTCGCGGTCGACGCCGACGTTTTCGACCACGCTCTCTGCGACCCCCTCCGAGACAGCGACGAACTGATCGGCCTGGCCTGCCAGCCGCCGCTGCAGCAACTGCACGAACTTCTCCTTTGTCTCTTCCTGCATGCCGAGTGTATTGTGGATCGTCCCGATCGAGACGGTCTCGGACCTCGCCACCAGCTGTGAGACCAGATAGATCCCGTTGGCGTAGGTCATCTGTGAGAACAGGATGGCCGGTGACCGTATGGAGAGATATCGCGAGAGACACGGGACGCTCGCTCCGATTCCGAGAACCGGTATCTTCGGCGTGTCCAGGTCGACGACGGTTACCCGGTCGTCGACTTCCGCTCGAAACGCCCCATCGTTGAACGATACCACCAGATCAACCTCGTAGCCCCGTTTGGCAAGTCCGTTCGCGACGGAAACCGTCACACGTTCTGCCCCGCCGACCGTCAGTGACGGTACATAGAAGGCTATCGGCCCAGTCTTTCCCATTACCGGAATACAGTGTACGGGGGTGTTTGTTTATGCTGTCCCTACGACAGTCCAGAGAAAACGCTGCAATAGGGCTCTGAAACAGCATCTCGTGTCAATGATCGCGATAGATCTGGGAGAGTCCTCCAGTCAGTACAGGTGGCGTAACCGCTGTAAGCCGGTCGGATATTCTGTCATACATTCAGTAGCTTGACAACGGCACAGCCACGTCCAGCCCACCTGAAAACACCTGGAATTAGCGTTTGGCTGAAATCAATCAAGTTGGAATATTTTGTGGCGTAGAAAACCGTTACTCGGAAAATATGACTATTAACTAAACCTGTCTCTGCATAAGGTTGGGGTGAACAAATGCGTATTCTTCGGGTGGCCCAGGATATCTTCCCTGAAACGGTCGGTGGTGCACCGTACCATATACACGCTCTCAGTCGTGACCAGGCCGCACGCGGTCACGACGTAACTGTGTTGACCGTTTCGGGCGAGGTGGACCAGCGCGAGACCGTCGAACGTGACGGATACACGCTCATCCGCCAACCGCCGAAAGCTGAGATCCTGGGCAATCAACTCTTCACGAACACGATCGGGACTCTCCGAAACAATGCGGACTACGATGTCGTTCACGCACACTCCCACTTGTTCTTCTCATCGAACGTGGCCGCGGCCTACTGTCGGCTGGGGGACGTTCCCCTTGCTGTGACCTGTCACGGTTTAAACTCCCAACGCGGGCCGTTCTGGTTCTCGCGTGCGCACCTGCGGACACTGGGGAAATGGACGTACGACTCGGCCGACGTGACGTTCTGTTACACGGACATCGAGCGGTCGAAACTCCGAGACCTGGGAGTTGATGCGGACATCGCAGTCGTAAACAACGGTATCGATACTGACCGGTTCTCCCCATCGGGGCCGAAACACGAGAGGATCGATGCAGCTCCCGGTCCCGCAATCACCTTCGTCGGTCGGCTCGTGGACGGCAAACGCCCTCAGGACGTGTTGGCGGCGTTTGCGGAAATCCGAGACAGATGCCCGGACGCACAGCTCTTCTTCTGTGGCGACGGGCCGATGCGTGACAGTCTGGAGAACACTGTCACCGAAAGGGGGCTGCACGATGCCGTCACCTTCCTCGGACGTGTCCCTTACAGTGAGATGCCGACAGTCTTCAGAGCGGCTGACCTGTTCGTTTTGCCCAGTCGGACCGAGGGCTTCCCGCGAACCGTCTTGGAAGCCCTGTCATGTGAGACACCGGTCGTTGCCAGTAACCTCGAACAGACTGCGACAATCGTCGAGCAGACCGGTGCAACCGTCGAGGTCGGTGACATCGAGGGGCTTGCAACGGCCGTCGCCGATCTGGTTGAAGACGAGCAACTTCTGTCCGATCTCGGAAGTCACGGACGCCGGATCGTCACGACACGCTACGATTGGGCAGACACCGTTCGGGAAACGACGAACGTACTGGGACAGGTCGCTGAGATCAGCGAACCAGCGACGACAGAACGCAAGGGGCCGTCCAGTCCTCAGATTCCAGTGGCACGAGACGAGATGGGGTCCAAATAAAAAGAGTCTCGTGGTTGGTCTGTTCCACGTGGGTGCCGCTATCAGTACGCCGGCCGGAACTGCTCGGATTCTTCGTGGCAACCGACCGTGCAGTTCCCTGGGATTGGACCGTTAGTTTCTGATTACTTAAGAATGGGACGGTGTAAGAGAGGTGCAGGAATGGGTCGACAACGGAGCGACGGTAACTAAAACACATGGGCTACGAGACAGATATCGATAGGGGAATCTTCGACACCTATCAGTTTGCAAACCGGGATCTACAGGAGTACCTGGTAATTATACTGGCAGGGTTCCTCGTTCTGGAAAGCGCCGTTTTCCTCACGATACAGCCGGCAACAGGGTACGAAACATCTCTTATTGATGCAGTCCCACAATCGTTCTGGTACCTGTTCTACATCGTCCTCGGGGGCGGGATACTGACGTTGATCGCCGCTGCGGCGACTGGGTCAGGATACTGGCGGCACGGTCTCGCTCTCATCATCGCCAACTACGCGATGTACTTTTTCCTGCCGAAGGCACGCGGCTACCGGTTCTACGGACAGGGGACTGCGGACGCACTCCGGCACTTCGGTGATGTGAAGGGGATACTGGCAACGGGGTCACTTCCGGGCGTCTGGTACCCGGGTGAACACGTCCTGATGGCCCAGATGACGATGCTCGGGGTTCCACTGGACGCGATCCCGTATCTGACAGCGTTGCTGTTTACAACGATACAGATCGTCGGTATCGGCGTTCTCGTCAGGACCATTTCCGGACAGTCCGGGAGCCTGGCGGCAGGGCTGGCAGCCGGGACGCCGCTTATCTACACGACGTTCCATCTCTCGAATCACCCGGCCATGAACTCGTTCATGATCGTGCCGGTACTGCTGACGCTGACGGAACTGTACCGTCGGAGCAACGACAAGGAGTACTTCGTACTGTTCCTGCTTATCGGCGTGTTCGTCATCTACTCGCACCCGATGACGACCCTGTTCATGGTCGGGTTGTTACTGCTGACTGCGGTGTACTCCGGCGTGTTCAGCCGGCTCTCACTGACCCGTATCCGGACGCTCAGCCCGAGACTCGGCGTCGCGTTTCTGCCACTCCTGTTTGCGTGGCTAACGAAGTTCGGTCAGACAGAACAAGCGATCATCCAAGTCGTCAATTCACAGGACGACGCGACCCCCGCAGCGAGAGAGCTTCAGCAGGCCGGTTCTGTGGAGTTCTCGACGGCGCAACTGGCTGAGAAATTCATCACACTGTATGGCTCCACGGCGATATACTTCACTATCGCGGGGCTGTTCACCCTGGTGACTATCTACTGGTTCCTGTGGCGCAGCCAGCGATATGACTGGGGGCTCGGAACCACGCATTTCACCGCCGGTCTCGCTATCGCTGGGACGTTCCTGCTGGGCAATCTCATCGTCAAAGGGATTATCCGAGCGAACCGCTACTCGCTGCTGTTCGCCGCTGTCGTTCTTGCACTCGCCCTCATACACAGTGCGAGCGAGCAATACTCGGGCATGACCGTTGTGCTGGCGATCCTTCTGGTAACGAGTGGCGTGTTAGCCGCGGGTGCAGCGTACGAACCGAACAACCACATGACCTACGCCGAATACGACGGGACCCACTACATGGCGACCCACTACGACCAGGGAGTTCCGATCCACGCCATGGACACCTCCCACAAGATGCAGGCGTTCGTCCTCGGCAAAGACAGCCCGAGATACTACCCGGCGGATATCAACCTCAACAACAACATCCCACGGAACCTCGGGTACTTCAGTGCAGATGTCACGGCGTCGGATACGTTCGGTCGAAGCTACGTCATGACGAAAACACACGACACGGAGCAGCACACGGCATCGTACTATACGGACCAGCAACAGGAGTATCTGTTCAGATACGGCGAGGACAGCCTCGCACGGTTCCACAACGACCCGACCGCCAACAAGGTGTACACCAACGGTGGTTTCAGTGGCTGGTCGGTCTCACCCGATAACTGATCCCCACTGTGTATGGCGGCGCATAGTGAGGCACTAACTTTACTCCGGTATCGCTAATCCCGATGACAACCCCATGTCGCAACCGCTGGTAAGTGTCGTCATTCCGACGTACAAACGACCGGACAAGCTCAGGCGCGCCACACGGAGCGTCGCCGAACAGACCTATCCGAACATCGAACTCATCGTCGTCGACGACCACTCACCACAACCAGCCAGCGACACGCTGTCGGGTGATTCTTTCGATGGCCTCAATCTCGTCTGTATTCGCCACGAGGAAAACCGTGGCGCGAACGAGGCCCGAAACACCGGAATCAGCGAGGCCGACGGGGAGTACATTGCCCTCCTCGATGACGATGACGACTGGCAGCCGAAAAAGATCAGCAAACAGGTTGACGTGTTCCAGCGGTCCGACGACAGCGTCGGTGTCGTATATACTGGCTGTGAGTACGATTACGGCTCCTACACGCGCGAAGTCATATTCACCTGTGAGGGGACCGTGGCTGAAGACCTCTTCGTGGGGAAATCCTTCGGCGAGTTCTCGACGCTGATGGTTCGACGTGATGTCATCGAGGCAGCAGGGTTGCCCGACGAGCGATTCCCGAGCTGGCAGGACCGCGAGTGGCTCATTCGCCTCTCCCAACACACGGAGTTTCGGGTCATACAGGAGCTGCTGACGCGACGGCATTGCCCGGAAGACGAGGAGCGGATCAGCAACAACTACACCGAAAAGCGGGACGTTTCCTTTCCGCTACTGGTCGAGAAACATCGAGATCTCGCCAGAAGCTACGGCCGCAAATACGAGCGGCTGTTTCTGGCATCGCTCCTGTTCATTCTCGGACAGGACGCCCTCCGGAATCGGTTCTACAGCGATGCCAGGAAACAACTGTTGAAGTCCGTCTACTACTATCCATTTGACGCTGACCGGGTGATCTACGCGCTCGTTGCCTTTGGTGGCCGACTGAGCTACGAACCAGCGCGATATCTCGCCCGAACGATGCACGGTCGCTCCGATGGGACGATAACCGAATGACTGATTCGTACTGGCATGTACAGAGTGATAGACCATATCATACAGTAGAAGTTGACTTACAATGGGATCCGATACCCAGCTATCTGGCAGCATGGTGAGTACTGAATCGCAAGTCTCTGAGTGTCCTCGGGACGATATTTCCAGGGCATCGTGTACTACCGCTTCGACACCGTGGACGGTGATGTCGCCGTGACCACGCTCTGGTACTTCATCGGTGCGCTGGTCATCGGAGGTGCTGAGCGTACTCTCGTCGATCTGGTGAATGGCCTCGATCACGACGAGTATGACGTGACTATCTGGACAATTTTCTCGACGAATCCGCTCGAATCGGAGCTCGATTCGGCGGTGACGGTACGCTGTTTGACCGACGCCGGCCAGTTCGAAAACGGAACGATAGGGGGCGTCGAGACACCACTGGCGTACGTCATCGCGCCGCTTCGGTTCTGCTTCGCTGCCTGGCGCGAAGACCCGGATATCATCCAGTCGTTTCTCTTCTATGGCAACGTTATCTCTCGCATAGCTGGTCTCACCTGTTCGGCGAGGGTTATCACCGGGGTCCGATCTGTTCCAGACTCGGAACCACTCGTTCGTCGTCTCATCGATAAGGTGACACTGCCGTTATCGGATGCAATCGTCTCGAACTCGACGGCTGGACGGGAGTTCGTTATCGAGCGTGGAGCTTCGCAGGACGACGTTGCAGTGGTGTACAACGGCCGAAACGTAGACACGTACCGCTCTGCAACGCCAGCGGCCTTACACGAGGAACTGGATATTCCCGCGGATGCGACTGTTATTGGAACGGTCGGTCGCCTTCTCGAACGGAAGGGCCACTTCGACTTACTGGAGGCCTGGGTCACGATTGCAACAGCGGTCCCGGATGCACATCTGGTGTTCGTTGGCGATGGCCCCGCACGTCAGGACCTCGAACGGCGTATCGAAGAGCTGGACTGTTCGGATTCGGTCCATTTCCTCGGGACCCGGGACGATGTTCCGTCGCTGCTCAACGCCATGGACCTCTTTGTCTTCCCGTCGCACTTCGAAGGGCTTCCCGGGGCAGTCATCGAAGCGATGGCAGCCGGTCTGCCCATTGTCGCGACGCCGGTCGACGGCAACAGCGATCTCATAGAGAACTATCAATCCGGTCTGTTCGTCGATGTTCGGTCGCCACAGCAACTCGCCTGGGCAACGATCCGGCTAGCGAATCACCCCGATTTCGCGGCGGATCTCGGTGCGACAGCAACCGACCGGGCAGCGGATCAGTTTACTGTTGACGCCATGGTCGACGGCTTCGAGGCCGTGTACCGACGCATGTCCACGAACTCAAAAGAAAAGAGCGTTTACCTAAACGAAGGACCCGGGTAATCTCCGAGACGGCCCCACTGAGTCAGTAGCGACAGTATATTTTACTAGGCTGATGGGAACTACTGTACATGGCCGAGGACACCGCGAATCATAATTATCAACGCCCGGACCGCGGGGCACAAGATTGGCACGTCCCGCTCAACGAGAACTTCGCCCGTATCGATACCGATGTCGAAATCAAAGACGCTGCCGAGAACATGGGGGAGTACGAACCGAAAGCCGGCGCGAGGTTTCTCGCAACCGATACGCGTCGTATTTTCATGGGTGACGGCGAGCAGTGGCAGGAGTTCGGCAGTGTAGCGGGCAGCGCGTCGGCAGTCGCGCTCGATGAAGCCGAGGGGACAGCCACGCGGATGAGCGACGGGACGTTCGTCGCGGAACCCGGGCAGCTCCAGTCGGTTATTGACGCTGCCGCTACGGGGTCGGAGTTTGGAGAGCGTCCAGTACAGACGGTACGGATGGTTTCGGGGGAGCAATACGACATTGAGGACACGATACGCCTCCAACGCGGCGTGCGACTCGAATGCAACGGGGCGAGAGTCGTGCCGACCGGCGACTTCAACGTTTTTGAACTCGACCGGGACACGCAGCTCGTCGACCCGTTCGTCGACACCCGCGACATGGACTGGAGTTCGGTGCAAGTCGTTCTCGGTCCGGAGGACGTAAACAAGCTAGATACCAGAAACCGCGCGTGGGTCAAAAACGCCTATCTCCACGGTGATCCCGGGAGCGGTATCGGCCTGCAATTCCGCGGCGGCTCTGCTCCCTGCTCGATCCAGGTCGCCAGCGGGACGCTCAACGGGTTCGACCGAGCACTGGATTTCTACGCAACTGGGAACAATACGGATGGCCAGGGCGACTGGTCCAACGGGAACCAGTTCTGGGGCAGAATGCAGGACTTCCGCATCGGTGTCAGCATGCGTTCGGAGGGGGCGGAAGTCAGCGGCAACTCAGTCCGGGTGCAGGCACAGACCGGGGATGTGAGTGAGTGGCTCTGGAAGATGGACCGGGATCCGCGGGAGTCCCGCGATGACAACAACTACGTGATGAACGGGAACACTGTCATTGTACATCCCTGGGACACCGCTGCCTATGAGGCTACCAACGAGTACTACTCCGATGGTGATCGTGGTGCCCCATTCTGGTTTATGGGTCGTGGGAAGCGGTACGGGAATTCGCTGTATGATCTCAGCGGCATCTACGGAAATCAGTACCTGGTAAACAATTCGGATACGCCCGACCGGAATGGTATCTTCACAGCTCACGGGAGTTTCGTTTCGGGAACGACGGACTTCGAAACTGACCCAGCATATCAGCGAAACGAGAGTCGAAACTGGCATTACAGGTCACGAAACTCCTGAGAAGTCGCTCACTACGGACACCGTCCGGACCAGTGACGCTGCTTCGGATACGGTATTTGACGCACCCAGCCCCTATTAATTACAGAGATAGAGTACTATTTATTAGCATAAATAATAAATTTACAGACCGTTGATTAGTTCTTCTATTACTTTGTATTTACCATCTGATTAAGCACATATACAGATGCGGAAACTACTGAAACGGATGGTCTCCCCGCGTATGATTGCCACCGGAGTCCGAGACCCGAGTGAGGTCTTTCATTACCTCCGCTCAGTCAGACACAGGTATCCCGACCCGGATACGCGGGTGCAGCGTTTGCATCGAGAGTTCAACGATATAACCAGTTTAGAAACGCTGGCTGCCGTTCTGGGGACTCCCGTGCAGTCACTCCGTACGTACGTCGACGAATTCTCAGCAGACATTAAACCGCATGTCGATGACTGCCGGACCGAGTTCGAGAACAAGCCCTTCGAGATCGGTGGCATCGAAGTCGAGGCACCGATTCTGTACGCTGCGCTCCGTATTTTTCAACCGGAACGCGTCGTCGAGGTCGGGGTCGCAAACGGTGTTTCGTCGTACTATATCCTCTCCGCGTTAGAGGCAAACGACAATACCGGGACGCTGACCAGTATCGACCTCCCGAAGTACGAGGACGACCACACGGGCGAGTGGGATGCAAACGCCGGGGCGTGGATCCCGTCGGGACGCGAGGTCGGCTGGATCGTCCCGGACGAGTATCGGGACCGGTGGGACGTTCAGATCGGGAACATGAGCGACCTGCTCCCGAACGAACTGTACTCCGGCGATGTAGACGCGTTTGTCTATGACGGCCCCAAGCGGTATTCCGAGCGGAAGCGAACCTTCGACATGGTCGCGAATAGCGTCGGAGACTGCCTGTACTTTTGCGACGACATCGCGTGGAATCCGTCCTTCGAGCGGTGGGCGGACCAGAACCGGCTGCGGTGGGACACGTTCGGTAACGCCGGACTCGCAGTGGATGGCGAACTCTGAGATAGTGAACGTGCTGACCTGTGCCTGTGGCGTGTACTAACTCAGAACAGCAGAGTTTTCGACACAGTAAAGCGGAAAGTGAGCGGAATAGCCCTTAGTTGATCGACCCGTCGTGCCACATGCGGCTGTCGCTGTTTGGCTGATAGGACGGTGGGTGGAAGAACTGGCTCGTTCCGGTCACCTGGCCGCCGTGATAGGTGAAGATGCCGTTCCGGTCGGGGTAATCGGAGTTGTTGACGATGAACTGGTTCCCCAGTGTCCCGGACTGATCGACCAGCGAGTTCGCGTAGTTTTTCCCCTTTCCGAGATACCAGATCGGGGCGCGGCGGTCTCCACCCTCGTGGTAGGAATTATTCTCCTTGAACAGGGCGGTGTCCCACGGATAGACGACCATCGTGTTGCTGCCCTTGACGTAGGAGTTGTCACCGCGCTCGCTTTCCGAGCGCGGGTCGTCTTCCATGTACCAGAGCCATTCGCTCACGTCGCTCGACGGCTGGACCATGAGGTTGAACACGTTGCCGGACACCTCGGCTCCTTCGGAACGGTGGTTGACACCGATGCGGAAGTCGGTGATGGTGCCGGAGAAGCGGTTCCCGTTGGACCAGTCGCCCTGGCCGGAAGTGTCGCTGCCGCTGGCGTAACAGTCGATCGCGATATCGAACCCGGAGATATTGCCGCTCGCGACCTGCATCGAGCACGGTCGCGACCCGCCGCGGAACTGCAGGCCGATCCCTTCGCCTTTGTCACCCATGAGGTACGCGTCCTCGACGGTGGCGCGGTTGGCCGGTTCGATCTTGTCTGCGTCCGGCGCACCAACGACGACTTGCGTCGAACTCCAGCCGACCGGTCGTGTGTCGATGAACGGGTCGACGAGCTCCGTCCCGCGGTACATCTCGATAACGTCGAAGTCACCGTCGGGAACGATTCGAGCCCCGTTGCATTCGAGTCGGACGTTCCGCCGTAGCTTGATCGTGTCTGACGGGAAGTAGTTCTCTCCGGAAACGAGCCTCACAGTTCGGCTCGGGCCCTGTGCCCAGGTGTGGGATTTCGACGCCTGATCGATTACGGACTGCACGTCTCCTGGCGGTGCAATGAGCGTCCCGTCGTCGGCCTCGGAAACCGAATCGTCGGACGCACTGAGGCTCCCGACGCGGTTCCAGTTGCTGCCGTCGCCGATGTACACCGTTCCGGTGTCGGTTGCGAGGAATTTCGATCCCGTTTTCGGGTCGTACTGGCTGAGGTTGGATTCAGCGTCCCGGAGCTCGACGTGACTGTCGAGCTTCTCGAAGTTCTCGTTAAGCGGTACGTGCCAATCGAGCGTGCCCTCCGCGGGCGTGTTGTATCGTTCTGCCATTGGTCTGTATTACTGGGTACCTCCGTACCCACCCATGCCGTAGCCTTCGCTGCCGAAGTCGTCAGTTCCCGTCTCGGTCGGTGTCGCAGTTTCGGTCGGTGTCGCCGTTTCCGTTGGCGTCTCTGTCTCAGTCGGTGTCGCAGTTTCTGTCGGCGTCTCGGTTTCGGTCGGTGTCTCGGTTTCAGTCGGCGTCTGCGTCCCGTCAGATTCCCGGAACTCGAACCAGTTGAAGTCGATTCCGGAGCCGACCGCTTTGACCTGTATGATATGTTCGCCACCGGATTCGACCGTTACGTCCGGGAGCGTTGCTGTCTCCCAGGTGGTCCAGCCACCGGTGTTCGGGACATCGACGGTCCCGATTGCTTGGCCGTCGAGAAACACCTGTAGCTGTCTGTTGTCTCTGGTTGTCGCGACGCGAACGTCGATATCGTAGGTGCCGGCCGAGATATCGGCGGTGTATTCGAGCCATTCGCCGTCATCGAAGTAGCCGATGTTGTACTCTCCGGAGGCGTCTTGCGTCTCTCGGATATCGACATCGGAGTCACGATAGTCCAGACCGTACTCACTTCCGCCGGTAGTGTCGTGGTACGACACTCCCTCACCACCGAGATCGTAATCCTGGGCCTGAACCCGGCCCGGGAGCGTCGGTATCTCGTTGAACGGCTGGTTCCCGGTGTTGGTGGCAGTGAACTCGGCCCAGTTGAAGTCGATTCCGGAACCGAGGGCTTCAATTCGGAGGACCCGCTGTCCGTCTGCATCGATGCTCACGTCCTCCAGCGTTGCTGTCTCCCAGGTGGCCCAACCACCGGTATTGGGAACGTCGAGCGTGCCTAGCTCTCGGTCACCGAGTGAGATCCGGAGTTGTCTATTGTCTCGAGTCGTCGCGACACGGACCTTGAGGTCGTACTGGCCCGGCGAGACATCGGCTGTGTATTCGAGCCATTCGCCGTCATCGAAGTAGCCGATGTTGTACTCCCCGGAGGCGTCCTGGGTCTTTCGGATATCGACATCGGAGTCACGGTAACTGGTGTCGTACTCGTTGCCGGCGGTTGTATCGGAGTACGAGATTCCCTCGCCACCTTTGTCGTAGTTCTGTGCCTCGATGCGCCCGGGAATCTTCGCGGGAGTCCCATTGTACGGCTGCTGCTGTGTATCGACTCGCTCGAATTCGAGCCAGTTGAATTCCACGCCGGAATCCAGCGCTTCGACACGAAGCGTCGATTGTTCCTCGGTTTCGATTTCAATATCCGCGATCCTGACCGTCTCCCAGGAGGTCCAGTCGCCGGTGTTGGGGATGTCGACGGTTGCGAGCGTGCGGTCTCCGAGTGACAGTTCGAGTTGTCCGTTCGAGAGTGCTGACGCGACTCGAACCCTGATATCGTAGGTCCCGGGTGAGACAGTCGCCGTGTATTCAAGCCATTCTCCTGCCTGGAAGTAGCCGACATTGTACTTCCCGGACTTGTCTTCAGTTGGTCGGATGTCGACATCCGTATCTCGGGCTTGGGAGCCGTAGATGTTCCCGCTGGACGTGTCGTGGTAGGCCTCACCTTCGCCACCGATATCGAAATTCTGCGCCTGAATCCGGCCGGGGATTGATTTGACTGTCCCTTCATACGGTGACTGGGATTGGGTTGTGCTGTCCGTCGAAACGCTCAGTGCGTAATCGCCACCGGTTCGACTGACATCCATGACCTGTAGGTAGTGTGTGCTACCAGCGTCGACGGATTCGGGGAGAAACACCGGGGCAGTCGAACTCGCGTACGCCTGCGATAGTAGCTCACCGTCGGGGTTGAATAACCCCAGTGCAGTGGCACCTGTCTCAGAGTCAGGCGTAAACTTGACCGTCACGTCTTCGCCATCGGGCTTGAACGCGAAGAGATCAGACGAACCTGCGGATAGTGTCGTCGAGAGCGAGGAGTCGATACTGAGACTGCTGACCGAATTCAACAAGCTCGTGTCCTCGGCCACCTTCGACACATCGACTGCAGTGAGCTGTGCCGTCACTGGCGGCTCACCACCGTATCCGAATTTTGCTGCCGATCCACCTGTAGTAGGACCGCCTTTACCGGTGCAACCTGCGAGGGAAGCAGCGGCGACACCTGCCAGTTTCATGCATGTGCGGCGGTCTACGACGGTCGTTCCCGTCGCGTTACTATCATCCCGCGACACCTCATTACTGTCGTGCGAGCGATTCTGTTCTTTGTTGGTCACACTGCGTTAATCCCTATTTACTATTTTATCCGTTGTTACGAATTGGCTCTTTTTCAGCTGGCTTGCTTCCCAAGAGCTGTTTTTTGCATACCAGAGATACTCTGAAACTCACTTTTAAAAATGACAATCATCTAATTTGACCTGCGATAAGTATGGACGTATTACTACATTCAACTGCTGGTAGGTAACAATTATTGAGAAAAGCAACCGTCCCATTCCGGTCTATACTGTCCTTCTAGAAGGGATTTACCGTATTTCGATACAACTAGCCGTTGACCAGTCATTCCCGGAGCCAAGGTATTAAGGCCGTTCGTTGGCGGTTTCTGTGCCCGATAAATCGGTTCATATTCGGCTGTATTCTCGGCACTGATTCCTGGGGAACGTTATCAATCATCTCAGTAATCGGCTACGCCGTGCTGCTTCTGGGCTGTCTCATTGCAACGTGTCGAACGACCCATACTGTTCGACTGGCCGCTATCGCTCCGCAGTCGGGTCTTCGACTCCGACCGGGCACCGGCGTTGGAGGGACTCTCTCTCGCTTGTGATACACGATAGTGATATGATTGTGTCCCTCTCCAGAAGAGATGTCTGGAACGACATGTGATCTCCGACAGCCATCCCACTGTAGAGTGCTCTCGATGTTTGGTATTCTATCGTCCCAGTCCGGCCAAAGATGTTGAGACTAGTGCCGTGATGGCTGACCGTCGTGTGAAAGCGGAGATCGTCGTACGTTTCACGCAGAGAGTTTGCAGTCTCTGTTGTGATCTCTCCTGGTGCCTGACCGAGCAGTTCCTCGTGTTCGTTCGAGACGGTCGGTCCGTCGCTGTCGAGTACGGCGATTTCAGTCGTCCCCTCGTCAGTGATACCGAGCAACCGCTTCTCGATCACTTCACCCTGATTGACCAGCAGCAATCGATCTAACCACTGCCCGCTCTGTAACAACGGGAGGATGCCGGCAAGCACTGTTCGCCGTTTCATTGCTGTCTTCTCCTCTGTCTGGACGTTCGCTGTCTCATTTTGATCACGCGAGTGCATCGAATATCGACTCCAGGTTCTGCTTTACTTCCCAATCGAAACTGAACATGAGGGCCAGTGCGAGCGCTACGTAGACCCCGATGCCCACGAGTATCAGCAGGATAAACTCCAGTATCGGTGCATTGAGAGCTACTGTCTGATACACGTAGGTTACGGCTGCTGCCATCCCGAGACTTGCGATGAACGGATACGAGACTTCTCTGAGGACTCGAATCGGGGATGATTCGACGGTCCGAGCGATGAGATAGGTGTCTATCGGCATCATCGGGAATATGTAGATACCGGTAATGAGCGCTGAGGTCCCTTCGATTCCGTACATCATCGTGACCGGGTAGATGAATATCGCGATGAGGATCACTCGTAGCGTTGAGAGCTTCGCAATATAGTCAGGCCGCCCGACTGCTTTCCAGACGGGCCCCATTGTCGCCCCCATCGAGCGCAATAGCCCGTAGATAGCCAACAGTTGCATCACTGGTATCATCGGCTGCCATGCGGGGGTGAAAAACGCCTCAACGAACGCGGGCGCGATTGCTGCGATGCCCATTGCCGCTGGGAACGAAGCCAGCGTCGTCATCCTGAGCGTCTGGAAGTACCCGGAGCGGAGCTTCTCCACGTCGTTCTGTACCTTCGAATACGCCGAAAACGTCACACTGGAAATCGTCTGGGTGATTTCGGTTGCCGGCGCGTTCGAGAGCCGATAGGCAAGCTGGTAGAACCCCAGTGCGCTTGCCATGAGTGCCCAGCCGACGAACCAGTCGTCCCCTCTACTGTACAGGAAATACAGGATCGAGTTCGCCGTGACCCACTTTCCGAAACTGAATCGCTTTTTCGCGATATCGAGATCGAACGAGGGCCACGGCCGGTAGCCGTCCGCTATGTATGAGACGATGAACCGGGCTGCGTCACCGGCGATATACCCAATTGCCAGGGCATAGACCGTTGGATCATACAGGGCCACACCCAGAGTGACGACGAAGTACGCAACTGCGCCACTCACTCTGTACACGAACTCTTTGTGGAAGTCCAGACTCTTCTGGAAATAGACGACAGCGGGGTTCCGTAACCCGACAATGAACGGCGAGAGTGCAATGACCCGAAACAGGTCAGTCGCGGCCGGTTGATTGAAGGCTGAGGCAATAAACGGGGCTCCGAGGAACAGGATCAGGCCGATCACGGTCCCTCTGGCCGTTTCAATCGTCCAGGCAGTGTTGAGTTCCTCGTCGACGTTATCCTCCTCTGCCTGTATCAGGGCGGCTTTGATTCCAAGTTCGGAGAGCTTCTTGAGCGACGAGAGCATCAGTAGTGCGATCCCCATCAATCCGAAGGCACGTGGGGACAACAGGGAGGCAACGATGACGAGCAACAACAGCTCTAGCCCCCGCTCCGTGACGTTCATCACACCGACCCACACGCCACTCTTGACGGCCTGCTCCATGACATTATCACTGGCCGGGAGGAGTCGCTTTATCAGCTCCTTCAGCTTGTCTAACATCGTCGCCCGTCCTCCGGTGCGTGTGGATAGAGAGTCACAGCATCGTGCCGGTTAGTCCACCTCAGGACGGTGTTCCGACTTCGTATTCGATATCGCTGTTTCTGCATAGACTGGCCGTTGCTACATACTTTGGATACCATCTGTTTGTTATGGGCGGTGTAACCTGTGGACAATCGGACCATTCGGCTGGGACCATCTCTGACAGGGCTGAACTGGGCCTTATTGATTTTTAGAACTGAGCAGTTGGCCGTTTTCGACCATCGACTCTAGCGGATTGTCCTCGATCTCCAGTGGGAAATCGACCCGACCACACCGCCGGGCTGACTCCCAGCACCCGAAGATAAGCTCGGTGGCCTGCAGCGCATTGGCAGCAGAGAGTTCCGGTTCACGCTCCGTCGAAAGTGCGTCGACGGTGTCCGCTATGGCCCGGTCGATATAGGTCTCGGGTCTGGCATTTTCGACAGAGGATCCCGGTATTCGAGCACTGATCTTTTGTTTTGCCGCGTCGATGATGGTCTCTCCCGGCCCGTGTACGTCTTCTCCGTCCGTGTCGATTGTCTTCCATTTTTTGCCGGTCCGGATCCGCAGCGGCACTTCTCCGCCGATTTCGATTATCCCATCTGTACCGAGCAGCCGCATATGGCAATCGACAATTCCGCCGTCTCCCGTTGAGGCGAGCCCATTGACACCGTTCGTGTACCGCCATTGTGCGATGGCCTGGTTTTCGTTATGGGCGCCGAACTGGACGTTCTCCTGGCTGTACTCGATCCCAGCCATCACCCATTTCGACATCGCCTGGTCAGTGAAGTATCCACAGAGATCAAACAGATGCGAACCATAATCGAACAGATTCTTCCCGCCGAGTTCGATACGCTCTAGGGACCCAATTTTCCCCTTTTCAAGCATCGACTTGGCCTTCCGGAACGGCTTTCCAAACCGTCGCTGGTGGTTGAACGTGAGTTGGATACCGGCCCGCTTACAGGCCGATGCCATCTGCTGGCAGTCCTCCCATCTCGTCGCCATCGGTTTCTCGCAGTGGATCGCGTCCATGACACCGCTCTCAGCACACGTCATAACCACGGGCGCGTGAATATGTGGGGGCACACAGATGCTGACAATATCAGGTTCGATGGCCGACAGCATTTTTTCCGTGTCTGTAAAGACGTTCCCTTCCGGGAGATCCCACCGTTCACCGAAGTTTTTCGCGTTCTCCGGAACGACATCGGCACAGGCAGTGAGTTCACACGAATCCAATCGCCTGTACGCGCCGGCGTGTCTGTATGCCATTGCGAACCCGTCAGTATCCGGGTCGTCCGGATCTGCACCGGTCCCAATGACTGCGACAGTGTAAGTCATCGATGGATGGGTGGAGTAGTAGCCTCAATAGTAGTAACCTCGTACTGATTCACTTCGGCTGTCACCACTGACCAGTTGGAGTGTTGTCACTATCGAGGCGGGACAATTGACAGTTTCGTTCTCTCGATAACAGAGGCTGCAAGCAGCTATCTACTGCGGTTTTAGGGCGTCAACAGTGTATTATATAACTCTTAATGACTTCTACTGTAATCCGATATCGGCTTGGCTTGTCTTAAGAGGAGTCAGGATTTCGTTTTCAGGAGCCACGCACAATCCCTTCCCTGATCGACAAATATCGGTTGTGATCCGACTAGTGTTTCCTTTTGGGGCGATCCCAAGTAGCTAGCTGTATTTAGCCACCTACAGACTGATGGGACCAATGTCGGCACAGGTGCCGGTATGAACTGTCTACTAAAACGCTCTCCGTCTTTGGATTCCTGACAAGCATGGCCCGAGACAGTCGTCGTCGAAGTGGCGATACAGTATCGCGGGGGAACGGCACACTGTACTGATGTCTTCAGCCGAAGAACCCACGTCGTCGGTATCGAAACAGCCCACGCGACGAACAGTGTTAGCCCTGCTCGGTACTGCACTCTCCTTTGGAGTTGCAGTCATCTTCGAACGGGAACTGTTCTACCGAGGCTACGGCGAGGACGGCTACGGTGAGCAAGGTTTTGGCGGCTAACTGTCCCGTATTGTCGCCGAACTCCGGATGAAAGCCATTCTGAAGCCAGAGAAGAACCCTGGGTTAGGTGGACCGTGTGATACTTCAATCCACGTCAATCTGAAAACTCCGATGTTGTTTCAGGGGCCCCTCTTATATCGGGAATATCGCTGGGATGCGTTCCGTGGGTAGCGTCGTGCAAGAGCCCTCTCATACGCCCCGCAGTTTTTGCAACGGTACTGCCCGCCTCTGTGACAGCAGCTAGTGGGGTTTTCCTGACGTAATTCAACGGGTCAATCCCATCACAGAAGATCTTCTTGAGTTGCTCCGCCCGCGAGATGTTGCACTCAGACCAGTAGTACGGGCTCTTGGTTTCGAGCTTATACTGCTTTTTCCAATATTCCGCAATCGACGACGCGTACGGATGCTTGACGACGAGCTCGGGTTCGTATCGGATATCAAACGATCCTCTGACCCGTCTCGCAAGCTCTTTTTCTTCGTGGCCCCACCCCATTTGCTCGTCCCAGCCACCGACGGTCTCGAAAACACTTCTGTGAATGCCCATATTGCAGCCCCAGAAGTGGTTGACGTAGCAGGGCTCAGTGCCCCAGTCGTAGTGGTTGGTGAAGTGGCGTGCGAACATATCATCGGGCGGATGGACAGTTCGACCTGCGTAGGCCGCCTCCGTTTCGAGGACTTTGTTAGCTCTCCGGAGATAGCCCTGCTGGGGTCGAGAATCATCGTCGAGAAATACGATCTTGTTTGATTTCGCTCGCCGTATTCCCTCATTTCGAGCTTTCGTAACCGGACTGTCGTCACACACGATGACCTCGAAGTCGTCGAACGAGTCGTCTTCGAGGCATTGTATCGCCTCAATTCTATCGCGTGATTTCAGTGTTGCAATAACAACGCTGACAGATACCATGAGATTCTTTCTATGAAGAAGCAGTTTCTTTCAAGATATTAGTATAAGGATCCTGCATGAGTAAGCAGTGTATTCATTTGTCTGACTCACGCAGCCCCGGTTGATATGACTGCCTGTACCCACGAAACGACTCCGTATACGAACACAACAAACCCGCTCATAGAAATCCAGCGCAGTCGCTTGTGATTCTTCGGTCTAACACCGTCTGGATTACTCAACTCGACTGCAAACAGGAAGCCAGCGTAACTGAGCAAGTAATACAACAACGGGTTCCAGAGATCAATATACACCATCCCCCCGTACGATACGGAGAGCCACCCGAGGAAAACTCCGATGAATTGCCGAACCCATGCAGCACACATAATCGACCCTACGGAAGCCTTCCGGCTTTGTTATGCTGCTACTAGCGCTTGCATCTTTGAATACTGAGCATAGTGGAAACCACTGTGTCTGTACCTGTCGGCGCACGATGTTCCAGTCTTGGGCATCGTAGATGATCCACCGGAGTACCGCCGAAAGGAGCAGTCGCTCGAAATGATAAACCCACATCGTATATCTGCTTCAATCGCCTGTTGTCCGTGTCGCTATGAAGTACGGTTATAATCCATGCCGAACACTCTCACGGTCAACCTCAGTCGTCGTCCATCGAAGGTGGTTCGATTTCCTGGGTTATTCCACCATCAGACGTAGGCATGGGGTTTTCCGCTGTAAGCCGCTGTTCTGCGGTATCCCGGTCCTCGGGATATCCCACGTCGATACGCCAGCCATCGAGACCAACAGCGTCGATTGTCCTCCCGCTCTCCATCAGTAAGTCAATGGCGTCACTGAGTTCGTACTCGCCGCGGTCGGATGGTTGGACCAGCCTACAGGCTTTGAATATGGCGGGTGAAAACGTGTAAAAACCGGTCATGACCAGATTCGAGGGCGGGTCATCCGGTTTTTCGACTACGTCGATGATTTCGCCGTAGTTGTTCGTCACGCAGACGCCGTATCTGGAGGCCTCATCTTCCGGAACCGTTTCAACCAGGAACGCAGAGTCTACCCGTTGTTCCTGTTGTCGCTGGACAACCGTATCAAGATTCCCTCGGAAGACGTTGTCTCCCAGCATCACCATGAAATCGTCCTCGATTTCGGGTTCGGCCTGTAACAGCGCGTCTGCGAGTCCAGCGGGATCTTCTTGGTGGACATATGTTATCGGTACCCCGTTGTAGGAGTCGCCGTAGTAGTCGATAATCTGCTCCTTTCGGTAGCCGACCACGATAACGAACTCGCTTGCATCAAGCGAAACGAGTTCGTCAAGACAATGCGTCAGAAGCGGTTTTCCGTCAATCGTCACCAGTGCCTTGGGGAGCTCATCGGTTAGCGGGCGAAGTCGTGTTCCCTTTCCAGCCGCAAGAACTACTGCTTTCATCACTCACACTAATCTCCAGATGCGACATTGTAATGCTGCTACTAACGGGTACTGGCCTTTTGTTGGTCTCAGTATCTCTATAAGTACCCGGAAGAGTACCAGTTTGACCCACCTATCGCCGAAGGTCACGAAGTGAGTCTGAGTGGATGACGATGAACTCTTCGTCACCGAGTTGTGACTCATGCTCCGGCAAAAATATCAACTGCGAATCGGTTGATGACTTCACCACGGTTAGTTCTTCCATCTCGTAGCCGAGGTCCGATTCCGGGTCTGGATCTGTCGGTACCTCTTTCCACTCCTCTGAAGTCATCATTCGGCTGTCACTCCGTGTAACGGCCAAAGTATTGACAAACTCGACTGAACATCCGAAAACTGCACCTCGTTACTCTCTATTCGTCGTTCTAATCCTGGATTATTTTCGGCTTTCGACTTCCTTACCATCTCGCTAATAGCATGCATGTTCCGGAAAGGTGTAATTACTATATTAATAATTGTGTCCTCGTACATGCTTCTAACATACCGTTTCATAACCAGTTACTTACCAAAATTCTCTGCCCGTCTCTACCCAATGACCCGCGAAAATGGAAAAATCACTGTTAGTAAGGTTGTATTACCATCTAAATAGGCGGTTTGCGGAACACAACACTTCTTATGATACAGTGTTGCTGTTCGGATAGCTGTCGAGTGCAGCCACGGAATCCGCTGTTGGTCTTGTACTAAGGTCTCCCGGGTTGGAGTCAAGCGATACAAACCAAGGACCCGCACCCTGGGAACTCGGCATATTGTCCCTGAGTAAGCTGCTCCGGATTTGCTTGTCCTGTTTGAGAAGACTTTCGGGCCCATTCAGTACCTGAGTGATAGACTGGATACCGCAGCTCACACGGTAAACCAGGGAAAGTAGGCTGTGCTGTGTTGAAATAACACGATTATAACAATACATCCTTGCGTGGTACAGTTTGTTGGAGAGGGCAGTTACCCGACACCCACAACACCGGCCCAATCCTTACCACCCACCCCCCTCAGGGACGCTCGTGCCCTGTTTAGTCGCTGTCGACTCGGATCGCTCTCTCCACCTTTATTATGAGCCGGGACGGTTTCGGTTACACCGTCTTTCCGGCCTGTTTTGAGCGATGCACCACCCACCGGTGACAGCTCGTAGTCTTCGATTCGGGTTTCGTTGTCCCCCAAAATAAATGATAGCTACATAATCAGACACCGTTCAATCAAGGTAATTCATCAGGCCGTCGCTACGTTACAATAGATCTGACTGCCCCTGTGTGGCAATTTTTTCTCACAGAGATAGACTACCGCGCGTGGGTGGCATAGGTCCTGGATGCTTGGGAATCATGCTTTGATTAACCCTCAGTCGAACTTCGAAAGTCGGACGAAACCACTCTCCGGGACTCGGATGTATGGCACCGGTTCGTCCCGAGATATCGAACACCGACAAGCGTATGGAAGAATACGACTACCTCAAATATGAACTCAATTACTAAATTATAACAGCTACACGTAGCGGTGTATGCCGGAACATATCTCCGACAGCGAAATGGAACGGATTTCGGAATTTGCGAGTACACCGATGTACAAGCGGTCCCCCGACCAGTTGCTGCCAGAAGGGGCAGCCGAAGACGAAGAGTAACACATTTTCGGGGGGTGTTTTTTGTGGAGTTTCAGATTAAGGCTCGCCGATATCGAAGGATTTGTCGTCATTATTTCGCCGTTTAGCGACTGCATGAGCAACGGATAGGACGAGGAACGAACTAATGACGATCAATCCGATAACTATTGGGCTGACCGAGCTGAGCAGTGGTACGCCGATAACCGTTCCAAGTAGTAACAGTGCATTCAACAGGGCGACAGCCGCATAATACCGGTACCAGTTAGACTCGCCATCGCTGTTGCTGATAAACGGCTCGACTTTCGGTGCGTCCTCCCGAATTGCGATCTCTCCTGTATCAGCGTTGTATGTTATCAGTCCTGCTTCTTGGAGTTTCGGAGCATGGGTCTGATACAGTGAGACGTACACCCGCTTTCGTGCCTGCGAGGAGAGTTCTTCGACGGTTGTCTCGTTTTCCCACGCAGCCAGTTCCTCAGCCAGATCGGTCAATTGGACCGGTTCCTGTTGCTGGCGCAGATAGTAAAGCGTATATCGACGCCTCGAACTGCTGAGGATATCGAACATCCGGTCGCGTGAGAGCTCTGGTTCTTCCTCTACCATCGGTTCGCTCATGACCTCGATTGCTGCATTGGTTTGTGTTCAGGCCGCGAGAGCGACATATATACACGAAACCCGGGGTAACCTTTTGTTACACCCCCGTTACCCTCTGGCTCCTGAGTAAGAAATAGCTACTTGTCGGGATCATTAGACCGCCGTTCTTCGCCGACTGGCCACAGTCACCCTATAATTTGTGGCTCCACGGCCACCGGAAATATTCGCTGTCTTAGAGACTGTAATCACTATCCAACAAAACAAATAAAATAGATTTACATATGAAAACGCTGTACGGTAGGCCATTAATTGGCTTGGGACGAACTACATCTTCCTCCAGGCCAAGCCCTGAAATCGCTTATATTCACGGGTCTATATTTATTAATATGACGCTATCTCTGCTATGTGGGCGTACCATAGCATCTTATTAATAATATATTACGAACCGGGCAGCGTAAACAGCACTGATTGATGGCGCGGGTGGAGCGAATTCCGTCTGGAAGCAAATCTCGTAGTATATCTGGTCTCCGAACAGCGTGGCTGCTCGACACCGATGTGATATAGGGAGGCCATCTATCGCTGCTCTCTATGCTGGGCTCTTTGCTGCTTCGAAGCTACGACCCTCGCCAACCGATCCGTCCGAGAACTGCTTCCCTCGTTGCTCGCCCTGCAAACTACTGGTTCGCTCCCGGAATCCGCTGTTTGACGTTGTCGTGCAGCAGTCGAAAGAAGACGCTCCTGGTGGCGTTTTTTAGACCCGTTTACGGAAGAACTAGTAGGTGGCTACCAGTGGATTACGTCGATGTTATCTCGATAGTTTCGCTGTCCCGAATCCGGACAGTGTACCCGTTGTAAGTAAAGCTGATCTGAATATCGTCGGCTGATTGCCCTGCCACAAGTGTGTCGAGGGCGTCCGGATCGACCTGATTGTACAACGGGGGAAGACTTGTTTCCGTTACGCGTTCTTTGGCCGCGACGGTGGTTACGATCGCTTCGCTCGGTGATTCGTGCTGGTCTGCCCAAAAGACAGTTTCTGTCTTATTCCACTCCAGACTCATTACCTATTGTATGACCACACACCCGTATCAGCCTATACGCTATCAGGCTAGCAAACTCAGATTGACTATGCTAACTATCTAGACGTTGTGTCGTTCCACCTTCGCTAAACAACTGTTCGAGGAGCTTCCGGACCGCGACCCGGAGGTGGTGGCTGAACGTCGGCTGGGAGATATCGAGTGTATCGGCGATTTCTTGGCCGGTTTTGTCCCGGGGTGATTGATAGAACCCACTGTAGAAGGCTGCGAGCAGGACCTCGAACTGCCGGGGTGTCAACTGTGAAGTCAATTCCGAATAGAACGACTCCCGTGTCTGGACACCGCGTTCCTGCTTGTGCCGACTCACGAGCTCGATATCCGGACACGAGCGCTGTAATTCCGATATGAGTTGGCGAATATCGACAGTCTGCGGGACCTCAAGCTGGATCTCCAGCGTCTCACCGTCAGACCTGAGTAGTTGCGGAGCCCCCCCTTGTTCGGCGACAGTCAGTGCGAGTTGCGGGCCTGAAACCTTCGCCTCAAACAGACTCGTGTCCTCCGTGTCGGTTAAACACTCTAATCGTTGAATCCGGGGGAGAACATCCGAACACGCTTCCAGCTCATCGGGTAGAGCATCAGTACTGAAAAACACGATACAGCTGCTATCTCCCTGTGGGACGATCCCTTCAAACGTGACCTCTGCATCAACGATAGCCGCGATCCGGTGGAGGATGTCGTCAGATTCCGTCGCTTCCAGCTGAATCTCGACGGCACGATCCGCGACCAGGCCTTGCTTCGTTTCAATGCTGTTGATCGCATACCCGACCGTGTCACTCACTTCTTCGAGTACTGACTGGGTCGGCAGATCGAAGACATCGGGCCTTTCCGCGTACACAGTCAGGATGCCATAGGAGAGTTGTTGATAGCTGAGCGGGATGCTTACAACTGACTGGAAGCCCCGCTCCAACAGCCGGCGCTGCCACCCCTTCCCGCTGAGCCCGTCTGCGATGTTGTTGTCCAGCGTCTGTTCGTTCGTTCGGGCCGTCTGGACCGCTGGCGGCGGCGGTGTTTCATTTGATGGTGTCCGGGACTCTTCCAGGAAGCCACGGTCGGTCCCTGCCCACGTTCGCGGCGTGACGCGTGCGGTGTCGGACTCGTACTCGCCGATCCAGGCGAACGAACAGATATCGGATGCGACCAACTGGTCACACACCGCCTGCTCTATTTCGGACCGACTGTCGGCTCTGAGGACCTGCTCGTGGATTTTCTGACTCAGCTCCGTCAGTCGGTTCATCTGCTCCAGCTGAACCGTCTGCTGTTCCAAGTCTCGCTGCCTGTCTTCGAGTTCCGTTTCGTAATTCAGCCTGTCGAACGCTGTCCGAATCGTCGCACCGAGGAGTTCAGTGATCCGTCGGGACTGCGTATCGAACACCCCGCCGACCGTGTCACCCGCCCGGAGCACCCCGTGATCACCCAGCGGAACAAAGACGGCTTTCCCGTCGATCATCGCATCCGCCTCGCCCTCCGAGCTCGTGCTGTCGTCGCACACGACGGTTTCTTCGGTGAAAAAGGCCGAACTAACGAGACTATCGTCGTCCGCAGGGATGGCTTCACGATCCGCTGTCCCCGACGTTGCAAGCGGGCGAAAGGCGTTTGTCTCGCTGTCAAACGCGTACAGCACAACCTCCGGGAGTCCGATGATATCTCGTGTCCGCGAGACGACGATCTGGGCGGCTTCCTCCTCAGAAGTTACACCGAGCAGATCCGTCGCCGTTTCGTATAACTGCGTGAAGCCCTTCTCAGCCCGCTGTGTCTGGAGCTCGTTTCCGATCCACTTGCTCAGCAGGTCTACCAGTGTCACGTCCCAGTCTGAAAACCCGGTATCGCTGTGCCCAGATCCGTAGAAACAGAGCGTTCCGTAGGTACTCCCACCGACAGTGAGTGGCGTTCCGAGATATCGAGCAATCCCGTCATCCCACATGCGATTTCGGTCGGTATCGCTTCTTCCGGCGTCGATGTCTGTCAGTACGACCGTTTCCCCGTTCACAACGACTTTCGAGCAGGGGGTCTCCGGCAGTGGGATGGTTCCCCCCGAAAAGATCGTTTCCTCGGGCGTTTGGAGTACCTCGAATTCGTATTCCGAACCGGTGATACGAGACAGTGTCGCGTACTCGGTCCCCAGCACGTTGCGGCCGACCTGCATGAGATCTGCGATCTGTTCCTGTAGTGACCCCTCCCGGGTCGTGAACACTTCGGTAATAGTTCGCAGGACTTCTTCCCGCATTTCGAGTTCGGCACGCGTGGCGGTCGAATGGAGACCATCGGCGACGATCTCAGCGAGTTCCATCAATATTGTTTGCTCTGCCTCGTCGAACGCGAACGGCGTATCAGCGTATATCGATATCACACTCCGGACTGATCCTGTGTACTGGATCGGGAGGACGATCATCGACCGAAAGCCGTACTCTGTAGCGAGTTGTTGCCACGGCTGGTCCGATGACTCAGTACGGATATCCGACGCTACTTGCTGCGTACCGGTTTCAGAGGCACGCCCAAACGGTCCATCATCAAACACTGAACGGCCGTAGCGGGAGCGTAACTCGTCGACGTACTCCAGTGCGTCGCCACCGCCTGCCGTGGGGACGATTTCACCCGACTCGTTTTTTTCTCCGATCCAGGCGAACTGATAGGCGTCCGAACTGGTTAGAATCTCGCAGACGGCTTCCTTGATTTCCTCGGCTGTTGACGCCCGCAGGACTTGGCGATTGATTTCCCGAAACAGGGAGTTGATCCGTGACAGTCGGGCCGTTTCCCGACGGAACCGGTGTGACTCGACTGCGTTTTCGATTCTGTTTGCGAGCACCGCATACTGCTCTGGGCCCCCACCTTTGACGAAGTAGTCAGTGACGCCCGCCGACACGGCTTCGCTTGCGAGCGTCTCACTCCCCTGTCCTGTCAACAAAATAAACGGGAGGTCCCCGTTGGACTGGCGCACCGTTTCGACGAATTCAATCCCGTCCGCTTCTGGCATCTCGTAGTCACTGACGATACAGTCGATTGACTCGCTATCGAAGTAACTGAGTGCATCCTCGACGCTTGCGGCTTCGATGACCTCGATACGGTCGTTTTCGTGTTCTAGCAGTTCCGCTGTCGTCTGTCGGAACTCGCCGTAGTCGTCGACTAATAATACTCGTATCCTTGAGGTAACCGTTTCACTACCCGTTGGTGCCGGCCCGGTCTCACCGGCCAACTTCCGCATATTAGCCTACTTATGCGACAGGCGGTATAAACGTTTGACTTGCAATCTGCCGTGGGCATCTGCACCGAGAGCCGTACAACTCTGTGGTGGCGACGCTTGGCGTCCTCCCAGACCGGCACAGAACCGTTGACAGTCCATGGACTCCTACTGCGACGACCGGCGCGTTATTCGCGTGTGACTGGCACAACTGTATTTTCGGTCGGCTTCGATATTCACTCTAACGAGAACATATATGGATGGATATTATACTAATATATATTATATAACTGTTCGAGATGCCCGAGATGCCCGAGATCCATTTTCCGACGTTGCGACAGACACCGATATTTGAGCTATCTATAACGGGTGGTAGCGTGGATAATCTACCATCTAATAGAACTCAACACTGGCGTTCAGCCGAGGAACCCACTTCGGTATTTTGTTGTCATCCCAGTCGAATAAACGGTAAAATAGCCGTAAATAGCACTATAGTATCAAATAAGCATAGTAACGTGTAGTGGAGCGATAGGCAATTCTAAAACCGTATGAGGCTCGTTCTATATTTACGTACTCAGGGTGTAAATTATTTCTTCAGCTCCCGAGATCTGCAGACTGTCTGTATACAATCCGTCAAAAACTATTACTGAGCGGGTCGAAACTGTCCGATAATGGCTGCTGACTCTGGTTGTAAAGTAGACACGGTCATCGACAAGTACGGGCTGGCGTCGTTGGATCCGGTGTACGGGTCTCTCGACAAAGGCTTGCTTGCCCGTTGGACCGGTGGTGACGACCGAACCGAAATGGGATATCGGTCATTGACAGCGTGGTTCAACAAACGACTCCTCAAACGAGTCTACACCGAACACGGCCGTGAATCCCTCGATACCCGTATAGACAGCGACTACGAAACGTTGCGAGGCGATGACGACCTACGACGGGACGAACTCATCGAGCGACTACAGGCCGTGGGAATTCCCGGCGAGACACTCCTGAATGACATGGTTTCGTGGGGCACAATGCGAACCCACCTCAACGACTGTCTGGACGGTCGAAAGGAGCCACAGAAGGCGGCGACTAACTGGGAGCAAGAGAGCGTTGCAACGGCCAAAACCGTCGTCGAACGGAAGGCCGAAACAGCACTGTCCTCGCTGGCGAAGAAAGGCGATATCGACGGCGGCGACGCCGCGGAGATCGACGCCCAGATACAGCTCGGGTGCCCTGAGTGCCCCACTCGTGTCCCGTTTGACGTAGCGCTGCAACGTGGGTACGTCTGCAAGCGACATCGGAGCCCGAAACCCTCGTCACACAACTCATGACCTGGACCATCGAAATCGAACGGATCGCTGGGATTCTGGATGGCTCGTCGACACTGAAGCCGGGCGTGAACGTCGTCCGCGGTTCGAACTGGCAAGGGAAATCGAGCTTCATCGAAGCCATCAAAGCGGCGCTTGGTACCTCTACTGAACTGACTGAAGGGGCTGACAGCGGGACAGTCCATCTCGAAACTCCGACCGGGGAGTACGACGTGACGCTTACACGTGAGAACGGCACCGTCTCCCAGCAGGGCCACCCATACCTCACTGACGAGTATGACGTTATCCGTGCTGCGTTGTTTGCGTGTCTGGACGAGCGGAATGCCGTCCGTCGCGCTGTTCGGGCAGGGGAAAACCTCGAAGACGTACTGTTGCGTCCGCTTGACTTCCAGAATATCGACGAACAGATCGAGACGTTACAGCGGGAGCGCGAACAGATCGAAACAGAACTCTCGCAGGCCCGTGAGGCAAAAAAGCGGCTCCCGACCGTACAAGAGAAAGTGACACGGCTGGAAACCGAAATCGAGGAACTGCAGGCCAAACGCGAGACAATCGACAGCGAGACGAGTACTGACGACAGTTCCGAGTCGGTCCGTCGCCAGCTCAGCCAGGCACGGTCCGAGCAGAACCAGGCCAGGAACCGAATCGAGCGACTCGAACAGAGCATCGAGCGGACGGAACAGCGACTCTCGGAACGGCACAATGATCTAGAGGCTCTCGAAATCCCGGCGTACAACGAGATTGAGGACAAACTCGATGACGCGCGGGAGGCCCTCTCCCAAGTCGAGCGGGACGCCGAGGTGCTTCAGTCCCTGTACTCCGCCACCGAGATGGTCCTCAGTGAGGGCCGATTGGACCTGCTTACTGACGTGGAGCGTGATATCGACGGGGATACTATCGACTGCTGGACATGTGGCCATGAGACAACACGGGCGGATGTTGCGGACCACCTGGACGCGCTGGGGGAGAAACTCACGGCCCTTCGCGCACAGAAGGAGACCTATCGCGATACCGTTGAGGAACTGGAAACACAGCGCGAGGAAATAAGTCAGGCTCGCCGCCGCAAATCGGATCTGGAAGCGGAGATCGCTGATCTGGAGGCGACGCTAGCAGACCGCGAGCAGAGCCTCGAAACCGCCAGAAACAGGCTCGAACAGGCCAAATCGGAGGTCGATCAGCTTGCAGAACACGTCGATGAAACGGTGGCGGAACTGTCGGATGTCGAAAGCGAAATCAAGTACCGCGAGGCCGAACTCGAAGAGACAACCGACGAACTGACGCAACTGGAAACGAGAGCGGCCCGTGTCGAGGCTCTCGAAAGCGACCTCGAATCGGTTCGTGACGATCTCGCGGAACTCCGGAGCCGGAAAGACCGAATCAAACGCGAGGCACGGGAGGCGTTCGATGCGGCGATGCAGGACATCCTCGCCCGGTTCGGGACTGGGTTTGAAACAGCCCGGCTCACTGCGGACTTCGATATCGTCGTAGCTCGGGACGGCCAGGAAGCGAGCCTAGACGCGCTTAGCGAGGGTGAACTCGAACTCATCGGCTTCGTGGCAGCGTTGGCCGGCCGACAGTCCTTCGACGTTGACGAGACGATCCCGCTCATGCTGGTTGATGGCTTGGGAGGACTCGACGACGACAATCTCCACACCCTAATCGAGTATCTACAGCAAGAAACCGAGTACCTGGTGTTTACGGCGTATCCGGAATACACGGCCTTCGATGGGCACGAAATCGACCCAACTGAGTGGACCGTTGCAAACGAGAAACAGGCTTCAGCCGACTGATTTATTACTGCTGTCTGAGAGAACAGATATTGTGAGAAGTGTATTTTCACTTCTAGGGCCATTATACAAAAATTCTATTAGTATCAATGCTCTATCTAGCCCAAATGGCGACTATACGGGTAAAAGATTGGACGAAAAGAGAATTAGAGAAAATACGGAATGCGGAATCGCACTCGTCACACGATTCGGTCATCAAATCGCTGTTGAAAGACCGCAAGCTCGCGAAGTACGCGGACGGTTCTCCCGAGGCTGTGCCGGACGAGACCGGCCAGTCACAGGGCTCCGAACTCGACAAAGCGTTTGACGACCTGACTGTGCTGGCGGAGGTGACTGACGTAGACAACGACGTGTTGTTCCTGTGGTGTCCGAACTGCGGGAACGAACTCGTCCACCTCACTGTCGAGCGCCCGCTTGGCCTCTCCGTGTTCGAAATGGAATGTCAACGGTGTCTCACCCACCTCGACCGCCACGCTATCGTCGCCATCGAACTGCGGTATCCCATCGAGCAGAAGATGGTCGAGGGACGCCTGCAAGCGGACCTCAAAGACTGTGTTATCGACTACTGGGACCGAACGCTGGCGGCGGCCGCAGATGGCACGCTCGAAACGGAAACCGCTGTCGACCGGCTCGTGTGGCAGTTCGACCAATATCAAAAGCAGTTCACCTGGGACTGGCCCTCTGACGTGCCGGCTGTCAGCGTCGCGCCCGGTGTCACGTACCGCAACACCGTTACTGACGAACGAATCGAAGTCGTCGAACCTGTCACCGAGAACCGGAACGCTCTGGATTCGTATGCAATCAAACGCTGTACTGCGGACGGTGATGTGGTCTCGGATCAGATGGACAGCAGTACGATTGTCGACCGGATCGTCAACCGCGAACTGGTCGTCACTGAGCAGTCCGTAGACACGACTACCCCCGCGAAGTGACGAAATTCGTGCTGTTCCTCCTGACTTGTTACCGACCAAATCACTCGCTGCTCTCGGATACGACCCGAGCGGAGTTCGTTGTGCGCAACCGGAGAATTCCCCAGTCCGTAGCACACTGAGTGCATAGATGTGAAATTTACAACTCTGCAATTATGACGCGAAACCCATTCTATCTAGAATCTATCTCTTTGAAATTCTCGTGATACTGGGAGATACAGCGAGTAAAACTTTATATAACTAATAGTAATATATAAGGTGTATCGAGGCTACCAAAGACACTCATGACGTTTGTCGACAACAGTTATACGACACCAGTGGACTACTTCCTACCATGACTAGGCTGGTTGGATGCATGCGTTTCGGTAGTCGCATCTCCAAGGTACGTCGCGGTTGGTGCGGGAGGGACTGCTGTGAGTAAAGCAACGCATCCGCACACGCTCAAACTCCCCCGAGAGGACAACGGATTAGCCACGTCGAAAGCAGCGACCAGGCGGATCCAGGGGATCCTGCCGGTGTTTTTAGAGAACAAGATCATCGAGGCGGAGGCAAACGGGCTGGTCGTCCCGCTCGATGGCAGTGTCGAATCGACGGTGGCGGCGGCGTTAGCCGTCGATGGGATCGGAGCCGACTACGTGACTGGACTGGTGATGCCGGTCCAGCTGAACGACGAAGCGCCTGCGCGGACGGCTGAAACCGTCGCGTCGCTGCTTGATATCGAATGTCACCGCCTCCAGCTACAGCCGGTGCTGACGGCGTTCCAACGCGTCGTCGGTGACACCGGTGAACCGACTGACGACCTCGTGGCGATGCAAAACGCCAGCGAACGCTTCCGGATGGCGTGTAAATACTACGTCGCAAACACGAGAAACGAACTGGTTGTGGGGACCGTCCCCCGGACCGACCGACTGCTCGGCTCCGTTGCGAAATACGGCGAAAACGGGACCGACCTCTCGCTGTTCGGTGACCTCTACAGGACCGAGATCGCGGCGCTGGCCGATGCA
The DNA here is from genome assembly GCF_031624315.1 of Haloarcula terrestris. Lineage (NCBI taxonomy): Archaea > Methanobacteriati > Methanobacteriota > Halobacteria > Halobacteriales > Haloarculaceae > Haloarcula > Haloarcula terrestris. Next base: position 129,102 of record NZ_JAMQOM010000007.1, on the reverse strand, counting down.
CTCGCTGTCCCGTCGGAGATACTCGATCACTCGTCCCAGCCACTCGATCACACGAGCGCCACTGATGCGGCGGAACTCGGTATCGATCAGACTGAGTTAGACAGTATCCTCCACTTTGCGATTGACAAAGACTGTTCTGCACCAGTGGTCGCCGACCGAGTCGGCGTTGCACAGTCCGTCGTCGAGCGGGCGATCCAGTGGTGTGCCCGCACGCGCCACAAACGACACACGCCGCCGAAACCCTCCATGGATCACTGAGCCCGCTCTGTGAGCAAAGCAGTTAACAGCTTTACTCCGAGAGACTCACACCCATGGACGCCGACCCCCGGGAGATAATCGACACCGGCGACAGGCTGCTGGCGGAGTATCCAGAGTTGTTTACCGAGCAGTACGAGACCAACACTCGCTTGATGCAGCAACTCGCTGGCGTTGACTCGTTTCGTATTCAAATCAGGCTCACCGGCTACATCACACGGAAAAAGCGGACAGAGAACAGCTTCGACCGGTGACGCCGCCCTGACACAGACGCACACCACAGCGTGGCACATGTGTGTGGAGTCACATGCCGTCGGCGGATGTCCCAGTATGGGGACCTTCTTTATACTGAGACCGTTTTGCAGGACGTATGTTACTCACTGGGACTGTCGTTGCGGATTCAGAGACCGTCCTGCAAGACGGGGCGGTCGTCGTTGCCGGGGACCGCATCGAGGCTGTGGGTTCCCGTGCCGATCTCGAAGCACAGTACGCCGATCACGAACACCAGTCCTACGACGTGTTGCTGCCGGGACTCGTCGGCGGCCACATCCACTCGGTGCAAAGTCTCGGCCGCGGCATCGCCGACGACACGGAACTGCTCGACTGGCTGTTCGACTATATCCTCCCGATGGAAGCCTCCCTGACGGCCGAGGAGATGGAGGTCGCGGCGAAACTGGGCTATCTGGAGATGATCGAAAGCGGAACCACGACCTGTATCGATCACCTCTCGGTCGCCCACGCGGAGCGTGCCTTCGAGGCGGCGGGCGAAATCGGCATCCGCGGCGTGCTTGGTAAGGTGCTGATGGATCAGCGCTCGCCCGACGGCCTCTTGGAGGACACGCAAGCCGCACTCGACGAATCCGAGCGGCTCATTCAGGAGTACCATGGCTCGTTCGACGACCGAATTCGGTACGCCGTCACGCCCAGATTCGCCGTCTCCTGTAGCGAGACCTGTCTCCGCGGGGCGCGCGACCTTGCAGACAAATACGACGGTGTCCGCATCCACACTCACGCCAGTGAGAACCAGAGCGAAATCGAGACCGTCAAAGAAGACACCGGGATGCGCAACATCCACTGGCTCGACGAGGTTGGTCTCACCGGCGAGGACGTGGTGCTGGCCCACTGTGTCTGGACCGACGAGAGCGAGCGCGAAGTTCTCGCGGAGACGGGAACCCACGTCACCCACTGCCCGTCCTCGAATATGAAACTCGCCAGCGGCATCGCGCCGGTCTGGGACTACCGCGACCGCGGCATCAACGTCGCTATCGGCAACGACGGGCCGCCCTGTAACAACACGCTCGATGCCTTCACCGAGATGCGACAGGCGAGTCTCCTCCAGAAGGTCGACCAGTTGGACCCGACGGTGACTCCGGCCCGCGAGATATTCGAGATGGCGACGCGCAACGGCGCGAAAGCCGCTGGCTTCGACAAGCTCGGGGCGATTCGGGAAGGGTGGCGCGCTGACATCGTCGGCCTCGATACGGACCTCACGCGGGCGACGCCGCTGCACGACGTGCTCTCGCATCTGGTGTTTGCGGCCCACGGCGACGACGTTCGCTTTACGATGGTCGACGGCAACGTCCTCATGGACCACGGCGAGGTCACCGCTATCGACGCCAACGCTGTCCGTGCCCAAGCTTCGACGATGGGATTGGAGATGGACCTCGAAGACGAACGCGCATCCGCGCAAGAACAGAAGCCCTGACGCGGTTCGGTCGGTTCGTGAGCAGCGTCCACGAGCCGGCAGTCTCAGCCGAGTCGCGTCCGCACCCGCGACGCGAGCCAGTCGCTCGTGACGACCAGTCCGAACACGGCGAGGATAGCGGTCAGGAGCTTTCCGTACTGCAACCGTTGGATGGTGATGACGAGGTAGTATCCGACGCCGCCTGCGCCGACGAACCCGAGGATAGCGGCCGACCGAATGGTACACTCCCAGCGGTACAGCGTGTACGAGGCAATCGTCGGCGTCACCTGCGGGATCATCCCGTGACAGACCGCCTGGAGCCGCGTCGCGCCGCTCCCGGCGACCGCCTCGGTCGTCATCGGATCCGTGTCTTCGAGGAAATCGGCGTACAGCTTCCCGAGGACGCCGGCGTTGTGGACCGCCAGCGCGAGGACGCCAGCAAAGGGGCCGAGACCGATGGCGGTAACGAACAGGAATCCCCAGACGATTCCGGGGACGGACCGAAGGAAGCTCAGTACACCCCTGCTGGCGTGATAGATGCCACGTCCGACGGTGACACGCCCGGCCGAGGCGGTGGTGTACAGCGGCCCGCGATGCGTGACGGTGGCAGCACTGGTCAGCGCAAGCGGGATGGCGACAACGACCGCGAGCGTGGTTCCGACAACACTGATAGCCAGGGTTTCGACGACAGCCCACAGGAGGCCGTCCCGCAGGCTCCGTCCCACCAGGTACTCACGGCTCATCTCCGGCGGGACCCCTTCGGCGATGAAAGCCATCATTTGGTCACGAGCGCCGGCAGAGAATAGGGCCATCGGGTCTACTTCGGCGATCCACGCCGCGACGGCGAAGATGAGACAGCCGGCCAGAACTGTCGTGAGCTGGCGCTTCGGGTGTCCGCTATCGGTGTACTCCGCCGCCGCGTCACTGTATTTCTCAGACATACCACGGAACAGGGGACGGGCTATCGGTTTCTGTTCGTGGTCGCCCGGTCGCTGCGTCAGGCGTGGAGGCTCCTGCTGCGAACAAGGCGTCGAGTTGGTCGTCACTAACCGTCTCTGGGGCTGTATCGAATCGGAGACGGCCGTCGGCGATGCCGAGGATCCGATCAAAGTGTTCCAGCGCCAGCTCAACCTCGTGGAGGGCAGTAACGAGCAGTTCGTCATCGAGGACAGCGTCGAGTACGTCGATGACGTTCCGGCGCGAACTGGGGTCGAGATTCGCCGTCGGTTCGTCGGCGAGGACGACTTCGGCATCTTGCATGAGCGCTCGGGCGAAGGCGACGCGTTGGCGCTCGCCGGCGCTCAGGGAGTGTACGGGAACATCGGTCCGGTCCGCCAGCCCGACCGCAGCCAACCGTTCGAGGGCAGGTTCGGGAGTTCGCGGCACAATCGGTTCGAGAAACCCACGGAGCCAGGACAGCGCGCCGACACGCCCGCTCAGGACGTTCGACAACGCCGTCCGGCGGTCGACGAGCGTCTCTCCCTGATAGGCAAGCGTCACGGCCGACCCTGTGATCGTGGTCCCGCCGAGCGTCACCGTGCCTGTCTCGGGTCGCAACGCGCCGGCTGCCAGTCTGAGCAGCGTGGTCTTGCCGGCACCCGACGGGCCGATAACGGCGACCCGCTCACCGGCTTCCAAACTGAGCGACACCTCTCGAAGCGCGACCTCTTCACCGAACCGCTTGGTCACGCCGTCGAAGACGAGCCGTCGGCGCGGCTGTGGGTCCTTTGACTGCGCTGTGGGCGTGCCCGTCATCCGTCCCCCTCCTGTTCGATGCCAGCCATTTCGACGGCCGTCTCCAGTGAAGTGAACGCATCGTGGCTCACCTCGACGTACCTGTCGACGGCCTGCTGGTCGAGAATGTCCGTTCGCCCCTTCGAATCGAGGCTCGTGAACGCCGCCTGGACGGCGTCCGCTGTCGTCGCTTCCAGCGATGGGGCGACGGCCCACGGGTAGTCAGGGAAGCCGGGTGTTCGCCAGAGTTCTTGCACCCCTTCAATCGCGCCGTCCGCGAGTAATCTGTCGTAGATACGGGCGTTTAGCGCACCGACAACGCCGTCCGTTCGGCTGACTGTTTTCGCCGTCGCGTCGTGAGCGCCGACGTGGGTGACCGCTGAAAACGCCTCGGTGTGGAGATCGTATTCCGTCCGAAGATGATAGGTCGGCATCACCGTCCCGCTGGTCGAGAGCGGGTCACCGAACACCAGCTCAGTCTCGCTTGCGGTCTCAACCACATCCTCCATCCCCGCCAGGTCACCGTCCGCCGGAGCGATGAACACGGAGTGCCACTCCGTCTGTCCGTCCTGTGACCCGACGACCACCGGCGTCGCACCGGCCCGATGGTGTGCGAGAATGTACGACACGCCCCCGTAGTAGGCAATCTCGACCTGGCCTGCCACCATCGCCTGGACCATCCCGGCGTAGTCAGCCGCTGTGCGGAGTTCGATCTCGACATCGAGTTCGTCCGATAGATATGCCGCAAGCTCCGTGTTCTGTTCGATGGCTGTATCCGGGTCGACATCGGGCACGATACCGACGGTCACCGTCGGCGTCTCCACACCTCCGAGACAGCCGGCCATCGAGAGTGCTGCCGCTGTGCCCAGGAACCCGCGCCTCGTGGGTTGCATGTACTGTTCGGTGGTGATGCACCGGGCTTGAAGCTTGGGTGCGCCACATCTTGGGTGACCCAGACAGAATATTTGTGTTTGGCTGGCCCACTCGCTCGTCGCGATAGCTTCGATCTCGCCGCTGACGCCCTTTGGCAGATTTGCGACCTCGACGCCGCTGCAGGCCGGCGGTTCTTCGCCGAAGAAGCCGGCTTACGTGTCGTTTATCGGCGTCGGTCGTGCTGAGAGGCCGTTTCATCGCCGGGTGTCACTAAAGCGTCTTCAATTCACAGGCCGCTGTGGCGGTCCATGAACGCGGCGAGGTCGGATTCAGTATCGATATCGCGATGGATGCCGGGGTCCTCCACTTCGATGGACGCCGTCCCGTCGTGGGTTTCGATGAGTTTCCGACCCCCGCGGTCGCCGGAGACCGAGGCCAGCGTCCTGAAGTGGCGGCTGTCGAATAGCACTGGGTTACCCCGCTGGCCATCGTGTCTGGGAACGATGATGCTCCCACTCCCTGAGTGGTAGGCATCGATCAGTTGTTCGATGGTTTCAGCCCGAACAAACGGCATATCACCAAGCAGAAACAGGGCGGCGTCCCAGCCGGATTCTTGTGCGTACTCGACGCCGTGGCGCACGGATGTACTCTGCCCTGCCGCGTACTCGTCGTTGGGTCGGACCGAGAGCGATAGCCCGTCCAGCGTCTCCGCGACAGCCACGCTCTCGTAGCCGAGGACGGCGACACTCGCAGATAGCGACGACTCGCATGCGGTCTCGCCGACGTGCTGGACGACTGCTTTCCCGTCGATGGTCGCCAGTAGTTTGTTGCCAGACTCGTACCGTGAACTTTCGCCAGCGGCGAGGATGACGCCGCCGACCGTTGCCCGGTCCTGCTCGCTCATGGCTCACCTCCTCCTGTGGTTATACTGGCTATTTGCCAGACACTAGTCATTGCGTGCCCTCCCGCTCAGTCGTCGCAGTGACGACTTCACAGATGCCCGACTCGAACGACGTGAGAACGCCCCGAGAACACCGCGTGGTGTCGGATAACGCATGGGTGAGTACGGTCCTGGCGATACGGCGCTGCGATTCAGTGTCGGCCTTGTTGACAATCGGTATCACAGCCGCCTCTGGTGGGGAATTTCGGAGGCCACCGTCGGGATGCGTGAGTACCGTCCCGACCGCCCTCGCCGTTATCGTATCGCCCACATCGAGTGCAGTGATGGCTGCAACCCGCTCCGGTCGGTGGACCACGTCAGTCGTCAGTGCCTCGCCGACGGCGGCAACAGAGGCGACCGGGACGACGTGAGTCGCCGTGCTCGGGACGACTGGCTCCCCGGCACCGGGGGCTTTGAACTCTCGCTGCCGTGCGCCGTCAGCCTTGACGAGTAGCCAGTCGAACCGCTCGCTGTCAGATATTCGGTCCACCACGTCCGGCTCGAAGCCGCGAACTTTTTGTTCCACTCGCTCGGGGTCAACGACCCTCTTGCGGGCAAACGCAATCGGTGGCTCCTGGGCTGTGAGGTCGGAGCGCCACTCCTCCGGGCCAGTGAGTCGCATCGGCAGGTCGGACGGGGGCGGCATCGCCGTCGTCGTCGTGTACCCGATAGCGTAGTCCTTACTGGTCCCTTCGGCGATCAGGTGTCCCATCGCGGTTTTCTTCCCGCCAGCCCCGACCAGAGCGACAACGGCGCTGGCACCCAGCCCCAGCGCGTAAGCTAGCTGCATACGGCAGCTCCATACAGCACACAAAAGTAGCTACTGGAGCAACAGGATGTGGCGCCGACAGGATTTTTATGACACCCACTAACACAGTGCGGTATGCATCGCGTCGACGTTCGCGGTGAAATCTGCCCCCGGCCGGCGCTTATCGTGCGGCAGGCGCTTTCGGACCTCGACACCGGCGAAACACTCGTCGTTCGAGGTGACTACCCACCGGCAGCGGAGAACCTCCGTCGGATGTGTACGACCCACGGGATCGACGTGACGACGACCGAGACCTCTTCAGAGACCGATGAGTTCGAACTCGAACTCCGGGTAACCGAGATGGCGTCGCTCTCGGAGGCCTGAGCGTGGGCCGTGACGCTGCGACTGACGGCGGTCCGACTCGTCTGACAGAGTACACGGAACTCCACGGGTGTTCCTGCAAGGTGGGGCAGAGCGATCTTGATTCGCTGCTCGCCGACGCCGGCCTCACCGGCGACAGCGACCAACTGCTGTTCGGTATCGGCGAGGACGCCGCTGCACGGCGACTTACCGACGACCTCGCGCTGGTCTCGACCGTGGACTTCTTTACGCCTATCGTCGACGATCCGTACGATTTCGGCCGTATCGCCGCCTGTAACGCCGCCAGCGACGCGTTCGCCACGGGCGCGGTCGAGAATCTCGACTGCCTGGTCGTCCTCGGGCTACCGCGAGAACTGACCGACAGCGCGGCTGGCATTCTCGCCGGTATGGCCGACACGTTGGGCGCGATGGGCGGCGTCATCGCCGGGGGCCACACCATCATGAGCCCGTGGCCCTTCGCAGGTGGCGCTCTCTCGGCGACGGCCGATCCCGACGCCTTGCTCACGTCTCAGGGAGCCGATCCCGGCGACCACCTTTACTTGACCAAACCGCTCGGGACCCAGCCGGCTATGGGGGCCACCCGCGTGACCGACGAGCAGTTCGTCGGGACTGTTACCGACGCCACCGACCGCCCGCTCGACCGAATCGCCTCGGAGGCCGTTGCATGGATGACGACCTCGAACCGCGACGCGGCACTCGCCTGCCGTGACTATGCCACTGCCGCGACTGACATCACCGGCTTCGGCCTCGCCGGACAGAGCCGTGTGGTGGCTGCCCGTTCGAACGTCGGTATCGAACTGACACACCTCCCGGTCATCGCGGGCACGTCCGCCCTCTCGTCGCTTTTCGGATATGGACTGCTTGACGGCGAGAGCGCGGAGACCAGCGGCGGACTGCTCGTCTCTGTCCCGCCGGCCGCGACCGACGGCGTGGAATCGAAACTCGACGACGCTGACGTGTTCTATCGGGCCGTCGGGCGGGTCACAGCCGGACGCGGTGTCACGCTCGATGATCCGACCATCGAGGAAGTTAGTCGCTAACGTCGATTAGGTGCTTTCTACCGCAATCGCAGCGCCGCTTCCAGCACACCGCCGCCCAGACAGAGCGCTTTATCGGAGATTTTGGTCGGGTCGACCGACTCGCCGCGGGGGTCGACATCGCCGAGTTTGGTTCCCTTGCTGACGCTGAGGCCGCCGTGAACCAGGCCGCGAACGAGGCCGTCGATTTCGGTTTCGACGGACTGGTCGCCGACAGTACCGACCACGTCGCCGGCTGTGACAGTATCGCCGATGGCGACCGTTGGGGTCCACTCCCCGTCGGCTGGTGCACGAAGCACCCGCTCGTGAGTGTAGCCACGGCGTTCGCCGGGCTCGCCGTCGTACTCGCTTGCCGTTCCCTCGTAGAATACGCGGCCGAGTTCGTGCCCGCGGTCCGTCTCGACAACGGCGTCTACGTCCTCGCCTGCCTCGAAACCGGGTCCCAGCCCGATAACTACATCGGCGTCCGAACGGCGCGTGCCGGTGTCGAACGCCCCTTTCGCCATGATAGCGTCGACAAGAACCGCGGCGTCGAGTTCGTTGGCGACAGCCCCGTCGGGGTCAACGAGCACCGGGACGACATCGTCCGCGAGTAGATCGAGCGCCGTATCGACATCTGAGGCTGCCCGGCCGGTGACCCCTTCGACCGTCACCTCGTCCTCGTACAGCGCAGTCCCGAAGGCGACTGCCCGACGGACGACCGTCGGCTGATCGACCTCGGTGACGATGACCGGGAAGCCGGCCTGCTGGAGGCGGTAGACCACACCGCTCCCGAGGTCGCCGCCGCCCCGGACGACGACCACGTCGTCGAGATTCAGGCGCGTGGCCCGCTCGCCGGTGGCGTCGTGGCGGTCCATAGAGACCTCGGCGAGAATCGAGAGCGCGACCGCGGCTGGCCCGCTCCCGCCGAGGTCGAGCCCCACCGGTGTCCGGACCCGACTGAGGTCTCGACGCGCGTACCCCGCCTCGGCGAGCGAGCCGAGGACGTGTCCGGCCTTTGTCTCGCTGGCGACGAGGCCGACGTAGCCAGCCTCGCCGTCCAGCGCCGCGGCGACGGCGTCTTGGTCGAACGTCCCGCTCCGCGTCGCGACGGCCACGGCTGTCTCCGGCCCCATCGGTAGATCGCCGAGCGCTTCGCCGTAGCCGCCGTGAACAACGTCTGTGTCGTCAGGGAACTGCCTCGGGTCGGCGTAGGCCTCGCGGTCGTCGATTACGGTGACAGCGTAGCCCAGTCGCTCTGCCATCGGGGCCAGTTCGACGCCGATGTGGCCACCGCCGGCGATGTAGAGCCGTGCCTGCCCGCGAACCTGATCGATGAACACGTCCATCTCGCCGCCACAGACCATGCCCGTGTTACCGCCACGTTCGAGTTCGTACGTCCGTACGCCGGGGGCAGCGGCTCCCGAGAGCACCGACCTGGCGTCCTGTATCGCAAGGTACTCGACCGTGCCGCCGCCGATAGTCCCGTACTCATCGTCACCGGTGACGACCATCTTATCTCCTACGTCCCGCGGTGCGCTGCCGTCCTTGCGGACGATGGTCAGGAGGGCCGCCGGCTCTCCCTGTGTGGCCAGCTCGTCGAGCCGTTCGAACAGGCTCATACGAAACTCTTGACCTCCTGTTCGACGAGGCTCTCGACCACGTCGTCGTAGGAGATCCGGTCGATACCCGGCGGCAGCGAGACGCCACGCACGTCGACATCTCTCTCAACTGCTGCGACGGGCGCGTCGACATCAGGTGCGAGGTAGACGCCGTCCTGAATCAGGACGATACGCGCCTCGGGGTCCCCGGCGGCGGTTCGTAATCCGATCTCGGCCATCGGCTTGTCGATGAGATACAACATGTTTAGAAGTCCAGTGTGCGGTCGGCGTCGCGGATACGGGCGGTGACGCGGTCGTCCGACCAGACCGCGATGTCGGCAGCGATTTCGCCGGCGTCGACGCCGCGCTCGGCCATCGCCGCGCCGTCCACGACCAGCTGTCCGTCCTGTTCGTCCAGATCAGCGACGTGCCCGCTCATGTTGAGTGCGTCGCGGTCAACAGCTGCCCGAGCGCCGTACACGCCGTCCTGGGTGAATATGACGGTCACGTCGTGCCTGTCGAAGCCGGCAGCGACGCCGCGGGCGGCGCGCAGCCCCTCCGGGACGTGAACTCGGCCACAGGGCGCACGCGTGAGCATGACGACGACATCTCGTTTCATAGCGACACCACCCGGTCGGCCTCGCCGATGATGTCCGCGAGGTCCGGCAGCAGTCCGACTTCGACGCCCTCGGGGTAGTCAGCTGGCGCGTCGATTCCACGTGCGTCGACACAGAGCCCACAGCAGATGACTTCCGCGCCGTCCGCGATGAGTTCCTGGAACTTCTCGGTCGGCATCTCGTCGTACAGGCCGCTGTCCGAACAGCCGGGCAACGTCTGGTCCGCGACGGGGACCAGCGCGCCGTCGAGGTAGTGGAAGTAGCTCACCTCGTGGCCCTTGTCCAGCGCTGCCCGCCCCAACTCGTAGGCGGTGCGCCAGCGCTCGCTGTCGAAGGGGCCACCTGTCAGCAGAAACCCGATATACGCCATACTGTCGAGATTTCGGTGAATCGTTCTTAATAGTTTGCCCGACACACGGTTCGGTGTGTCGAATGTGCTATTATTCGGTTGCAAACCGTCCGGAAGACAACTTACCGCTCGCCACCAGATTGCTCATCCAGCGCCGCCTTCACGTCCTCTGCGGTGAACGGCAGGTCGGTCAGCCGGATGCCGACGGCGTCCCGGATGGCGTTCGAGAGCGCCGGCGGGACGCCGTTCGTCGGGAGTTCTGCGATGGACTTCGCACCGAATGGCCCCGTCGGTTCGTGGGTTTCGACGAGGATCGTCTCCATCTCGGGATGGTCCGTCGTCCGCGGCATCCCGTACTGGCGGAACCCAAGCACGTCGGGGTTCCCGTCGTCGTCAAAGGTCAGGCCGCCGCTGGTGGCGTATTCGAGGCTCATATGCTCGCCTCCCTCGATCTGGCCTTCGACCAGTGCGGGGTTGATCGCGACGCCACAATCGGCCACAAACGCTAGTTTGTTGAGTTCGTACTCGCCGGTTTCCGTATCGACAGTCACGTCGACGAACTGCGCGCCGTAGGGCGGGGGGCTCTCGTCGGTCGAGTGGGTGCCGTCCCCGAGGATGTGTTCGCGCTCGTCGTCGCCATAAGTCGCTTCGTAGCCGATCTCCGCCAGCGACACGCGGTTTCCGGTCCGCTTGCTGTACACCCCGCCATCGCCTGTGTCGAGCACGGCCGGCGGCTCATCGAGCAGTTTTGACCCCCAGTCCAGCAACCGGGCTTTGGCCTCCTCGGCCGCGTTTTTGACCGCACGACCGCTGATGTAGGTCGTCGATGAAGCGTACGCACCGTAATCGAAGGGCGTCAGGTCGGTGTCGGCGGCGATGACGACGACATCCTCGGGAGTGCAGCCCAGCACCTCGGCAGCAATCTGGGCGAACATCGTGTCCGCGCCTGTCCCGGTGTCGACGCCGCCGACCTGCAGATGGAAGCTCCCATCCTCGTTCAGTTGCACCTGTGCCGCGCCGAGTTCCTTGCCCGCGACGCCACTGCCCTGTGCCAGGAGTGCCATCCCGATACCGCGGTGCAGGTGATCTTCGTCTGGTTGGTCGAGGTCGTCGTAGCCCATTGCGTCCGTGCCGCGTTGGACACACTCGCGGATGCCACACGAGCGAATCCGTCGCGTGAACCGGTCGCCGTCTTTCAGGATAGCGACGCTCCGGTCGAGGTCGCCCTCCCGAACCGCGTTCTGCAGGCGGAACTCGATGGGGTCGAAGTCGAGCTGCCGGGCCACCTCGTCCATATGCGCCTCGACCGCGAAGTGGCCCTGTGGCGCGCCGTAGCCCCGCATCGCCGCCCCCATCGGGAGGTTCGTGTGTACTACATCCCCAGAAAAGCGGACGTTCGAAACCCGAGGATAGAGCGGAAGCGGCTTGGTCCCGACGTTGTTCGCAACAGTCATGCCGTGAGTGCCGTAGGCCCCCGAGTTCGAGAGCGTGTAGAGGTCCATCGCCTCGATGTCGCCGTCGTCTGTCACTGCGGTCCGCATCCGCATCTGCATCGGATGTCGAAAGCGCAGCGCGGTGAACTCCTCTTGGCGGCTCATCTCCAGTTTGACCGGGCGGTCGGCCGCCAGGTGGAGCGCGAACGTGATCGGTTCTATCGCCATCTCCTGTTTCGATCCGAACCCCGCGCCGATACGCGGTTTCTTCACCCGTACGTCGCGGATAGGCACGTCGAACAGGTGAGCTATCTGGCGGCGGGTGTGAAAGGGAACCTGCGTTGCGGTAATGAACACGTGCCGGTCGTCCTCGTCCGTGTAGGCGATGGTCGTGTGTGGCTCCGGGACGCAGTGGGACTGGTACGGTGTCTCCCACTCCGTCTCGATGACGTATCGGTCGGCCTCGCTCTCTGCCCGTTCGAACGCCGCGTCCACGTCACCGAGTTCGCCTTCGAAGTGTGATTCAAGGTTTCGGCTGTAGTCCGCACCCGATTGCTTGTTCTCCACGTCACCGGCCTCGAACAGTTGCGGGGCGTCCTCGTCAAAGGCCTCCTCGGGGTCGAATACGGCGTCCAGCTCCCGGTACTCGATCTCGATTTTCCGTGCGGCGCGGTCGGCCGTCTCGGGGTCGTCGGCTGCCACGGCTGCGACCGGGTCGCCGACGAAGCGGACGTGTTCACGGAGCACTGTCAGATCCCACGGACTCGGCTCGGGATATGACTGGCCCGAACTGGAGTACAGCTTGTCCGGGACCACGTCGTCAAAGGGCGTGATAACAGCGTCGACGCCAGCCATTGCCTCGGCGGCGCTCGTGTCGACGGATTCGACGTAGCCGTGGGCGATGTCGCTGCGAACCACTGCCCCGTGAGCGAGGTCCGGGAACCGGTCGCGGTAGTCCGCTGTGTAGCGGGCCGCCCCCGTGACGATTTTCCGTGCGTCGTCTTTCTCCTCGTCCGTCGTGATATTCTCGCGCTCGGATTCGGGCTTCCGGTCGGGTTCGCGTGCCACGTCCACCTCGGTATCGGCGTCAGTGGACTCTGCTCGCTCCATTCCTGTCCTGTCGGGCTGTTCGCTCACCTTCTCCGACCGGTCGGAATCGCTCACTGATCGCCCTCCGTGGGGCCGCAATCGCTGACCGAACACTCGGTGTCTGGGGCTGTCTCACTGTCGCTATCCATTGCTGTCCCACCGTCGGCGGCGACGGCTGTCCCGCTGTCCGTCCGGTCGGCGGCGTCCAGCACCGCTTCGACGATTTTCTTGTAGCCGGTACACCGACAGAGATTGTCCGACAGCGCCTCCCGGACCTCCTGTTCGGTCGGGTCCGGGTTCGCTTCCAGTAACGCCGTCGCGCGCATGATCATCCCTGGGATGCAGAAGCCACACTGTAGCGCGGTGTTGTCGACGAACGCCTGCTGGATCGGGTGTAGATCGTCCTGCTCGCCCAGACCTTCGATTGTCTCGACCGATGCGTCCTGTACCTTCGTCACCGGCTCGACACAGGATTTCACCGGTTCGCCGTCGACGTGGACCGTACAGAACCCACAGGCCCCGGTGTCACACCCCCGTTTCGCGCCGGTGTATCCGTTCCGTCGGAGGACATCGAGAAGCGAATCGGCCTTTGATGCTTCGACCGTCCGTTCCACACCGTTTATTTCCAGTTCGATTTCCATATGGCGCATCAGCTCGCTGGCTATGTCAGGTACGTGACGAACAGAACGGTAAATAGCTATCGCGGATTTGTGATATGGCACGCCGACACACCGGCGTTGTAGCCGTGACTGTCCCCGCGCTCCGGGTCAGTCTTCGCGCTCGTCCAGTTTCGCCGTGATTTTCTCGGCGGTAATGGGCATCTCCGTGATACGCACGCCGACAGCATCCCGGACGGCGTTTGACAGCGCCGGTGGGACCGTGTTCGTCGGGACCTCTGCGACCGATTTCGCACCGAATGGACCGGTCGGCTCGTGGGTCTCGACTAGAATCGACTCGATGGGCGGCGTCTCCGTCGCCGAAGGCAGTCCATACTCGTCGAAGTCAGTCACTTCCGCCCGCCCCTCGTCGTCGAGCGTGATGCCCTCGCTAACGGCCATCTCGTAGCTCATGTGGTTCGCGCCCTCGATCTGGCCCTCGGCCATGCCGGGGTTGATGGCGACGCCGCAGTCGACCGCGACGACCAGTTTGTGGACCTCGAACTCGCCGGTGGTCTCGTCGACGGTCACGTCGGCGAACTGCGCGGCAAAGGGCGGGGGGCTCTCCTCGGTGCAGTGGGTCCCCTTCCCCAGGATGTGTTCGCGCTCCGTGTCGCCGTACGCGGCCTCGTAGCCGATGTCTTCGAGCGTGACCGAATCGCCGCTGGTCTCGCTGTACACCGTCCCGTCGCCGGTTTCCAGATCCTCGACTGGTTCGTCGAGCAGTCTTGCCCCCCAGTCCAGAATTCGAGCTTTTGCGTCTTCTGCGGCCTTTTTCACGGCCATACCGCTGATGTAGGTCGTCGAGGAGGCGTACGCGCCATAATCGAAGGGCGTCACGTCGGTATCGGAGGACGTGACGATGATATCGTCCTCGTCACAGCCCAGCACCTCGGCGGCGATCTGGAGGAATGCCGTGTCAGCCCCTGTCCCGATGTCGACGCCGCCGACCTGCAGGTGGAAGCTCCCGTCCTCGTTCATCATTATCTGTGCGGCCCCGAGTTCGTCGCCGGCGACGCCGGTCCCCTGCGCTGAGAGTGCCATCCCGATACCGCGGTGCAGGTGGCCGTCTTCGGGCTGTTCGAGATTGTCGTAGCCGATAGCGTCTATCCCTCGCTCGATGCACTCGCTGAGGCCACACGAGCGGATACGGCGGTTCGCCCCCTCGCCGCCCATCATCCCCGCGATCTCGTCGAGGTCGCCGACTTCCATGTGGTGTCGCCGCCGGAATTCGATAGGGTCGAGACCGAGGTCGCGGGCCACCTCGTCAAGATGGCCTTCCAGCGCGAGCGTGCCCTGTGGCGCGCCGTAGCCCCGCATCGCGCCGGTCTGTGGCGTGTTCGTGTGCACGATATCGGCCTCGAAGCGGGCGTTGGGGACCTTCGAGTACAGTGGCATCGGCTTGCTGCCGACGTTGCCAGCGACGGTCATGCCGTGACTGCCGTACGCGCCGGTGTTCGACAGCGCATAGATGTCAATTGCTTCGATGTCGCCGTCGTCAGTCACGGCCGTTCTGGCCCGGACTTTCATCGGATGCCGCGACCGCATCGCGTAGAACTCCTCTTCGCGGCTGGCTTCGTACAGTACCGGGCGGTCGGTGGCCAGTGACAGCGCGAGGGGAATCGGCTCAACGACCATCGCCTGTTTGCCGCCGAAGCCGCCGCCGACCCGGGGCTTCCGCACCCGGATATCACGGATTGGGATGTCGAACAGGTGGGCGAGCTGGCGGCGCGTGTGGTTCGGGACCTGCGTGCTGGTGATGAGGACATGGCGGTCGTCCTCGTTCGTGTACGCCAGCGCGGTGTGTTTCTCGACGTTGGCATGGGACTGGCGGATCGTCTCCCACTCGGTCTCGTGGACGTGGGCGTCCCCGTCCAGCGCAGCGTCCACGTCCCCGAGTTCCCCCTCGATGTGAGCCATTCGGTTGCGGTCGTAGTCGTGGCCGACGATTTCGTTCTCGACCTCGCCGTCATCGAACAACTGCGGCGCGTCCTCGCCGAAGGCGTCCTCGGGGTCGGTGACGTAGTCGTACTCCTCGTAGGACACCTCGATAGCCTCGACGGCGGCAGCCGCGGTCGTTCGGTCTTCGGCTGCGACAGCGGCAACCGGATCACCGATGTAGCGGACGTGCTCGCTCAGGACGTGCATGTCCCACGGGCTCGGTTCGGGGTAAGACTGCCCGGCGCTGGTGTACTTTGCATCGGGAACCGCGTCGGAGTCCGGTGTCAGGACCGCTTCGACACCGTCCATCGCTTCGGCCGCAGCCGTGTCGATATCGGTCACGCGGCCGTGGGGGATTTCGCTTCGGACGACCGCCGCGTACGCGAGGTCGGGATACCGCTCCTCGTAGTCGGCGGTGTACTTCGCCTGTCCGGTGACGAGCTTGCGGTCGTCGTACTTCTCCGTCCGGTGGGAGACGCTGTCGCGCTCGTCGGGGGCCTTGTTGTTGTTCTCGGGTTCGTCCCATTCGAGCGGATGCTCCTCGAATCCTTTGTCTTCGACGGCATCCGACTGTGAGGCCGTGCCGCCGTCGGCTTTGGCCGGCTCGTCGTCCTCACTCATCGCGGCCACCTCCACTACAGCCGGCTGACTCGGCTCCACGCACCGGTGTACTGACCGGGTGGCCGCCGTCCGCAGAGACCGACTGCTCGCCCTCCATTCGTTCTGCCGCATCCAGAACGGCTTCGACCGGCTTTTGATAGCCGGTACAGCGACAGACGTTGTCGTCCAGCGCTTCTCGGACCTTTCGCTCGGTCGGGTCAGGGTTGGACTCCAGCAGCGAAACCGCCTGGATCACCATCCCGGGAATACAGAACCCACACTGGACGGCGAAGTTATCGACGAACGCCTGCTGAACCGGGTGCAAAACGTCCTGTGTCCCGAGCGCTCCGACAGTCCTGATGTCGCTGCCGTCGGCATCTGTCGCGGCCATCCCACAGGCCATGTGCACCTCGCCGTCGACGAACACTTTCGATGCGCCGCAGGTCCCGCCGTCGCAGCCACATTTCACGCCGATATAGCCGTGCTGTCTCAGTACCGTCGCCAGGTCCGCCGCGGAACTGGCTTCGACTGTCGTCCGTTCGCCGTTGATTGTAAGTTCGATGTCCACAGAGATCCCTCCTGTGTTCGGCATGCGTTACGGGCACACGCCTGTTAGTGAACAACTGTGGAACAGGGTCGCATATATGTATGGTTCACAGGTATTCGACGACGGTATTGCCACACGGCATCACTGACGCGGGGACACTCGGCTCTGAGGCGACAGACGGCCACAGCGGTGACAAACGGCGCGACCGGTGTGTGGCGTGTGCCACATCTGTGTCCAGGCCACCTATCGATTATACTGTTGGCTGTAACTATTTTAAGATATTCGCCACCCGGGGTGGCGAATTTCTTTACAGACTTACAGCCGACAGTATTAGTCCGGTCGATCACTCGCTGGCCTTCTGCTGGACTGCGTTCAGCAGTACCTCGGTTCCGGTGACGATGTCCTCCCACTCGGTGAACTCGCTTTCGCGGTGGCTGATCCCGTCGACGCTCGGGACAAAAATCATACTCGTCGGGGCTATCTTGTTGAGGTAGTTCGCGTCGTGGCCCGCGCCGCTGACCAGCCGCGTGTACTCACAGCCGACCGTCTCGGCAGCCGCGACGACCGTGTCGATGCAGTCCTGGTCGAACGGGTCCGCGTCGACCCGCATTATCTCCTCGATTTCGTACTCCAGCCCTTCGCGTTCGGCCGCGTGGGCGACCTCTCGTCGGATTTGTTCGACGGCTGCGTCGACCACGGCGTCGTCGTACGAGCGGAAATCGAGCGTGAATTCCACTGTCTCGGGGATGACGTTGATGGCGTTGGGCCATACGTCGACGCTCCCGACCGTGCCGACGAGGTCCGTTCCTTCGGTCGCCGTGATTCGCCGAACCGCGCGGGTTACGTCTGCCGTTGCCACAAATGCGTCGTGGCGCATGTCCATCGGCGTCGGCCCGGCGTGGTTGGCCTGCCCCTCGAAGGTGACGTTCAGCCAGGCAAAGCCGAACACGCCCTCGACGGCAGCGACGGGGGTGTCCTGTTGTTCGAGAAACGGCCCCTGCTCGACGTGCATCTCGAAGTAGCAGTGGATGGCGTCGGCTTCACAGGGGGTCTCGCCCTTGTAGCCGATGCGGTCGAGTTCCTCGCCGAACCGCTTGCCGTCCTTGTCCTCGCGCTCGTACGCGTAGTCGCGGTCGAAGATATCACAGTAGACGCCGCTGCCAAGCATATCCGGCTGAAAACGCACGCCCTCCTCGTTGCTCCAGGCGACGACCTCCAGCGGGCGCTCGGTCGTCACGTCGGCGTCGTTGAACGCCTCGACGACCTCCAAGCCGCCGAGGACGCCGACAACGCCGTCGTATCGCCCGCCGTTGTACTGACTGTCGATATGTGACCCGAACAGGACCGGTGCGGCGTCGTTTTTGATCCCGTCTCGCCGACCGAAGATGTTGCCCATCGTGTCGATGCGGACTTCCAATCCGGCCTCGCGGAACCACTCGACGAGCGTGTCACGGGCCGCCTTGTTCTCGTCGGAGAGGCTCGGTCTGTTCACGCCGCCTCGCTCTGTCGCGCCGATCTCGTTGAACGTATCGAAGCGCCGTCTGAACCGCTCGCTGTCGAGACTGACGGATGGCATTGGGTAGCTGTTCCGGGGCGTCGTCTTGAATATTGTGTCGGGGTGGTCTCACACAGGTCGACAGACGATGTGGCACGCGCTCGCCGCTTCACACACGGTTGAGACCACCGAAAAAACCAAACGACCGTTCCGCGAGTCAGCAGACATGACCGAGCCGAGTGCCGCGTCTATCGCGTTCCGAGACGCGCGGGTGCTGGATGGGAGCGGTCGCCCTCCGTTCACTGCGAGCGTGCGTGTCGCCGACGGCCGAATCGACACGATCAGCGAGACCTCGCTCGATGCCGACCGCGTTATCGATCTCGACGGGTCGTATCTCGCGCCGGGGTTCATCGACATGCACGCACATTCGGAGCTCAGACTGTTCGAACAGCCTGGAGCCGAGGAGAAACTGACCCAGGGGATCACGACGGAGGTCCTCGGACAGGACGGGGTAAGCGTCGCGCCGGTGCCGCCGACCCTCACGGATGAGTGGGAACAGCGGGTCAAATCACTCGACGGCACGCTCGGCGAACCGTGGCCGTGGCACACGGTCGATGGGTATCTCTCGGCGCTTGAAGTCGCTGAACCGGCCGTCAACTGCGCGTACTACGCCCCTCATGGCAACATCAGGTCGATGCTGGCCGGGTTCGAGGACCGCCCGCTCAGCGAGGAACACGTCGTCGCCGCCGGCCCGGTCCACAGTCAGCGGCTGGACCGGCCAACGCCTGACCGGGACGCGGCCCCCGGTGAACTGGAGGCGATCCGACAGGAACTCGAAGTAGCGCTGGAAGAAGGTGCCTTTGGCATGTCAAAGGGGATGATCTACCCGCCGAGTTCGTACGCCCGTGACGACGAACTGGTGGCGCTCGCGGACGCCCTCGCCAAGCGCGACTCGTTCATGATCTCGCACGTCTGGAACGAGACGGACCGCGTGGTCGACTCTATCGACCGGTACCTCGATATCTGCCGGCGCGGCGGCTGTCACGCCCACGTCTCCCATCTCAAGGTCGGTGGCCAGCAGAACTGGGGTGCGTCCGAAGACGTGCTCGCACTGTTCGACGACGCCGCCGACCGGGGCCAGCGGGTCACCTTCGACCAGTACCCGTACACGGCGGGGTCGACGATGCTCACCGCGCTGTTGCCGCCGTGGGCACGCCAGGGCGAGGCGGCAGATATCCGTCACCGTCTCAACTCCGCGGCCGTTCGGGACCGCATCGCCGCCGACATCTCCCAGCCGGGCGACTGGGAGAACCTCGCGTACGCCGCCGGCTCGTGGGATAACATCCTGGTGACACGGACGGGGAGCGGGCGCCACCAGGGCGACACCATCGAGGAGATTGCCGCTGAGATGGGCCGCGAGCCGGTCGACGCGATGTGTGAACTCCTCGTCACGGAGGACCTGGACGTGACGATGGCAGACTTCGTAATGTCCGAGGCCGATATCGAGCGGTTCCTCGCCGACGACCGCGGGACGTTCTGTACGGACGGTATTTTCGGAGGGAAACCGCACCCCCGGGCCATCGGGGCATTCAGCCGCATCCTCGAACGCTACGTCCGGGAGCGGGACGTGCTCTCGCCGGAACGCATGGCGTACAAGGCCGCAGGCAACCCCGCTGATATTCTCGGGCTCAGGAACCGTGGATACGTCCGGGAGGGATACATCGCGGATCTCGTCGCGTTCGACCTCGATTCGGTGTCGGCGAACGCGACCTACGAGGACCCGTTCCAGTACACTGATGGGATGGCGTACGTGCTTGTCGGCGGTGACATCGCTGTTCGGGACGGCGAACCAACCGGCGCTCGGAACGGTGCGGTGCTTCGCTCCTACGAGGAGTGGGGTGGTGCGGCCCGTCCCGAACTCGACCGCGCTGGCGACGGGTGAGCCGATGGCCGAACCGCTGCGTGAGTGACTGCCAACCTCGGTCGCTAGCCGTCGGTTCGGTGGTGTCGAGGCAAAAAACGAACGCGAAGCCGGACTGCCTTACTCCGGCACTTCGGCGTCGACTGCGTCGACGAAACTGTTCATCTCCTGGAAGAGGAACTCGTCGCTTTCGCCCTCGAACTCGGAGCCGGCCCAGACATCGAGTTCGCCGCTGACGATCTCTTCTTCCGTCTCGGCGACGGTGTCTTTGACTTCCTGTGGGACCTCTGGCCCCCACTCGTCGAGCGCGGGGAGGTTCGTCTCCATGCCGCCCCAGAACGCATCGGATTCCCAGGTTCCGTCCCGGACCGCGGAGATGGTTGGGTCGTAGACCTCTTCCCAGTTCCACACCGGAGAAATGAGGTAGTTGTCGCCACCGAACTCGCCCATCGGCGCGTTGTAGCCGGAGGCCCACACGTCCGCCTCGTTGGCGGCTCTGACGGGCGCTGGCGAGTCCTGTTCCTGGGAAATAACGTCACAGCCTTCGTCAATGAGCGAGTTGGCCGCTTGCCGGGAGGTCTGTGGGTCGAACCACGCGTTGACCCACCGGATCTTGAACGTCGCGTCCGGGTTCACCGACCGTGCGCCAAGCGCCATCGCGTTGATAGAGCGAATGACTTCGGGGATCGGGAACGCGGCGACGTAGCCAATCGTATCGTTCTCGGTCACCATCCCGGTCGCCTGCCCGGCGAGATACCGGGGCTGATAGATCCGGCCCATGTACCGCCCCATGTTCTCCCGGGTCCGGTAGCCAGTCGCGTGTTCGAAGTAGGTGTCGGGGTACTGCTCGGCGACGGTGTACATCGGGTCCTGATAGCCGAACGTCGTCCCGAAGACGATATCGGCGTCACCCTGTGCGTACTGCTCGAAGACGCGTTCCGAGTCTCCCGGCGCGACCGCTTCCGTGTACTCGGTCTCCAGCCAGTCGTACTTCTCGTCGACCGTCTTTCGCCCCTCGTCGTGCGCCCAGGACCACCCGAGGTCACCCACCTCCGAGATGTACACCCAGGCAGCAGTGACCGAGTCCGTTCCGGACCCACCATCACCGCTCGTCGCGGTGCCGTCAGTCGTGTCGCTGTCACCACTTCCACCGTCGCCACCACTACAGCCGGCTAGCGCAGTTACCCCCGACGCCCCGAGGGCACCCAGCATCGCCCGCCGTGATATCGTTCGGTTCGTATCCACCATTACTGAACTACGTAAGCGTAGCGGCAACTCCTACTTAAGAGATCCTATCTTTGACCTTGCAGCGAGCAAATATATTCGGTTGGAACTG
Source organism: Haloarcula terrestris (assembly GCF_031624315.1). Classification (NCBI taxonomy): domain Archaea; kingdom Methanobacteriati; phylum Methanobacteriota; class Halobacteria; order Halobacteriales; family Haloarculaceae; genus Haloarcula; species Haloarcula terrestris. Next base: position 107,886 of record NZ_JAMQOM010000007.1, on the reverse strand, counting down.
GTCGAACAGCTGGTTTTGAGTTCGAGAATTCCACGAAAACCACCGAATAGTTCGAAGGAACCAGCAATACCAAACCGACGACTGAAGGTAGATCCCGCCGGCAGGATCAGTTCGGGACCTCCCCTTCGACGGCGTCGACGTAGCTACTCATCTCCTGGAAGAGGAACTCGTCGCTTTCGCCTTCGAACGCTGACCCGGCCCAGACATCTAGCTCCCCGTCCAGTATCCCCGACCGCGACTCCGAAACGGTGTCTTTCGCTTCCTGGGGCACTTCTGGTCCCCAGTCGTCTATGCTACAGATGCCGGATTCGAGTCCTTCCCAGTACGCGTCGGACTCCCAGGTCCCGTCTTTAACCGATTCGATAGTCGGCCCGTAGAACTCCTCCCAGTGCCAGATCGGCGAGGTGAGATAGTTCTCTCCGGCGATATCACCCATGGGGGCGTCGTAGCCGGTCGCCCAGATACCCGCATCGGAGGCAGCACGGAGCGCAGCGGGGGAGTCCTGGTGCTGGGCCATCACGTCCACGTCCTCGTCCAAGAGGGCGTTGGCCGCTTCGCTCTCAGTCGGCGGGTCGAACCAGGAGTTCGTCCATCTGACCTTCAGCGTCGCACTGTCGTTGACAGACGCGGCCCCCAGCGCGTAGGCGTTGATACCCCGAATGACTTCCGGGATCGGGAACGCCGCCACGTAGCCCAGCGTATCTGTCTCCGTTACGGTTCCGGCGGCCTGTCCAGCTAGATACCGGGCCTGGTAAATCCGACCCATGTACCGCCCCATGTTCTCCATCGTCAGGTACCCGGTGTTGTGTTCGAAGTAAGTGTCGGGGTACTGCTCCGCCACGGACGCCATCGGGTCCTGATACTCGAACGTACAGCCGAAGATGATGTCGGCATCACCCTGGGCGTACTGTTCGAACACCCGCTCGGAATCGGTCGGGGCCACGGCCTCGGTGTACTCTGTCTCCAGCCAATCGTACTCCGCTGCGACCGCCTCCCGCCCCTCGTTGTGCGCCCAGGACCAGCCGAGATCGCCGACTTCCGAGTTGTACACCCAGGCAGCGGTGACCGAGTCCATCCCGGATCCGCCGTCGCTACTGGTCGCAGTGCCATCGGTCATTGTGTCGGCGCTCGTGTCGGTTTCGGCGTCGCCGCCACTCCCGTCACCACCGCTACAACCGGCCAGCCCGGTGATCCCCGCCGCCCCAAGCGCCGTCAGTAACTGCCGTCTCGACGTACTGCAATTCTTGTCAACCATTGACTAACCGAGTAGCCATTGCGGAAACACTCACTTAAAGTGTTCCGTTCACGCAGCTTTCACTGTCTTTTTGTCCAAATATATGCCACAAAAGAAGCCCTATTCAACGCTATCTGCACAGTGCCCGAATCATATGTTTATACTACTGGTGGCCACGACAGACGGCGTCTCGCACGACGACGACCACTGGCACACAACGACTGACATTTGGCAAATGTCCGGTATTTCCCGTCTGGACGGCGAATATCACTGCCTTTGGAAACAATTATGCCACTACATTGTTGATACCCGGCCAAGACCAGACAGCATGTCCGAACACACCACGCTCAGGATGGAGGGGATTTTGAAGGAGTTCCCTGGGGTCGTCGCGAACGACCATGTCGACCTCTCCGTCCAGCGCGGGGAAATCCACGGCCTTCTTGGCGAAAACGGCGCGGGAAAAAGTACGCTGATGAAGATTCTGTACGGGCTCTACTCACAGGACGCTGGCGATATCTACCTCGACGGCGAACGTCTCGATCTGGAGTCCCCACAGGACGCCATCGAGGCCGGTATCGGGATGGTCCACCAGCACTTCATGCTGATACCACGTCTCACTGTCGCCGAGAACGTCGTGCTCGGCGAGCGTGAGCCGGCCACAGTGTTCCGCCGGGATGCGGCGGACAGTTGGCTCCCGGCAGCAGTCCGGAACAACAGTCTCGTCCAGTCACTCGCCGGGCAGTTCTCGTTAGGTCTCGATGTCCCAGAGCAGCGGATTCAGGACCTGGCCGACGAGTACGGGTTCGACATCGACGTGAGCGCGAAGATCTGGGAACTCGATGTCGGCCAGCAACAGCGTGTCGAGATACTCAAGGCGCTGTACCGGGATGTCGACCTCCTGATTCTGGACGAACCGACGGCGGTTCTCACGCCGACCGAGGCCGAGCGGCTCTTTGACTCGCTCGAACGGCTGACCGACGAGGGACTCTCGATAATCTTCATCACTCACAAGCTCACCGAGGTCGACGCCATCGTCGACCGCGTCACGGTTCTCCGGGAGGGGAAAAACGTCGGTACTACCGAGGTATCGTCGGTCTCCCGGGCGGACCTCGCGGAGATGATGGTCGGCCGCGAAGTCCTGTTCGAGATCGACAGAGAGTCGGTCGACTTGGGCGATCCCGTTCTGCGCGCACGCGGGATCGAGGCCACCGACAATCGAGATATCGAAGCGCTCTCCGGTGTCGACCTGACGGTTCGGCAGGGCGAAATCGTCGGTATTGCGGGCGTCAGCGGCAACGGGCAGAAAGAACTCGCCGAGGTTATGGCCGGCATCCGAGACGTGACGGCCGGCACGGTCGTGGTCAACGACGAGGATATCACGGGCGCAAACCCGAGGACGTTCGTCGATACCGGCGTCTCGTTCGTCCCCGAGGACCGACTCCAGTACGGCTGTGCCGAGGACCTTTCGGTGATGCACAACGCCACGATGAAGGACTTCCGGGACGGTCGGTTCGGCGACCGACCGTTCCTGGACTACGGAGAACTGCGCGACTACGCCGAAACGTTGGTCGAGGAGTTCGATGTCCGCGGCGTCAGCGAAGTGACCGAAACCAAAGCAGGCGACCTCTCGGGGGGGAACCTCCAGAAGCTCATCCTGGCGCGGGAAATCTACCGCGACCCGGACCTGCTCATTGCGAACCAACCGACCCGTGGCGTCGATGTCGGCGCAATCGAGTTTATCAGAGAGACGCTGCTCGAACAGCGGAAAGCGGGGACTGGTATCATTCTCATCTCGGAGGACCTCGACGAGATATTCGATCTGAGCGACAGAATTCTCGTCGTCTACGAGGGCGAGTTCGTCTACGAGACGACACCGGCCGAGGCCGACCGGGAACGGATCGGTTTGGAGATGACCGGCGGTGGTGGCGACGACGGAGAAGAGACGGTTGTGTCGCCGCCCCGGTCCGAGATCACACAGGGGAGTGAGAGCTGATGAACGTAGCTGTAGATGTGAACGCACGCGAGGACATTCCCATCTGGCTGGCTTACGGGACGCCCGTGTTCACCGTGCTGGCCGCGCTGGCGGTGAGCGCCATCGCACTGATCGTCCTCGACGTAAATCCCGTCGCGGCGTACGCGACGATGTTCGTCGAGACCCTCTTTACCGAGTTCGGTCTTACCGAGACACTGACGAAGGCAGTACCGTTGATTCTCACGGGGCTGGCAGTGTATCTCCCGCTGAAGGCGGGGCTGTTCAACATCGGTGCCGAGGGACAGCTCGTCGCCGGCGCGCTCGCCGGCACCTGGATCGGGCTGAACGTCTCGCTGCCGGGACTCGCACTGGTCCCCTTGATGTTTGTCGCCGCAGCCGTGGCCGGCGGCATCTGGGCGGGCATCCCGGCCTACTTACGCGCGAGATGGGATGTCAACGAGATCATCACGTCGCTGCTGCTGACGTTCGTCGCGCTCGAAATCCAGAGCTACCTGCTCCGTGGACCGATGCAGGGCGGGACCGGGAACTTCCCGCAGTCGGAGCGGTTCTCCGAGGCCGCGACGATCCCCGAACTGGTCAGTGGTGTCCACGCCGGCCTGCTCGTCGCTGTCTGTATGGTCGTGGTGACGTACGTCCTGATGACGAGAACGCGACTCGGCTTCGAGATTACATTCGTCGGTTCGAACGACGAAGCCGCCCAGCAGGCGGGGATGAGCAAGTTCTACGTGTACCTCCTGGTGTTTGTCGTCGGGGGCGCGTTCGCGGCTATGGGCGGTATCAGCGAGATCGCCGGTGCCCAGGGCCGATACCGTGCCGGGTTCGAACCCGGATACGGATTCACCGCCATCCCAATCGCGTTGCTCGGCCGCAACAGCGCGTTCAAGGTACTGCTCGCGGGCCTGTTTTTCGCCGTGCTGTTCGTCGGCGGGTCGAGCATGGAGGTGGCCTTCGGCGTGCCCGCGGCGCTGGTCGAGATCATCCAGGCGCTGGTCATCCTCTTCCTGATAACCGCCGAGTTCTTCAAGAACTACCGCGTCGGTATCGATATCGACCGCGGGCCGACGGAGACCCCAGCCCAGCCACAGGGGGGTGATGACTGATGGTGACCTTCATCGCCGGCCTGCTCGATGCGACCGTCCAGGCGGCGACGGTGTTGCTGCTAGCCGGGATGGGGGAACTCATCAGCGAGCGGGCGGGCGTGCTCAACCTCGGCGTCGAGGGGATGATGCTCGTCGGCGCACTCGGCGGGTTCATCACCACCGTCCTCACGGGGAGTCACTGGCTCGGGTTCGGCGTCGGCATCCTCCTCGGGATGGTGTTGGCGCTGGTGCATGCGTTCCTCTGTATCACACTGAAATCGAACCAGGTCATCAGCGGCGTCATGCTGACGCTGCTGGGGACCGGTCTCACGACGTTTTTCGGCTCCGGCTGGGTCGAGGAATCCATCGACGGCTTCCCGCAGATGACGCTTCCGCTCGTCGGGCAGTACCTCGTGGATATCCCGGTCATCGGTGAGGCTTTCTTCCGGAGCACGGCGACGGACTACCTCGCGCTCGGTCTGCTGATCGTGGTCTGGTACTTCCTGTACCACTCGAACCTCGGGCTGGAGATGATCGCTGTGGGTGAGGACCCCGAGATGGCGGACACGATGGGCGTGTCCGTGTTCCGGCTTCGCTATCTCGCGGTGCTTATCGGCGGCGGGTTCGCCGGCGCGGCCGGGGCACACCTCTCGCTTGCGTTCTCCCAGCTCTGGGTCCCCGGTATGACCGCGGGTCGCGGCTGGATCGCCGTCGCGCTGGTCATCTTCGCGCAGTGGCGGCCCCGCCGGATGCTGGTCGGGGCGTACCTGTTCGGCCTGCTCGACGCGCTCCAGATCCGCTCGCAGTCCATCTCGCTGACGCTGGGTCCCGACGCACCGCTCGCGAACGTTATCAACCCCGTTGTGGAGTTCCTCATGACGCCACAGATCATGGGCACCTATCCGTATCTGGCGACGATCATCGTGCTGGCCTACGCCGTCATCCGGACCAAAAGCGACCAGCTCGCGGTCCCTTCGGCGCTGTTGCAGTCCTACAGCCGCGAGACAGACTGACCGGTCTGCTGTCCCAAAAGTCCGCCATACCTCCCACAGACCGTGTGTCTGGCCAAATCTATTTATCGGTATTCGCTGAATCGCGCATGTCTCATGAGTGGCAATCAGGTCTTCGAGCGAGGCGACCGTGTCGGTATCTACTTGCAGGACAAACACTCGCTGGAAGCGAACGTCGAACTCGTACAGTACGCGGAGGCGCAGGGCATCGATGAGGTCTGGCAGGCTGAATCACGGCTCGCACGTGACGCCGTGTCCCCGCTCGGCGCGTACGCCGCGGTCACCGAGGACATCAAGCTCGGGACCGGCGTTATCAACAACTGGACGCGCAATGCGGCGCTGATCGCCCAGTCGATGAGCACGCTGGAGGAACTCGCCGGTCCGGACCGGATCATGTGTGGTATCGGGGCCTGGTGGGACCCGCTGGCCGAGAAGGTCGGCATCGACCGTAGTGGCGCACTGCGGGCGATGCGGGAATGCGTCGAGGTGACGCAAGACCTGCTTGACATGGAAAACGTCACCTACGACGGGGAGTTCGTCCAGATGCGCGATGTGGAACTGGACGTGGTCCATGGCGACGACGGGCCGCGAACCGTCCCAGTGTATGTCGGCGGGACCGGGTTCAAGATGCTGGAACTCACCGGACATTTCGCCGACGGGGCGCTGCTGAACTACCTCGTCAGCCCGGCGTACAACGAAAAGGCCCTCGATGCACTGGAGACCGGGGCGGAACGCGGCGGCCGCTCGCTCGATGACATCGACCGGCCCCAGCTGGTCGTCTGCTCGATGGACCACGACGAGGAGCAGGCGCTGGACAACGCCCGCGAACTCATCACGCAGTACCTCGGGCAACAGCCCCACATCATGAAAGCCAGCGGCGTCAGCCAGGACCTCATCGACGAGGTGGGCGAGACCATCGGCGGGTGGCCGGCCGACAAGGACGACATCAAGGAGGGCATGCACCTCATTCCGGACGATGTGGTTCACAAACTCACCGCCAGCGGCACGCCCGAACAGTGCCGTGAGAAGGTCCGTGAGTACGCAGAAACCGGCTGTCAGTGTCCGATCCTCTATCCGCTTGGGGATGACCGACGGTTGATGATCGACGAGTTCGCGGACGGCTATCTGTAGTCGAGGTTGCGCCCGGCAACGGGGCACAGGGTTGCTTTTTAATCGTCGTCGACCGGTGGTGCGCCCGCCCCTGCCTCGGTCACCTCTGGTTCCAGGCCTGCGGTGTACTCAGTCGGTCCGGTTCCGACACTTCCACCGGGGAACACGACGTTGAGGACGAGAGCGGCCATCCCACCGGTGACGAGTGCGGACCCGAACAGCGTCTGGACCTCCGACGGGAAGTTCTGGAGAATTTCGGGCCGGAACGCGACGCCGAGGCCCAGCGCCATCGACATTGCGAGGATGGTCGAGTTGCGGTGATCCAGCTCGACGTTCTGCGTGATGAGGCGTGCGCCGGAGGAGAAGATCATGGCGAAGAGGATGAGCGCGCCCCCGCCAAGCACGGCGTCGGGCATCGCCGAGACGACCGCACCCACCTTCGGAACGAGCCCGAGTGCAAGCAGGACGACGCCCCCAATACCGGCGACGTACCGGCTGGCGACGCCGGTGAAGTTCACGAGCCCGACGTTCTGGGAGAACGACGTGTTCGGGAGCGCGTTCAACACCGCACCGAAGACGCTCATCACCCCATCGGCGACGAGGCCGCCCCGGATTTCCTCACGGGTGGCGTCCCGGCCCGTTGCGGACACCGTCCCCGAGATGTCCCCGATGGTCTCCATCCCGGTGATGATATAGAGGAAGGCTACAGTGACGATGGCGCTGGGCTCGAACGCGAGGCCGTATTTGAGCGGGACCGGGACCGTCACCCACCCGGCAGCGGCGACGGCCGAGAGGTCGACCACGCCCAGCGCGAGCGCGGCAAGGTAGCCGACGATGATGCCCACGAACACGCTGATGACGCGGAGAAACCCCTCGAAGAACTGGTTCAGCCCTACCGTGACGATGAGGACGAGCCCCGCGAGACCGAGATTTACGAAGGAGCCGTACCCCGCCGCCGACGGGCCGGCGGACGCGCCCGCCGCGTAGTTCATCCCTGTGGGGATGAGCGTCAGTCCGATGAGCATCACGACGATGCCGGTGACCAGCGGCGGGAAGAACTGGCGAAACCGGTCGAACGAGACGCCCATGATGACCTCGACCGGCGCGGCCACCAGTGAGGCCCCGAAGACAGCGGCGATCCCGAACTGGTTACCGATCCCGATGAGCGGGCCGAGAAACGCGAAACTGGTGCCCATGACCACCGGGAGCCGCGCGCCGACGGGACCGACCGGGTACGCCTGGACGATAGTTGCGACACCGGCGACGATGAGTGCCATCTGGACGAGAAACGTGGTTTCCCCTGTGACAGAGCCGACGGCTCCAGCGAGGATCAGCGGGGGCGCGACGTTACCCAGAAACATCGCGAGTACGTGCTGGATGCCGAGGGGGATCACCTTCCCCAGTGGCGGCTTGTCTTCGATATCGTACAATACGACTGATTTCTGCTCCGAACTGGTCGATTCTGGACCGCTCATGTGACGCCATCCAATCGCCTGTCTTTTCAATCCACCTACTGGAAACCTAATACCAACATATGTGTTTAATTTTGTCGGCGAGACACAGCCACATGTCCCATTATTTTCGGGTGTCTATGGTCAATCGACCCGCGGCCGTTTCGGACCGGTGAGTCCACGGCTCGACAGGACGCCGACGCTGGAAACTGGACAGCGGGACGACCCGTGCCACGTCGGTTGCTGTCGTCAGTCGTCGGCCGCGGCTTCCTCGGCCGTGCCGTACAGACCTTCGACCTCCGAGATCTCGGGATCGATCCGGTCGACCCCACCGGTCGCCTTCTCGGCGCTTTTCGTGTCTTTCAGCCCGAAGCCGGTCGAGACTACGACGACGGTTTCGTCCTGTTCGATGATCCCACGGTCGAGCGCAGTCTGGACGCCGGCCACTGGGGTCGCACCCGCCGGTTCGGAGTAGATGCCCTCGGTGCTGCCCAACAGCGCCTCGGCCGCCAGAATCTGGTCGTCGGAGACCAGCAGCGCGGTGCCGCCGCTCTGTTCCAGCGCCCGACAGGCCTTGATCGTGTTCCGTGGCCGACCGACCGCGATTGAGTCTGCCAGCGTTTCGGCGATCTCGTCGATGTCCTCGTGGTCGTGGAAGGCGTCGTGGATGGCCGACGCCCCCTCGGCCTGAACACCGAGCATCTTGGGGCGGTCGTCGACGTAACCGAGTTCGTAGAACTCTTTGAACCCTTTCCAGGCCCCGGCTATCGTACAGCCGTCCCCCATCGAGAACACGACCCAGTCCGGGACGTGCCCCCGAGCGATGGACTGGTCGGCGAGTTCGTGACCGACCGTCCGCTTGCCCTCGACCTGGAACGGATTGATGGCCGCGTTGCGGTTGTACCAGCCGTATTTCTCGGTCACGTCGACGCTAAGGTCGTAGGCTTCGTCGTAGCTGCCGTTGACAGCGAGTACATCCGCACCGTAGACGAGTGGCTGTGCGAGTTTGCCTGTGGGTGCGTCACCGGGGACGAAGATTCGACAGTCCATCCCGCCGCGGGCGGCATAGCCCGACAGCGACGCGGCGGCGTTGCCCGTCGAGGCACAGGTGATGATGTCGCGGCCGGCGTGTTTGGCCTTCGTGACAGCAATAGCGCTGGCGCGGTCCTTGAAACAGCCGGTCGGGTTCCGTCCGTCGTCTTTGACGAGCGTCTCGACGCCCAGCGCGTCGCTGAGGTTCGGCGCGTCGAAGAGGTCCGTTCCCCCTTCGTTGAGCGTCACGATGTCAGCGTCCGCCGCAACCGGCAGGAACGCCTCGTATTTCCACTGGCTTGCAATCGGCCCGCCGAGGTCGCCGTCGAACGCGTCGTCGATAGCGTCGTAGTCGTATGTCACTTCGAGAATCCCCTTCACACCCTCGTGTTCGGGACAGGTGTAGATGACCTGGTTCGGGTCGTACTCCGCCCCACAGAGTGTACACTCGAGGGTTGTGACTTGCGTCATGCCCATACTAGCTCCTGAGTACAACCGGATATAAAACCGTACTGTGGCTGCACTCCGATTGTGAGCGGTACCGCCTCTGTCGTGGCCGCCACACGTCACACACCTGCCCCACACGACACACATCTATGTGCGGCCCGGTTTCAGGTCGGCGGCCACAGAACGACAATCCGCTACAACGGGCGGTGCAGGAACTGTCCCCGGCCCGCCGTTGACCGGACCTCGTGGTCCTTCGCGACGATCTCACCGCCAGCGATGACCGTGTCCACGCGCGCGTTCCAGTGCCGCCCTTCGTATGGCGTCCAGCCACCGACGAACGTGTGGTCTTCGGCGGAAACCTCGTACTCCTCGGTTCGGATGAGCATCACGTCCGCGTCCGTTCCGACCTGCAGCGACCCTTTCCGCGGGTAGATGCCGGCCTTCCGGGCAGGAGCCGCACACACGAGTTCGTGGAGTCGCGGCCACGAAATCCGGTCCTCGTGGACGCCCTCGCTGGCGAGGAATTCGACCATCGTTTCGACGCCCGGGAGGCCGGCGTACGGCTCCCAGATGTCTTCCCAGCCGGCTGCACGAGAGTCGCGGTACGTCGGAAAGTGGTCCGTGGCGACGAGATCAATCGTCCCATCCTGAACGGCGTCCCAGAGTCGTTCCCGCTCGGTGTCGGATTTGAGGCTTGGGTTGACCTTCAGGAACGGTCCCTTTTCAGCAACGTCGGCTTTCGAGAAGGCCAGATACTGCGGACAGGTTTCCAGCGTGACTGGCACGTTCGCTCGTGATTTGAAGCGGTCGGCCTCGCGTGTGCCGCTCCCGCTTGAGATGTGGACGACGTGCAGCGGACAGTCGGCGTACTCCGCGAAATATCCGGCCCGAGAAATCGCGTCCAACTCGGCTTCGAGCGGGCGTGAGTCCATATACGCCTCGGGCTCGTCGCTGGCGATAGTCGACCGGGCGTCGTCGAGCAGTCCCTGCGTCTCGCAGTGAACGCGAACTGTTCCCCCGGCATCGCCCACGCGCCGCATGAGCCGGGCGATAGATTCGTCACTCGCCAGATACGGATCGGCGGTGAACGTCTTGAAATCGGCTGTTCCGGCGTCCATAATGCCGGCAACGTTGATTTCCGGGTCCTGTATGTTACCCGCAACAAGGCCGAAATCAACGTATGCGAGGGCCGCACACGTCTCTGCTTTCTTCCGCACTGCATCGGGCGTTGTGACCGGTTTCTGCGTCGGTAACTCGATGACTGTCGTCACTCCGCCGGCGACCGCACTCGCCGTCTGTGACGCGAAGTCGATCCCGTCCGGAAACAGTTCGTCGTCGTGCATATGCGTGTGTCCGTCGATAGCCCCCGGAAGCGCGACCATGCCGTCCGCGTCGATGACGGTATCCGGCTCACTGGGGGTGGGAACCGACGACGCCGGCCCAACGGCGTCAATCGCCCCATCCGAAATCACGATCTCACCCCGCTGGACGCCGTCCGGGGTCACCACCCGTGCGTCTCTGATGTGAACGTCTGTCATGACAGTACGACCCGAGCGAACGACGAAAACAGTTGGTGTGTGAAACGCCACATCCGGCACAACATTAGTTGTGGGAGAGTGTCTAATACGGCCGTTCTGGGGCGGAGATAGCTTTTAGTCGGCTGCCGGTATCACCCGATCTGTGATACTGAACGCAGGCACGCTCATCACGATGGACGACGCGCGTACGGTCCGGTCGGAGGTCCACGTCGTTGTCGAGGACGGTGAGATCGTCGCTATCGAGGACGGCTACGCGTCGGGCGCTGACGTGATCGATGCCACCGACGAAGTCGTCATCCCTGGGCTGGTGAACTGCCACACCCACATGTATGCGCTGCCGATTCGTGGCGCGCCGTTGGACACGTCCCCCGAGAGCTTCTACGAATCGCTCGTCGACATCTGGTGGAACGTCGACGAGGCGTTCACGGAGCGTGACGCTCGCCTGTCCGCGCTGGGGTCCTGTGCCGAGATGCTTCAAAGCGGCGTCACCACGTTCTGTGATAACTATTCGGGACCGAACACGCTGCCGGGCGGTCTCGACGCCGTCGCCGAGGGAGTTGCACAGACACCGATCCGGGGGATGATTTCCTTCGAGGCGACGGCCCGGAACTCCGAGGCTCAAGCTAGAGCAGGAATCGAAGAAAATCAACGATTCATCCAGAGCGGTGAAAGTGAGTACGACACCGTCTCGGGCCACTACTGCCTCCACACGCTGTTTACCAACACCGAAGACATCGTCGGGGAGTGTGTCGACCGGGCTCTTGACGACGACCGACCGATACAGATCCACCTCGAAGAAGGGCTGGTCGACGTTCACGAGTCCATCGCTGACTACGGGAAACGGCCGGTTCCGGCGCTCGAAGAGATGGGCTTTTTCGACGCCGAGGTCATCGCCGCCCACTGCGTCCATTCGACCGAGTCCGAGATTGAAATCCTGGCTGACAACGATGTCCGGGTCGCCCACAATCCCTATTCCAACATCAACAACGCCGTCGGAATCGCTGATGTGGAGACCATGCAAGCCCACGAGATGACAATCGGCCTCGGTGATGACGGCTGGGATCCCGACATGTTCGAGACGATGCGTTCAGCCGCTGGTATCCACAAACTCAAACAACACAACCCGAGCGGCTTCGATATGGCGACGGCCCTCGAATGGGCAACTATCGGCAGCGCCGCGGTACTGGGGATGGACGATACTATCGGCAGTATCGAAGTCGGCAAACGCGGTGATTTCGTCACGCTGGATCTGGGACCCAACCCGGTGTTGGCCGGGAGCGCCCCGTATTACGTCGTCAGCGCCGCCAGTAGTGCCGACGTAACCCGGACAATTATCGACGGGGTGCCTGTGTATGACCAGCAGTCAGGCGTCACCGGGGTTGACGATGCGGCTCTGGCCACTGTCGGGGATACGAGTGCCGAACTCTGGGACCGGTTGTAGACTATCTGTTGGAAGGCCAGTGTTCTCAGTTTTTGTGTGTAGCCGAGTAGGCCGGCCACGCCAATTCACACACTCAGGGTGTGAATTTCTGAACACAAGTATTGTCGACGAGGTCGTTTCTAGCCGCCAGAATATTAACACCATAAGTGTGTAAAATTTTGCTAACGATACCGGGGTGTCCGGTCAGCGTGCACAGTTTGTATACGCAGTAATTCGGCTGTAGGGTCGGTGAAGAGCCACACAGACGAGTCGATAGGACCTTGGCAAATATTTCCCGTTCCAGTATGTAATAGTGGTACTGTGTGCGTGAGTGACATATGGTAGTTAGTGACGCCTTTGAGACGTTCACGCAGGTACTCCAATGTGTTGAGTCAACCGATACGGAGGTCAAGACGGTTTCAGTACGGGGGCAGACGACCGCGGAAAACGAGGAAATCAGCGCGGACCTGACGCTCGCCACGCCAGTGTTTGGCGGGGTATCGCTCCACGATGACGTGTCCGTCGATGCCGAGGAGTTCGATCTGACCGACGAGCGTATCGAGATCGACGTGACGGTCACTGTTCCAGTCGGAACGGACATATCCACGCCAGCGACGGAGCAGGGAGACCCTTCCGGCGAACTGGTACAAACCCTCTCCGAGTCGGATTCTGTGCCGGCGTACAAAGACCCCGAGGCACTCCAGGCTGCCTACGACGCATGTGACACGTTCCCAGAGATGACCGAAGCGTTAGACGCTGACGTGACCTCCGAAACTGTGCGCCGATACATGGTGGAGTACGACATCCATGACCCGACCGAGACGACGCCACAGGCGGGTGGACTCAGCCTTTCTGCTGTGTCGACCGATTCCGAGACCGACACTGATGCGTCCGCATCGACTGACTCGAACCCGCCAGACGACCCGGCGGACGAGGACGGAGCACCCGAGGATCCCGATGGACTGGGGGCTCGGTCCGTCGCAGCCCTCCTCGCCGAATCGGATTCCCAGGACAGCGAGGATAATCTGGTCGCAGACGGTCTGGGTCTCTCACAGGAGCTGACTGTCTCCGAACTCGCACGGACAGTTAACGGATCGAACTCCCTGCATGAAGTAACCCAGCGTCTGGACTTGAGCCAGAGTCACGCCCGACGATTGCTGTCCGAACTGGACCTCCTCGACCTCGTGACTCATCGGCTGGCTGCCGATCAGATACGCGTCTCGAATACAGAAATCAAGCGCCGCATCACCGCTTCGAACCATTGATCCGATCTCGTGAGGGAAACCGTGGACCGGAAGCGATGCCTTACTGATAAATAGAAAACATTAATGGGGCGTGGTTTAAACGCATGGCAAATGGGAACTATTCGCGTACGTGACTGGACGAAAGAACAGATAGAGCAGATACGGGACGCGGAGTCCCATTCCTCACATGACTCCGTTATCAAGTCACTACTAAAAGACCGAAAGATCGCCGAATACGCCGACGATGTCGTCGGGGACGCCCCTGAGACGATCACTGACTCTCGTGTGAACAGCGCCGACACGGCATTCGATGACCTGACTGTGCTTGGGGAACTGTCCGGTGTGGACAGCGGGGTGTTGTTTCTCTGGTGTCCCAACTGTGGAACCGAGCTGGCACACCTGACTGTCGATACCCCACTCGGACTCTCGGTGTTCGAAACCGAATGCCAACGGTGTCTCACGCATCTCGACCGTCATGTTATCGTGGCTATCGAAATCGGGTATCCGCTCGAGCAGAAACTGGTCGATGACTCTCTCCAGGACGAACTCAGGGAGTGTGTCGTCGACTACTGGGATCGGACACTCGACTCGGTTGCTGTCGGAGCGGTTGACGACGATCCCGACCCAGAACGCCTCGTCTGGCAGTTTGACCAGTACCGTCGGGAGTTGTCGTGGGAGTGGCCAGTCGATGTTCCCGTCGTCGGCTGCACCGCAGGGGCAACCTATCGCAACACCGCCACCGACGAGTACCTCGAAATTATCGAACCAGTCTCGGAGCACCGAAACGCGATGGATTCGTTCAAGATACGGCGGTACTCCGGCGACCCCGACACCGCTGCCAGTGAAACGGAAATTCTCGACGGCGCAACTATCACCGAACACATTGTTAATCGGCGACTTCTGATCGAATCCCGTCCCGATTCGGCCTCACTCTCCGAGTCCGCAGAACCGACACCGTGACTGTTTCGGGAGACCATCATAGCTTTCTCTCGTCCCCGATTCTCAATTCGTACCGACCTATAGCGGCGTACACTCTCAAAATAGGCAATAATATGCCGATATAAATAAAAATACACTTTAATAGGCCCACATATTTGAATCTACTACCATACGTACAAATATAGAAGAATATATTTACGGACTAACTCTATCTGAATGCGGAAATTGCGTATTAATCTATATCTTCCGTTGGACGAGAACACCGAAGGCAGACAACGCTTTCTGCGACCCAGTTCACATCTGTCGAGCCACAGTGTGGGCATTGGTGGTGGTCGGTGTCGTACTCTGTCGTCCCGCGAGGGGTCGCAAGGAACCCGTCCGCAATTGCTTGCTGCACAAGGCTGGGGAATCGTTGGCGTTTGACGACGGCTCGCTGGGCGAGAAACTGACCGGGATCATCTGGGTTCGTCCCGTGGAGGTCTTCCCAGGGAATCGCGATTTCACCGTTGGCGGGGCCACGGGCGACCTGCTGGAGGAGCGTCGCAGCGGCCTCGAACAGCGGCGTCGTTCCCCACGCCTGTGGATTGTCGACAGCACTTGCGGCGTCTTCGTAGGCCGTTTCCGCTTCCCGGTACGCCGCTTCGCCCCCGTCGAGTCCCGCGGCGGTCCGGAAGTCCCCGACGAACTCCGTGAGACAGGCGTGCTGTACAGGGTGTTCGAGCGCGTTGGTCAAGTCTTTGGCCACGGCGACGCCCTCGACGCCACGACGGGTGGCGCGTGTGTCCTGGCCGGCGACGCGGTAACAGACCGCGCTCGTTGCGAGGTACTGGAGGCCGTCGCCGACCCATCCTTTCTCGTCGGCACCGAACGGGTCGATACGTTCCCGCGGGTCCGCAAGGACACGCCACCCGGCTCGTGTGTACTCGTCGCCAGCGCGACGGTAGTCACGATCAGCGATGGCTGTGACTGCTGCCGCCCGGTGGCCGCCGTCTTGTGTACGCATGGGATCGCTACGGGGTCCGGCCGCACAGGCTTTCGCACCCAACAAATCGGTATCAGTGTCGGCCTGCATCGTCAGACAGAATACCGTCCCGTCCTGTCAGTAACACATGGCATCAGTGCCGCTCGTCACGACGCTTACGGTACCACTCCGGTTTGTTGTGGGAGTGGCTGCCGGTGTCGTCGCGACGGTTGCGATGGACCTGGTGATGGCCAGATTGCCCGAAGGTGAGACGCCGCCGTTTGTCGCCGCCGGTGTATTGACTGATACCGTCCCGGCGGACGCGCCGAATCGACTCGCAAGCGTGGTACACTACGTCGCCGGGTGGCTGACCGGGCCGCTGTTCGTCTGGATGCTTCTGACCAGCGAGGGACTCCTGGGCGGACAGTCGATCATCGCGACTGCTCTCGCTGCGACAGTGCTGTACGTGCTGATGGTCGGCTTCTTCGTCTTTGTCGTCCTCCCGCGATCCCGGCTTGCGTCGGCTCGGGTGGCGGCTATCCGACGCGACTGGGCGATCTCGGCGGCCGCGTATCTGCTCGTTCTCGTCCCACTTGTCGCACTCGGGTCGCGGTTCGTCTGACCCGCCGTGACCGCGACTTCTGGCGGCTGGACGACAAACGGCGCTGTTCACCGCTCACCCAGCACTCACTCAACGAGGGACAGCTCGCCGTCCGGCCCGACCTCGCCGACTTCGCCGGTGTGGTACCAGTCGTCGCGGAGCGTTTGTGCGCCAGTCTGGTCGTCGTCGAGGAACCCACCGAGGACGGTCGGGCCACGGACCAGTAGCTCCCTGTTCTGGGAGACAGCGATTGCAACGCCCGGCATCGGGTCGCCGATTGCCCCCTCGACATAGGAATCCGCCGGATTCAGCGCGCTGACACCGGTTGTTCCGACGGAGCCGTATAGCTCGGCTATCGGCACGCCCAGCCCCCGGAAGAAGTACAGCAGGTGGTCGTCGAGCTGGCCCGTACCCGAGAGAGCGTAGGTGAGATTCGACAGTCCGGTCTCTCGCCGCAGCGGCTTGTACACGAGTCGATTCGCGGCTCTGTATTTGAGCGGCGTCCCCCGTCCGTCGACAATACCTTGCCCGTAGGACGCAACCCGGCCGCCGACCTTCCGCTTCATCCAGCCCATGTCGCCGAGACGGTCCTGTATCGTCCCGTAGAGCTGCTGATACATCTTCGGGACACCGACGAGCACGTCGGGCTCGATGGCCGACAGGTGGTCGACGAACGCCTCGGCTCCGAGGTAGGCGACGGCACTCCCAGTCGCCCAGAGATAGTACGTCGAGACGCGCTGATAGATGTGTGCCAGTGGGAGCGAACAGGTCCCGGTCGCCCCGGGTCCGACGGGAAGCGCCTCTCGGAGGCTCTCTGCTGCTGCCACGAGGTTCCGGTGTGTCAGCGCGCAGCCGGCCTGCTCTGCGGGGGCGGCCACATCGAACGCGACTGTCGCAACCTCGTCACCGTCCGCCTGGAGGCCAGGGAGCACTCGCGCCTCGTCGGTCGGTAAGGCATCGAAATCGAGCACGGTTTCGACGGCCATCTCCAGGCCCCCGGCCACGTCTCCCGCTGCAACAAGTCCGGTTGCGCCGGTCCGTTCGATAACCTGGGCCGCTCGGTCGTCGCTCGCAGACGGGTAGAGTGCGACCGGGACCAGCCCGGCGAAGTGACAGGCCAGGTCGAGCACGGACCACTCGTACTGGGACTGCGCTCTGATTGCCACTCGATCCCCGGGGCGCAGTTCCGTCGAGAGGAGGCCGCCCGCGACTGCCTTCGCCTGCTCAGCCATCTCTTCGAAACTCCGTTCGACGAAACCGCCGTCATCCGGAACCAGCGCCGCAGTCCGGTCCCCGTGGTCCGACGCGATCTCTTCGAACCAGGCCGCTACTGACCCCGCCGGGACTGACAGCGAGCCACCGTCGTAGATATCACTGTCGAGGCGCACACCGTCGTCTGCGCTCTGCCGGTCAACTGGAACGGGGTCTGCTGCTGCCGTGCGGTCCTGATAGAGCTGTCCAGGTTCATACTCGTAGTCGTCGCTGACCTCCGTCTGGAAGTAGTCGGCGTAGTTCTGGTCCTCGTCGCCAGCGGCGATGTGCGCATCCAGCCAGTCCCGGGCGACTGTCAGGACCTCCATCGTGACGTACTCCCCGTTCTCGTGCTTTTCGCGGAGCTCTTGCACCTTGTCGGCGAACCCCTCGTGCATTTCACGGTGATTGTAGAAACAGTCGCTGCAGTCCATAGCGTAGCCACAGTTCTGCATGAACTCCTCCTCATCACCGAAGTGATACTCGGTGTAGCGTTCGAGTTCGCGGAGGATATCGCCGACCTCCTCCTCGGAGTGGCCTTCGTTCATCGCCGTGTGAAGGTCGTTCAGGAGTCCGAACAGGCGCTTGTGCTGTTCATCGAACCGTTCGATATTGGTGCTGTACCGCTCCTCGTCCCATTCGGCAAACTCCCCCGACGAGTTCGTTCCCATACCTGGTCTGTTCACCCGTATTTGAAAAGCGACTCTCATGTTCTCACCGAATGAAAATGCGGTATACTTCCCAAGTAGTTTCCAGTAATCACTGGAGCCGGGATGCGAGAACTAAGTGACGAGGCGGTTGTCGAAATCCTCACCGAGAACGGAATCGGCGTCCTGGCACTGTCCAGTCCGACGGGGACGAGCCCGTATCCGATCCCGGTCGCGTTCGGGTACGACCCGGCGACGGATAGCCTCGCGTTTCACCTGTCAGAGAGCGACGGGAGTCGCAAGCACCAGGCTCTGACAGCGGACGCCAACGTCGGATTCACCGTGTACGAGGAGACTGAGCCCCAATCGGTGTGGCGAAGCGTGGTCGTTACTGGGACGATGGTCGAGACGACCTATAGCGATGTGGAGCCGGCCCTTGCCTCTCTGGCCAGCAACACGCAGTTCGCCCCCAACCCAGTCAGTTGGGACGATACATCGACGACGACACCGTACGAACTTCGGATCGATGACTGGAGTGGCCGAGAATTCCGAGTTGGGTGACGACTGGCGGTAATTCGGGACACCCTATTGGCCGCTGAAGCGGTTCTCAGGACAGTTTCGCTGCCGACCCCCCTCGTTCGAACAGGTGTATATTCTCAGCCCGTGGGAACCGGCGAGTGTGGTTATGCCCTGAGACCCGTACACACAACTAGAGGTGTCCCGGATGCTACCACCGACAACTGCGCTTCTCCAGCACGGACCGATGGGGCCCCACGGCGGGGCAACAGGTATGGGTATGTCCCCAGGCGGCTGGTGGCTCCTGATCGCGGCGTTTCTCGTCGCCGCTGTGGCGATAGGGGTCCTGCTGTACCTGCTGCTACAGCGCGAGGCGACCGCGGAACCGGAGTCACTGGAGACGCTCAAACAGCAGTATGCGAGGGGTGAAATAGACGAGACAGAACTGGAAACGCGGGCCGACCGACTGCTCGGACACGAGTATTAGGCGCTCCTGCTGAGACGCACTTCGTGGTACATTTATTCCGTACCGGTGAACGGTGGGTATGGACCCGGACGACGTTCGAGACGACTGGGCCTCCCGCTCCGGGAAGTTCTCGCCATCGTACTACGCCGAGATCGGGCCGAACGAGGTGAGTGAGACGCTGGTCAACGTGCTCGACCACTACGTCCACGACGACGCCCGGATCATCGAACTGGGCTGTGGCTCGGGCCGCCATCTGGCACACTTACAGAGCAACGGCTACGGGAACCTCACCGGTATCGACATCAACGACGAATCCTTCGACGTGATGGCCGACCACTACCCGCGGCTCGCGGACTCGGGAACGTTCCACACGGGTGCCCTGGAAGACATCGTCCCCGAGTTCGAGGACGACGCGTTCGATGTCGTCTACTCGGTCGAGACGCTCCAGCATATCCACCCGGACGACGAGTGGGTGTTCGAGGAGATTGCCCGTATCGCTGGCGACCTGCTCATCATCGCGGAAAACGAAGGGAACAGTCCCGAGCGCGGACGGGCTGATACGGAAGTGAGCTACGTCGAGGACGACTTCCCGCTGTATCACCGCAACTGGAAGCAGGTGTTCTCCGAACTCGGGTTCGCACAGCTAATCCGGGAACCCACGTCTCGGGACACCATACGCGTGCTCCGTTCGCCGTAACCGTCCAGTTTTCCGCTGTCTCACATCGCTCCCGTCGCTGTGTAGCCACCAGCCGCATCTATCATAATCGATAACCATACAGCAACTATTTGTGTCATGGTACCATGGGTCGAGTTGGATCGCTATGCAACTGTGCCAAAACTGTCAGGCGGCTATCGACGAGTACCTCTTGGACAAACAACTCGAACCCCTGCGGGAGCTCACAGTCGACGACTTCAACCTCTGTGCCGACTGTGTCACAGTCGTTGCGGACGCCTGCGTGAAGTGCGACGGCGCGGTGTACGTTCCACGCTCGAAATCTGCCGTCCCTGACTGCTGTCCGGCGTGCCGGTCCGAGCACATAGACGAGACCGGGACCGATCCCGGCTGGCATCTCGACGCGATGTCGACCTGATCTGGGTCATCCCCTCGGTGACCCTGCGCATTCGCTCGCATGTGTCACCGTGAGTAACGGCCTCGATTTTACCGTTGAAGGTAGCTTATCTGGTAGCAGTTCGATGAGTAAATGGAACTCCGTTTGGAGAACGCGAGTAAAACGCTACGTCTCGCTACAACTGTCTTCGATAGCGTTGTGGCTACCCACTGATTCGCTCAATTTCTAAACAGTGAGAATCATGAAAGAAACCGTGTGTGTGCGTCACAGTGGCGATAGAAGCTTCATACTCCTCCAGCACATACAGTTGTTCTCTACTGGAATGACACGCTCGACACGACATATTGGCTTGCTGTTTACTGCGCTCGCACTCATCTGGGGACTTTCCTTTGTGGCGATCAAGACCGGTCTCGAAAGTGTTCCGCCGGTGTTGCTGGCAGCAGTTCGACACGATATCGCTGCAGTCGTCCTGCTTGGCTATGCCCTCTGGCAGGGCCGGGCGCTGCGCCCACGGACCCGTGATGACTGGTCGCTGATCTTCATTGGCGGCACTGTTCTCATCGGCGCACACTTCGCGCTGCTGTTTCTCGGCCAGCAGTACGTCCCGAGTTCCTTCGGCGCAATCCTGCTCAGTCTCACGCCGGTGGTGACGCCGGCGTTTGCATCGACGCTGCTGCCGAGATACAGGGTCCGCCCGCACGAACTCATCGGCACCGTCTGTGGCTTCATCGGCGTGGTTATCATCGCAAACCCCACACCGGGGGCGGTCGGGGGTCGACTGCTCGGCGTCGTCCTGCTCATCAGTTCGGCGGTGGCGTTCGCCGTCGGCGCAGTCCTGACCGAACGCTACACCAGTTCGCTTTCGCTCGTGAGCATCCAGACCTGGATGACGCTGCTCGGTGCCGCCATCCTGCACCTCATCAGCGCAGGCCTGCCATCGGAGCGACTCGGAACTGTCTCGGTCGGTCTCGAACAGATCGCAGCGATCGCGTACCTCGGCATCGTCGCCAGCGCCGTCGGGTTCCTCCTCTACTTCCGCCTGGTCAGCACTGTTGGGGCGGCTGAAACCAGCCTGGTTTCGTACGTGGTTCCGGCCGTGACGGCCATCAGCGGTTGGCTCCTGCTCGGTGAGACACTCAGTCCGGTAACTGTCGCCGGCTTTGCCGTCATCGTGGTCGGCTTCGCGTGGGTGAAAGCCGACGTGCTCCGGTCGCTCCGCCGCCGTCACACCGGCTCTCCGTCGTACCGTCCCTGCGGTCCACAGGACGACTGCGTCGTCGTCAGCGGGAACACGTACTGGACCCAGGACTGAGATACCGACGACAGCACTGATCGGTATCCGTAATCCTCTGGCTGCTGCTCCGTGTTCATGCTAGCGGTGCCCTGCTAACCCGGTTCCGGACACCTCAGTATATCATGAACGTTGGGGTCCTTTGCTTTTGGGCCGCCTAATTTCCGAAAACGCTTTACCCATTTAGGCTGCCCTAAACAGTATGATGGAAGAAGCGGTCGACACTCTGGAACCGATACGCTGGCTGCCTCTGTCCAGACCAAACGGAGTGTTGTGAACATGGCAACGGATGTGGGGGCCAACTCGGAGACCGCGTTCGACCACGATGTCGGTATCGTCGGTGGCGGCCCGGCTGGCTGTGCGGCGGGGGTTTTCACAGCGCGGGCGGGTCTCGATACTGTCATCTACGACCGCGGCCGGTCGTCGCTCAAGCGCTGTGCCTACCTCGAAAACTACCTGGGCTTTCCGGCCGGGATCGACATCGAGACGCTATACCGTCGTTTTCAGGACCACGCCGAAGCCGCCGGCTGTACCGTCGTCCCCGATCTGGTCGAATCGATCGATAGAACTGCGGACGGGGAGGGGTTCGTCGTCGAGACCCAGGAGCAAAGCGCCGTCACGACCCGTCGCGTCATCGCAGCGACCCGTTACGACGGCGAGTACATGCGGGGGCTGGGCGACGACGCGGCGATGTTCGAGACCTATGAACACGACGGCGAGGAACGCGAAACCTTCGACCGCGAGTACGCCGACGCCGACGGCACGACACCGGTTTCTGGTCTCTACGTCGCGTCACCGTCCGATGCGGCGGACATGCAAGCCATCGTTGCCGCCGGGCGGGGCGCACGGGTCGCACGCCGGGTAATCACGGATGCGAGAACCGACGACGGCTGGTGGGAGTCCGCGACCGATGGCGTCGACTGGGTCCGCCGCGAGGCCGAACTCGACGACGAATGGACCGAACGGGAGACATGGGTCGAACGGTTCGACGACCGGTACGCGGAAGACGCCCCCGTCGAACCGGACTCGGACCGCTTCCAGCGGGTCCGCAACGCTGCCATCGACGAGCGGCGGTCGTCGTACATCACGGCCGAGGAGATAGTCGACCGGACCGACACGGGACAGGAAGTACTGGCTGAGTACCTGGACCCCGCGGCAATCGTGTCGGGCCTCGATGCGTCCGACATTCTGGATGCGATGGACGACGAGAGGATCCACGACTACGTCAACACAACTGACGGCACAGCGGAGGGTGGTGAGTAGCGATGGCGAGCAAGACATCGGGGGCCACTGGTGCGTGGTCGCGAGCCCGTACTTGGCTCGGGCATATTGACGGTTCGCTGCTCGGGCTCTGTCTCGGGAGTCTCCTTGTCGTCTTCGCCGGTGGGCTCATTCAGGTGAGCTTTGGCGCGTTCTCGATGACGATCGTCGAAGCGTGGCAGGCCGTCTTCGACCCGGATATCCTGTTCGACCTCCAGGTCTGGCAGGTGTTCTTGCTCGGCGGACAGATCAACCCGAACGTGCTGTTGAACCCGCTCGCGTGGGATTCGCTCATCGTCGATGCGTCGCTTCCGGAGATGAACAAACGGAGCCTCATCGTCTGGAACATCCGGCTGCCGCGAGTCCTTGTCGGCGTGCTCGTCGGAATGAACCTGGCTGTGTCCGGGGCGATCTTCCAGGCGGTCACCCGGAACGAACTCGCCAGCCCGTTCATCCTCGGCGTCTCGTCGGGTGCGGGCCTGATGATTCTGCTCACGCTGGTCGTGTTCTCGGGGCTTTCGACGCTGCTGCCGTTGATCGCCTCCGCCGGGGGCGCAGCGGCGTTTCTGGTCGTCTACGCGATTGCCTGGAAGAACGGCACCTCGCCGGTCAGGCTGGTGTTGGCTGGCGTCATCGTCAGCACCGTCTTTGGCTCCCTACAGACGGCGATGTTCTTTTTCGCCGACGATATCGGCATCGTCCAGTCCGCCATCGCCTGGACGACCGGATCGCTGACCGGGACCGACTGGGAGCAGGTGCGGATGGCGCTCCCCTGGACTATTGTGGCGATGGGGCTGTCGCTGTTTAGCTCCCGACAGCTGAACGTCCTCCTGCTCGGGGAGAACACTGCCAAGTCACTCGGAATGTCCGTTGAGAAGGTCCGGTTCGCGCTGTCGGGCGTGGCTGTACTCGCGGCGTCTGCGAGTATCGCCGTGGCCGGGATCGTCGGCTTCATCGGTCTCATCGTCCCCCACATGGTCCGCAACATCGTCGGGAGCGACTATCGGAAACTCGTCGTCGGCTGTGTCTTCGCTGGCCCCGCGCTCATGGTCGGGGCGGATGTCGGCGCACGCCTGGCGATGAATCCGACACAGATCCCGGTGGGTATCGTCACCGGACTGGTCGGTGGGCCGTACTTCCTCTATCTGATGCGGAAACAGCAAGAAATGGGTGAAATATAATGTCACAGAACCACGCGAAGACGAACGGTACAGGTGCTGAGAATACTGACGGTGTCGTTGCGGAATCCCCGTCGAACCATTCCGAGGCGTCGCTGACGGGTGAGGACCTGGTCCTGACGTACCCGTCCAGTGACGGCCCGATTATTCACGGCGAAACGATCACCGCCGAACCGGGTGCTGTGACCGCTCTGGTCGGCCCGAACGGTTCGGGCAAGAGCACGTTGCTGAAAGGGCTCGCTAACCAGCTCACGCCGGAATCGGGATCCGTGCTGCTGGACGGGCAGGACATCCAGACGCTCGATACCAAAGCGATCGCCCGGAAACTCGGCCTGCTCTCACAGGAGAGCACGTCGCCGAACAGTATCTCGGTCGAGGATCTGGTGTACCACGGCCGCTATCCACACCGCGGGTTCTTCGAGAGCGTCACCGAGGAGGACGAAGCCGCCGTCGACCGGGCGATCGACCTGGCGGGCTGTGGACACCTCCGGGACCGCGAAGTCGGCAGTCTCAGCGGCGGCCAGAAACAGCTCGCCTGGATCGCGATGGTCCTCGCACAGGACACCGACGTACTCCTGCTCGACGAACCGACGACGTTCCTGGATCTCCACCACCAGCTAGAGGTGATGGAAATCATCGAAACGCTCCGTGACGGGAGCGATATCACCATCGTGGTCGTCCTCCATGACATCGAACAGGCGGCCCGCCTCGCCGACCAGATGGTCGCACTCAAAGACGGCACGATCCAGGCACACGGCCCACCCGAGGAAGTCGTGACGGAGCGACTCCTCGCGGATGTCTTCGAAATCGAGGCCGAGGTTTCGGCCACGCCACACGGACCGCGAATAAACCCTATCCGCGCTCGCCACGAGGGAGACGAACATGTAGCCGACGATGACGGAACTGAAACCGACCGTGCCGAGGAGGTCGTGGCCGAGTAGTGGCTGCACACGACGACCACGAAACAGCGCTAGACGCCCACCGGGAACAGGTCTCTCGTCCGTTGCTCCGTCTCTTTCGAACCTACGGGACAGGCGAGGCCCGCTGGCTCGCCCTCGGGCTGGTGGCGAGCGTCCTCGCCTACGGAACGGTGCTTGTCACACCTCTCGTCCTGGGGACTACTATCGACGCCGTGTTCACAAGCGAGAGCGCGTACACGCTCCCGCTGGTCCCCGATGGCTGGCTCCCCGACAAACAGTCCGGACAGTTCTGGCTTTCGGCGGTGATCGTCGGGACCGCGCTGGGCGGCGGTGCGATACTCCAGTGGATTCGGGGCGTCTCGATGAACTACTTCGCCCACGGGGTGATGTACACGATTCGGACTGACGCCTACGAGAAGATGCAGCGGCTGGACATGACCTTCTTCGACAACAAGGAGACCGGCGAGGTGATGTCTATCCTCAACAACGACACTTCGAATCTGGAGGTGCTGTTCGACAACGCGCTGGGCGACAGCGTCCGTATCGGCGTCATCGTCCTCGGGATTACCGGGGCGTTGCTGTACACGAACTGGCAACTCGCGCTCGTCACCCTCGGTGTCGTCCCGTTGCTCGTCGGCTTCACCTGGTGGTTCATCAGCGTCATCGAACCCAAGTACACGCGCCATCGCTCGACGATCGGCGATCTCAACACGCGTATCGAGAACGGCCTGAGCGGTATCGAACTCGTCAAGACCACCAGTACGGAGGCGTACGAGAACGAGCGGGTTCGCGGCGTCTCCCGCGATGTCTTCAACGCACAGATGGCCGTGTTGCGACTGAGCTACTTCTACCGGCCGGGGATGGAGTTCATCACCGGGGCCGCGTTGCTGGCAACGTTCGTCATCGGTGGCCTGTGGGTATTTTCGGGACCGCCGCTGTTCTTTTCGGGCCGGCTCACCACCGGTGACTTCGTCGTGTTCATGCTGTTGACTCAGCGGTTGACCGGCCCGATGGCGCAACTGTCGGACATCGTCGACTGGTACGAGAACGCGAAGGCCTCGGGCAAGCGGATCTGTGGCCTCATGGACGTGCCCGTTCGGATCTCGGACGCGCCCAATTCCGTTTCACTCGACACCGTCACGGGCCGCGTCGAGTACGACGACGTAACGTTCGCCTATGAGACAGCTCAGACCGAAAATAACGGACCGAGCGACCGCGACCCGATGGCCGGTGAACCGGTACTCGACGGCGTGGATATTACCGTTGCTCCGGGCGAGACGACCGCAATCGTCGGCCCGACAGGAGCAGGGAAGTCGACGGTTGCGAAGTTACTGCTCCGCCTCTACGACGTAACTGGTGGTGCCGTTCGCGTCGACGGCCACGACGTGCGGGACATTCGCCTGACGGACCTCCGCTCGTCAATCGGCTACGTCAGTCAGGACACGTTCCTGTTCGACGGGACGATTGCGGAA
This sequence comes from Haloarcula terrestris, assembly GCF_031624315.1. Classification (NCBI taxonomy): domain Archaea; kingdom Methanobacteriati; phylum Methanobacteriota; class Halobacteria; order Halobacteriales; family Haloarculaceae; genus Haloarcula; species Haloarcula terrestris. The sequence goes on along the minus strand of NZ_JAMQOM010000007.1, from coordinate 81,756 downwards.
AACATCCGGTACGGGCGGTTCGACGCACCGCGGGAGGACGTAGTAGCGGCGGCGAAAGCCGCGGAGGCCCACGAGTTCATCGAGGGCCTGTCCGACGGGTACGATACCCGCGTCGGCGAGCGCGGCGTGATGCTTTCGGGCGGCCAACGCCAGCGAATCGCCATCGCTCGGACAGTGCTGCAGGATCCCGAAATCCTGTTGCTGGACGAGGCGACCTCCGCGGTGGACACGGAGACCGAATACCTGATCCAGCGGTCACTTAATGGCCTTGCGGCCGACCGCACGACGCTGGTCATCGCCCATCGCCTGTCGACGGTGAAAGACGCCGATCAGATCGTCGTCCTCGACGACGGCCGCGTCACCGAGCGCGGCACGCACGAGGACCTGCTCTCGACCGACGGGCTGTACGCGAACCTCTGGGGCGTTCAGGCCGGCGAGATCGACTCCCTCCCCGACGAATTCCTGGCGCGGACATCGGATTCGGCGTCTGGTGCCTGATCTCTCGGCGTCTCGGAACCGGAACATCTATATAATTTTTAGGCTTGCCTAAAAATATGACGACCGACGAAACTGAATCCGAGACATCGACGCGGAGAGAGTATATGAAATACGGCGGCGCAGTTCTCAGTGCCGGACTGCTCGCTGGCTGTGCGAGCGATGCGGAGCGAGGGGATGGGGCCACGCCGACGGAGTCCGCGACGGAGACGGACACGAACACGCCGACTGCCGACGAGTCGTACTCCGTGTCCATGTCGCCGATGGGAGAGGTGACGTTCGATTCGCCGCCGGAGACCGTCTTCACACGGCTGACACACCACGCCGACATGGCGTTCGCCCTGGGTCGCGGGGACACCGTCAACGCGATGCACGCCCCGGACTACTACAGCGGACTGTGGAATCAGTTCGTCGAACGACTGCCGGGCGTATCGCTGGACTGGACCGGGCTGTACTCCTCGTGGGAACCGAGCAAGGAGAAACTGTACGAACTCGATAGCGATATCCATCTCGCGGACCCGGCCTGGATCGCCAAACAGGACAACTGGGACCGACCGGACTTCGAGGAGATCGCCACCAACGTCTCGCCGTGGTTCGGGAACTCCCTGAGCGACCGGCATGCCGAACCCGCGCCCGGCTGGGAAGACTACAGGTACTACACCCTCTGGGAGCAGTTCGAACTCGTGGCCGAGGCGTTCCAGGAGCAGGCCCGGTACGAGGCGCTGGCAGCGATCCACGACGAGATGCGCTCGACTATCGAGTCGAATCTCCCACCCGAGTCGGAGCGCCCGTCGGCGGTGATGATCGCCGCGGCTGATATCGAGGAGATCTACGCGTACACGCTGGACAACCCTGGATTCCTGACTGCTCACACCCGTCCGTTCGGTGCCCGCGATGCGTTTGGCGGGTCGGTCGAGACGAACTCCGTGGTCGATCTCGAAGCGTTGCTTGCAGCAGACCCCGACGTAATCCTGCACCTCGGCGGATTTGAGCCGAACACGAGTCTTCCGAAGCGCCGGGAGGTGTTCAACTCCGATCCGGTCGGCTCGAAGATCACGGCCGTACAGAATGACCGCATCTACCCGCAGGGGGCGCGCTATCAGGGGCCGATCCTGCATCTCTTCCAGCTGGAGATGACCGCAAAGCAGCTGTATCCGGAGCAGTTCGGCGAGTGGCCGACCTACACCGAGGGACCGTATCCGGAGATTCCGGCCGAGGAACAACTGTTCGACCGTCAGCGAGTGGCTGATATTATCAACGGGGAGTTTGAAGCATGAGCGACGATTTCTAATTCAGGACTTGCGCCGCTCACCCTATGCAATAGTGTTATAAATCAAAGAAAGCCGAATATTTTCTAGAGACATAGATGTACAGTCTACTTCTATCATAATCGTTGTCGGTATATGTGGAATATAAGGATATACTGAGTTGTTTGTCCAGAAGAATTTTATAGTACCATGTCATCAATTCGCATATGTTAGTACACGAAGGGAACGCGCACTCACACGCTGCTGGCTCCGATAGGTACTGCCGTCACTGCAACGATGTCGCGTTGGCGTACGACCCGACTGCTGAACGACCCCGCTGTCGCTCGTGTGGAAAGTTAGGATAGCATATTTTGGCCCCTCACAGCGGTTCCGGTCCAGTCTGTCGAGGCCGATCAGTCCACAAGGTTATGCGTTGGATCTGAGCGTAGACTTGGGCAGTGAGTTCGGTTGGGATCTGCGTGGCCGCGAATCGGTTTCGTTGATTACAGTTTGACGAGGACCTTGATCGCTTCACGTTCGTCCATCGCCTGATACCCCTCGGGGACGCCGTCGAGGTCGACAGTTTTCGTGAAGATTGGAGAGGGGTCTAGCGTGCCCTGTAACACGTCGGCCAGCAGTTCGTCGGCGTAGGCGCGGACCGGTGCGATGCCGCCGCTGAGCGTGATGTTGTCGCCGAACAGCGAGAACATGTCGAGGCCCTGGTCGTTGACGCCGTGGGGGACGCCGACGTAGCCGACGGTCCCGCCGGGCCGGCACACGTCGGTCGCCATGTCCATCGCCGAGGCCGCGCCGACACATTCGAGGACGTGATTCGCACCGCCGTCGGTCAGGTCGAGCGCGGCGTCGACTGCCTCCTGCCCGCGAGCCGAGACGGTTTCAGTCGCGCCGAACGACTCCGCGAGTTCGAGGCGGTCGTCGTGGTGGCCCATCGCGATAATCCGTTCCGCCCCCAGGCGACGGGCCGCGAGGACGCCACACAGTCCGACGGCCCCGTCGCCGATGACGATGCAGGTATCGCCTTCGTCGACGCCGGCGCTGACCGCCGCGTGGTGACCGGTCCCCATCACGTCCGTCAGCGGGAGAATCGCTTCGAGCGTGTCCTCGTCGTCGGCGTGGCGGTCGGGGACGCGGACGAGGGTTCCGTCGGCCTCCGTCGCCCGGACGTACTCGCCCTGACCGCCGCCGTTGTCGCCACCCCAGGAATCGCCGTTCACACAGGACGTGTGCAGGCCCTTGCGACAGAACTCACACCGGCCACAGCCGATGACAAAGGGGGCGAACACCCGGTCGCCGGGTTCGACTGAGCGAACGTCGTCGCCGACTTCCTCGACGATACCCATCGGTTCGTGGCCGACGCGGGATCCCACCTCTCGGTCGCTCTGGCCGCGATAGAACCACAGATCGGAGCCACAGACGGCCGTGTGGGTCACGCGAACGATCGCGTCTGTGGGCGATTCGATCTCCGGCCGCGGGACCTCGTCGACCGTGATCTCGCCGGGACCGCGGTAAATGGCAGCGCGCATGGGATTGCTTCGGTGTGATGGTGGAAAACCGTTCTCATGCCGCCCCGTTCAGCGCTGGTGTATTATTAAATGACAACAATTACCAGTAGGGAGACAGAAACCGACGCTATGACGGACGTTATTGTCGTCGGCGGCGGTCCCGCCGGCCTGAGTGCCGCACTGTTCGCACAAAAAAACGGGTTGGAAACGACGGTGTTTGACACCGACGGAACCTGGATGCACAAAGCGCACCTCTTCAACTACCTCGGGATCGGGTCTCAGGACGGGTCCGCGTTCATGGAGACGGCCCGGACACAGGTCGATAGCTTCGATGTCGACCGGAAGCAGGGGACGAAAGTGACCGACGTGGGACAGACCGATGCCGGATTCGAGGTCACCACCGACGACGGAACGCACGAGGCCGACTACCTCGTCCTCGCGACGGGGGCCAACCGCGACCTCGCCGCGTCGCTGGGCTGTTCGATGACAGACGAGGATGTCGTCGATGTCGACGTGACGATGGAGACGAGCGTCGAGGATGCCTACGCGACGGGTGGGATGGTTCGAGCGGAGGAGTGGCAGGCTGTCATCTCGGCCGGCGACGGCGCGGCGGCGGCCCTGAATATTCTCACGAAAGAGAAAGGGGAGCACTTCCACGACTTCGATACGCCCGCCGACGCGGATGCGCTGTTCGGTCCTGAAGCGTAGCGCCCAGCCTGGCTCCCGGCCGACGGCTGGCGCGTACGGACGTAAGCAAGTACGTAAACGGCGGTAAGAGTGTACTCGCCGCGTCGATTTGCCGGCTTCGATCCCTGGCACCGGGGGCTGGCTTATCGACCGATTCACTATAGGGATACCGGTCCACCCGTTCCCTGTGAAGGGGTTCGAGTTCACTATCAGGTTCGATCCGGGGGCCGACCCCCTGATGGACCTGTTCCGGGAGTATCCCGCGTTACTGCTCCGGAACGCGACCTGTACCGTCGCCGGAGACGCCATGTGGCGCGTGGATCGCGTGGACGGGCCCGCCGACGCCGTGTCGGCGTTCGGCGACGTGTTCCTCAACGACGGCCGCTGTAACGAGTGCCTCGACGGCCACCGCTGTCCCGGGACTCGAGAGTACCAGGTCCTTGACCGGGGACCGACAGCACGGACTGTGTACACTTATCACACCGAAATCGACCGGTGTCGGTCGGTCGCTCCGATTGTCACCGAACGGATTGACGACGGGGTCGTCTTCGCGTCGGAGCGCACCGGCGGGGCGTATCGCTGGCGCGTCCTGTCGCCGGCGGCGATATCGCTTGACGGGGTATTTGGCCGACTCGAATCGGCACTCGGTGACGGCCTGGCGCTGGATGTCGACCGCATCGGAGGGGCGGACTTGTGGCAGGCCACGGCAGGTCCGGCCTTCCCACAGTGACCCGCTTGGGGGCCTATACCGACTGTATTCGATGTAATGCAAAGAATACAGTGGTTCGTGTCGCCCGCAATCGGCGTCACGCGCCCTGCGTGGTATCCGTCGTCTCTCCCTGCCGGACCGGCTCTGGCGGCGCGTGTCTCCTCACTCCTCTTGCCAGGGCGCGCCGTCGCGCTCGACGAACCGCTCGGTGCGCTCGATACCCCGAATCCGGTCGATGTCCGCCGTGTCGATGTCCAAATCGAGTGCACCGAGGTTGTCCCGGATGTGGGCCTCGCCCGTCGCCTTCGGAACGACGCGCACGCGGTCCCGCGAGAGCAACCAGGCGAGGCTGACCTGTGCCGGGCTGACGCCGTGTTTCGCCGCGATTGCCTCGATCTCCGGGATATCGAACACGCGTCCGCGAGCCAACGGCGAGTACGCGACGTGGTGGTACTCGTGTGCCTGTGCGTGGGCGACGAGCTCGTCCTGCTGTAACAACGGGTGCGTCTCCACCTGGTGCGCGAACAACGGCGCATCAAGCGTGTCGATAGCCTCATCCAGTAACTCGACGCTGAAGTTCGAGACGCCGACGTGTCGTATCCGTCCCCGATCCACCAGTTCGTCGAACGCCGCCAGCGTCTCCGTCGCCTCGTAGCCGTCAACCGGCCAGTGGACGTAGAGCAGGTCGAGCGTTTCGAGCCCGAGCCGGTCAAGCGTCGCGTCGAGACCCTCGATGACCTCGTCGTATCCCAGTCCGAACCGCTTTGGATGCACCTTGGAAGCGACGAACACCTCGTCTCGCGGGATGTCGGCGGCGGCGATGCCCGTTCCGACGGCCCGCTCGTTCTCGTAGTGCTGTGCGGTGTCGATGTGCCGATACCCGGCTTCGAGCGCTGTTCGGACGCTGTCCGCACAGGTGTCCGGGTCCGTGTTCTCCCAGGTTCCGAGTCCTATCGCTGGCAGGTCTGTCATGGGAGATAGCACCAGCGAAACGCTCATATCTCTTGGGTTCGGTGCAGTCCCGATCCGTTCTCCGGAATCAGTGGACCGACCGGTCGTCGCTCTCGTCGATTGCTTCGATCGGATCAGCGTTGCCGAACGCCGGCTCGGGACCGTCTCCGGCCGCGGCCCACTCGCAGGCGTTGGCGAGGACCTGCTGGATGTCCTCGTTGTGGTAGATCGGATAGGTCTCGTGGCCCGGTCGGAAATAGAAGATCCGGCCTGCGCCGCGGCGGTAGCAACAGCCCGACCGGAACACCTCGCCGCCCTCGAACCAGGAGTTGAACACGAGCGTGTCCGGCGCGGGAATGTCGAAGCGTTCGCCATACATTTCGGTTTCCGGCAGCTCAATATACTCGTCGACACCGTCAGCGATGGGATGGCCGGGTTCGACAACCCACAGCCGCTCGGTCTCGGCGGCTTCACGCCATTTCAGACTGCATGTCGTCCCCATCAGTTCTCGGAAGATTTTCGAATAGTGGCCGGAGTGGAGGACGATGAGGCCCATCCCGTCGAGGACCCGCTCTTTCACTCGGGCGACCACCTCGTCGTCGACCTGGTCGTGGGCGGCGTGGCCCCACCAGGTCAAAACGTCCGTCTTTGCCAGGACCTCCTCGGTGAGTCCGTGTTCTGGCTCCTGTAGCGTCGCGGTTTCCGTGTCGAACCCGCGGTTGTCGAGCGCCGCGGCGATAGCGCCGTGAATCCCGTCGGGGTACAGATCCGCGACCGCTTCGTGTTCCTGCTCGTGGACGTTCTCGTTCCAAACCGTGACGTGTGTCATGGCACGTGGTTTCCCTGTCACCCGTAACGACGTTCGCCAAGCGGCAATCCGTGCGACCGGTGGCTGCCGTTCGCCCTGGAAGCCGTGGACCTGCACTGATAGGCCTCTGCAATGTCCTCGCGTAGACTGTGCCCTCCAACTCAGTGCCGGCTGTCCGGTTCGTGAGTCACCGCGCGCCAGTGGTGTCCCAGCGAGGGCATGACTGGGCTGAGTCTGGCTGCCTATCCGGCCTGGTTTCGGGCCGTGTCAACAGGACCGTGAATGCGGTTCTTACACCGCCAAATGCAGACGACTGTATGGGCTTCCTGTGGGGGTACAGTCGAGTGAAATCGCGGCGTAACGTCCCGCTATACCGAATACACACGACTGTATCCCGTCGTATTCGGTCGCGCAGAAAAACTCCAGATTTTCACGCTCGCAGGGCTTCTCGCTCCCGTTCCAGAGATATTATGGGCAGATAATAATGTAAACAGTAGATAAGTATAAATACTGCCTGCCAAACGAGGTGACTGATGCACCCTACCAGAAACCGCTGTATCGGAGGGTTTCGAGCGATAGCGCCTCGTACCGAGGTGGTTCCGAAATGAGATATCGTTACCGCCCCCCGGCGTCCGCCGCCGGTGAACGTGGGACCTGTCCGGACGAACGGACTTCGGAGGTGACACCACATGTCTGAACACACGTTGATCCTCCTGGCGCTGCTGCCGCTGGCGACCATTGCGGTTCTGATGGTCGGACTGTACCAGCCCGCGACACGGACAATGCCCATCGCATGGGCGGTTGCGGCTATCGCGGCCTTCGTGGGCTGGCAGATGACGCCCCAGCTGATCGCCGCCGCGTCGATCCGCGGCGCGCTGACAGCGACCAGAATCCTGGTCATCGTCTTCGGCGCGATACTCCTGCTGTACACGCTGAAACAGTCCGGCGCGTTCGAGGTGATTAATGCGGGATTCTCCTCGATCAGCGACGACCGGCGCGTGCAGGTCATCTTGCTCGTGTTCCTCATGGGGTCGTTCATCGAGGGCGCGGCCGGCTTCGGGACGCCCGCGGCAATCGTCGGCCCGCTACTGGTCGGCCTGGGCTTCCCGCCGCTGGCCGCGGTGGTCGTCGCGCTCACGGGGAACATCCTCGCAATCACCTTCGGTGCTGTCGGAACGCCGCTGATTATCGGGCTCCGTGACGTGGTCTTCGCGGAGGGGACCGGCGCGGCACAGCAGGTCCTCCAGCAGGGCGGCTATGAGAGCGTCGGCGCGTACGTCGCCCAGATTGGCGTGTGGGCGGCGCTCATCCACGCCATCGTCGGTATCGCCATTCCCTTCATCGGGGTGGCCATGATGACTCGCTTCTTCGGCGAAGAGCGGTCGATCAAGCCGGCGCTCGAAGTCCTGCCGCTGTGCCTGTTTGCATGGGCGGCCTTCGCGATCCCCTACGTTGCGACCGCGTACTTCCTCGGCCCGACGTTCCCGGGCCTGCTGGGTGCAATGGTCGGGCTGCTCGTCGTGACGGCTACGCTCCGGGCCGGCTACTTCCTTCCCGAGGAGGAGTGGGACTTCGGCCCACAGGAACAGTGGCCCGACCACTGGGTCGGCAGCATCGAACCCGGTGAAGGCGTCGGAACCACGACCGGGGGTAGCCGAGAGGGGACTGTCGCGGCCGACGGCGGCACGGCATCGTTCGCGGAGTCACATTCGCAGGACATGTCGCTGGGTATGGCCTGGCTGCCGTACCTCCTCGTCGCCGCTTTGCTCGTCGTGACCCGCGTTGTCAGTCCGATTCAGGAGTTCCTGTCGACGAACGGTGTTTTGCTCTGGAGTAACATCCTCGGCACGCCGTTCTCGGAGGGTGTCGAGCTGTTTTATCTCCCGGGGTCTCTCTTCGTTCTCGTCGCCGTAATCACGTACGCACTGCACGGGATGAACACCGACGAAATCAAAGCCTCGTGGAGTGAGGCGCTTCGAAACATCGCGCCGGCTGTCGTCGCGCTGTGGTTCGCGGTCGCGACGGTTATGATAATGCAACGGACCGGGAGTGCCATCGTGCTGGAGGCTGCGCCGATCAACTCCGGAATGCTCGGCCTGCTGTCGGAGATCACGGCGAGCGGGACCGGACAGATGTTCCCGTTCTTCTCTGGGTTCATCGGCGCGTTCGGCGCGTTCATTGCCGGCTCGAACACGGTCAGCGACATCCTGTTCGGACTGTTCCAGTTCCAGGCCGCCCAGCAGATCGGTGCGCCGACCCAGATCGTCGTCGCCGCACAGGCGGTCGGCGGCGCGATCGGCAACCTCATCGCAATCCACAACGTGGTCGCCGCCCTCACGGTGGTCGGCCTCATCGGTGAGGAAGGTCGCGTCATCCGTCTCGAACTGATACCGGTGCTGTACTACGGCGTGTTCACAGGTATACTGACGCTCATTCTGGCCTACGTCGTGGCACCGGGCGCGTTCTAACCCGCTTTTCTCCACTTCCAATTTATGGCATACGACTCCAGACCCATTGAGCGGCGTGACCCGGCAGCAGACCCGAGCGCGAACTACGATTATCAGGGCGGTAGCGTCCACCGGCCAGACCTCGTAGCGGCCCTGGAGCGCCGCGTCGACGGCGACGTGCGCTTCGATACGTACACCCGCGAGCTGTTCGCGACCGACGCGAGCGCCTACGAACAGCTCCCCATCGGTGTCGTCTCGCCGGTTTCAACCGAGGACGTGGTCGCGGTGATGGAGTACTGTGCCGACGAGGGCATCCCTGTCCTTCCGCGGGGCGGCGGGACGAGTCTCGCCGGGCAGGCCGTCAACGAGGCGGTCGTTCTCGATTTCAAGCGCCACATGGACGAGGCGCTGTCGGTCGACCCCGAGGCCCAACAGGCCCGGGCGCAGGCCGGTATCACCATCGCCCGTCTCAACGACCACCTGGAACCACACGGGCTCAAGTTCGCACCGGACCCGGCCTGGGGCGACAAGAGCGTCCTCGGCGGTGCAATCGGGAACAACACGACCGGCGCACACTCGCTGAAATACGGAAAAACTGACGCCTACATCGAGGAGTGCGAAGTGGTCCTTTCCGACGGGACCCGGACGACCTTCGGCTGGGTCGATGTCGACGCCCTCGAAGCGCGGGCGGCCGAAGCCGACCCGGACGCCGACCTCGAAACGCGGATCTACGCCGAAGTCGCCCGAATCCTTTCGGAGGACGCCGCGGAAATCGACGACAGGTATCCGGACCTCAAACGTAACGTCTCCGGCTACAACCTCGATGAGCTGGTCGACAACGCCCGGGAACGCGGCGAGGTCAACCTCGCCCGACTGCTCGCCGGGAGTGAGGGGACGCTGGCTGTCGTCACCGAGGCGACGGTTTCGCTCGAACCCGTTCCCGACGCCACGGCCGTCGCCATGCTGACCTACGACGACATCATCTCGGCGATGGAGGACGTGGCCCCGATTCTCGACCACGACCCCTCGGCCGTCGAGGTGATGGACGACGTGCTTCTGGACCTCGCCGCAGAGACGCCGGAGTTCGCCGATGTCGTCGGGCTGCTCCCTGAAGACACGGATTCGACGCTGCTGGTCGAGTTCTACGCCGAGTCGCCCGACGACGGCGCACAGAAGGTCGCCGACCTGCTCGCCGACCGGCTGCCGGACTACGACGCCAGAGAGTCGCCCAGCGACGGGGCAACCGCGGTCACCGACGCCCCGGTCCACGCCGTCGACGCGCTGGAGGCCTACGACGCGGACCGACAGGCGAAGTTCTGGAAGATGCGCAAGGCCGGGCTTCCGATTCTCCTGTCACGCACGGGCGACGACAAGCACTGGCCGTTCGTCGAGGACACCGCGGTCCCGGCCGAGAACCTCCCGGAGTACGTCGCCGATATCCGGGAGCTGTTCGACGAGCACGACACCTTCGCGTCCTACTACGCCCACGCCGGTCCCGGCGTCCTGCATATCAGACCGCTGTTGAACCTGAAATCCGGGGACGGCATCGAGACGATGGAAGCGATCTCCGACGCTATCACGGACCTCGTCGTCCAGTACGACGGCTCCGTCTCGGGCGAGCACGGCGACGGTCGCGCCCGCACCCAGTGGAACCGCAAACTGTACGGCGACGACCTCTGGGAGACGTTCCGCGATCTGAAGACGGCCTTCGACCCCGATTGGCGATTGAATCCGGGGAACATCTGTGGCGACCACGACCCGTCGGAAAACCTCCGGTACGACCCCGACTACGAGTTCGACGCGAGCTTCGAACCCACGCTCGACTGGGACAACGAAAACGGGTTCCAGGGGATGGTCGAACTCTGTCACGGCTGTGCGGGCTGTACCGGCCACCAGGAGACCACTGGCGGCGTCATGTGCCCGACCTACCGCGCGGCCGAGGAGGAGATCACCAGCACGCGCGGCCGGGCCAACATGCTCCGGTCGGCGATGGACGGTGACCTCCCCGAGGACCCCACCGACGAGGAGTTCGTCACGGAAGTACTGGACCTCTGTATCGGCTGTAAGGGCTGCAAGAAGGACTGCCCGAGCGGCGTCGACATGGCGAAACTCAAAGCCGAGGTGGTCCACGAACACCACCAGCGCGAGGGCATCTCGTTGCGTGACCGACTGTTTGCCAACGTCGAGACGGTGCTCGCAGTCGGCAGCGCCTTCGCCCCGGTGTCGAACTGGCTGATGGACCTGCCGGGGTCGGGGCTCCTCATGGAGAAAACGGTCGGCATCACGAGTGAGCGGACCCTGCCCGCCTTCCACCGGAGAACGTTCCGGGACTGGTGGGCGGACCGGGGCGGGGCACAGGTCCCGGCGAGTGAGGCCGACAGGAACGCGCTCGTACTCGCTGATCCGTACACGAACTACAGCCACCCCGATGTCGGGAAAGCGGCCGTGCAAGTGCTGGAAGCGGGGGGCGTCCACGTGGCGGTGCCCGACGACGTGACCGACAGCGGCCGGCCCGCGTACTCCAAGAGTATGCTAGATCACGCTGGCGAGACGGCCCGAGCGAACGTCGACGCGCTGGCCCCCCGTATCCGCGACGGTTGGGACGTGGTCACCATTGAACCATCCGATGCAGTCATGTATCAGGTCGACTACCGGGACCTGCTGTCGGGCGACGCTGTCGACACTGTCGCGGCGAATACGTACGGTGTCTGCGAGTACCTTGACACCTACCGGCTGGGGGAGGACATTGACTTCGACGGAGCAGGCGACTCACTGGCCTACCATGGCCACTGTCACCAGAAGGCGACGAAGAAGGACCACCACGCCGTCGGCGTCCTCAGGCGGGCCGGCTACGATGTCGATCCGTTGGATTCGGGCTGTTGTGGCATGGCCGGTAGTTTCGGCTACGAGGCCGAACACTACTCGATGAGTGAGGGCATCGCGGACCTCCTCTTTGGACAGATCGACGACTCGCCCGCCGAACAGGTCGTCGCACCGGGTGCATCCTGCCGATCTCAGCTTGACGACCTCGGTGACGAACAGACGGAGCCACCACATCCCATTGAGATGGTCGCGGCGGCACTCGATTAGGACGGCGTGTCGGGGACCGGCGACCGTCGGCCTGTGGTCAGAACCCGATACCGTCCCGCTGTCGGACTGTCACGTCGTGCCCGTCCACCGTTGACCGAAGCGCCTGCGTGAAGGGTTCAGTGTCGAACTGACCGTGGACTCTAACCGTCGTCGCATCGCCTGTCCGAGGGCGGGCCGTTATTTTCGGCCGCCCGATTCGGCCGCCGGAGTGGATATGGACGCTGTCGAGGGCGTCGTATGGCTGTGTCTCGACCGCTTCGGCGGTTTCGAGGGCCGCGGGCACGCCCTCCTCGACTACTTGTGACGCGAACGCAGCGGCTCGCTGATCGGGGGACCCGAACATCAGGTCGACGGGCGTCAGGTAGTCGTACTCCACAAAGTAGGCCCGCTCTGTACAGAAAAACACGTCGATCAGCCGGAGCGGGTACGACCCTCGCATCGTGTAATGCAAGTGGACGCGGAGTTCGTCGGTCACGAGAACCACCCTTTCGCGGTGGCGGTCTCAGCGACTGTGCCCTCCGCCGCGACCTTCGCCCGTCCCACCCGATACATCGTATACGCCTGTACGAGCAGATAGATGGTCCAGAGACCGTACCCGCCGGGTGCGCTCCCGAACACGGCCGGCCGGACGGCAAACGTCTGCAATCCCAGCTGTGTCGCCAGCCCGGTTCCGATCAGGAGGACGCTGAAATAGCCGAAAAACGCCGCGGCGACCCACATCGCGGCCACGCGACCCCAGCCCGGCATCGTGTGCTCGGGGAGCCGGACCGCGTTGACGAGCTGGACGATGACGATATACGGCCACATCAGCAGGCCGGACATCGCTGCGCCGACAACCAGGAGCCCGAAGGGGTCGTCTATGGATATTGGGAGAATGAGAATGAGAATGCCCCAGCCACAGAAGACGGTCAGCAGGCCCCAGAACAGCCGCGGCAGGCTCCAGCCCGCGTCCCGACCGTACAGTTCGTAAATGATGTCGGAGCTGTTCCGGACGAACGACTCGATGATCGCGTATTCGGTCGTGAACAGAGCGAGAAACAGCGTGACGTAGATGACGCTCGTCGCCAGCCCGCCGACCGACGGTACGATTTCGGTCAGCCACATGTCGACCGCATCACTCGTCGCCCCCGGTGCTTGCGACACCGCGATGACGACCAGCATCGTCGTGACGAGGAGGAGGCCCAGAAGGAACGTCAACAGGTGTTCGAGCTGTGTCACGCGCCACCAGCCCCGCCATCGCTTGAGATTCTGCGTGTCCGGCGTGAACGCGAACCCGTCCTCGTGGACCGTTTCGGGATCATCCCCGGCGAAGGGGTTCTTGATTCGGCCCTGGTACCGCCCCATTCCGTAGCCTTTCTCACGTATCCAGAGGCTCTGTGAGAGGTTGAGGTAGCCGCCCGCGCCGGCGTAGGCCAGCGCCCCGACCAGCACGGCGATGGTCCCGACCGGCGAGTAGTCGCCGACCTCCGTCAGACTCCCCGGGACGCTGACCAGCACGTCGACGGAGCCGATGAGAACGAACAGCAGTAGCGTGAACGCGATAGACAGCGCCACAAGGACGAGCTGGAGGCTCTCGACGACGTTGTACATCAGCGGCGTCACCTGGTAGGTAACCCAGATGAACACCATGAGCGCGATGCCGAACAGTCGCCAGCCCACGATCTCGACGCCGACGAGATCGTACGTGCCGAGCGCGAGTCCCTCGGCACCGATTCGGGCAGCGCTTGCGGCCCAGCCCGGCCAGCCGAGGCTGACGAACCCGCCGAGTAACATGGCGAGTGGAATGACTGGATGGACCCGCTCGAACGCGCGAAAGACGCTCTCGCCGGTGGCCAGCGTCCACCGCTGTATCTCCGTGTTGACGACGAAATGGAGACAGACGGCCACGAGGAACAGCCAGTATAGCCCCCAGCCGTAGCTGGCGACCAGGTGCGGCCAGAACAGTGTCTCACCGCTGCCAAGCGACGCCCCCAGCATGATCGCGCTGGGGCCGACGACGTGGCGGAGCTTCGGCACTTTCGGGAGCGTCAGCTCCCTAAATCGTCCGCCTGATCCCGTGTCCGGATAGTCCTCGGTCTCCGGTGCCGCTTCCAGATTGTCGTATGCGACCGGCGTGTAGGAGGAAATCGGATAGCGTTGCTCCGCGAGGGAGGCGTACACCTCCGACGTTTCCGCCCCTGTGTCTTCCGCGACATCTGTCTCCGCTTCCGCCTCCTGCTGTTCCTCTGGCATCGACGGATTCACCCACCGACGTAGTGCCAGACGTGTTCGTGGTCGGCAGCCAGGTCGACCTGCGGGAGGTCCTCGAGCGCGGAGCCGATAGCGTCCCACCACTCGTCGGCGGTCTTGTAGCCCGCCGGATGCTCCTGAAACACTTCAGTGATGAGCTCCCCGGCATCGGTGTCAGGGTTTTCACGAAGGTAGTTGTAGGCGGCCTTCAGCGCCGCACGCCGGTCGTCGAGCACCGCCCCCGTCCCCGGCAGGTCCGCGTCGGCGATACTGTGTTCGACAGGGGGGTCTCGCTGCTGCTTCGCTCGCGTATCAGAGCCGATAAGCTTGGCGAACGGAATCCACCAGACTCGACTCCGTGCCCCGACTTTCCGCGTTTTGAGGTCCCCCCGATCCACCAGGATTTCGAGCTTGTTGTGCGCCGTTTTCCGGGAACAGCCGAGTGCGTCCATCACATCGGTTGCCGTCAACGGCTTCGCCTGATCTGTGCGGTTTCGAAACACCGAGAGCACTCGCTCCGGTGTGAACTCTGCCGTGGACGGTGGCGAACTGTCAGCCCGACCATCGTCCGCGGTGTTGCTCATACGTACCCCATTACAGTCGTATGTAATAGATTTTTCTGGAATTTCCTACGTCGGGGAACGGCGATCAGCGCTCGAAGCGCGACATCACGTGGGGACAATTCCCCCGCTTGCCCGGACTCTTCATTCGGCCGGCTCGGGGGGAGTTACCGGCTGTTCGGGTTCGACGACTGTCCGGTCGGGCAACTCCGTATCGGGCGTTCGCCCGAGCGTCAGGAGGCGCTCGGTAAGCGTGAGTTCTTCCGGGCTGGGGCTGGGTTTTTGTGCCTCCTCGTAGTCGACGACGACCTGTCCGTCCTCGGCGGTGATCCGCACCGCACAGAGCTGGTAGGACGGATAGAACACCGGTGGGAGGAGCCCGATGATCCCGTCCCGGCGGTGGAGACGTTTGAGCCAGGTCCCGCTGTTGACGATCAACCCGCCGTTCACCCGCCTGACGTTCGGCCGGTGCGTGTGGCCATAACAGAAGACGACCGCATCCTCGTTCTCCTCGAATACCTCCCGAGCCGCGTCTCTGTACGGCGTATCGGTGTCGACCGTGAGGTCCGTCTCGAAGACGCCAAAGCGGTTGATCGTCTTCTTGATGTCACGCCGCAGGAGATACAGCGGAATACCGACGAGCAACAGGAGCCCGGCCAGAGACGCGTTCACGACGAGCAGGAACCAGATCGCGGCCCCAACCGTGCCGAACTGACCCAGAAACGACGATGTCGTTTCGACCGGTGCGGACCAAACGCCGAGCAGGTTCAGCGCCGCCAGAATCGCCAGGATGGCGCTGATATTAAACAGCAACAGGAACGGGACCAGCGCGTACCGCAGCAGCGGGTTCATCTCCCGATAGAAGTACTTCGAGAGCATCCACACCGGCACCCGCTCGGTCGGCGTGACTGCCTGCACGTCTTTGAGCCAGTTGTACCGGCCACGGTCCGAGAGCTGCCCCGCCCGACTCGTCACGAGCGTGTTGTAGTAGTAGCCAAGCGGCGTCACGTTGGTGTCGCCCCAGTCCTCGATTCGGTTGTTGGGGTCCTGCTGATTGCCGTGTTCGAAGTGGATCGCATTCTCGCCGACCGGTCGGGTGATCGACTTCGACTGGACGAGGTCCACGTTGTAGGCCGCGAACCGCTCGACGTACTCGTCGTAGGCCGCGAGTTCGTGGTCGTGGTTGCCCGGCACCAGCGTAATCGGGATGTTCTCGCCGGTCCGCTCCAACTGCTCGAACAGTGAGGGGTAGGTCTCTTCCAGCACGTCGAACTTCTCCAGTCCGGACACGCCGGTGAACTCCCAGAGGCCGAACGCGTCCCCGTTGATGACGAGTTCGGCGTCCTCGTCGGTGGTTTCCAATCGCGCTAAAAAATCAAGCAGTTCGTCGAGGAACTCCACCTCCTCCAGCTGCTCGTCACCGCCGATATGGAGGTCGCTTATGACGTAGTAGACGCGGTCGTCGGCGGTGCCGTCCATTGAATACGGGTTCTCCATCCACGGACAAAGGCGTTGCTCTCCGGAGATTCACGGCAGAAATTCGCTGCGTCGGTCGGGAGTCTGGCGGACCGTTCCCCTCCGGCCGGTATCGTACTGCTCGACTACAGTTCAAGTACGGCCCGGAATCGGGCTTCGTTGTCGATCATCCGTCCGTAGGCCGTCTCGACCTCTTCGAGCGGATAGGTCTCAATTTCCGGCGTGATGTCGCGGAGCGAACTGAACTCCAGGGTGTCCTGTGAGTCGCGTGCGTGTCCGGAGGCCCAGCCCTCGACAGCGCCCCGGGTCTGGACGAGGTCCATGGCAGAGACTTCGACCGGTTCGCCGGGGACGCCGACGACCACGACGGAGCCGTCGACACCGATCCCGCTGACGATGGAACTGATGGCGTCACTCGACGGTGCTGTCGCCAGCACCACGTCGGCCCCACCGAGTTCCTGCAAGCGCTGGCCGGCATCGACTTCCGTCGCGTTGATGAAGTGGTCCGCCCCCAGTTCTTTCGCCAGCGACTCTTTTTCGGGTGTGCGAGAAAGGGCGGCTGTCTCGAAGCCGGCCGCGTGAGCGTACTGGATGCCGAGGTGGCCGAGTCCGCCGACGCCCTGAACGGCGACCAGGTCACCCGCGCTGGCATCGCTGTTCCGGAGCGCGTTGAACGTCGTCACACCCGCACAGAGCAGCGGTGCCGCGGCCGCCGCGTCCAGCGACTCCGGAATCCTTGCGAGCGCTTCCGACGGCGCGGTCATGTACTCGGCGTACCCGCCGTCGTAGGTGAGTCCGGTGACTTCGCCGTTTTCACACTGCAGGAAGTTCCCCTGCCGACACTGGTCACACGTCGAACAGTGGCCGCCGTGCCAGCCGACGCCGACCCTGTCACCGACCTCCCAGGCGTCGACGCCGTCGCCGACGGCGTCCACGTGTCCCGCTACCTCGTGGCCTGGAACTCGTGGATACGAGATGGCCGGGTTGGTCCCCTCTTTCGTGAACACGTCGCTGTGGCAGATACCGCAGGCGTCGACCGAGACGCGGACCTCGCCGTGGTCCGGTTCGGGCACGTCGCGTTCGACGACTTCGAAGTCGGCACCTGGCTCAGGTACGACTGCTGCTTGCATTGTGTTCGACATAAGTACACATTCGGCTCGACGCTGATAAGCGGCCAGTTAGCAGCCATCTGTACGAACCGGAAACCCCACTGAGTCGAGGCGATTCGCCCCGCAATCGACCGCGAATTACGCAATATCAGACCGGAACTCCGGGACGCCGCTGACACCCACGTCGGAAATCCGGAAGAGCGCCCCGGCTCCGTCGCCTTCCGTCGCTCTGTCGCCGTCGGTGAGCGCTGTCGTCAGATACAGATCGGTGTACTCCGGGCCGCCGAAGGTGACCGACGAGACCTTCCGCGCCGGCAGATCGAGTTCGGTTACGGCTTCTCCGGTCGGCGCGTACCGAACGACCTTGCCGCCGTTCCAGCGGGCCGACCAGATATGGTCGTCCGCGTCGACGGTCATGCCGTCGGGGACACCGTCTTCACCGGCGAGATCGAGGAAGGTACGCTTGTTCGACACCCCGCCGGTCGCGCGGTCGTAGTCGAACGCGTATATTCGGTGGGCCTCGGACTCGGTGAAATAGAACGTCGCCAGATCGCTGGAAAAGCCCATGCCGTTCGGGATATCCACATCTTCGATGACGAGGGAGACGGAGCCGTCGGTGTCGAGCCTGTACAGGTCACCGAGGTGGTCTTCGCCCGGCATGGTGCCACAGAACACCCGTCCCTCTGGGTCGGCGAAGACATCGTTGAACCGCGTGTCGGCGTCGATCTCCGCGACGAGGCTTGCCTCGTCGTCTCCGGGCACGAATCGTTCGACCCGCCGCTGGGTGAACAGCAGGAGCGCCCCGTCAGACTCGATGGTGTACCCGCCGATTGGAGCACCGTCCGTCTCGTAGGCGACCGTGTACTCGTCGGCCACGGGGTCGTATTCGAATAGCCGGCCGGCGGGGATGTCGACCCAGTAAAGGCGTTCCTCGTCGGGATGCCAGAGCGGTCCTTCACCTGTGTGGGCGTGCGTGTCGGCGACGCGTTCCGGGTGGGCCATGGGCGATGTTCTGCACTCAGTTCCTTGAGCCTACTGCTCCGAACTGTAGCGAAACGTCCCGGGCGTCGGTGCTATTCAGGACCGGAGCCGCTGGATTCGCTTCTCTGTCGGCGGATGGGTGGAAAACAGTTTCTCGAACAGACCCTTGTCCGCGTTGAAGATACAGAGGGCGTTCATGCTGTCCTCGACGTTCGATTCTCGCCCCTCGGCACCGCGAGAGATCTTTTCGAGTGCGCGGGCCAGCGGTTCTCCCGTCCCGATGGCGCGGCGAGCGTCGGCGTCGGCGACGTATTCTCGATACCGTGAGATCGCCAGCACGAACACCATGACTAGCGCGTTGGCAACTGAGGAGGCGACCATCGCCATGATCCACGAGCCAATGTTTCGCTCGCCGCCGAACAGCACCGCGAAGTAGGCGACGTAGCCCACGAGCATCCCGATGGACTGGCCGACGACCATCGTGATGACATCCCGGTTCTTGATGTGCGCCAGCTCGTGCGCGATGACGCCTTCCAGTTCGTCGTCGTCGAGTAGTTGCATCAGTTCGCTCGACACGACGACGACACCAGCACCCTTCCGCCCGACGGCGAACGCGTTGGGAACGCCCATGTCCATCACCATCAGTCGCGGCTCCTCGATCCCCATATCTCTGCAGAGCCGCCGGACCATCTGGTGGACGTAGCCGAACCGATTGTCATCCGGCATGTCCTCTGCGCCCCGCAGCGCTAGCCATTTCCCGAGTTTGTACTGGATCGCCGGGACGACGAGAATCCCGACGAGGAGTACCGGGACGATCGGCAGACCTAACAGCACCGACAGTGCCGTGCCGGCGAACACGTAGAACGCGAACAGAATCGCACCGACGACGAGCATCCGCACCTGTAAACCGAAGTCTGTCATACCGGGGAAAAGTCCGCCTGGCCGTATAAACCGTCTGGCCGACGATTCGGCTCGTGTCACTGGATTTATCGGGGCCTGTGGTGGGTCCGCCGGGGGAATTCACCGCAATCCGACAGCGGACGCCCTACTGTTTGCGGAGCGCGTAGCTTCGCCGGCCGTGCGTTTCGAGCGTGAGATACGCCAGTTGCCAGTCGGTCTCCGCACAGAACTGGTGGATGGCGGGAATGACGCCGTTTATCATCTTGTAGTCGTCGCCCGCGATATAGCCGTCATCTGCCACCGCTCGGCCACTCTCTCTAAGCTCGGCCAGCGTGGCCCCGTACTCGTGGGAGCTGTTGATGTACACCCAGTCGAGCGAGTCAGTATCGGCATCGCGGAGGACGGAAATCGGTTCAGCGTCCCGCAAGTGGACAGTGTCCCGGTGGTCTCTGAACCGCCGCTCGACAGCACGGCGCTCCTCGTCGCTGTCCCACTGATCGACGAGAAAGAGCGTTTCGGGTGCCGTAGTCTGGCTTATTGACTCGGCGAAGGACCCGTCTCCGGTACCGAACTCGGCGACGGTCCCGCCGGTCGGCATGTGTTCGAGGAGATCCGTCCGATGCGGGAGCGCCCTCGTGTCTTCAATAACCGCCGCCGGGAGCGACTCCGGGACGGCCGCCTCCTGGTCGAGTACGGTTGATGCGTCGCCCCCCTCTCCGCTTGCAGGCGGGAACACGGTCTGGTAGAGCCCAGCGATCAAGGGATAGAACCGGTCCGGACAGGACTCCGTGATCGCGCGTTTCGCCTGCGAGAGTGACATTATGATGTCACGATATCAGTACACGGAACAAAAGCATGCCGACTACGATTCCCGCGGGAGCCGAAAGCCTATGCACCTGGCTTGGAAAGGGCTCTCGCATGTCCCTCCAGAGTTTTGTCGGGCGGTTCCGGCCGTATTCTGTGCCGATCTGTCTGTTCGTCGTGGTGGCGGCTGCCGTCTTCCTCGTGCCGCCACTGGTTCTGGGGGAGGCCAGCGGACGCACGTACGCCCTGACTGCGGCTGTCCTCATCGTCGCGATCTCGTCGGTCCTCCCGTACGCCGTCGCTGTCGGCGTGCTGACCGTTCCGTTTCTCTACACCGGGATCGGTAGCTACGCGGCACCGGGAGTCATCCCGGCCCCTGCGGAGTCCCTCTCGGCGGTTGCGGCCCTGCGACACGTTGTCGCCGGGGTTTCGTACGTCGTCGCGGCCGCTGCAGTCGGTGCTGTCGGCATCGGTATCGATTTCGCAGCCTCGAGCGGCTCCACACCGCTTCCGAGGGTCGGTTTTCCCCCGTTTCTGGCCCTCGGGGGTGCGGTCGTCGCCGGTGTCTTCGTCGCGGTCCAGCTCTGGCGGTACGACGGCGAAATCGCTGATCTGGGCCGGAAAACGGTCCTCGGAACAGTCGTCCTCGGGGCACTCCTCGCCGTGTCGCCCCTCGTTGCACTCTGGGTGTTCGGGTCGTTCGGGTTCTAAGCGGCCCTGTACTATGCCAACGAACTATCGCTCTCCGACAGGCGGTCCTTCCCACCGGCTTCCAAACGGCTTAAAGGCGCAAGCACTGGGATTGGATAATGACACAGCAACAGTCCACGACAGCGGGTGGCCCGCGAGCGAACGGCATGCCGATGCTCGGTCTCGGGACCTGGCAGAACGACGACGCGGACCAGTGCGCCGAAAGCGTCCGGACGGCGCTTGAGGCCGGCTACCGACACATCGACACCGCACAGGCCTACGACAACGAAAGTGCCGTCGGTGACGGCATCGCCGCGGCCGACGTGGCCCGCGACGATATCTTCCTGGCGACGAAGGTGTGGATTTCGAACCTCTCGCACGACGATGTGATCGAGACGACCGAGGAAAGCCTCGACAAACTCGGCGTCGAGTCGCTCGACCTGCTGTACGTCCACTGGGCGGCGGGCGAGTACGACCCCGAGGAGACGCTTCCGGCGTTCGACGAACTCGTCGACCGCGGGCTGATCGACAACGTCGGCGTCTCGAACTTCGAACCGCACCACGTCGAAACGGCGATGGACGTGCTCGACGCACCGGTGTTCGCAAACCAGGTCGAGACGCATCCGTTCCTCCAGCAGTCGGAACTCCGCGAGCACGCGGCGGAACAGGACTACGAACTGGTCGCGTACTCACCACTGGCACGCGGTGAAGTGTTCGGTCACGATGTCATCGAAGCCATCGCCGACGACCACGACGCCAGCGAAGCACAGGTCAGCCTCGCGTGGCTCCGCGAAAAGGGCGTGACGGCCATCCCGAAGGCCACGAGCGAAGCCCACATCACGGACAACCTTGGGAGCCTCGATCTGTCGCTGACGGATGCCGAAATCGACCGTATCGACGGGATCGAGACGGTTGACCGCCGGATCAACCCGGACTGGTCGCCAGCAGCCTGGGACTGAGACGGCCGTTCGATTACCCACCGGAATCTGGCTTGGCGTTATGGTCTTTTCAATAATATAGTGCTGGATATTATATCCAATAGTCCTATTCAATACTGATAACTCGGAGTATAGGTTTTTACTCACACAGGCTTTCTCGGCGAGATAGTGCCAGTGAGAGATTCGGAGTTAGCGGTTGTCCACATCGGCTCTGCGACGGACCTCGTTCGCCAGGCAGTCACGGCAGCACCGGAGATCGGTGGTCCGGACTGCTTGGTCTCTGTCGATACAGAACGGATGGAAATCCCCTCTCTGGACCGCGCTGATATACGCGTCATCGTCTTCGAAGTCGATCCCGCGTCTGAACTCGACCGGCTCACCGACCTTCAGGCGGCGTATCCTGGGATCCCGTGTCTCGCAATCGTTCCGGACGCTGCTGCGGTGGAAACTGTGATTGCCACTGGTGTGACCGACGTGTTCGTCCGGCGGGACAGTATCAACGAGGCGACACTTCTGGCCCGGCGTCTTGCGGCAGTGTCGGCCACGCGGACACGAGACTCGATCGTTGATGAGTCAGCTGAGCGGCTCATCGACACTATCGATGACTTGTTTTACGTGATCGACATGGATGGGAATCTCGTCCGCTGGAACGACACCTTCCGTGACATCGCCGGGTACGACGACAGCGAACTTGGGGAGATGCATGCGCTTGATTTCTTCACTGGGTTTGACGAAGCGCGTATCACGGAGGCCATCGAGAAGATTTCTGAAACCGGCTCCGGATCTGTCGAAGCAGCGTTCGTCTCAAAGGACGGTACGTCGACACCGATTGAGTACACCGGAACCCTGATCCGCGACGAGGAGGGGGACCCACAGGGTATTGTCGGAATCGGACGGGACGTGACTGCGCGTCGAGAACGCGAAGATCAACTGTTGCGGCTCCGCCAGTCTGTCGAAACGATCACCGACAACGCCCCCTTGGCATTGTTCGAGATTGCCTCCGATGGGACTGTTTCGGGTGTCCGCGGCGACGCACTCGCCCGCTGTCTGGACCAGCCGACCGTTCAGGGGATGTCTATCGACGAATGTTTTCCAGACCAGTCCGAGTTGCGGTCCGCTACCGAAGCCGCCCTCAACGGTGAGCCAAACCACAGGCTCGTCGACATCGGCGCGTCGACGCTGGAGCTTTGGCTCCAGCCGCTGTTGGAAGAAACAGGCACCGTCAACCGGGTTATCGGCCTGGTCTTGGACGTAACTGCGCGGGAAGAGCGCGCAAAGATGCTCGACCAGATCCAGGCCAACGCGGGCGAGGTGATCTGGATGTCCACTCCCGGCAAGGGATCGATGGACTTCATCACCGACTCTTACGCGGATGTCTGGGGCCGACCACCGGAAACGCTCCGTGAAGACCCCATGTCGTTCGTCGAAGCTATCCACCACGATGACCGCGACAGAGTTGAGGCGGCACTCGCCGAACAGCACACCGACCCGGACGCCTACGAGGAAACGTACCGCGTCGTCCACCCGGACGGGACGGTCCGATGGGTCCACGACCAGGCTGCCGGCGTTTACGAGGACGGCGAACTCACGCGCATCGTTGGAATTGCGACCGACATTACCGTTCGAAAGCGACGCGAGCAGGAACTCGAACTGAAGAACCGCGCCATCGAGACTGCCCCGGTCGGCATCGCGATCCATTCCACGGACGAACCTACACGTCCAATCACGTACGTCAACGAGGAGTTCGAGTCGATAACTGGCTACGACCGAGACGCGCTCGAACAGTCCTCCGTCGCGACGCTTGCCGGTGAGGACACCGACGCCGGGCGTATCGAGGCGATTGAGGCCGCGCTCGAAACGGGCGCACATTCCTCGGAGGTCGCTATTCTCTACCGCGCAAATGGCGTCCCTTTCTGGGCACGCGTCGACATCGCCCCGGTTGTTGGCACCGACGGCGACGTGACGCATGTCGTCAGCTTCCTGCAGAACGTAACCGAGTCGAAGGAGCACGAACAGGAAATCGAACGTCATCTGGCGGAGTTCAGCGAGGTGCTGGCCGAGGATCTCGGCATTCCGCTTGAGGAAGCACAGACACATCTGGACACCGCTCTCGAAAGTGGATCGCACGAGGACATACAGCGGGCGGCACAGTCGGTCGAGCGTGTGCTGTCGCTGGTCGATGATCTCACCACCGTCCACTCGTTCTCCGTCAAATCCCGGCGTGTCTCGGAAGCGATACGTGACAAACCAACCACCGAGCAAAATGAGTAATTCAGCGGGCTGTCCGCCCCGATCCGCTGTCCGGCCGGTGAGCGAGGCATAACTCCGATGGGCCTACCCGCATCAACAATCGTCATATGCGAGGAAAACAAAACCCGGTCCGACCTCTATACGCTCTGGTTAGATTCATACGAGGTCCAACAGGCACTGACGGAAAAACAGGCCGTTGAGGCGTTCGGCGGGGACACAGCTGTTCTCATTATCGGTCACTCGTTCGGCGACGGTGCAACCGATACGGTAATCGAACAGTGCGAGTCTCAGGCACCACGATGCCGTGTTCTCGGGATTCGAGAGCAATC
Source organism: Haloarcula terrestris (assembly GCF_031624315.1). Taxonomy (NCBI): domain Archaea; kingdom Methanobacteriati; phylum Methanobacteriota; class Halobacteria; order Halobacteriales; family Haloarculaceae; genus Haloarcula; species Haloarcula terrestris. The sequence goes on along the minus strand of NZ_JAMQOM010000007.1, from coordinate 57,533 downwards.
GGAGGCGCTACCGGTGTCGATGTACGACACCGAGATGTCGCGGCCAGTCTTCGAAGGGGATCTCATCGAGTGTGTCAAGGGGTTAGCCTGTCGTGCCAATTATCAGCTCTTACTCGAACACTACTATCGGACCACGGTCGCGATGTCATCGTTCGAGTGGCAAGCGGACGATGAGCCAGTGGACGATGATCGGTACAACCGGCTTCGGCAGCGTGCTACGCGTCTGCAAAACGGACTGAGTCAACTCCGGACACGTATGGCTGACGAGGATGTCCGGGCTGTCGTTCGTGACATCACAGTCGACGAAATCACAGGGGTCGATAGCAAAGAGTCGTTCGAGAACAAGTACCGGCCCGACGGCTGTTCACGCTGTGGCCAGGACTGGAGTGAACCGACAGACGGCGACGCGTCCGCCACGCAACTGGGCGCATACGTCTGGCGATGCGTCAATTGTGGACACGTACAGATGCATACGGATCCCAGTCATCGACACATCGGATCATATCGGTGAGATGTATCGTCGTGTCACTGTTTTAGCGCTACTGAGTCCCGGCCTGTGACACCACCTCTCCCACAGCCCTCTTCACATTTCGACCCCTTGAACGGGTAATGAGATATCTCCGCTTTCGAGGATGGTCACATTGACCTGGCCGATGCTACGGTCCACGGTTCGTGATCGTCCCTCAATCCCGGCCCGCTACCGCGACAGCGCGCTGTTCGTACTGCTCGCAATCCTGTTCGGTGGCTCGTTCGTCGCGATCAAGACCGGGCTCCGTGAGCTCCCGCCAGTGCTGTTTGCCGGCCTCCGGTTCGATCTGGCCGCGGTGACGCTGCTTGGCTACATCGCCTTCACCCGGCCCCGGTCGACGTGGCTGCCGCGGACGCCCGGGGACTTCGTGGGCATCGGAATGGCGGCGCTGTTTCTCATCGCTCTCAACAACGGGCTGTTGTTCCTGGGCCAGGGCGCGACGACGCCCGCAGCGGCGTCCGTGATGTACGGTCTGAACCCGATACTCGCACCGGTGTTCGCCTGGTGGCTGCTCGGCGAGCGACTTTCCTGGCTCGGTGCGCTGGGTATCGGTGTCGCTCTGAGTGGCGTTATCCTCATCGTCCAGCCGTCGCCATCGACGTTTACTGACGCGAGCGCTATCGGACAGCTCCTCGTTCTCGGCGCAGCAGCCGCTGTGGCACTGGGCAGTGTGCTCCTCCAGCGTGTCAGTCCCGGGATGGACAGCACCCCGCTCACCGCCTGGGCGATGGCCGTCGGCGCGGTGTTGCTCCACACTGCGAGCCTCCTGATCGGGGAGCCACCGACAGCCGTGATCGGTATCGGCCCCGAAACGATTGCAAGCATCTTGGCCGTCGGGATTCCCTCCACTGCGGTCGCGTACGCCATCTACTTCGGTCTCATCAAGCGCATCGGCCCGGTCCGGGCGAATCTGGTGGCCTACGTCGTGCCGATCTTCGCCGCGCTCATGGGCTGGGTCCTGCTCGGCTCGGCGGTGTCGCTGTGGACGTTCGTCGGCTTCCTCGTCGTCGTCGCGGGCTTCGTGCTCATCGAGCGGGAAACGCTCCGCGCGGAACTGCGCCGCCTCTACCGCCGTCTCGATGGGACAGCGTTGTCGTCTCAGACGCCGCCCTGTGACGACTGAGCTCCGTTGAACGCTGCCCGCTGACTTCGCCGCTGGCCTTTCGAAATGGTCCCCTACCCGAGTGCAAATACGCGTCCAGCGAAAAGGGAAACCAATGACTGATGGGGACCACGCAAACGCCGGCTACCGGCGGCTGTTTGAGGGGGACGGGATCTCGTTCGGACTCGGCTTTCCGCTCACGGGAGAAAAGGAATCGACGCCCGATGTCGACGCGGAACTGCGCCTCGCAAGTCACGCCGAGTCGGTCGGCTTCGACGCGCTGTGGGCGCGAGACGTGCCGACGTACTGGCCGCGGTTCGGGGATGCCGGTGGGGCCTTCGACCCGTGGTCGCTCCTCTCTCATGTCGCCGCCCGTACCGAGTCGGTCGCGCTCGGGACCGCGAGCGTCGTTCTCCCGCTGCGCCATCCCATCCACGTGGCGAAGTCGGCCGCGTCCGTCGACCGGCTTTCTGACGGTCGTCTCGTGCTGGGCATCGCCTCCGGTGACCGCGATCCTGAGTATCCGGCTTTCGGCGTCGACCCGGACAATCGGGGCCAGCTCGTCCGCGAAAGCGTCGACGCGCTTCGCACGCTCTGGCGCGAGGACTACCCGACTATCGAGGGATCGTGGGGCCGTCTGGACGGCGAACTCGACGTGCTCCCCAAACCGACGACCGAAACACTGCCGCTCTTTCCCACTGGGAACGCCAGACAGTCCACGGAGTGGATCGCCGAGAACGGCGACGGCTGGATCTTCTATCACCTCCCCGAGTCGACGCTGCAATCGTACCTCGACACGTGGCGGAGTCACACGTCCGGAAAACCGTTCACGATTGCCGTTCAGGTCGAATTCGCCGACGACCCGACGGCGGACCCCGAACCGCTCCATCTCGGCTATCGCGCCGGCGTCGAGTGGTTCCGAGAGTATTTCGGCCGGCTGGAAGAGTACGGCTTGGATCACGTCATCGTCGGCCTCCGGGCCGCCGAGCCACAGGCGGCGATGACGACGTTCGCCAACGAAATCATCGACGAACTGTGACGGCGAGGGAAGATGTTCGCGGGCACGGATTTCGGTGAGAGGGACGTATCCAGCAGTAATGACCGACCGGAAGGCGGATCTCCGAACGTTGGCTGCGGAGCTTACGGAGTCTGACCCGATTACCGACGCGTTTCTCGCCAAGAGCTTCACTGATCAGTTGCTCATCGTCGATGTCCGCGACGGCGAACCGCTTCCCGCCGAAGTCCCAGACCGCCTCGCTGATCGGGACCTACGTCCGGCCGACAGTGTGTACGGCGAAGACGCCGCCAATCAGTCCGCTATCGGTGACGTAGGCACTGCAACGCGCCATCACTTCGTCGACGTGCAAACCCGCGGGTCACATCGGTCCTACGTCGTCGAGTGAGACCGCACACAAGCCGACCGTCACGGGTCGAACTCGTCCCGCTTGAGCCCTTTTCGGACCGGTTCGTGTTCGGCGTCGGTCGGCGGCGGCGCGGTCACCAAGAGTGCCTCCAGCCGACTGTCCGCGTTCGCTTTGACACCGCGATCAGTGTCGGCCTCGACGACTACCAAGTCGCCCGGCTCCACCGCCCGCTCGGTGTCCCCGTCGCGGACGACGCCGGTCCCGGACTGGACGTGTATCGCCACGTCGCTGGCGGGTGCGTGTACCGGGATGAACTGTCCGGGTTCGAAGTACCCACAGACGACTTTCATCCGGTCGCTACGGAACACTTCGACAGCGGAAAAATTGTCGTCGTCGTACTCCCGAGCGGCGTCGAAGTCGGTCGCAGTCATTGCGCTCCCCCCTCGCCACCCCAGGCACAGACGTTCGTGGCTGTGGCCTCGAGGCCGGCCGAAACAGTCCGAACCGATCCCCGGCGGTCGGGCGAACGTGCTTCCCGTCGGTTTCGCTGCTGTCGGATCATACGTAGCTCCTCCCACGCAGGACGGAAAGTATCGGTCCCGAACCGCTTCGCCAACAGTCGTCACCTTTCGCATACGGGTCTATATAAACCAGCTCCGAACATCTTCCCGATAAGAACCAGGGATAGTGCGTATAAAGGCCCTCCAAATGGTGTCTGTCGGTGCATTGACGACGACAGTACTGATGGCGGTACTGCTCGTCGGCATCACGGGGGCAATCGCACGTATCGAAGACTGGCGGTCGTACACGACAGCGATGGGTGGCGGCCACGCGACCCACGAACGGACGCACGCGGAGAAACCGAGCGGGATTCTCCGGTGGCTGACGACGGTCGACCACAAGGACATCGGGATTCTCTACGGCGTGTTCGCCGTCGTCGCGTTCGCCTGGGGTGGTATCGCCGTGGTCCTGATGCGGTTCGAACTGCTGTTTCCCGCCGAAGACTTTCTCAGCGCCAACGCCTACAACGGGCTCCTGACGACCCACGGCATCACGATGCTGTTCCTGTTCGGAACGCCCATCCTGGCGGCGTTCTCGAACTACCTGATTCCGTTGCTCATCGGGGCCGACGACATGGCGTTTCCCCGGATCAACGCCATCGCGTTCTGGCTGTTGCCGCCAGCGGCCCTGCTCATCTGGGGCGGCGTCCTCGGCGGGCCGTTCCTCGAAAACATCGAACCGGCCCGGACCGCCTGGACGATGTACACACCGCTGTCGATCGAACAGCAGAACCCTGGCGTGGATCTCATGCTGCTTGGCCTCCACCTCTCGGGCATCGCGGCGACGATGGGGGCGATCAATTTTATCGCGACGATCTTCACCGAACGGGGCGAGGACGTGACCTGGGCGACCCTCGACATCTTCTCTTGGACCGTACTGGTCCAGTCCGCACAGATCCTGTTTGCCTTCCCGCTGCTGGGCAGTGCCATCGTCATGCTCTTGCTTGACCGCAACCTCGGAACGACGTTTTTCACGCTCGACGGCGGCGGCCCGCTGCTGTGGCAGCACCTGTTCTGGTTCTTCGGCCACCCCGAGGTGTACATCCTCGTCCTGCCTCCGATGGGGCTTATCAGCTACATCCTGCCGAAGTTCTGCGGTCGGAAGCTGTTCGGCTTCAAGTTCGTGGTATACTCGACGCTGGCGCTCGGCGTCCTCTCCTTTGGCGTCTGGGCGCACCACATGTTCGCAACGGGGATGGACCCCCGACTGCGGGCCTCGTTCATGGCGATATCTATCGCTATCGCAATCCCCAGCGCAGTGAAGACGTTCAACTGGATGGCGACGATGTGGAACGGCGCGTTGCGCACGACCGCGCCGTTCCTCTTCTGTGTCGGATTCGTCGGGAACTTCATCATCGGCGGCGTGACCGGCGTTTTCGAGGCCGCTATCCCCGTCGACCTCATCCTGCATGACACCTACCACGTCGTCGCCCACTTCCACTACGTCATCATGGGCGGAATCGCCTTCGCGGTCTTTGCGGGCATTTACTACTGGTTCCCGCTGTACTCCGGTCGGTGGTACCAGCGGTCGCTGGCGAAATGGCACTTCTGGCTAACACTGATCGGGACCAACGTTACGTTCTTCCCGATGGTGCTGCTCGGCTACGCCGGGATGCCCCGGCGCTACGCCACATACGACCTGACTGCCGGTCCGATTGACCTGTTTACCCTCCTGCACCAGCTAGCGACAGTCGGCGTCGTACTGCTGGTCATCGGCCAGCTCATCTTCGTCTGGAACCTCGTAATCTCGTGGCTGGAGGGACCGCTGGTCACGGATGGCGACCCCTGGGACCTGGCGGCAACGGAGCAGTTCTCGCGGGAGTTCGCGTGGTTCGAGCGCGAGCGGCTGCCGGCGCTGGCCGACGGCGGCGAAGACCCGTCCGAGGACTGATCTCCGAGTCGATTCAGGTTTCCATTGACGGTTCCACGGTCTCATCTAAGGTGGTATAGAACCGTTTTCGCACCCAATTTGAAACGGTCAGTACAGGAAATAAACTGCCCGAGCGAGTCTCAATCTAGTCCTCCGATGAGCGTTGCTGCCTCTCGGGCGATATTATCAACGGTGTCTACTCTCAGTTGCCCTTCAATTTCAGCAACGTCGGCATGTTTAATCGTGACCAGAACCCACGGATTGACGTAACTTTCACGAGTGAGTCCGCCACTTGTGAAGTCTGTTTCGGCAAGCGGGATTGCAGCGGAACGACGTGTCGTCGTGATGACCGCATAGACAGCTTCTTCATCACGAAATGGTGGATCCTCTGTGCTCAGACAGACGTATGGGCGATATTCGTGGGGTCCCAAAAGGTCCGGTCCTTTCACGACGGTGCCCCGGGCATATTGCTCGGTCATGTGTCTGTGTCTGCGTAATAGTCGTCGGTTGTTGATGCCGAGCTTGCAGCCTGCTGTGCTGCGAACGCGGCGAGCCGGTCGTCGTCTGCAATAGCCCAGTAGCGGCCACGATGGCGGACGAGCCCTCGATTTTCCAACCGTGACAGCACGACACCGACGCTCCCGCGAGGAATGTCGGTCGCCTCGTAGATTTCAGTCTGTGTGAACGCCTGATCGTCATTGGCTGTTAAAAAAGTGAGAATCCTGTGGGGCTGTGTCCCCTCCGTAATGTCGAGGGTATCTTCGGACTCATCTTCGAACCGGTCAATGTTGATTGGCATGTGTAGTAATATGTTATAGAATGTAATAAACTGTCTGGTCGGTCAATCCACAGACTGACTGTGTGGCTTGTTCAGTCTACACTGCCTGAAATCAATAGCCTGTGACGAATTATATGACACCTCGTCTCAAACTGCTACCCTACTCCGAAATGTCCGGATACGACTGCCGACCGCCCTGTGACTTTCTGGCGACCAACTGGGCGGTGGCTGCGGTCGTCCCGTCCGTCGTCGTGGTTCGTTCGTCGTAGTGTAACACCGTTAGCCCGAGTCCGGCCCTGAGAAGTTCGTTCGAGGCGAACCGGTAGCGGTCCCCGGAGGGGCCGCCGTCCACGCCGTCAGTTGTCCGGAGGTGGTGCTGGATAAACAGACAGCCGCCGTCGGTCAGCGCCTCGATGATGTCGGGCAGGCGGTCCACGGCGCGATAGAAGCTAATTGTAATAACGTCGTACGTCGACGCCGGGTACGCGAACGTTTCGAGGTCCGCCTGTATCCACTCGATGTCGTCTTCGACGCCCGCTTCCCGTGCGTTTTCGCGAGCGATGCGAAGCCCCTCACGCGACTGGTCGACCGCGTCGACGCGATACCCAGCCGCCGCGACGGGCAGGGCGTTCCGGCCGGTCCCGGTTGCGATATCGAGCGCCCGCCCCGGTGGAAAGGTCGGCAGGTATCGCTCCAACACCGGATGTGGGTCCGGGTGCTGCGGGTACGTACCCGTTCGGTAGCGCTCGTCCCAGGTCGTCATGGTTCGGATGACTGGCGGCCGGGGCAAGAACCCTGTGCTGCCGGCGATGCGCTATCCGCGCCCTGCTTCCGAGACTACCGCACACTCATCGAGGCGGTGCTTCAGCTTGACACCCTTGTCGGCTACGGCACGGTGTCGGGTAGAGAGGTTTGAAAAGCGTTGGGCTGCAACACCGGGTATGGACGTGTTCGTGTACGGGACGCTGACCGAACACACTACGGCTAACGCGGTACTCGACGAGTACGAGTACCGGCGGCCGGCGGAACTCGTGGGGCTGCATCGCATCGACGGACGGTATCCCACGCTCGCTCCCGGCGGTACCACCGCGGGTCGGATACTGGCAACGCCGGACGTGGCGGAACTTGACGAATACGAGGGCGTCGACCGTGGCCTGTACTGCCGGCAGCCGATTCCACGAGCTGACGGCAGTGACACAGTCGCCTGCTATGTCGGAGATCCGAAGGCGGTGAGCGCACCCGTCGACTGGCCCGGCGATGGCTCGTTCCAGCGACGAGTCGAGCGCTACTGCTCGCAGAACGATGTCGTCGTTCGGACGGCATAGCGGGCCGGGAGGCGGGTCCCCCGAGACTCCGGAAACCGGTTCTTGCAGCAACGAATTCGGAGTTGTGTCCCGTTTTCGTCCGCGTGGATCTCAACTGACTTATCGGTGCACCCGTGACCTACCCACGAACGACTTGCAATGGCTAGGCAATACGGTGTGACCAGGCGGCGGCTACTGATCGGCCTCGGAAGCGGTCTCGGTCTGCTCGGGGGTGGTGGGCTTTACCTGTACTGGTCGCTGCAGGGGGACTCCGGCGGGTACACAGCCCCGGCGTCACAGCCTGTCGTTACCACGCGGGGACGCCTCGACACAGCCGAGGGACCTGCCTTCGAGACCGAGGGCACGTGGTCCTTCGACGATGCATCGGACGTGTTCCTGTTCGTCCACGGATTCAGTACCGACGCAGAGACGGCACGCGACAACGCCTATACGGCCCAGGTAGCGCTCGAAGGGACACGGCCCGTGCCGGTTATTGGGTACAGCTGGGATTCAAACGTCGGGTGGGAACAAGCGAAAGATAACGCCGAGGCCAACAGTACCCACCTCGCTCAGTGGCTGACCGAATGGGCCGAAACCGACGGTCGGTCCGTCCATCTGCTCGCACACTCGCTTGGCGCGCGGGTGACTGGCGAGACGCTCCGGGTGCTTGCCGATAGAGGGGCGACGGACGTTCTCGCCTCGGTGTCACTACTCGGTGGGGCCATCCCCTACGATAGCGTAACTGCGGGCGGCCGATACGGCGACGCCATCGGGACTGTAGACGCCCCGGTGTCGAATTTCTACAGTCACAACGACAAGGTCCTCTCGTGGGTGTACCGCGCGTCGGACCGGACCCACGCCGTAGGTCACGCTGGGACCCGTGATGCAGCGCCACTGCCCGACGGCTACCGGGACGTGGATGTCACGGCTCTGGTCGCCGATCACTACTCGTACTTCGAACCGGATGAGGGCTGTCTGCCCCGGGTTGTTGCCGAACTCGGCTGACTTCCCGCTCTGCTGGTAGTACTAAATACGATGGAATCGGTAGTCCTGCTATGAGACCTCCGAGTGAATCGCTGGCTGCCACACGCTGGAGCGTGAGATGAGCCTTTTTACTGCCGTTGTCGTCTTCGTGGTGGGGCTGCTCTCGGGTATCGTCGTTCGGTGGGTTGCCGGACTCGCTGCCGTTCTGGCACTCGTCCTGGTGCTTTTGGGTGCAACCACGCCGGATATCGGCCTGGTCAACTTCGTCATCGAACAGTATTATCAGGGCAACGAACTGCTGTTTCTCGCCGGACTGCTGTTCGGATTAGATGCCGAACGGACCCGAGATGTCGTTGCGGGGTGACTCGTCGGTCGATGTCGGCGCTGCTTTCCGGATGATTGATCCGCTTGATTCCTTCGTTACAGCGCCGTCGTTCCGGGTTCGCCGTAACTACACGTCGGGATAGAACAGATACGAATGCCGGATGTCGCTGTCGTACATGAGCGATCCGGCGGGTGTTCTGAGTAACGTTGCGACCAGATAGAGGTCACCGGCTGCCCCGGCGGTGTTGAACAGCAGGGCGACGAAGGCCGCGAACGCGAGCAGCGGAACCGGAACGAACAACAGCGGAAGAAGCAACAGATCAAGCACGACGAGCGGTGCGATGCCGACGATTATGTTGTGCTTCCGCTCCTGGAACTGGTGAAACGTCGCTGCGTAGAACGCGCCCAGTTGCGGTGCCACGCCGTAGGAGACGCGATACCCGAACCATCGATAGACAAGTCCGTGTACTAGCTCGTGGAGCACGGTCACGGCGACGATAGCACCGACGCATGCGACCGCGACCAGCCCGGACGCGAGTGTAAACGTGATGCTCGTCGTGGTTTCCTCGACGGAAAACAGGGCATCCAGCGCAGTCCCCTGCGCGTACCAGAGGAGCCACCCGAACACCACAGCGGCGACCGGTACCAGGACGACCACCAGACCGAGTAGTACCGCCAGCGAGTATCGAAACGGCTGTGGTGACTGATAGCCCGCTGGCGTCGCCGGATGCAACGTATCGGCTGGGTCATGGTCACTCGTTGGCATATCTCCGCTTCAGATGCACCACACAAAAAGCAGGAGGCCACGCCGGTCCTCCCACAGCCTGTGACAGTCGACGCATGGCCTGCCACCGTCGCTAGATTCGACGGCAGTTGGTGCGCTACGTTCGCTCTCGTACAGCTATATAGCACTCATATAAAACGCCTATACCGGAATCACCAACGTGTCAGTAACGGCCCCCTATAGATGGTCTCACACACAGAATAGCGTCGCCATCCGAAGTGGTTTGTTCTGCCCTGTCGGACTCCTCACCTCGGATTGCGAAATATTCGCACAAAATCTGTTTTCATCTTTCAGGGGCACTATGTGTCCGGCCTCCAGAACATTCTGCTGTACCCATGGACTTAGACGAATTCGTTCGCTCTAATGCCCCAGCAGACAGCGGTGATGGTTTCCAGAAGGAGAACAACCGACTCCTGGACATCTCGCTCGACGGCACGGTGATGGTCAAGGCCGGATCGATGGTCGCCTACACCGGTGAGGTCACGTTCACCGGCAAGTCCTCAGCGGAGGGCGGCATCACCGGCTTCGTCAAGGAGGCCGTAAGCGGTGAGGGGACGCCGGTCATGGAGGCCGAAGGGAGCGGCCATCTCTACGTGGCCGAGAACGGCAAGAAAGTACAGGTGCTCACCCTCGATGATGGGGAGTCGATATCGGTCAACGGGACCGACGTGCTCGCATTCGAATCCAGCGTCGACTACGAGATCAACACGGTCGGTAGCCTCTCGGGTATGGCGGCCGGCGGCCTGACGAACGTCTATCTCACCGGCCCCGGCGAGATCGCGCTGACAACGCACGGCGATCCGCTGGTGATGACGCCGCCGGTTTTCACCGACCCGGACGCGACCGTCGCCTGGAGTTCGAACCTCTCACCAGATATCGAGATGAACAAGACCTTCGAGATCGGCCAGACCTCCGGGGAGTCGATCCAGATGGAGTTCACCGGCGACGACGGGTTCGTCGTCATCCAACCCAACGAAGAGGGGTCCGTGACCCAGAGCAACGGCTAATCGCCGAATGATCCCGTCGTTGGGATGGCTCGCTTCCGGAGCGTTCCCCGGACAAACGGACGGACTGGCGTGAGCCCGAGATTGAAGCGCTCGATTTCGACGACATCGAACGACCGATTGGTGACGAGCCGCGAGCCCGTTTGTCGGGTCAGGTGACACCCGCCGGCGAGTCGTTTCCAGAGCGGTGCCAGCACTGACTGCACACGAGCGCGCCAGCCGTCGTCGATAACGTGCTCGAAGAAGCGGAGTTCACCGCCGGGCTTGAGTACCCGCGCGACCTCAGCCATCGCCGACTCGACATCCGGAATCGTACAGAACACCATCGAGGCGATGACGACATCGAACGTGGCGTCGTCGTACGGGAGGGCTTCGGCTGGTGCCCCGTCGATACGAATGGGAACAGACTGGGCCTTCGCTTTCTCTACCGCTTGTTTCCGCATGTGCGGATCGGGCTCTATGGCGTGAAATTCAGTCGACGGAGCCCCTGCGCGTTTGAAATACGGAACCATCGCCCCGGTCCCAGCGCCGAGATCCAGAACCGTGCCGTCCAGATCTGCGACCAAGTATTCTCGATGTGGTCGGAGGAGCGTCCGCTCAAGCAGCGCTGTTGCGGGGTCGTAGATGGCTGCAAAGAGCGGCGACGACGGCTCCGGATCGACGGTTGGTTCCGAGGGCATAGCTGTAAAAACGGCCTGCGAACTGAAAGCCTTGGACCCCTCGAAGTGTCCGGCTGTATCTGTGCAGTTCGAGACTTGAAGCGCCTTTTTCGCGTCGATACTTGATGTCGTTTGCCGAGTACGTCTTCCGCCAGTATGGAGTACGGGGGTCGATACCCGGCACTATCAGTCCCCGTCCGCCGGCATCTCGACTCCCGTCTCGTCGAGGTCGATCTGGGTTTCGGTGAGGTCGCTGTCTCGCCACGTCCCCCGCCGATACCACCCGTAGGCGATGATCGCCCCGGCCACGTTCGAGACCGCGAACGACAGCCAGATGCCGGATTCACCCAGCGGGCCAGCGGCGAACCATGCAATCGGGAAACGAATGACCCCGAGCATCAACACGGAGATTGCCGCGGCGGTCAGCGTCTTCCCGGCCCCGCGTAAGCTCCCGGTGTAGGCCCGCATGATGCCGATGAACCCGAACGACAGCGCGACGTAGCGCAGGAATTGCGTCGTTATTTCGACGACTTCGGGGTCGGTCGTGAACAGGTCGGCGATGGGGGCGGCGGTGAACCAGACGAGGACGCCCGCCACGGTGAGCACGCCGAACAGTACCTTGGCCGCGAGGCCGGCTGCCTTTGCGGCCCGCTCCGGTTTGTCCGCCCCAATGTTCTGGCCGGTCATCGTCTCGACGCCGCGGGCAACTGCGATGGCCGGCAGGAAGACGACCGAGAACACGCGCGTCCCGATACCGTAGGCAGCGACCACCGTGTCCGGGAACATCGCGACGATGACCAACAGCAGGTTCATCGACAGTGCGCGACCCGTCCCCTCGATGGATGCGGGTAGACCGATGCGAACGAGGCGGCGGAGATACGAGAGGTCCGGGGCCATATCGCGGAGGTGAATCTGGACACCACGGGTCCCCCGGAACATGATCGCCAGCCCGACGACCAGTGCCAGCGCCCGCGAGAACACGGTTGCGATGGCGGCCCCCTCGATCCCGAGTTCGGGGAACGCGACCGTCCCGACGAGCGGCGCGTTCTCGACGACCGTCCAGCCGAATATCAGGAACGGGTCGATGATGATGTTGAGGACCACCGAGCCGAACATCACGAGCATCGGCGTTATCGTGTCGCCGTACCCTCGCATGAGCGCGACGAAGACGAAGAAGCCGAACATGAACAGCAGGCCAAGCGAAATGACCTCCATATAGCTGGTCGCCATCGGAAGCACGTCTTCGGAGGCCCCCATCAGGCTGAGGAACGTATCGACGCCGAGATAGCCCGCGATGCCGAGGACGAACGAGACGATCACGGCGAAGGTGACCGTCTGTGAGGCGGCGTACTCGGCTTCGCGCTCCTCGCCAGCGCCGGTGAACTGGGCGACGAGCACGCTGCCGGCGACGGATATCCCCATCCCCAGCGAGATCAGCAGAAACACCATCGGGAAGGCGAAGCTGATCGCCGCCAGGGCGTCCGTGCTGTACTGACCGAGCCAGAACGTGTCCGCGAGGTTGTATGCAGTTTGAAAGAGGTTCGTGATGACGATCGGCATCGAGAGGAAGAACAGCGGCTTGGCGATGCCACCCGACGTGAGGTCGAACTCCTCGGGGCCTTTGAACAGGGCATCGACACGACTTCGCAGTCCCATCAGTGGGTCGCCTCCGATGGCACGTCTGCCAAGAGATGAGTCTCGGCGTACCGGGTTATCCTCTCGTTGAACCGGGCCGTTGACCGATCAGTGACGACGTGCCGGGTATGGGCACCAGTAATGGCCGTCACGAGGAACTCCGCAGCGACGGCCGGATCGACAGCATCGTTGAACTCACCGGTTTCGACGCCGCTGGCGATGATCTCCCGGATCCGCTCGAAGAGCACGGTATCGAACTCGGCGAGTCGGGCCTGGAACCCGTCGTTGTACGGTGCCTGTGCCTTTACTTCGAGCATCGCCGTTCTGAACTTCTGGCCGGGGGTCGCTCTCTCGTCAGTGAGGACCGTGTCAAACAGCGCTTCAAGTTCCTCCCGGGATGTACTGCCTGCAACCGACGATAGCTCCGCAGTGAATTGGTCATACAAGAAATCGAGGAACTCCGCGAAGAGGTTCTCCTTGCTGTCGTAGTAGTAGTGAATGGACGCTTTACTCCGGTCTGCCTCGGTAGCGATGTCTTTGAGCGTGAGCGAGGCGTACCCGTGCTGGCAGAGGGCGCGGTACGTCGCCTCGAGGATTTCAGTAGCTGTATCGTCATCCATGGCGGCTGTGACTAAACTTACTAACCGGTTAGTCAAAAACGCTTTGACTCCCGATATGGGTAGTATATACGGTAGAAAGGGGCTATAAGATACGATATCTGCTAACTGTATCGTATTCTTTTCGGGGATAGTCCGCAGGTCACAACGGTTATCCAATCATGGGGCAATCAGTACACAATGGCTGGACCATCGGAACGGACTTTCTCTGCGGAGACTCAGGAGATCATGGAGGCGACGTATCGGGCGCTCCGTGAGTACGGCTACGCTGACCTCACGATCAAGCGGATCGCGGCGGAGTACGGCAAATCGACAGCCGCGGTCCACTACTACTACGATACGAAAGACGACCTCCTCGCGGCTTTTCTCGATTACCTCCTGGAACAGTTCGTCGATTCGATACACGATGTCGAGACGACGAATCCGGAGGAGCGGCTCGAGCTCTTGCTCGATGAACTCCTCGTCAAACCACAGGAAAACCCCGATCTCTCGGTCGCCCTGCTAGAGATGCGGAGTCAGGCCCCCTACAAGGAGACGTTCAGTGAGCGATTCCGAGAAAACGACGAGTACATCCGGTACATGCTCAAGGCCGTCATCAACCACGGAATCGACGAGGGGGTGTTCAACGATGTCGACGCCGACCACGTAACCCGTTCGCTGCTGACGATCATCGACGGCGCCCGGACCCGTGCTGTGATGTTAGACGATACTGACGAACTCGAAACGGCTCGACAGACCGCGAGTGAATACGCTGAGGCGATGTTACGGTAGCCTCTGCAGGCGAGAGCGCGCCCAGCTGGGTCCGATTGAAGGGGTTCCGCACCGTCCGTTAACATATAAATACTTGCTCGATTGGGCGACCACATTGAGATGCTTTTGCGCGGCCCGAAATACCCTCCGAGCATTCTACTCCGTGCGACTGACGGGCAGATACCTTCCGGCGGAAATTAGAACACTGTCAAACGGATTTTCGGGTCCCGACCACGGCCGTATTAACACCCAGTAACCGGTGTTTTTGACCACATTTCGGCCCCTTTTCCCCGTTCTACCATTTGGTAAAAATACAGATGTCGAACGACCTGTCGATAGACGCCGACTGGAGTAAACAGTACATCAACGGCGACTGGGTGTCCGCTGACGGCGGGCAAACCATCCCCGTCGAGGACCCCTCGACCCGCGAAGTCGTCGCGGCAGTCCCCGCTGCGACCGAGAGCGACGTGGACGCCGCCTACGAGGCCGCGAGCGAGGCACAGGACGAGTGGGGAGCGGTCCCGCCGGCCCAGCGCGCGGCGGTCATCCAGCAGTTCCTGCGGGCGCTCCAGGACCACGATGATGCCGTCGCCGACCTGCTGGCACACGAGGTCGCCGGCTCAGCGATCATGGGCGAAACGTCTATCCAGATCGCCTCCGACCACGCGGGCGAGGCGGCGACGCTCCCCCGCCGGATGAAAGGCGAACACGCCGAGTCGAACATTCCGGGCAAGGAGAACACCGTCGAGCGCGGGCCGAAGGGGGTCGTGACGGTTATCTCCCCGTGGAACTTCCCGCTGAACCTGAGCGCGCGGGCGGTCCTCCCCGCCATCGCCGCCGGAAACAGTGTCGTTCTCAAACCCTCGACGAACTCGCCGATCACCGGCGGGCTGCTGTTCGCGAAGCTCTTCGAGGAAACCGACCTGCCCTCGGGCGTGCTGAACGTCGTGACCGGCCGCGGCTCGGAGATCGGCGACCGCGTCGCCAGCCACCCCGAGAGCGACGTGGTCTCCTTTACTGGCTCGACGGCGGTCGGACAGCACGTCGCCGGCCTCGCGGGGGAGAATCTCGCCGTGCCCGCGATGGAACTCGGCGGAAACAACCCGTTCGTCGTCACGAGCGACGCCGATATCGACCGCGCGGTCGACGCGGCCACGTTCGGTTCGTTCGTCCACCAGGGGCAGGTGTGCATCTCCATCAATCGCCACATCGTCCACGAGGACATCTACGACGAGTACGTCCGGAAGCTGACCGAGCGCGCGGGTTCGCTCACGGTCGGTAGCGCGCATGACCCCGAGACCGAAGTCGGCCCCATCATCGACGAATCCCAGCGGGACGAGATGCTCGATTACGTCCACCAGACCATCGACGCCGGGGCCACGCTCGAAACGGGGGGCGAGACGGCAGCTATCGACGGTGTCGAGGACTCGCTCGTGGTGAAGCCGACGGTGCTCTCGGGCGTGACCAACGACATGACGGCCGCCGCCAACGAGCATTTCGGCCCGATCGCGCCGGTCATCCCCTTCACGGACGTTGACGAGGCCGTCGAAATCGCCAACGACACCGAGTACGGGCTCTCCGGGGCCGTCCACGCCGGTGATCTCTCGGTCGCCAGGGACATCGCCGGCCGGATGGAGACCGGCAACGTCCACATCAACGACCAGCCGATCAACGACGAAGCCCACGTGCCCTTCAGCGGCATCGGGGCCTCCGGTGTGGGCGAGTACAACAGCGACGCCTTCCTCCGGGAGATCACCGAGACGAAGTGGATTTCCGTCCAGCACGAACCCCGCGACTACCCGCTCTGATCACGCTCCACGAACGAACCTGACAGCAACGCGGATTCCGCCGCGAGATCGGGACGGCGGATTTTAGGCGAGTCCGCTGGACCGGCGGTACTGGTAATCACCAAAGCCCAGCAACGGGAAAAAGAGGATTCTCAGGAACGCGAGGCCCAATCCGAAGCCGATGCCTCGCCCGAAGGCTCTGGCGACGCCGGCGTGAATCTTGTACCACGCGTAAATGTTCAGAATTGGCACGAGGAGTAGCACTAACCACCACCACGGGTTCTCACCGATCTTGAGCATGATGTAGAGGTCGTATATCGGAATGATTGCCTTCCAGCCCGCGTAATCGGCCTTCTCGAACACCATCCACATCCCAGCAATCTGGATAGCGGCAATCAATAGTTGGAACAGGACGAGTACGATGCTACCGGCATCGCTGCTCTGGAGGGGGGCAGCTAACACCTCAAGCGGGACCATATCGGCACTGACTCGTGGGCCATCAAAAAAATGACGAATACATATCACGACGTTGCTGACGATTGCTTGTTCTCATCTGTGCAACGACCGAACGGAACGAGTTGTACGCTCGAAATGATCGGTGGACTCCTCGAGTCGCTGGCACACGGAACCCGAATCGAGATGCTAGCTACAGGTCGACAGCATCACGGCTTGACGCATCGAGTTCCGAGGGTGGGTGGACAGTCAGATGATCCCGAACCGACTCGATGAGTACCGCCGGTAACCGAATGCAGCCGTCGGCATCCTGTTCGACATTGAATATCTCCGGCTGGTCGCTGTCGACGACGACCGTCTCAAGTTCACCCGTCGCCGTGTCGAGCATTATGTTGCTCAATGTGCCGATCTCCCGGCCATCGGTACTCGTTACTTGGATGTTGGAGAGTTCGTATGCGAGGACCGTTCGCATACTAGTCATGTATCTCAAAACTAGTATAAAAATACTGCCCCACTCTCAGTTTACTGCGCCCTGTTTCACTAATTGTATGAATCTCTGACTTCTGACGCAGCAAACTACGGGTATGTCGCCGTCGAACGCCGGGAGCAAAACCACACGTGGGACAACACTGCCATCGACCCTGCCGAGACGGCTACCCAAGTCGATTGGTAGCCAGCGTTCAACGTGGTTTTAAGCTACCGCAGGCGGTTTTTCACACCCACTGTAACTACAAGTCGTATGCCAGCGAATTGCCCTCCGCTTGCGATACGGTACTGTTGGCAGCTACAGGTAAAGTTACGACCACGTAGGCCCGCATCACGGGCGGTGATCCCATGAGCCTCCGCTCGATGGCGCTTGCCGCCGTACTCATCGCCGCCGCGGCGACAGGTCCGGGGCTGGCCGCCGCAGAACAGCAGGCCACGGTCTCAGAGGACAGCTTCCCGCTGTATCCATATTCCCAACAAGTTATCACTGGAGAGACGACGCTGGAACCCGGAACTGAGATGACTGTCAGACTTGTGTCTGAAGACGCGTCGTCCCCCTTCCTGTACCAAAGACAGGTCAGCGTGCAACCCGATGGGACATTCGTCGCCCAGTTCGACCTGGCGAAGGTGTCAGCGAACACGTCCTACAGACTGTCTGCTCATGTCGACGGTGACACGCTGTTTGAACGGACTGGAACCGTCGCTCAGTGCGACAGCAACTGTACCGACCCGGTGCCGGATATCCAGACTCCGACAGAGACTGACGACGACGAGAACGTCGTCACGGTCTCTCAGGGAGAGACCGCCGAGATTCCGATCTCGATGACTGACGGCGGGAACAAAACGCTCTCCGTCGGCAGCGAGGCGGTCAATTACCGGATCAACGCGACTGTCAGTGACGACGATAATGATGGCGAAGTGCTGGTTCTCTTCGACACTGCGGCTGCCGGCACGGACGCGGAGACCCTCAGCGTTGCGGACGATGGTGACTCACTCACCGTTACCGCGCCAGAGCCGGACCTCCAGTCGACGCTCGACCCTGCCCCGTACACCTACCGCGTGTTCGACGGACAGACGCCCGATGGCACGCCGACCGTCGGGACACTCATCATCGAGGCGAACGGAACAGCGGCCGAGCAGTTTGAGGTCGAGGAGTCGGCCGAATTCGGGTTCGAGGAGTCGATAACCCGGGTGAAACAGGGTGACACCGGTCGGATTCCGATTGTGCTCACGACCGCTGACGCGGCGACGGTGTCTATCGGAAGCCCGGCCTCAAACTACGAGATCAATGCGACCGTCCGAGACGGAAACGGTGATTCCCGCGTCGTGCTCCTGTTTGACACCACGGCGGCTGGACACGACGAACCGACGCTCGAAACTGCGGCGGATGCCGATGCCGTTGCGGTCGAATCCGGATCGGAAGTCGCCCTCGATTCGCCACTGGCTGCGGGCAACTACGACCTGTCGCTGTTCCGCGGGACCGACGCGGCCGACCAGCCCGACGACATCGGAACGCTCGTCATCACAGACGGCGACACTACCGCGGATGCGTCCGCTGACAGCGTCGACTCGGTTTCCGGTGAGACGCCGGCAACACGCCAGCCACAGAACAGCGGTTTCGGAGTCGGTGCCGGCGCTCTCGCTGTCGGCGGGATACTCGCCGTCGTCGGTGTCGGAATCTGCCTTCGATCCCTGCTGAGCTGAGGCCGCATCGCTTGGCCAGTTGAATTACTTTTGACGCGCTCGCACTCGACGCTTGCCATAGCAGGCGTCGGAGTCTACTGCCGGAGTTTGTTTCGGCTCACTTGCGGGTCAAGAACGCGGCTCCCCCGAGAATAGCGAGACAGAGACAGAAAAACAGCAGGCCCGGCTCGACGACTTCGAACACGAACCTGGCGAGCGCGTCAGTCCCGTGGATCGGACCCGCGTCCGGGCTCGCCGGAGCCAGGACCCCGTTCCCCGGTGTCGAGTCCGCCAGTCGCTCTGCACCCCACTGGACGAACAGGCTGGCGAAGCCGATCAGCCCGAGGCCGGTGACCACGTCGGTCATCGACTGCTGGATGCGCGGTTCCAGGTCGCGGTCGCCGACCAGCACGATGGGATCGCTCGCGGGACCGTACACCGTCATCTCGTTGCCTTTCGAGGAATAGGCCGTTTCCACAGGCTCGATGAGTTCCGCATCTTCGAGATTCGAGACGTGGTAGTGGACGTTCTGGACCGACGTGTCACACCGGTCCGCGATCTCCGACGGCGTTCCGGGCTCGTCGTACAGCGTACGGAACAGCGACCGACTGGTGTCCGACGCGAGGGCGTCGAGCACGTCGTCGGTTTCGTTCTCCGCGACGCCGAGCACCCGCGGAGATTCGTCGGCGGTCCCGGTTCGCTCCTGTATGTTTTCGATGAGACTCGACATAGCGTCACTGTCGGATGTATGATAGGCCAATCTTCAAAGTTCTGTGGCTGGGTTAAAACGAGATTTAACCGTCGGAGCGGTTCCGTGCCGTTCGGACCGCACGGACCGGCTCCACCGTCCCGTGCCCGGTCCCGTTGTCCAGTCCCGGTCTTCCCACGTCGCTGGCAGTCCGTTCGAGCAACCGTTCGGTCTCCCGGGGCGACAGCGACCCGTCTGCCTCCAGCAGCAACGCCGCCGTGCCACCGACGTAGGGGACTGCGGCTGACGAGCCGATGAAGCCGTCGGGTGCGGCAGTGGCGAACTCCCTGTCCGGTGCCACAACGTCGACGCCGGTCCGCCCATCGACTGTCGGACCGCGCGAGCTGAACGGTTCGAGCGTTTCGACGCGGCTGTTGTACGCCCCGACAGTGATGGTTTCGCGCGCCGTCCCTGGGGCGACGATGCTGCTTCGGGTTGTCGTGTGTTGGAGGTCGTGGGTCGGTGACACGAGCCGTAGCCGCGTATCAGTCGGTGCGGCCGGCCCCCGAACAACGAGGTAGTAGTCGCCGGGCCGAACATCGGCGACGATACGCTCGTTTGGCACGTCGTCGCCGGGATACGGCTGTGAGCGGGCCACGAGGCGGGAAACCGTGCCGTTCGTTCGATACAGTTCCACCGTGTAGTCCTCGTCCGCGTGGCCTCGCTCCCAGGAGAGCCAGACCGTTATTTCAGTCCCGCCCCGAACGTAATTCCGCCGGCTCTCGTTCGTAAACGTGACCGTTCGGTTCTCGACAGCATCGGCGGTGTAGCGGCCGGTCCAATGCGATTGTGCGGTGTTGCCGGCCGGAGCGATGAACACTGATCCGGCGTCCGTCGCGCGGGTCGCGCTCCGAGCGACCGGCCCGCTGCCATCGCCCGGCTGCCCGTAGAACGAAACCGGTGCGACGATCACATCGGTATCCGCGCGAACGAGCCAGTCCACGGCCCGTCGATAACTGTTGACGCTGTCGATCCGAGCGAGGTACAGGTCGGCGTCCGGTGCGGTGCGTGTCACGACGGCCGCCGTCGCGGTCCCGTGTGTCTCACCACTATCGTGGGCGGTCCCACCGCCGAAATTCCGCGTTTCGATGACCTGTTCTGTGATCGCCGCTGCGTCCGTGTCGAACCCTGTCGGATCGATGACACCGACCGAGACGTTCGACCCTGTGAGGCCGGCCGCGTGGAGCCGAGCGAACTGGTCGGCTGTTCCGGCTGCCATCGGCGCAGAACCGCTGTCGGCCGTATTCGGGCGGGCCGGTGCCGGAGCCGACACCGCGATCATCGCAATGCTGCCGGTGAGCGAAACGACAGCCACCACGGCAAACAGGCCGACAGTGCGATCACGCACTGTCGACCACCTGCCGCAGAATTGCAGCCGTCTCACGGGCCGACCGTTTGTAACCGAGCAACGTCCGTACAGTGCCTATCATATCAGTACCTGTGAAAATAACGCGTTTCCGGCAAACCGTCAGTGGGCCTTGTTCAAACAGAGATTATTTGTTCCTATCGGTTCAGCGGGGCTTCGTCTGCTGTGACAGTATTCATCGGTGTGCGTACTCAGCCACGGGAAGGTGGAGGGCTTGACCGCTGTGTGGACAGCCGGGGGTGAGACTGAGTCCAATTTGTGGCGAAAGGTGTGGCGCTCGGGGAGGGCGGTGGCAGCCGGGAACCGTCTCAGGCGGTCACCGGCGTTTGCACCGATGGGCGGGGACGCCGTAAAGCTACCAGAGACTAAAAACTAGTTTTAAACTTACTCGGGCCGAGTATCGTAACTCGCTGCTGATACATCACAATCATTGACTAGTTATAAGTGACAGCTATCCTAGCATGCATATGGTTGTATTAACCAATGTCAATGAACGCTGTAGTGTATAAAGGGCCGAAGGACGTAGCCGTCGAGGAGGTAGACGAACCGGAGATCGAACACCCGAACGACGTACTGATCGATATCACGACGACGTGTATCTGCGGGTCCGACCTCCACATGTACGAGGGGCGGACAGCAGCCGAACCCGGTATCGTGTTCGGACACGAAAACATGGGGATCGTGACCGAGGTCGGTGACGCCGTCTCGTCACTGGAGGAGGGCGACCGCGTCGTCGCCCCGTTCAACGTCGCCTGTGGCTTCTGTGAGAACTGCGAGAGCGGGTACACGGGCTTCTGTACGAACGTCAATCCTGGCTTCGCCGGTGGGGCCTACGGCTATGTCGCCATGGGGCCGTACAAGGGCGGTCAGGCCGAGAAACTCCGCATCCCCTACGCGGATTTCAACGCGCTCAAACTTCCTGAGGGCGACGAGCACGAGGATGCGTTCTCGCTGCTCGCGGACATCTTCCCGACAGGCTGGCACGGGACAGAACTCGCCAACCTCGAACCGGGCGACTCCGTCGCCATCTACGGAGCCGGTCCGGTCGGGCTGATGGCAGCCTACAGCGCGAAAATCAAGGGTGCGGCCGAAATTTACACCGTTGACCGTGTTCCGAGCCGGCTCGATCTGGCCGAGGAACACTGTGACGCGACGCCGATCAACTTCGAGGACGGCGACCCGGTCGAACAGATCAAAGAGCAACACGGCGGCGGTGTCGACAAGGGCGTCGATGCTGTCGGCTATCAGGCCATCGACCCGGACAAACAGGGCGACGGCGCGTACGACCCGGCGCGAGAGAACCCGGCCGTCGTCATCAACAACCTGATCCGGACGGTGAAACCGACCGGTGAACTCGGGATTCCGGGGCTCTACGTCCCCGAGGACCCGGGTGCCCCTGACGACATGGCCGCGCAGGGCCGCCTCGGCATCGACTTCGGGCTGCTCTTCGAGAAGGGCCAAGCCCTCGGTACCGGCCAGTGTAACGTCAAGTCCTACAACCGGGAACTCCGTGACCTGATCATCGAAGGTCGCGCCGACCCCAGTTGGGTGGTGTCCCACCGCGTCGGCCTCGAGGAGGCCCCCGAGATGTACGAGGCCTTCGACAACCGGGAAGAAGGCGTTACGAAGGTGCTGCTGGAGCCCTGAGAGCGACCTCACTGAGATACCCTATTTTTTGGCGATAGCTATACGTTCTACTGTCGAGTATACCCGGCTATGTGCCAGTACTGTAGCTATCGGTTCCACGACGGCTGGACGCAGTTACTGTCCTATGACGATGTCTACCAGACTGCGATGGGTGACGAGTCCGAGTCGACGTACGGGTTCCACGAGTCGTGGGACGAACTCCGCGAGGAGGTCGGCTACGGCGCGACCTGATCGCCACTGCTGCAGGTCAGCGGTCCCGCGGAAACGGGTCGTTCTCGAACGTCTGGCTTCGCTCGTCGTCCGTGGCCAGACAGCCATCGAGTTCGGCGACGATGGCGTCTTCGTCCATCTCCTGTCCGATGAAGACAAGGCGGGTGGAGGGCTCGTCGTCGCCCCACTCGCCGATGGGGCCGGCCTGTACTGCCGGGCCGGCCTGACTCACGCCAAGCACTGTCTCGGGCCTGCTGGCAACCCACGCAAACCCCTTGGCGCGGACGATAGCGCCGTCCCAGTCGTCGAGCCAGTCGTCGAACCGGCCGGGGTGAAACGGCATGTCTCGCCGGTAAATAAACGACTCCACGCCGTGGGCCGCTGCGGCCGATGTCTCGCCGTCGTGGTCATGGTCGTGGCTACCGTGGTCGTCGCCCGCTTCTGCTCCGGCTAAGGCCTGTTTCCACCCTTGCTGTCGTCGGGCGGCCTCGAAATCGAACCGCCCGGTCCCGAGTACGTCGCCAGGGTCGACTTCGCTGTAGGTCGTTCGATGGATGGTCGCCCGGGGCTGGAGCCGTCTGACCGAGGCCTCCACAGAGTCGAGGGCATCGTCGGGGACCATATCACACTTGTTCAGCAGAAGGACATCGCAGAACTCGATCTGATCGACCAGTACCTCGGTGAGCGGCCGCTCTGGATCGGGCGCAGCGTCCGGGAGAGACTCCTCGGGATCGAACGCTTTCCAGAACCCATACGCGTCGACGACCGAGACCGTCGTATCCAGATGGAACCCTTCGGGCGGGTCGCCTCCGTCCGGACCGACTGTCAACGTCCGGGCGATGGGGATCGGTTCGCTGATTCCGGAGGCTTCGACGACGAGGTAATCGAACGTCCGTTCCTCGGCGAGTCGGGTTACCTCGGTGACGAGGTCGTCCTGAAGCCGACAACAGATACACCCGTTCGAGAGGTCTACGACGCCTTCTTCTCCCGAATCCGCCTCCTCCGAGATGAGTTCGGCGTCGACGTTTATCTCCCCCATGTCGTTGACGACGACAGCGATTCGCCGATCTCCGGGATCGCTCAACAATCGGTTGACCAGCGTTGTCTTCCCTGCACCGAGTGGCCCGCTGATGACCGTCATCGGAATCGACTCCGCGCCATCTGTTACCATTCTATCACAAGGCACGTATTGCCGAATATTAAAAGCGCGTCCGGCTGCCGACTGGGTACGCTTGCCGACAACTCGCCTGTGGAACCCGATGAGAAAATGGGGCTTTATTTCGGCCACGTACAGAAATTGCAATATGGAGCTACAAACGGAGACCTGGACCGATATGGCGGATGTCGAGACGAACTTGGCGCTTCTTCCCGTGGGGAGTACGGAGCAACACGGGCCACATGCACCGCTCGGGACGGACACCCTCGACGCCGAGGCGGTCGCCGAACACGGTGCCGACCGGTACGACGATCCCGTCGTTGTCGCACCGGCGGTCCCAGTTGGCGTCGCCGAGGAGCATCGAGCGTTCACCGGGACGCTGTGGACCTCCGAATCGACGTTCCGGTCCTACGTCCGGGACATCGTTCAGAGTCTCGCCAGCCACGGGTGGGATCACGTGGTGCTGGTCAACGGCCACGGCGGAAACATCGACGCGTTGCGTGAAGTGGCTGGCACGATAACCCGACACGACGACGCCTTCGCGGTCCCGTTTACGTGGTTCAATGCGGTCAGCGACCACGGTTCTGACATGGGACACGGTGGGCCACTGGAAACGTCGTTGCTCCAGCACACGAATCCCGAGACAGTCCACGAGGACCGATTAGACGAGGCAGCAGCCGGTGGCAGCGACGGCTGGGGGGAGTGGCAAAGCGGTGTCAATCTCGCGTTCGATTCGGATGAGTTCACGGAAAACGGCGTCGTCGGCGACCCGCGTGGAGGGAGCGCTGAACGCGGGGAAGAACTGCTGGAACTGGCGACAGAGTCGCTTGTGGACCTGCTCGACGCTATCGAAGACCGCACAACCGGACCGCCTATCGAAGGTAACTGACGCTAAACTGACAGTATCTGGTTCTAAAATCAGCTATTTCTATTTCTTTGACCGCTATATTATATCAAAGCTATAATATAATACTATAAATTGTGATATAGTGTTATTATCGAGATATTTCCCATCTAAAATTCGAGAAATATAGCGATATCTTGGATACTTTGGTCCCAGATGTATCAGATTAGTTGTCGTCTGCGCCTCGCTTCGGGATCTATTTCGGACCGGCGTCCGGGGTCCGAAGCACTGTTTCGTCTGTCTCCGGCCGGCCGTAGTGCTGTGCCGGCGCAGGGCACGAACCCCATCGTCCGCTCTGGCATTTACAATAATAACTGTCCCAGTATTCCCACCGACAACCTGCGTGTGGTTTTCCCAGGTGGTATCGCTGGCGTTCGGGTATCACAGCCATATATGATTATAGGTTGTCATATTGTCACCACAGCCCCACTCAAAGACAAAGCCTCACTTCGATAGACGGCGGTGTTGTGGCCGGCGTCGCCTGTGCGGATGTAGCCGACCTCCTTAGTCGTCTCCTGGAACAACGTCACCGGCTCCGGGAGTGTTCCGCGACCAGACACCTCCGTTGAGGTCGAGCCCGTCGTTCCACTTCCCGACGACGGTCGAGACGGCGAGGTCGCCGGTGACGTTGTTCATCGTTGCGATCCGCCCGAGGATGGGATCGACGCCGGCAACGAAGCCAACCACTTCCAGCGGGAGCCCCACCTGCGTGAGAATCACGGTGAGCATGACGATCCCGGCCCCCGGAACGCCTGCGGTACCGATACTGATGAGGACGGCCACGATCAACACGAAGACCTGTTCGGTGAACACGAGGGGCTGGCCGACGACGTTCGCAGCGAACATGACGGTGATCGCCTGGCGGATCGCGGCCCCGTCCATGTTCGCCGTTGCACCGACCGGGAGCGTGAACGAATACACCCGCTCGGCGATCTGCAGGTCCTCGTCCGCGTTGCGCATCGTGACGGGGAGAGTCCCGCTGGACGAGCGAGTGGCGAACGCGGTCACCATCGCATCCTTCGCGCCGCTGAGGAACGCAATCGGCGACACGTCGACGACAACTCCCATCAAGAGAATGAGATAGGTAACGACAATGTGGATCCCGATTGCGACAGTGACCGCCAGCACGAGTTCGCCCAGCGACGAGAACAGCCCGATGCCTTCGGTCCCGATTCCCGACGCCATCAGCGCGAATACGCCGAGGACTCCGAATTCGAGGACGCCACGAACGATGACGAACATCGCCTCAGCGCCGACTTCGAAGGCCGCAAACACTGAATCGACGGTCTCAGCGAGCGCTTCCTGCTGGGAGCGGACGTAGGTGAGCGCGATTCCGAACACGATGACGAAAAAGACCGTCGCCAGCAGGTTCCCCTCCGCCAGCGCCGCGACGGGATTGTTCGGGACGATCCCGAGCACGACCTCCAGTAACGACGGCGGGGCCTGCGATTGCGCTTCACCGCCGTCGAACTCGAGCCCTCGGCCCGGCTGGAGCACGTTCGCAACTGCGAGGCCGATAATCCCCGCGATGGTGGTCGTCAGGGCGTACAGACCGACTGTGGCGCCACCGATCTTTCCGAGCTTCGCCGGGGAGAGCTGCCGAATCCCGGTAAGCAGCGTGAAGACGATGATCGGGATGACCAGCATGTTGAGCAGGCGAAGGAAGAGATCGCCCACCGGTCTGACCACTGCCATCTGGTCGCCGAACGCGATCCCGGCACCTGCTCCCAGGAGGAAGGCGACGAAGATGCGCCAGATCAGCGGGACGGATCGATAGCGGTGCCACAGCTTGCGCACGAGATTCATATTACACGGTAGCGGGTGGGTTCGTTTAAACCCGCTACCCCCGCCAGTATGTGCACGCGGCTACGATAGCCTCATCCTTTAAAAAGCTCTGTTTACCTACAAGATTATTGCCAGGTGGGACTAAATATGTCTGATTTCCTGAAGAAGTAACGATATATTTGACGGAATACGATTTCTTTCAGAAGTCAGAACTCATTGTTTATCCTCTCTATCGGGTATTATTGCCGAATCTGCCTGACTGATACTCCGGCCTTGCCCCCGTTCTGCCAGCAGACAGTCGTCGGCGCTCTCAGTCTACCGTCGCATAAATAACAATAGTACCAACATTAGTCGCACAGAACCTTTCAGGGCCGGTGAACAGTGGGGACGGATTCAATACGGGGCAGTGCGGCGCTCGCTCGAACGTACTTTAAGACAAGACAGTGCCACCGTTGCTATGATTGCTGTCAGCCACAGCGGCCCGCCAGGAAGTCGCTGTCCGCGAGACGAGGGGCAGGTCAATCCGGTTGCAGCGTCGAAACGGTTTGTTCTGCCGCTGCCGGTGCTGCGCGGGCGAGTGCTGTCGCATGCCAGTATCCCGCGATGCTGCTGTCGAGATTTGCGGCCGGAATCTCTCCCCGGTGACGGGTGAGCTCACGGTCGGCGGCCATGACCTGGTAGCCGGCGTCGACGAGAACGGTTCGGACCAGCTCCGGATGCGGACTCGATTCGAGCGTCCCCGTGAGTGCATCGTAGGCAGTCTGTCGGCTGTTACGAACCGATCTTGCGTCCGCTGGACGAATGAGTTCCCCCGCTTTTCGGCGCTCTTGGATGCGATCCAGCGCTCGGAACCGGGCGAGTCGGTTGTGCGCATCGACAACGGCACTCGCCGGCCCGATAGCGTCTGAAATTCGGCTGACACCATCTTCGGCCTCCCGACGAAGGTCCGCAAAAACAATCCGCGCCGGCGTCCGGTCGTCGGCAGTCGATTCCGGCGGCAGCTTCGCCTGCCTGTCGCGGACATCCGCGAGTAGCGTCTCCGCGGCGTCGGTCAACACCGGTGCGACTGTCCCGGCGTCGGCTGGAAGCGATGCTGCGAACTGCGATTGGATGTGCTGGGCGTCGCTGAGATGCGCCTGTGCGGACTCGGCCGTCTCACCCCATTCGGCGACTGACAGCAGCTCCGACTCTTCTCTGGGCGTGACCTCCGTCTCACCGGCCCGTTCCAATTCCGCCTCGATACGGGCGTGGACCAGTGCCGCGCGAACCGGGTCCGAACCGAGGTATTCGTGTTCCTTCCGTGCTGACCGGGCAGCCGACACTGTCCGGGCGTGTTCATCTCGAAGTTCCGCAGCCGAAAGTCCGCGGTCGACGACGCCCCATCCCGCAGCGGCATACCGGGCACGTTCGCGTGCCCTTCGCAGCGACCGGAGCGCCACTAGTCCGGTTCGGGCCGTCCGTGCATTGTCGAGGCCGCCCGATGCATCGCTGGCGGCGTCTGTCAGGCGCTGGCGAATGTGACCGTTCGGAATCTCGTCGGCTCCCAGGGGTGTCGGAAGTGTCGCCAGCAGCGAGCGAACCCGTTCCCGTGTGGTATCGAAGTGACTCGCTGCGATATCAACCGGGACTGTCGGGGGTACCGGAGGTTCTCGCTCGTCTTCGTTCTCAATATCGGGCAGATTGTAGGTATCGATGGTTGCCTCATCAGAGCTACCCAGGCTGTCCAGGCCACTACAGCCGGCGATGGCACCGGTCCCGGCTACCGCGAGCACGCCACGCCGGGTCATCCGAACGCCGCTGTTTCCGGTTTCGGACTGCTTGTCCGTCACTCTCCCTCACCGCCTGTTTCAGGCACCGCTGTGTCTGTCTTCGTCTGATTCTCTTCGGCCGACGCCGACATGCTCCCACCCTCGCTGTCGGCGCGGGCGACTCTACTATCACAGGCGCTCCCACTAATGGAGGAGGAGTAGCTGGAGATCTCATCGGCGTTGATCGGCTCGGGAATACGGATGAACCACACGGCATACACGGTGTTCCCGTCCGTACAGAGGTCGGTGTAGGGACGGGTCACCCGGCCGTAGTCGGTCGAGATCTGATCCGTCGTCCAGCTGATCTGACAGAGCGTCAGTCGAAAACACTCTTCGACCAGCACACGCTGGAGATAGACTGTTTCCGTTTCGAAATCGGTCTCGTTCAGGAACGCATCGATTGGCGACCGGTCCACGTCATCGGTGACCGTGATCCGATCAGCTTTCGACGCCGAGTCGATGACTTCAGACTCCAGGCGATCCGAGTAGTGGCTTTCGGTCGGACGGCCGTCGTCTTCGACCCAGACTGGCTGCCGGTCGGTGTCAGCGCGTGTGACGATCGCAGCCGGATCGGTTTCCGTGCCAGTCACCGGAGCGGTCGAGCCGTCGTCTCCGGCTGCGGTGCGCGTCGATTCGGTGCTACTTTCGAAGAGCCCACTACAGCCGGCTATTGTTGTGGCTAGCCCGCAAGCGCCGTAGAGGAGGGCACGTCGTGTGGAGGGGACCATCGTGCAATGACACGCTTCCAATGTCAGGCATAAAATCTTCGTGGTTGATCTGAGCAGTATCGGCGTCCTGCCGATACCCCAGCACAACGGCTAAAGCATTTCAACACGTTCTGGCGGTAATGAGGTCCGAGCAGTCGAAAGTCGCACAGTTAATCGAAACGTACGAACTGGAATCGATGGGTGCGGAACTGGAACAGGCCTGGCTCGGAGAAAACCGGGAACGACAGAGCCTCCGTGACCTCGCCGACCGGTTCAACCGGGCGCTGCTCGTCGCTGCAATCCGTGACGCGGGGATGGACGTGATCGATGGCGAACCGGCGAACTTCTATCGGCTGTTGACGGCTGAGGACGTGAGCGCGGGCAAACGAATCGAAGCCCGAAACCGACTCGAACGAGCCGGTATCGATGTCGACGGGCTCGAACAGGAGTTCGTCACGTATCAGGCGATTCGCTACTACCTGCGGGAGGTTCGCGGTGTGCGCTACGAGTCTGAACCCGACACCGAACAGGTCGAGCGGGAACAGGACACTATCGACCGACTGCGCAGTCGCGTCGAGACAGTCGTCCGAGATACGGTTGATCGACTGAACTCCGGTGACAAACTCACGGTCGGCGAGTACCGTGTGTTCGTGAGCATCGATATTCGCTGTCAGGACTGTGGGACCCGCTACAGTATCAGCGATCTCCTCAGCCGCGGCGGCTGCAACTGCCAGTAAGCGAGAGGGTGTATCTGACAGTTGGAGGGTGAAGAACACACACTGATCGGTCAGATGTCGGTAATTCGGTTGTAGCTGTCAGGAAGCGTCTGCGCGTCCTCGGGGAGCAACGCGACGACGAGATAGGTGGGGTACTCCGCAAAGTACTCAATGAGTGAGGCGATCCGCTCCGAGTCAATCGCTTCGAGTGAGTCAAGCAGCATGAACGGCACTTCGTCGTACACGTCGTGGACGAGGTAGCCGGCGAGGGCAAACACCAGTCCGGTCACTTCGCGTTCGCTCTCGCTCAGATGGGTGACCGTGTCCTCGTACACGGTTCCGCCCTCGGTGCTCCTGACGACGTGGAGGGTGAACGTCGACCCTGTGATCCCGCCGTCGTCGTCACGGGCCTGACCGTCAGGCGTGTCTGTCCGCTCGAGCCAGATCCGTTCGATGTTGCCATAGCCGAGAATCTCGAGGAGATCGTCCATCTTCTCGTTGAACTGGTCGGTCGCTTCGGCTTCGAGCCGGTCGATACGCGACCGGAGCTCTATCAGCTCGTCGACCACCTCCTCCCGCTGGGATGCCAGTTCGTCGTCTCGGCGGATCTCGGACTCGAGATCGGTGATCTCCTCAGTTATTTCGTCCCGCTCCGATTCGAGCCGGTCCAGTTGCAGTTCTAGCTCGTTCGCTTCAGTATGGAGGTCGAGCACTTCGTCGAACTCCGCAGTCCGGAGTTCAGACACCCGCGCTTCCAGCTCTTCGACCCGGGCAGAGAGGTTGTCCCGTCGCTCACGAAGGTCGATGACAGACGACTGTCGGCGCTCGATCTCGGCGTCGACTTCGTCGATCGTTTCCGTGAGTTCCTGCTTTCGCGTGACCGTCTCCTGAATATCCTCCCGCTGGTCTGTCAACTCCGTGAGCTCGTCCTCGATGTCGTCGATCTCCGAAATCGTCTCCTGGAGGTGGTCACGCATGCTCTGGAGTGTCGATTCGATGCGCTCCGCCTTTACCCGCGAGCCACAGGTCCAGCAGGTCGTTTTGGAGCCCTGATAGAGCTGGTCGGTGATGTCGCCGACGCTTTCGGGCTTTGCGTCGACGGCCTCAGTTATCTCCCGGTGTTCTCCGGACAGCAGTTCTTCGTTGAAGCCGATGACGTTCTCCAGTCGCGTCGTGTACTCCGTCCGTTCTCGCTTCCGCTCGCGGAGGCGCTCGATATCCGATTCGAGTGTTCTGAGTCGTTCGCTGGGCGATTCCGGGAGACCAGACCGTTCGACTGCGAGGCTCCCGCGCTCGTCACGTAGCGCTGTGATGCTTTCCTGTTCCGACTGGATGTCGTTGCGGACGCGTTTGAGTTCGGCCCGAGTGGCCTGGAGTTCGTCGAGGGCGGTTTCAAGCTCGTCCCGGTTTGCCTGTGTCGTCTCGATATCGATATTCCGGTCGTCGATGCGCTGTTCGACCTCCTGCAGATCAGCTCGTATCTCAGTTATCTCTTCGCGGAGGTCCGCTCGCTGACGTTCGAGGTCGGGGAGCTCTCGCTTGAGCGATGCGATGCGGTCGAGTTCCGTGTCGATCTCCTGTTTGCGCTGTTCGGCCGTCCGTATCTGGCGCTGGATCGACGCCACGTCGACCGGCCGCATGATTAGCTCCCGGAGGTCGTCACCCCGTTCGACGGCCCGCCGGGCTTCGTTGTCTTCGAGCAGGAACGCGAACAGATCCGCAACTGTTGGGTCAGCGAGGAGTCCGGGACCCGACCCGACGACACCGTCACCTGTTCTCGTCATCGTTCGTGTGTACGTTTCGCCATCCAGCGAGAGTTTGACCCGGCCCTGGTCGGCGTCACCCTTGACACTCGCCCACTCACTCCCGTGTGCTGCCATCACCGCCTGGAGAAACGATGTCCGATTGGTCGCGTTTCGGCCCCGAAGCACAGTCACCCCTGGCGGGATATCGACTGTCGTTTCGTCGATCCCCCCGATCTTCTCGACGGCGAACGTGGCCGCCTCCCCGGGTACCGATAGAGAACCCATAACCGGATATGAGCGAGTCACGGGGATAAATACTGTGGCGCGTGCGGCCTCGTCCAATCGGAGCAGCACTACATTAGCTATCGGTAACTAACAAACCTATGTCTGTTATTTCAGGGAACGCACGGAGCTAGTTCCGTGCAAAAACAATCGGCCAAATCCATATACCACTCAATATCGATAAATAACATGCTCAAACGTGTATCTTTATATAAATCCATGAGCGTAGCTGACACTGTCGTTGACCATGGCAGATCAAAACCGAGCCGAGAGCATGCTTCGCTCTCACGTGACCTCCGTCAAGGAGGACCTGATGACGGGCGTATCGTTCATGATCCCCTTCGTGACTATCGGCGGGATTTTCCTCGCCGTCGCGTACGCGGTCGGGGACACGCAGACGGTGTTCGACAACACCGGGTCGGCAGGCTGGTTCCTCGCACAGATCGGCACCGCTGGGCTAACGATCATGGTGCCTATCCTCGGCGGGTACATCGCGTACGCCATCGCTGACCGTCCGGGACTCGCTCCGGGATTCCTGCTGGCGTACATCCTGCAGCAGGGCACCGTCGTCGCCGAAGCGGCGACGGTGATCGGCATCTCCGGCGGCCAGGCTGGTGCCGGCTACCTCGGCGCAATCGTAGCTGGGCTGCTTGCGGGGTACGTCGCGCGCTTCTTCAAGGGGCTGGACGTGCCGGAGTTCATCCAGCCGATGATGCCGGTGTTGCTCATCCCCGTCGCGACGATGGCCGTCTTGACCCCCATCATGCTGTTCGTGCTGGGCGTCCCAGTCGCACTCGCTAACGAGGGGCTGACCTCGTTCCTGCAGTCGATGCAGGGCGGTCAGGCTATCGTCGTCGGCCTCATCCTCGGTGGGATGATGGCCTTCGACATGGGCGGTCCGGTCAACAAGGTCGCCTACGTGTTCGCGACCGGGCTGATCACGGAGGAGATCTACGCACCCATGGCCGCGGTGATGATCGGCGGTATGATCCCGCCAATCGGCCTCGCACTCTCGAACTTCATCGCCCCGCACAAGTACGCCGCCGAGATGTACGAGAACGGGAAAAGCGGCGTCGTACTCGGCCTGTCGTTCATCACCGAGGGTGCGATTCCGTACGCGGCCGCGGACCCGCTCCGTGTGATTCCAGCTATCGTCGCCGGTAGCGCCGTCGGCGGTGCGACCTCGATGGCCCTCGGCGTCACGATGCCCGCACCCCACGGCGGTATCTTCGTCGTCCCGCTGTCGAATCAGCCGCTTGGATTCCTGGGCAGCATCCTGCTCGGTTCCCTTGTGACAGCTGTCATCGCGACGGTCATCAAGCCGGACTTCGAAGACCGCGTCGACACTGGCGCAGAGACGAGCGGCGCGCAACCGACCAACGACTAACCACAGTTACACCAATGACAGACGCAATCTCTGAGGACGATATCGACGAACTGATCCCGGCGAACCACATCTCGCTGTCTGAACCACCCGCCGAGAAGGAAGCCTGTATCGAGTATTTGCTGGACCTGCTGGTCGAGGGCGACAGGGTTGAGGACCGCGAGCAAGCACTCGACGCACTGCTGGAACGCGAATCCGAGACCACGACGGGCGTCGGGATGGGCATCGGCATCCCGCACGCGAAGACCGACGCCGTGAGCCGCCCGTCGCTCGCGTTCGTCCGTTCCGAAGCGGGCGTCGACTTCGGTTCGATGGACGGCGAGCCGGCGACGCTCATCTTCATGATTCTCGTCCCGGAAGCCGGTGGCGAGGAGCATCTCAACATCCTCAGTTCCCTCTCACGGGCACTGATGCACGACGACGTTCGAGACCGACTCCATGAGGCCGAGGACGAAGCGACTGTTCAGAACGTGCTTCGGGAGGCCATCGCATGACGGTCGAGCGCACGGTGACGATTGTTCCGGAGGCGGGCCTGCACGCCCGGCCGGCCTCAGCGTTCGTCCAGGCCGTCAACGACCACGACGCCGAGGTCTCGGCCGGGCATCCGGACGAAGAACTGGTCCAGGCGGCGAGTATGATCGCCGTGACCAGCCTGGGTGTCGGACAGGGCGACGACATCAAGCTGGTCGCCGACGGTCCGGACGCAGAGGCAGTGCTTGATGAACTGGAGCGAATACTAACGACCCCGGAGGAGGAACTAGACACTGACGATGGCTGAACGCACGCTCCACGGTACCGGCGCAACGCCACGCTCCGGTGTCGGCTCTGTCGTCTGGTACGGCCGAGACATCACGCTTCCGGACCCAGATGACGTGGCAGTCGATTCCGAGACGGAGACCCAGCGGTTTGCCGACGCCGTCGACACCGCCCGTGCCGAACTGGAGTCCGAGCGCGAGGCGACTGCCGAACGCGTCGGGGAAGACGAGGCCGCGGTGTTCGATGCACACATCCAGTTCCTCGAAGACCCGACCATCGAGGACGCCGTCGAGACGATGATCGGAGAGGGTCTTCCCGCACCGAACGCCGTCGACGCCGCCTTCGGCGAACACATCGAGCAGTTCGAGGGGATGGACGGCCGAATGGCCGAGCGCGCGGACGACCTCCGTGACGTGCGTGACCGACTCCTCCGTCTGCTGACCGACGGTGAGCGTGTTGACCTCAGCGACCTCCCCGAGGGCAGTGTCGTCCTCGCCGAGCGGTTGACACCAAGCGACACGGCGCAACTCGATCCAGAGCGGGTGGCCGGGTTCGCCACGGTCACCGGTGGACGAACATCCCATGCGGCGATCTTCGCCCGCTCGCTGGCCCTGCCGGCTGTCGTCGGCGTCGGCGACGCGCTCGAATCTGTTGAGGGCGGTCAAGCGGTCGTGATCGACGGCGACAATGGAACCCTGCTGGTCGGTCCCGACGAGGCCGAGCGGGCGGCCGCAGCGAGCGACTCGGGAGCAGCCATCGTCGACGAATCCGTTGAGACCACGGACGGACGACACGTCGAGGTGGCGGCGAACGTCGGCCGGCAGGCAGAACTGGAGCCCGCAGCGGACCGGGGAGCCGATGGCGTTGGCCTCTACCGGACGGAGTTCCTCTTTCTCGACCGTGAGGCACCACCCTCGGAAGACGAGCAGTACGAGGCCGTCCGTGAGGCGCTCGATACCTTCCCAGATGGACGCGTCGTCGTCCGGACGCTGGATATCGGCGGTGACAAACGCATCCCCTACCTGGATCTGCCCGAAGAAGAAAACCCTTTCCTCGGGGAGCGCGGCATCCGTCGCTCGCTCGACCCCGATTCGGACCTGTTTGCCACACAGCTCCGTGCACTCCTGCGTGCTGCAGCGGATGGGGCCGGGGACCTCGCCATCATGTTCCCGCTGGTCGCCACAGTCGAGGAACTCGATGCCGCACTTGCGGCGCTGGACGCAGCGGCGGCAGACCTCGAAGGCCGTGAAGATGAGGCTGCTGACCCCGAAGTCGGCGTCATGATAGAGACGCCAAGCGCGGCGTTCATGGCCGAAGAACTCGCCGCACGCGTCGACTTTCTCTCCATCGGAACGAACGACCTCACGCAGTACGTCATGGCCGCTGACCGCGAGAACGAGCGCGTCGGCGACCTACACGACCCGACGCATCCGGGTGTCCTTCGTGCAATCCATCGGACGGTCACAGCGGCGCATGCTGAAGACGCCTGGGTCGGGATGTGCGGTGAGATGGCCGGCGACCCCGACCTGACGGAACTGCTCGTCGGGCTCGGCCTGGATGAACTCAGCATGAGCGCCGTGACGATTCCGGAAGTCAAGACGGCCATCAGCGAAACCGAGTACAGCGCCGCGAGCGAGCGCGCCGACCGCGCCCGACTCGCCGCAACGCGCAGTGACGTTCACACCACACTAGACACATGAAACTCGTCGCAGTCACCTCCTGCCCGACTGGGATCGCACACAGTCAGATGGCAGCCGAGAACCTCGAACAGACAGCCGAAGAACTGGGCCACGACATCAAGGTGGAAGTCCAGGGCGCGATGGGCGCGGAGAACGAACTCTCCGAAGCGGACATCGAGTCCGCCGACGCCGCCATCATCGCCTCGGATACGTCGGTCAGCCAGGACCGGTTCAGCAACATTCCGCTAATCAAGGGCACCGTCAAGGACGCCGTGAACGACGCCGAAGGGATGATCGAAGACGCCATCGAAGCCGCTGACGGTGACGCGTCAGATACCGAAGATGCATCCGGTGGGTCCGATTCCACCGATACCGGGGCTGACCAGCAACGTCGTCGCGGCGGTGACCGCTCAAAGAGCCTCGTCGCTCGACTGAAGCGCCTGTTCAGTTGAGACAGACGATTCTCTAGTAAGATCTATCTCGGCAGCACAATGCGGCCTAATTGATATCCGCTGTCTTATAGCGTCTGTTCGTCGATCCGAACCTGCCAGTGCATACATCAGAGAGGCTAAATCATCCCGATGTTGGTCACGACCTGTCCGACTGTACTGATACTCGATTCCACAGATATCGTACCGCCTCAATGAATCTAGTTGGCTATTCGCATCTTTCACCAGCCCGTATTGAGTTTTAATTACCACTGGAACGCTCAGCCAGCATACTCATAAAGAAGGACCCGAATATGGTTTGAATCCCCAGGACGATCCCAGTCGAGGCTAGCAATGTCGCCATAGCGCTTGGTAGTGCTGCTTCACCAGCGATGAGCCACTGGATGAAGACACCAGCGACGTATAGCATCCCGATTCCAGTTATCACAACTCCGATTGAGGCGGCAGTCTCTAGCTGGAACCGAGCTCTAACAGTCCCGATAAGTGCGCTTTTGGGTTCTCTTATCGGGTCTGCAGCAATTGAGGTGAACAGTGCCAAGGTCCAAATCTGATAGCCTACAATCGACAACAGTGATCCACCGACCATTGTTTGGAGCCCAAAATTCACGCCACCCGCTGTGATCCCACCGAGTGAGAGGGCCATCACAAGGACACCGAGTGAGACCAGTGCCACAGCCGGATACGAGAACAGATAATCCGGTGCATTCACGAGCATAAACCGAACGTGTCGCCAGCCGTCCCTGAAGCTATTTAGCGTTTCCTCACCTTCCCGCTCGTGATAGATTATCGGGACTTCTGTAATTGTGAGGTCGTTCGCTCCAGCCTTCATCACCATCTCACTTGCAAACTCCATGCCGGTTGTGGTTAAGTCTAAAGTCTCTAGCGCATCCTTTGTGAATACCCGGAAACCACTATGAGCATCGCTCACGCCCGCGCCATAGAACGTGTTCAGAAACCGCGTCAGTAATGGATTCCCGACGTACTGGTGCAGTTTGGGCATCGAACCGTCTCTGATTTCCCCGTTTAACCGACTGCCCATGCAGATGTCAGCCTCACCGTTCTGGACCGGTTTGAGTAACCGCGGAAGTTGCTCAAAATCGTATGTTGTATCCGCATCACCCATCGCAATGTACTCGCCGCGGGCCTGACTGAATGCATAGCGATACGCGTATCCGTATCCCTCTCGATCAGGTGTCACTACGATTGCGCCACGTTCACGAGCTAATTCCGGTGTCGAATCCGTCGAACTGTCGCTTATAATGATCTCCGTCGGAATGCAAAGCTCGTCAATAGCTGTTTTGATCCGGTCGATACACTCTACAATCCCCTCTTCTTCGTTGAGCGTCGGCATCACAACGCTTAGAACCGGGTCAACGTCTTTGTCCGGTGTGACAAGGAACTTGTCCTGTGTCTCCGAGTAGGTGCTCCGTTGGTTTGCTTGATCTGATTTAATGGTCATCGATCTGGCTAGCGATACCCGAGGTCTTCGAGTCTGGCTTCCACGTCGTGATCCAGTTGTGGCTCACCGATTGATTCGGCACTCGACCCGATATGGTTGATCCGCTGTTCCGCAATCCGCTTGATGTCGGCAATCGCCTCTTCTTCAGTCCGTGTCAGAGACGCCACCTGGCGATTCGACGGTATATCGGTGACACGCGTTTCATCACGGAGTTCGTCTATCTCGTAGAGCCAGTCCTGTGACCGAACGCCCACAATCGAGTTCCCTCGAACCTCGTGTTCGGCGACTACGTGTTCCCGAGATTCTGCCGCGAGTGACTGCCCTTCGTACTCACTGGGTACCGCTACTCCGGTCGCTTCATGGAACAATGGCGGGAGATCAAGGAGACTCACCAGTTCGCTTGACGCGCTTTCGGTTGCGGCGGGGCCGTTCACGACGACGAGTGGGACCTGCACTAGTTCGTCGTACATCCGCTCCGGCTTTCCGTACTCCCCGTATTCACCGAACAACTCGCCGTGGTCGGAAGTGAGTACCACGAGCGTGTTCTCGAACTTCCCGGTAGATTTGAGTGTCTGGACAAGCCGGTCAATCTGGCTGTCGACGTAGACGATAGCTGCTCTGTACAGCGCACGCATCTCGTCAATCTGCTCGTCCGAGAGAGTTGTGGAGTCGTCAAGCAACATCGAGTACAGATCCGAGACTGTTTCCACGTCGACGTGTTCGACGCCGAAACGTTCCCTGTATTCCCTCGGTGGGTAACAGGGGTGGTGAACGTCCATGTAGTGGGCCCAACAGAAGAACGGACTATCTGTGTCTTCGAGCCAGGCAACGGCATCATCCGTTATTACGTCGGCACCGACGTATGGTCGCGCTTTCCCACTGACACGACGATACGCGGATTTCAGTAACCCAGTCAGATTGATCGCGTCGTCGATCCGCTCGAGTTTCGGGTTGTTTATTTCGATACCGCGGGGGAATATCTTCGTTGCGACCCCCATCATCGGGTTCTGGTAATCTTTGAACTCGTCGAACCCGACATCGTAATTGAAATGTGTCGACAGGAAGGGATTACTATGGAACCCCGCCGTTGTGAACCCTCGTTTCCGGAGTTCCATTGCGACACGTGGTCTACTGTCGGTCAGCGGACCGAGTCCATCGTACGACAACGGTAGTGTCCCGGACAACATCCCCGGGAACGACGGCGTCGTCCCCGGGCCGGTTGCGAACGCTTGCTCGAAGCTCACGCCAGCCCGTTCCAGTTTCGGGCCCGAAACGAGTGACGGTTGCATCTGTTTCCAGGTGTCGTAGCGGAGCGAGTCGTACGTGATGAGGAGGACGTTATCGACAGTATCTCCTGTCATTAATTAGCCTCCATCTGGATCTGTTCTATCCCCGAAAGCATCTGATAGTATTCGTCGATAGCGATTTCTTTGACAAAATTCGCCTCGAACGCCTCTCTGGCGTTTTGTCCCTGTCTCTCAACGAGGTCGGGGTTCTGTTGCCAGCGTTCGAGCGCGGTTGCAGCGTCCTCTACGGCCCCCTGTTTGACGTTGGTGCCCGCGTCGAACCGCTCGATGAGTTGCGCCTCGTCGTCGTTAGGCTGGGAAATCACGAACACTGGCTGCCCGGCAGCCATCGCTGTGTATAGCTTGCTTGAGACGACGATACCTTCGAACCCCTCTTTCACCGCGACAACCGAAACGTCGGCGGCAGTGAGGCTGTACGGCAGGTCCTCCCAGGGCTGATACGGGAGGAAGCGGACAGTATCACCGCGGACGCCCAGTTCTTCGGCGAGATCGATTATTCGTTCTTTGTTATCTCCTTCACCGATGATGAGGAACTGAATATCGGCGTCGTCAAGTTCTGCAGCTGCTTTGACCAGCGTCTCCAGGTCGTGGAACGTCGCGATATTGCCTGAATAGAGAACGGTGAACGTGTCGTCTAATCCGTGTTCCTTACTGAACCAGTTGTCGGACTTCGCCATTGGAGTGATAAATTCCTCGTCCTCCCAGTTGTGTATGATTTTGACCTTGTCAGTGTCGAACGAGTGGCCCCCTTTCGCACTGATACGCGATTTCATCACCGGACCCAGCGCAACGACGTGCTTTGCGTTTTGGAATGCGTTCCTATCGAACACTTCCCATAGCTGATGGACGACACCACTTTTTTCCAGATAGCCCAGCTCAACCGGTTCGTCCGGATACAAGTCGTAGGCGATGTAGGTGTATTCCCAGCCTCTAACGGTGCAGACGAACCACATCGCGGCGGACATGAACGGTGGGCAAGTGACGAAAATCAGTTCTCGCTCACGGTCGACTCGTTCAAAGAGTAACAGGACTGTCATCCAGGTGGTAAACAGCGCCCAGTTCATGAGTCGACGCAGTATCGACGACTGCCGGACCTGCGGGGCTCTGATACGGCGGACCGGGACGCCCTCGTGCGTCGAATGGGTCGGCTGTCGTTCGTTCGTTCCGCTGTGGTAGTTCGGCTGCCCGGTGTACACCGACAGATCCAGACCGCGTTCGTGGAGGCCAACGGCAAGGTCTGTCATCAGTTGGCCAGTCGACGCGGTGTCCGGATGGAAGTACTCAGTGACCAGCAGGTACTCTTTGTGCTCTCCAGACATTATCTCTCGTGAAGCAGAGTCTCTAGGTTTTCCCGTACGTATTCCCGGTCTCGGTTCGTTGTGTACCAGTCGAGGGTGTTCTCTAGTCCCGCTTCGAGCGTATACTCGGGCTCCCAGCCGAGGAGAGTCTCGGCACGCGTCGTGTCCGCAGCTCGGTGACGAACGCCGACGGGCTTGTCTGTCATGTACTCTCTTTCACTCGGTTCCCAGTCAAGGTGATTGAAGATTGCAGCAACGACCTCGTTGATCGAGACGTAGCGGCTGATACCCGCATTGACCGGTGTCGCATCTGTAATGTTCTCGGCGGCTAAACGAAGTGCTCGCGTGATGTCTTTCACGTAGGTGAAATTACGTGTCTGTTCCCCGTCCCCCCAAATCCGGAACGGGTCTTGTCTGGCGTACGCTTTCGCCATGAGCGCGACTATCGCGTGTGTCTCGTTTTCGCGCGGGCCATACGCGGTGAATATCCGAACGATACTCGCATCAATATCGTACTGTTCGTGATACGCCTGCAAGGAACGTTCACCCATGAGCTTGGCCCAGCCATACACCTCGTCGGCGTACGCGCCACCCCGTTCATCGAAACTGACCATGTCTTCCTGCAATCGCTCACGATTCTGCTGGATATCGGTGGGGTACGTGCATGCGCTGGAGGCAAACGTTATTCGCTCAACTCCGTTCTCCGCTGCGGACTCGTAGACGATATTGTCAAGGGCCATGTTCGTCGCACAGTTGGCCGGATAGTTCGAAATGTACCCTCGACCACCGTGATCTGCAGCGAGATGGAATACAGTATCGATGTCCTGTGTGGCTCTGTCCGCGAATTCAGCGTTTTTCAGGTTTCCTTCTGCCACTTCAATCTGGTCTCTGACTGCGCCGAGATTCGCTCTCTCGCCACTCGAAAAGTCGTCTGCCACGCGGACGGTTGCCCCTTCCTCAACGAGGTCTTCCACCAAGTGGCTCCCAATAAATGACGCACCGCCAGTGACCAGTACGCGTTCCTTACTCCAATCAATCATAGCTTGCCTCGGTTGGGTGCGATCTCCGGCTGGCGGGCTTCCAGTTCCACTTCTGCCCATCTGTACACCCGTTGCAGTCCATCTTTGAGTTGTACCGTGGGCTCCCAGTCAAGTTCCGTCTCCATTTTTGTCATATCACAGGCGTACTTGTCGGTCCCTGTCGGTTTCGAGCGGTCGTACTCCAGCGAGAGGTCTTTCCCACTGATCTCGATAATCATTTCGGCGAGCTCTCTGATCGTCACGACTTCAGTAGAGTTGCCGAGGTTAATCGGATCCCCGTCGGCCTTTTTTCTAAACGCTTCAAGCATCCCGTCAACGAGATCAGTTACGTAGATGAATCCCCGCTGCTGTGAGCCGTCTCCGAAGAGCTCGATCTTATCGCCATCTGAGGCTTCGATAACTTTTCGGCAGAGTGACGGAATCACGTGACTGCTTTCCGGGTCTAAACTCTCCCGCGGGCCAAAGCAATTGAATATCCTGACACTGCTGGTCGCGATATCTGTATCCGTCTGATATGCTTCACAGGCAATCTCACCCAGTAGTTTTGCCCACCCATAGGTGCTGTGTGGATCCGCGGGAATCGCCTG
Organism: Haloarcula terrestris; assembly: GCF_031624315.1. NCBI lineage: Archaea > Methanobacteriati > Methanobacteriota > Halobacteria > Halobacteriales > Haloarculaceae > Haloarcula > Haloarcula terrestris. The sequence goes on along the minus strand of NZ_JAMQOM010000007.1, from coordinate 15,827 downwards.
ATCCTCGGAGAAGAGATTCAGGTCGTCGTGCTGTTGTTTGTACACACAGGCACTTGAGGCAAACAGAAACCGATCAACATCGTTGATACGCGCCGCCTCAAGCATATGCTGATTCATCAGAACACTGGGCGTAAGCCCCCCTACGTTCTCATTCTTGATGTAGTGGATGCCGCCGACACTCGCGGCCAGATGGAACACGTAGTCAATCCCATCAGTTGCTTCGATACATCCTTTTTGAGTCGTTAGATCGACGGGCAGTACTTCGATGCTGTCTCGAACTGACTCTAGCTTCGATAGATCGCCGCGTGAAAAATTATCAGCGACTCGGACATCGGCACCGAGCGAAACCAATCGTTCAGTGAGGAAGGATCCTATAAACCCGGCTCCACCCGTCACGAGGATGTTACCATCTGATAGGTTGACACACATGGCTTGAGTCAGAAGAAATTCTGTGAGTACATTGTTATGTGACGTTTACTACAACTATTGACCACGCAAGATACTACTACAGTTGAATAGCGTTCAACTAACTCGATTTTTTAGAGCCGTAATTGACTACACTAATAGTATATTGGCAAATAGACCTGCGTATTTATTTAAAAATAACAATCTTGGGTGTTATAATTCGTCTACTAGCTAGAACGGGTCTGATCATGGACCAGGGTTAGTCACATTCAATACGGGCACAATGGGTGCACCAGCGAGATGCTTTGTGTCTCGACCGTGTCCCGTTAACTCCGGTTTTCTCGTGATACTGATGTAAACCACTAGTGTCGGATGATGCGGATTCTACTTTTTGAAGAATCAGCGATACCCAAGCATCTCGAGTTGCTCCTCGACTTGCTCTTCAAGATTGTCGTCGACAGTATCCGGTTCCAGATGAATCGTGTGCTCGTTGCGACCCTGACCGGATGTTTCCACCCATGGAACTTTTCGAAGCGGTGGGATGGGTAGCATCGGGTGTGCGTAAACGCCGAACTCGCCAAACGATTCTCCGTGGTCGGAGGTAATAACAATCTTCTCTGCGTCGATGTCTTCGATCAACGTTTCGACGCTCTCCAGCCCGAACGCCAGTTCTTCTAAATAGCTGTCCCAAACTCTTTCTCTGGCGGTCCCGTTTTTTAACGCACTCCACGGGTCTTTTTCTACTTCGTTCAGTGGTCGGTTTTCCGCAAGCGCTCGTGCACCGTAGGGGATGTGCGGTGGAAGATAGTGTACGATCATCCGATCAGCAACTGTCTCCCGCCAGGTCGCTATCGCACGGTCTGTCACGGCATACGGCATTACGGTACCGCTGAACGGATTTGTTGGACCGTATCTCCACACCTCGTCAAATTCGCAAAAATCGCTCGGTTCAACAGTATCCCACCGAGTAAACCGTTCCAAGAACTCGGGCCAGTTCGGTTCAGCCTCGTGGCCCAGTCCCCATCTGCTTGTCGGATTAGCCGTTACCAGTGCCGTGTTCCTGATCTGGTCGATGTTCTCGTTGGTAAACGTATGTGCGACCCACTCACGCGTTGCGCTCCCTCGGGACCAAATCGACGTTCCGGAGTCAAGAAACGAATACTCCGAGGCGATCTGATCCATTGCGTCAGCTCTGCATGTATCTAAGATAACGAGTACGTCCCACTCTCGATCGAATATATCAACACCGTGGGGGACCCACGACGATGAGACTTTCAACAACGCGTCCGCTAACTGTGTTACCTGTGACCTCCCTGGAATACGATTACGAACGGCATTCTGCACGGATCGGGAGCTAGGCATTACCACCTCATTTATATTCTCTGTTCAAAATGTTTTTCACTAGAATAGTTGCCGCGCCCCAGGAGTTTAAAAGGGATTGCGGTTATTCAAGCTGCTCCAGCCGTTCGTTCAGTGACTTGATATCCTCTTCGATACTGGCGAAGTTCTCGTTAAGCGGGATATGCCAATCTAGAGACCCCTGTGCTGGCAGGGTATAATTGCCGAGGTTCGTCGGTTGTGAACTGTCCTCGGTGTTGGATCCGTCGTCAGTAGGTGTCTCAGTGCTGGTCTCGGTTTCACTCCCGATATCGACGAGGACTTCGTTCTGCCAGGCATTTCCGGAGTCGATCAGATTCGTCTCGCTTTCCGGCCAGATACGGTGGCTACCGCCACCGGCCGATTCCGCGTTCCAGTAGCCCTGGAACTCGACGTTATTGTTCCGCATATAATCGAACATCCGGTGAATAAATTCGGGGTTATCCCCGCCAGCTGGGTTGTAGTAGGCATCGTTTCCGACACCCCACTCACGGAATCCCAGCGTCGTGTTTCTCGCTGTGGCGAAATCGTTCCACATGTCCAGCAGTGGCTTGTGTTTGTTCTGCCAGATCTCGTCTCGGAGTTTTTCTAGTTCCGATTGGCTGATCGAAGACAGGTCATCGGGATATGTTTGTCCAGCATCGTAGAACGATGGCATCACGACTGGCGGCGACTCGCCGCTTGGCCAGTACTTGGATTGAACTGGCCATGCTTCAGGTGCGACGCCAAGTCTGTTGCGTGCTGGCGCATAACAGAACGTGAAATTCGCTCCGTCGACAGACTGCATTTCCCGGACACATCGAGCGTAGCCGTCCCGGTAATTCTCGGGTTCATCCATCGCCGATTTCGACCCCCAGTCCAGGTTGAACTCGTGGTTCGGCGCGATAAGTGAATCACCCATCCCGAGATCGACCAGACTGCGAGCGAATTTCCGGTATTTTCCATCGAAGTCCCCGCGTGCGGGCGGTCCGTAATTACCGCGGTTTTCGCCTGCGAACTCGTATGCGATGATCATTTGACGGTCGGTCTGACCGAACGTCCGTTGGAGTGATTTGGCCTTCGTGTCCGTACCTGCACCGGGTTCCCACGTAATTCCGACGAAATCGTGGAAGCCTTCAGTGAAGGTCGTCGTAATAAGGTCGATCTTCTCGCCGTCCAACCACTCCTCTTCGAACTGCTTCACTCGGCTTTCGGAGAGGATGTACGCTCCGTGTTTCATCGCTTGTCACCCGTTCGCGTCCGTTCGGAAATCGGCAGGTTTGTTGCTGGCGCGGATCGGTTTCTGGCATTTCTCTGCATGTACACAGTGCTCTATGATATCCTTAATTAAGCGTAGTTATACCTTACCGAGAATCTCATGCAAAGTGGAGCCTCGTTACAGACGGATGTGGTGCATTTACTTACGATGTACTGTATTATATGAGAATTTACTGACTTCTTCTCCTTCGATAGGACCATCCTACTTGGAGATATGGCCTACTATCGTGGTTCAAGTGAATGCTAACCCGCTGTCGCTACTGGGATTCGATATCAACCCAGATATGAACTTCTCGATATGCGTTATCGGTAGACGGATACGACGGTGGTTGCTCGGTGTAGAGGAGATACGTCAGTCGATGGTTTTGTCCAGCAGTAGGCGGGGTAACTGAGACGTTTAGCTCCGCAGTTTCGTTGTTTTCGACAGTCCGTTCAATTGTCTGTAGTTCGACCTCCGAGACAAGCGTTTCTGAGCCGTCAACCGTCTCGAACTGTTGGAAAAGGATGACAACAGTGTACTCAATCGACTCTCCCTCTTGATTGTCAATCCCGAGAACGAATGGCTCGGAACTACCACGAGTCATCGTGCTGGGGTAGTCTGTCGCCACGAATTCCCCATCTTCGTTCTCTGAGAGGACATAAAACTCGGTAAGGTCGGCTTCGTTGTTCCCGTTGAAGCCAGCGCCAACGGAGACGACAGCGATGATAATCGTGACTACGACTGCGAGATTGAGAACTAGCACGTGCGTCGGTTGCTCGGTAGAGAATTCCGAACGACTTCGGCGAATCACCGGTAAGAGCCGTGGGTGGAACCGATCTTCGGGCGGAACTGCGAGCCGACGGAACGCTGCAATTGGTAGACAGACCACTGTAAGGAGTGCGAGTGTACTGTATAGCCGGGCCGAAGTGATACCCACGGTGGTGATTCCAAGTGCAAGGCCTCCCAGAATCGAAAGTGAAACGCTAACCCCGAACGAAAAAACAAGGTATTCAAGTATCGTCTCGCTCGTGTCCGTGGTCTGGTTCTCAGTCCCGCGTCGTCTGCCCCGAGGGAGCAGTGCCACAGTGAAGACGTATCCAGGGACAAAGAGAAGAAAGCCTAGCGCCAGTGCTGGCCGCAGTAGAGTCTGGTTCAGCGGCTGAACCAACACGAACACGCCCGTCAGAGCGGTGAGAATGGCGACAACAACGAGGTCAGCGAGGACGACCGATAGCCGATCCTCCTGCTCGACTGATTCTGTCATGTATTGACCATTTATCCCCTTGTTGAATAATAGTATGCTCTCGATTCGTGCCTGTTGAGTTATCGGTAACATTCTTTATGGGACGCCACATCTGTCTAGAGAGAGACTTATGACTGGGAAACAGGACCTTTCTTAACACACCGGGTAACATGTCGTTTCATATGCTTTTAGGACTTGTCCTCGGCAAGGTGACCGAGGCAAACACCCACGCCGAAAAATGGGTCTATATCGGCACTGATCGGAGAGATCGAACTCACGGAGGGATTCGGACACACCCCTTACATAGATATTGAAAGCAGTTATTTTCGGGTTTGTTTGCAATAAATGTACAACCTAGGTGATGTCTCCGAAACTGTCCAACAGTTTGTCCGGGACGTTGGTGCGTATTCGATAGCAGGCATTGCCCCGGCCATCTTTAGCGTTATTGCACTGACGATTTTTACGCGTCTGTTTTCACCGTCGGCGTTTGGCCGCTACTCGATTGCGATTTCGGTTGGCGGAATTGGGAGTACACTCCTGTTCGGTTGGCTCAATAAATCAATAATCAGATTCGGTTCGAAAGTCGACGAGAGAAAGCTGATTGGGACTGCGTTCGCTGTCGTCATCGGTATTAGTCTCTGTCTCATCACGGTCGCAGGCGGCGTGTATGCACTCATCGGGAACACACTCGGCCCGTATCAACCGTTCTACGCCGCTGCTCTGGCGTTTCTCCTGATGCAAGGGGCATTCCAGCCAATAATCGCATTGTTCAGGGCCACGCTGAACTCGAAGCTCGTGACGGTGTTTATGTGTATAAAAGCCGTTGCGATGCTTGCGTTTTCAGTTCTTATCGTTCTGTTCGTGTACGATCACATTTCGGGCTGGATTTGGGGGAACGTTATCGCTATTGTGATTAGTATTCTCGCTGTCGCTGCGCTGTCGGATCTCCTTCGGACCGTCCCACAGATCAACCGCGACATGCTCGTCCGCATGTCGGGGTACGGACTGCCATTGATCGGCTGGATAATGGGTGACCCACTGTTGAACCAGGCAGATCGCTTTCTGATCGAGTTCCTTCGTGGGAGTGCGACAGTGGGCATCTACACCTCGAACTATAGCCTGGCCGACCGTGGGTTACGACTGGCGATGATCCCGCTACTCGACGCGATTCAGCCAATCGTCATTGATCGATGGAACGGAGACAATCAAGAACGGATCGAAGAACTCCTCAGTCTGTTCACCAAGTACTTTTTCGTCCTCGCAGTTCCCGCACTGGTCCTCCTGGGCGCACTCAGTAGACCGCTGAGTACACTTTTGCTTGGGGAGGCATATCACGAAGGATACGTCGTTATCCCGATAGTTGGCGCTGGAGTATTCATGTGGTCGCTTGGCAATCTCGGTCAAATCGGTCTGGAAATCAGAGAGCGAACGGCGCTGATGTCGCGTGGGCTCATCGCTGCGGTTGTGTTCAATATTCTCGTCAACATCCCACTGATCATGAGCTTCGGATACGTGGGAGCGGCATTCGGAACACTGCTCAGCTATTCGGCCTACGCCGCATTCGTCTTCTGGTATTCCCGGGATCGGATCGTTTGGCACCTACCAACGGAGACAATCGGCAATGTCATGCTGGCTGGCACTGTTATGGCAGCGTTTCCGGCACTGCTGTACGTGTCTGATTGGTACACACACGGGCTGGTAGTAGTGGCAGGGGTTGTGTCGACCGTCGTGTACGTCTCTATTCTCTATGTTTCGGGAGAAATAACGGACGAGAATATCACACGGATTCGAGAATTGACCTAATACGCGCCACGCCCGGTACCCCATCGTGATACCATTTGAACCCAGCTACAACCGTTAACGAGAGCTCGGAGACCCGTATCCAGAACCGAAGGTCCTCACTCTTCGGGAGTGTGCGAGCGGTCCATACCGGTTTCTTTCGTATGACTTGCTCTACGTACGGAATATTTGATATCGAACTAATAATACCATCTGCAGGGAGGGTAGCCGGCCACACGAGGAACGATATCTCGATCAGATCCCGCGCAACTGTCCCCTGTAGAAGGAATAGCGAGGCATCAGCGAATGGTTGTACGGCCCAGCTTAGACCGAAAGCAACGACGGTGCTCTGAGTTCCAGCATCGGTTCGGCTGACAAACAATAAACACAGAAAAGCCGGTAGCACAACTAGCATCGAGTGAGCAACGGTCCGACCGCTAACGAACGGTTCCCCAAGTAGTATCAACGGTTTATCGATGAGATCTGCAAACTGGGACCCGAGCAAGACCGCGCCGAGGTCACGCTGGCCAGGTGCACGACGGAGGGCTCTGTCAGTGTACGTTGATACGGTGAGGTACCCAAGCGCGAGATGTGCGTGCGGGAACATTTCTCACTGATCGGAATTCGCCAGAGGGATCCATCAATGATGGGGATAGTGTCATGCGCATGTGACTGACTGGGAACCGTATCGTCGTACTCAGTTCGAAGGCCGCTCGTTCGGCAGACGGTTGTTGCCTCCTCGGCATGAACGAGCAGGTGACTCACCGCTTCTACATGGGTTTTAATCGACCACGCATGAGCCCGACTTATTAGTACACTCTGGTAATTCGTCTATCATAGTGGCGACTGACCCAGCGTACTGTTCGACTTGTGGGACCGAACTAGACGACCGGAAAATCGAGGGCCGGACGAGACGCTACTGTCACAACTGCGCGAAGCCGATTTACAGGAATCCGAAACCGTGTGCTGGCGTCCTCGTAGTTGACGATCAGAAGCGCGTATTGCTAGTCAAACGGACAGAGCCACCCGCGGCTGGTTCCTGGAGTCTCCCCGCAGGGTATCTAGAAGCCGATGAACCCCCGCAGGAAGCTGCGAGTCGAGAATTGCACGAAGAGACTGGGCTCTCCGTTTCGACGGGCGACATCACACTGTTCGATACTAATTTCGTTCAACACCCTAACGGTCAGCACATTCTTGTCGTCATCTATAGCACGACACGAGCATCAACGACGGGCTCGCCGACTCCCGGATCCGATGCCGGCGCAGCACGGTTCTGGGATCTCGAAGAGATGAGTTCGAGTGCTCACCGGATCGAGCCGGGGTATGACGAGATTTTCAAGGCGGCAGTACGCGTTACAAATGACACGCCGTCGGAATCATAACGTAACGCTTTCACTCAGTTAAACCGCGATTTGAACTCGCTAGAGGCGGTCGGGTGGGGGGGATACTGTTCGGAGACGTGGAGCGATGTTGGCCCTATGAAATGGGGGCCGGCGGTGAAACTCCAGACGTTGTGCCACTTCACGATATCGCTGTTCTCTGCGAGCCACTGTGCAAAGTTATCAATGAATAGGGGATTATCACCTCCCCCGGCATCGTTCCGGTTTCGAGCGACCACTCCATACTCAGGGAATGCGAGTGGTTTCCCGTGTTGTCTTGCGAACTCCGCCCAATCGTTCAGCCCAAAGTCCTGGCTAATGATCCGGTTCCAGGTCCGCTTTCGACGCTCACGGACACATGAGTCGTCGCACTGGTCCGGGTAGTATAATTCCCCTTTGTCGTAAACGGTCAATCCGATGATGTCTACCCACTGATCTCCTGGGTATGCAGTTGTTGGGTCCATATGGACTCGTCCGATATGTGGTGCCCACATGTAGCTGAAGTCCGCGTCATCAACCGAATTTATCGCCGTAACTACCTGTTTCCACGCCTTGATGAATAGTTCGGGTCTATCCACCGCCCCGTCTGAAGACCATCGGCCGTTCAGTTCGTGTCCGATTCGCAGCGTCGCATCTGCCATTCCGTTCTGAATCAAACTGCGGGCAAATTGCTGATGTTGAGTAGTGTGTTCCCCCTCGGCTACGGCGGACAAAGTAGATTCCGCCGGCGGAAACATTTTCGCTGTGACCGCTATCTGACGCTCTGATGCGATTGGCTCAATGGGGACTTCGAACGGCATATTGCCGACACGATACTTGTCCCAGCCGCTGTGTGGGACGTTGAATGAGTAGTAATCAACAGTTCGTCCGAACCACTCCTCCCAGGGCTCTAACGCGGAGTCGTCGCCCAGATAAACCCCCACGCCAATGCCCGTCTCTTGTTCCGTCGTTTCCTCGGTCAAGGGACGGTCTGTAGAAGGATCCACCGAAGTATCAGCCCACGTATTACAGCCAGCGAGCAAGCTCAAACTGATTGCCGTGCTAGTAGAGAGTGATTTGATAAAGCCACGCCGACTCTTCTCAAATACTTGTGAGGGGTCACGGTTCCCAGTCTCCGAGTCTTTTTCAGGAGGGATTTCTGACTCAGACTTGTGCATTCACACCGTGTTTTAGTTGAACAAATTTAGTTAGAAGTACATTATTATCGGAAATGTCGGTCTGATAATTACTGTCGGTATGAACAGATCTGCGATGCATCGTAGATTCGGAGTTTGGATACACCTTACTATTAACACACATCTAGCATACTGCGGACGTAGGATGAATGATGTTCCCACGACTAATTCATCGGCAGAGGACGCTTCGAGTGTCCGGAACGGTACTGTCTCGGGCCCCGATACCGCTCCGTCAGTGGCTATCGTAATCCTCACCTGGGAAAACTACGATGAGATCGTCGAATGTTTAGACTCGATACAATCGATTACGTATCCCAACTATCGTGTTATTGTCGTCGACAACGGCTCGGAAGACGGTTCGATAGAGCGACTGCAGTCGGAGTACGACTGGTGTGAGTTCGTCCTCAACGAAGAGAACGAGGGGTTTGCCAGGGGAAACAACGCCGGAATTTCGTATGCTCTTGAGAGCGGTGCGGAGTACGTACTTCTCCTCAACGATGACACTATCGTCTCGGAAACGTTCCTTGAGCCACTGGTCGAGACGATGGAAACGTACGATTCCGTGGCGGCTGTCGGCGGTGTCAACCTCCATGCCGATTCGGGGAAAATTCACAATGCAGGGTATATTTTCCATCCCTGGATTGCAGCGAAAGGGGAACTATATCGCGAGCCGAAAGCGAGTGAACCGTACCCGGTTGATTACGTTCAATCCTGCCTTGTTCTCTTGAATCCCGAGTTTCTTGATGAGATCGGGTTGTTGAACGAAAGCTATTTTCTGGGGATGGAAGACGTTGATTTGGCGTGGAAGGCAAAAAAGAACGGTTGGAAGGTTTTGACTGCGCCTGATTCGCGGATCCGACATCGTGTCGGTGAAACTGCAACACGGTCACCGTTCAGTTCGTATCACAAGATAAGAAATAAGTTGCAGTTCGGGGCTGAGAACCTCTCACTGCCGTGTCGAATCCCACTCTATCTGTCACTCATAGCTGAGACACTGTCTCTGTTTCTATGGTGGTCTGTAACCGGCGGGTTCAATAAAATACGAACGACAGTACTCGGCGCATATGACCATTTCAGAGACGCCGAGTTCAGAGATTACGATAGACTCACTAACTGACACTCCCCCTGTTTGAAGCAGAGAGGTTCACAAACGATCGGCAGTATGTCGCTCCGATAGTACCAATTGAAACAAGTCCCTAGTCTACTTTGTAAGCACCACACATTCCCGTGAAAGACAGTGTACATCAAGATTGGATATCCCAGCTCCCAGCCCCCTCTTGTTATTCGAACGGAACAACGGCAAAAATCGGCCCATGGCTGTACCGACCGTGATCTGTGATACTAATACGGGCACTGTCGATAGTGTTGCGGGAGTACCTGGGTAATCGTCGAGACAGCCCGGGAAGTAACCCGGAGTTACTTGAGTTGCGATTAGTACTCAGTGCAAATATTTAATTGGAAAACAACCATATCAATAGTCAATATTGTGAGACAACATGAAAAAGAGTCCGTTTAGCCTTTTGTCCGAGAAGGGGCTGCTCACCTTTGCTGTCATCTGCAAATCGTATCTCACCAGTGAACTGTACAAACGGTATCTCAACAGCCGTCGTAACGTTTCAATCGACAACTCAGCCGAAATCGACATGGCGACTGACTTCGGAACGTCGGGCAAGATCACCATCCACGACAACTGTCGGATCCGGAAATACACCGTCATCTCTCCGTCCGGAGGGGAAATCGAAATCGGATCAAACTCCTTGGTCAACGTGTTTGGGTCCCTCCTTGGTCATGGGTCGATCCAGATTGGTCAGGACGTATTGATCGGTCCACATACGACCATTGTCGCTGCGAATCACACATTTAGCGATCAGACTGTCCCGATAGTTCAACAGGAGGTTACCAAGGAAGGCATAGCAATTCACGACGACGTATGGATTGGCGCTAATTGTACAGTGTTGGATGGCGTCACTATCGGCGAGGGTGCCGTTGTTGCAGCCGGAAGCGTCGTCACTGAGTCTGTTCCCGAGTCTACCGTCGTTGCCGGCACTCCTGCGGAGCAGATCGATACACGAAACTAGTTCAATTGGCATTCAGTCGGCGATTTAGACGATCTATACCGAGACAGTAATACATAAATACTCATCATCGGAGACTTTGAGTTGTAAAATTGATGTCAGCTGCTACCTGGCAAGACGTGACGCGCCTGCTTCTCCCGACATCGCTCATTATCGCATTACTTGCCTCCCTTACAGCGTTTCAGATCCTGGGCCCAGTGGCCGGTATCAAGAGCGGATACGTGTTCCTGGGCTTGCTGTTTGCAATCGTAATCTATCGGTACTCACAACCAAAGAGAGAGGAAGTAGGACGCAGTAGCCATACAGTACAGAGCTCGGAGTTAGGAAAGGTTGTTTTCGGCATCGTTCTGCTCTCTATGGCAGCGGTGGCTCAGGCAGACGCATTTCTACCGTTTGGAGCGTCGACCATGCGGACTGTGAGCCTTCTTGTCGTTCTGCCCATCGGGTATATATTACTCACAGTACAAATCCGGCGGCGAGCGCCGACAGGATGGCTCATCAGCCAGCTCGTCGCGTTATTTGCACTCGATCCGATAACGAAATACCTGTCAACAAATTTTTATTTCGGCCGGGGAGATATCCCAAAACACGTTTATTACACTGATCTCATCACCGCAAATGGAACGTGGCAGTCACTTCCGGAAACGACGATGTATCAGTACTTCCCGGGACACCAAACACTTCTCGGAGCGGTGAGCTTTCTTACCGGGTTTTCGTCGTATGATTCACTCGTTATTACCGGAATAATCACGTATCTCGTCGTCATTTGCGCCGCGTATTTACTTGCCCGTCTCTTCTTTTCGGATCGAATACTCGCAATCTGTATCCTGTTTGGTGTTACCGTACTTGGCCCGATCCATCGATACAGCGTCTACTTTTACCCACAAGCGCTCGCAGTTGTGCTGGGGCTTATCGTTATTCTGGGAGCCTATCGATACAGTACGTTCAAACCGACGAGCTATCTCGTGCACACGTTACTTACCGTCCCCATCGTCATCGCGCTTTGGTTCACTCATCATTTCACTGTTGTCCTGTTTGCTCCGATACTGGCCGGACTGCTCACGATTCCTATTCTCGCTGACCGCGCTTTCGGATTCGAAGGTGTCATCAGACCACAACTACTACCAATTGTCGCGTGGGTCGGCGGCAGCGTTGCATACTGGTCAGTCGGCAGTGTGTTTATCAGTACGCTGATCTCTGCCCTATCCAGAGTAGTCAGTTACATGCAAGTGACGAGCAGTTCGAGCGGCGGTGATCCAGTTCAAACGCTTGGAAGTTCGCTCCCTGAACCGTCCATTACTGAGGCCGTGATTAGTCTAGTCAGCGTTAGTGGGATATACAATGTATTTCTCGTCTGTATGCTCTCTCTCGGGGTGGTGATGCTCTTTCGAAACCTCAACTTGTACCGACGCACCGCTGGAATCGTCACTATCGGCGTGCTCGGGTCGATCTTTATGATCAGAATCCCGCTTGATATACACGGCATCCAGCGGATACAACTCCCACTTAGCCTCTTTGTCGCGTTTATCATTGGATCGAGCCTGTACCGGTTCGTCTCTATCCCGAGTACATCTCTCAAGCGAATCGCTCCGGCGATTCTCGTGGTCGCAGTACTGGCGACTGCCGGCCCGGCTGTGGCAGCAGACGATCTGTACGGCCTCCACTCGGGTCCAGATCTCTGGGAGAAACAATCACTGCCCGAAACCCAAAAAGAGTTCAGTGCTGCTGAAATGGAGAGTTTCCAGCAATCAGCGGCGTATATCGAGGAGCAAGAGACATCGGTCGCTACTGACTGGAATTCGGCTATCGGCCTCAGTCGATACGGTGCAGCTTCCGGTCCGTTCGTCGTAGCGGATGATCGTATCAGCACAGAGCAAGACCTGCTCCTGTACCGACAGCGGTGGACGGACCACAGTGTACGGTACGTTCCATCGCGGATTGATTTCAGGACGCTCCTCGTTTCGGAGGACTGGATGAGAGACTCTGTCCGTAGTGAAAACAAGGTGTACACGACCGGCGAAATAGGAATGCTCGCAGACAGGGAGAACGCTACGTACCTTGATCGCCAGTAATCAATTCGAATACGCTGTCGTATTGGTCCATTAGGGAATCCCAGGAATGATTTGACGCGATCTCTGGCCCTGCAGCCGCGAGTCGATGCCGGAGTTCGTTCGAAGAGCGAAGCTGTTCGATGCCGCGAACAAAGCCGTCAGCGTCCTCATGGATAAGCACATCTTTGCCGTCTTCAACAGTGAGTCCCTGAGCACCGACAGAGGTCGTAATTGTGGGTAATCCGGCCGCGAGATAATCTAACATCTTTAATTTAGTCCCGGAGCCACTGAACAGCGGACATAGCGCGATATCCGCTAACTGCAAGGCACCAGGGAGTTCGTCAACATAGCCGGGTGTATATACATTGCTCACCGATATTGAGGGGGGATTCCGTCCGATGAGGAGAAAGGTTACGTCGTCGAATTCTGGGGCAATCTCTTCGCTGATTACCGCTGCTGCGCGTCTGTTCGGTGCGTAGTCGTATGAGCCGAGGAACACACACGTGAAGATATCCTCGTCTATGCCACATTCTCGCGCCGCCTGTGCCGGATTGTTCCCATCGCGTATCCACTGGAAGTCACACCCGTTCGGGATGACGAATGTTTCGGTTCCGGGTGTCTCCTCGAACCGGGCTTGATCGTCTTTGGATTGGAACACCGTTATGTCGGCTGCACTAATCGCCTGCTTTTCAAAAGAGTAGAAGTTCTCTACTGCCCGGCGGCGAAGGAAATCGGGAACACCTCTCTCCTGAAGATAGCCGTCCAATATCGTGTGTTCGGCGTTGTGCTTGTTCAGGAGCATCATTGCATCGTGTTCCGCCGAGAGCTGAACTGCTGCATCCGTTACTTGCGGGAACTCACAAACGATAACATCGAATGAGATATCCACCGAATTAACTGTCCTGACGAGAGTCCGTGTGAGCAGTTTTCGAAGCAGGTGTCGCTCGCTGAACAAAAACAGGCCAGTCCAAAGTTCGTTCCAGATTGGTTGCCGAGTGAACAGTGGGCTGGTCAGATCGATCCATTCGATATCATTTGATGGCTGTTCACTGCTGGGAGGTGCAGCTACCCATAAATCTCCAAACTCAGTCAATTTCTGGGCGGTTTTCCATAGACGCACTTCCGCTCCGTTCTGTGGCGGGTACATTGCTGTCCGAGTGAGCTGTAAAATATTCATTTGTCAAGAAGGGGCGTTCGATGACTCTCAAGCGTGTTGTCGAGATATCAGTCACCACACTGTTAGTTATGTTGTCTTAATTTCTCGGATATCTCTTGTGCTATGATCTCTGTAGCATTACTGAGAGTAGTGACAGCATTATTCGACCATTGTCGGCACATATATTTAAACAAGACCCGAGAATAGCAAAGAGAAATCCGATATGTGCTGTACGGGTGTCGATCCGATGAGGGTCATATACTATAGTACGGGTGAATGACTGGTATGTATAATATAACTACCTCCTGACATCGATGGCTAAGTCAGTTGATGGGTTCAGTGACCGAATCCGACAGTTCGTCCACGATCTGAGCTTTTACTCTATTGCACATCTCGTCCCTGCACTACTCTCTCTTGGTGCACTAATGTTATTCACTCGGGTGTTTTCTCCCGAGATGTTCGGGCGATATTCGCTTGCGCTAGCGGTTGCAGGAATCACCAGTACCCTCTTGTACGGTTGGCTTGACTACTCGGTTCTCCGGTATGCGCCGCAACTTGATGATGAAATTGTTCTGAGGAATATCTACTCGCTGTATGTTGGAATCTCTGTGTTGTTGTTATTTTTCGCAACGGTCGGATTCCTGTTAGGAGGCCACTGGCTCGGGCCGTACACGATATTTTTCTTCCCCGCGCTGGCACTGGCTATCGCTCGGGGCGGAATACAAGTATTACTGGCTTTCTTTCGTTCTGTTTTAAATTCCCCAAAAGTCACCCTCTTTCGAGTGATGCGGGCCGTCATTTCCGTGACGGTTTCGGTTGTCTTAGCAGTCGTCGTGCTAGAACATATTGTCGGCTGGATCTTGGGTGCAACTATCGGCATTGTCGTTACCTGTGCGTATATTTTTGTGTCTTCGGAGACTGTCCGAGGAACTCCATTATTCGACCAAGAGTTAATGAACCGGCTCTTCCGGTACGGGGTCCCGATGGTCGGATTTATTATCGGGGATGCGTTTCTCGTTCAAGCTGATCGAGTATTGCTCGAACTCTTGGGAAGTAGTATCGCAGTCGGGATCTACTCCGCGAACTACATGCTGGTCGATCGGGGTCTCCGACTGGCGTATACACCCATTATCCAGGCGATTACACCGATTATTATCGATGCCTGGGACGGGGGGAACGAACAAGAAATCGGAACGATGCTACACAACTTTTCCAGGTATTTCATTCTCTTAGGTATCCCTGCGCTGGTTCTCGTCGCTGTCCTCAGTAGAACAGTGAGCACGCTGCTGGTCGGTGATGAGTTTACCAGCGGGTTCGTAATCATCCCCGTCGTCGCCATCGGGCTGTTTTTCTGGTCACTCGCGAATCTAATACAGGTCATCTTCGAAATCAGGGAAGAAACTGCCATGCTGTCGTATGGTATCATTGGTGTTATCGCGGTGAATCTCGTGCTTAATGTCCCACTGATAACTACGCTGGGCTATTTTGGTGCCGCCGTAGCTACAACCGTCAGCTACACGCTGTACCTGCTGTTCGTCATGAAACTATCTTCTCGGTACCTTTCGTGGGAGTTTCCCGTTGTTTGTCTTCGAAACGCAGTCTTTGGGGCGATACTGATGTTGCTCCCGACTGTGATACTCTATGTGTTCGACAGCTACACAATGGTCAACTCACTCAGTACTGCGGCCGTCGGCACACTGTTGTACCTCATGAGTATCTATCTGCTTGATGAGGTCGGACAGGCTGAAATTGAGCAGATTCGGCAGTTTCTGGAGTGACATGGAAGACGATCCCCTGGTGCTATCGGAACAGTTCGAATGGAGGTATGTGTTTAGCCTCGATGAATTTCGCCACTGTCTCGTAGCAGGAGACCAATCGAGGGGATATGCATCCTCAGCAAGGTCTAATTGAGTTTCTCCAGGGATGGTCTCCGGGCGGAGACCATCCCGG